>NZ_SMCQ01000005.1 GCF_004343035.1 Longibaculum muris
ACAATATTAGCTACATAAAAAAATGAAGTTGTCTTATCGACAACTTCAATAATAATTTTAATTATTTCACCTGTCTACTTGACAGGGGCGGTTCACTTCTTTTAGTTTAATTATTTTATTTATAATTTCATTTACATATATATTTGAATTTGATAAATACATTCTCACAAATAATAATCTTATATCTAAAATTAATCTTTGAAATTCAAAAACAAAATCTTCCAATATACGTTTATTTTCTCTGCTACTCTCATCCATTAAAATATTAATTAAATTCACTCTACAAGCTAAATAACCTCCCGAAAAAAAAGTAGAGTTCATTTCAGCAAATATATTCTTATCAGTATTTTCTTTTATAGATTTGATAAATAAGTCAAATTTCTTATTATAATTTTCTAAAGAATTAGGAATAGTATTTGCAATTTCTTTTGTAGTTATATTCTTTTTCCCTTTTTTACATTTAAAAATTTTATATACATATACGTCATCTTTATATATTAATTCTAAATTTTCTAATTTACTCTCAATTTTTATTGGTTGTATCAAAGGAATAAACGAATCCTTTAAATAAAGCTCTTTATTCCTTTGTTTCACAAGTATGTAGTGATACTTTTTCTTTATTTTATTAGATACTTCAAAAAAATCATGATAATTTAAATAGGATAAGGGTGAATGAACTATAATCGGTAAATCATGTTCTAGATTTTCTTTATTTATTTCAACAATACAATATCCTAAAGAAGATAAGCCATCTTTCATTATATCCATAATGGGTGATATAATTGCTCCCGTTTTTTTATCATTATCAATTTTTAAAATTTTTTCTGATAAATATAGCGATTTTTCTTGAATATTCTTATCACCAAAATATTCAATTAATGTCCCACTAAAACATGAGGTATATAAAGAATTACTTTGTTTATTCAATACGTATCAAACGCTCCTTCCCTTCTAATGATTTTTAAAGCTCTACCAAATAAAAAAGAACCAATCATTATCCAAAATAAATTAATACATATATATCCTAACCATAATTCCCAACCTACTGTTAATTCTAGATATATTTTTCTACATATCTCTATTCCCAAACTGTATGGTATTAAAGCGACAATAATATTATCCAATGGCTTCATTACATTTGATATAAATATTAGTAATGTTTGAACAATTAATATTAAACTACTTGATTTTTTCTCTTTCAAAACAATAGTGCTTAATAATAATCCTATTCCATACATACCAATTATTGCTGGTATATTTAAAATTATTGAAACAAAAAAGAATACAATATCTCTAATTGTTAAATTAGTTAAAAAAAACATCAAAATAATAAGTGCTAATATAATTAAAAAATTCGTTAATAAATTAATAATTAATTTAATAAAGTATAATATTTGTATTTTAAAACTACTTTGCATTTTTTGCTCTAAAATACCTTCGCTTGCTTCCGAAGAAACTATTGATGTAGAAAATCCAAGTGCTAATGAAGAAAACTGCCAAAACAAAAAACCAATAAAAAACAAAATATTTCCATCATTTGAAGATATATCATAATATATCTTTAATGGTGATCCCTCATTAAAGAAAAATGCAATCAAAAACACACCTACTATCATTATAAAATCACTGATCATTCCTACTTTATATTGCAATCTGGATAAAAAAGTAATCCTTAATTCTATTTTAAGTAATTCATAGTATTTTTTCATTTTCTTCTCCTTGATTTTCTATAAAAATTTCAGTTAAACTATCTACCTCTAATTTTGAATCTATTGTTTTTATGACTTGACCATTTTTTAAAAACAAATATCTTGTGCTTATATCCGCCAAAAAACTTAAGTCATGCGATGATATCACTAAAACTTTCCCTCTTTTTTTAGACATATCTATTAAGATATCTTTTATTAAATTAATATTCTCTATATCTAATCCCTCTGTTGGTTCGTCTAAAATAAGATATTTACAATTACAACAAAAAACAGCTAATAGTTTAACTATTTTTTTCTGACCTGTAGATAATTCTTCAACTTTTCTTACTAACTCATTTTCAAATTTAATATATTTTAAGTAATAATTAAGATTTTCTAGTATTTGCTTTTTCTTAGTTCCTTTCAAAATTCCATAGTAAATAATATTATCTTTTGCTGTATTTTTATATGACAAATCTCTTTCATTTGTGGATTGATATGCAACATTATTATGAGCCCATTCTAAATAATCAGATTTATTTTCATTATTGACATGTATTGATCCCCCATTTATATCTAAGATACCACTGATTACTTTCATTAATGTTGTTTTTCCAGCACCATTATTACCAACCAATGCAACAATCTGGTTATCTTCAAGTGAAAAATTAATTTCTTTTAATATACGATGTTTTTTTATATCCTTTTGAATGTCTTCAACTATTATCATATATGCCTCCATAAATTTATCTGATTTTCTTCTTTAACTATACTATTTCAAAACGTAATTACTATTCCTATCTTTCACAAAAATATTCAATCATATGATTATATATTGATTCAAATTTTCCATTGATTAATATTGGCTTACCTAATCTTTTATATAATTTTTCCTTGACAATTTCAATTTCAATATCTGATAAGCTCTTTTCTTCTTTGTCAAATATTACCCAATCACTATTTTTTTGATACGGATATAAAATCAAAGCTCCAACATATGAATTTAGATAATTTTCTAAATATAAAATAGTACGTTTAATGAAATTTATATCATCATTACTATTAATGACTAAATATATCAAATCCGGTTGACTAGCTATTAGTAAAGATTCTTGTTCAAAAGAAAGAAAATTTAAATTATTAAAAGAATATGGTATTGTCTGTGATTGAGTCCCCAAAATCATTATCTCACTATCTTTTTCTATTGAGGATAATAACTTATTATATGTCAAAATTTGTTTATAAATATTGCCATTTAAGTCAATACCATAGCCAGATGGAAACATTTTATCAAATCCAAAAAGATATGAAGATGGTTCGGTTCCAAATTGTGAAAACTTATATCCACTTTTTTTTAATTCTCTTCTTAATCCAAGTTGTAAAGTAAATTTCCCCTGTCTTGGTGATGTCCCACAAATTGCAACAGTTGGTATTGATAACACATTTAAACTTCCAAGATTATTATCAATAACATTAAAATTCTTATATAATTCGTTAGAACTAAATACATTTAATCCAGATAAAATATTTCTTTTTACCAAGTCGTTATACTTTTTTAAATCGTCAAAACAATAAATATTTTTTCTATTTACATAACAATAATCTAATAAATATTTAGTATAATCATAATTAAAAATTTGATTTATTTTATCTAAACGTCCAACTATAAGGGTATCAAAATCATTATATTTTGATATTTGATTTATATTAAAGAGTTTAAAAGCACCCAAAATTCGCTTATTGTTTACTGTTCTCTCATTATAATAATTATTAACATCAAAAATATATTTTATATTAAAATCTAAAAGATCTTTATTTTCTAACAAAACAATTGTTTCCTTATTTAACGGAAATATAGCAGCATCATTTATATAGTCAATATTTGCATTTTGTTCAATACTTTCTATTTCGAATTCCATTATATTGATGGCATCCTTTTTCAATTGCTTAAAAATATCTTCAAACTGATAATTTAAGTTTAATAAATCTAATATTTTTATCGTAATGTATGGCGATGCAAAACTCGATCCGCTTACATTTTTATAATTTCCATCTTTCCATGGTAATAATTGTTTGCCACCAAATCCTAATATATTAATATTAGAATTATTTAGAACAATATAATCATTTATTTTTTTACATTTTAAAGAGAACTGAACTCCTATTACTTCTGGAAGGCAAGCGGGATATGAAATTGCCCCCTCATTATCAAAAGAAGATACAATAAATATTTTTTCTTTGTATAATAATGAACATATTTTTTTTATTTCTTTTTTCATACTCGGACAAATTATTCCACTACTTATATGAATCAAATCTATATCTTTCATATTCATATATATATAATAATGTATCATATAATTTTTCTTCGTTTGTAAAAGAATTTTTTCCATATATATTTACTGTATATATTTCTGTATCAAATGTATTATTCTGTATTATATAAGTTATAGCAGTCCCATGTCCAATATAGTCTTCGAAAGGATTATATTGATTAAATAAATTAATTCTTTTTATTCTATTCAAATTAATATTTTTGTTATTGATATCAACCCCTGTATCAATAATAACAATCTTTCTCATCAAATTATCTCCTTTCCCCCCAAAAATTTATAAAGTAACTAAGGATACATAAAAAAATCTAATTAATTTTATTTTCTACTATACTTATAATTACTTTTTAGCTACACTTATTATTGCCTTCACCATATAAAACAACACTGTTATTTGTTGATTTAGTTGGTTTAACTAATTTCTTTTTCATAAAGATATCTCCTCTAAATTTTAATGTAATTGTTAATCCTTAGTTACTTTATAAAGTCTTACTTTAGCATATCCTGAATCAGACAAAGAAAATCATTAAATGAATGTAATTCCCTAAAGTCTAAATTTTGCTCGAATAAATCCAATAAAAATTCTTTTTGAATTTCAGCAATTAAAACAACCAATTGCATAGAATCAATATTTAATTTTATTTTTTTATTTTCATCTGTTATATAAATCCCTGACAATTTAAAGATATTTATTAATGTTTTTTCAACTTCATCTTCCATGTCTCTTTTTCCTTTCTATATTATGTATTTTATTTTTTAGGTTTATAATATCCCATTGGAGAACAGCAGTAATCTGATTTAATTACATATCCAACAATCATAGCTGTTATTTTTTTTAACAATTTCATATTTTTACCTCCTTCCTTTTTCTGTATTATATTACAAAAAAAAAACGTTTTTAATTATTATCATCGAGCGTTAAAAAATTATCATCAAATGTCGTTTTGACATAATAATATTATTTATTTTTGTTCTAAATATATATTTCTTTTATCATTCTAAACTATATTCAAAAAATATTATAAAAAAAGATCTGTAACAATATATTTATGAGTAACTAAATATATCAGGGGATTTTTTGAGCACTTCATTTTATTGGGGTGCTCTTTCCTTTCACTTTATTGCTGATTTCAATTATTTTGGGGTAGATACTCTGTTTCCCTTTTTTATTATTCTTAATTGTTTTATTATTTAGTTATAAAATCTACAGAAAGATAAAAGGATAATTATCTCCCCTCCGACAGTTCGATTAATTATCCTGTTCCATTGAACAATACGATAATAATAAAATTAAACAAAAAAATCAAGTCTATTAATCAATTTAGTTATGATGAAATCATTAATTCAATCAATTTTCATCTTATACATTGTCCAAACTGTCAATTATCCGATTGGTCAACTCATGCCTACTATTCTAGACACGTTGATTTTTTTAATCGTCGTCATACAGTTCGCATACTCAGAGTGAACAGGGGAAACACAAACAGGACAAATATCATCATGAGATGTTGCCTTTACATAAATAGTAACTGTATCGTTATCATCTTTCCAGTCATAAACAATGAAATCATCACCAAAAAGTTTTTCATTCAAATCGATCTTATTATATTTCATAAACATCACCATCCTTACATCTCTATTATACCCTAATACCCAAATATAAGAAATAATATCCTAATAAAAACCACGTCTAAAAGGCGTGGTTTTCTCTGCGGCTATAAGCCTTTGTTACTTGCTCGCGTCTCAAGGCGCTGCTTTCACTTCGTTCAAGCTACCGCTCTTGACTCTCGCTATCCCTCAAAGGGATTTTTTGCTATTTTTCTTTCTTCCCTTTTTTCTTCTTCTCTTTCTTGATTTCCTTTTCTTCAAATGGATCCTTGTATTCTTTCACACTCAGTTTATCCATCGCTATATCATATGCTTCTTGCTCCCTTATATATTTTGCGACTGTTTGATCATTTAGTCCTACTGTACTTACATAATATCCTTCTGCCCAAAAATGTCTATTCCCATATTGATATTTTAAATTGGCATGCCTATCAAACATCATCATTGCTGACTTCCCTTTGAGATATCCCATAAATGATGATATGCTTTCTTTTGGTGGTATCATCACCAGCATATGAACATGATCTATCATCAAGTGTCCCTCTATTATTTCTACTCCTCTATATCTGCATAATCTTCTCAATATTTCTCCCAAGTCTTCTCGATATTGATTATATATCGCTTTTCGTCTATACTTAGGTGTGAACACAATATGGTATTTACACATCCATTTTGTGTGTGCTAAAGAATTCGCTTTTTTAGCCATAGTCAAATCACCTTTCCTTTCTTTTAATGATAGCTTGAACAACTTCATTATACCGGAAAGGTGATACTACTGTATAACTTTTTATTTCTCCACCCGCATAGCAGGTGGTTTTTTGTTTCACACATTTCATGTGTTCAACTGACTAAAGTCTATTTGTTCAAATTTTCAATTTGAACAGTATAAACAAAAAACAGTACAATTTCTTGTACTGTTTAGATAGTTATTCTACCCATAACCGAGTAAGAACCGAAAATCTATAGTGGTTCTTAATGAATAACTCTTTTAATATCATAAATACCTTGAATCTTATTTAAATTATCAATAGTCAATTGTAGCAGCTCAGCATTTTCTACCGATAAAGTTAACTTAATATGCGCTTCCATATCTTGAATACCTGCATTAATATTTAAAATATTGACTTTCACTTGTCCTAAAACAGTAATAATATCATTCAATAAATTAGGACGATCCAATCCACATATTTCAATATCAACTTTAAAACGTTTTTCTGTAATATTTGTATAATCCCAATAAACATCTATTAAACGACCTTTTTCTGCTCCTTTGATATTAGGACAATCAGCTCTATGCACTTTAATCCCTTGTCCTTTAGAAACATATCCAACAATTGGATCACCTGGAATAGGATTACAACATTTTGATAATTGAACTTTCAAACCATCTACGCCACTCACACTAATTCCTAAACTACCATTTGTTCTTTTTTGATTCTTAATAGCGTTATTGTTTTTCTTTAACATCTTAGAAAGATTATCAAAGAAGCCAGTATGATTAGGTGCAACTTTATCGATTAACGTTGCAGCCGTTGCTTGTTTTTTTCCAATAACTAACAAAATATCATCAAAATTCTTTGCTCCAAAAGAACCAAAATAAGATTTATAAGTTTCTGGATCTAAATATTTCTTTTCATCTAATTCGCGTTTACGAATTTCTTCTTTTAATAGTTTTTTACCTTCTTCAATCGCAGCTTTTTGCGTTTCAGCATCTTTCTTTGTAATATATTGTCTGATCTTATTACGGGCTCCAGCTGTTTGTACAAACTTGAGCCAATCTTCACTAGGACCAGAATTTTTATTTGTTTTTATTTCACATACATCACCTGTTTTTAACTTTGTATTAATAGGAACCATCACATTATTAACAATTGCTCCAACTGCATGATGTCCAACTTCAGTATGAATACGATATGCAAAATCAATTGGTGTTGCCCCATTTGGTAATTCTACAATTTTCCCTTGGGGCGTCATTACATAAACATTCGCTTCAAAAATATCACGTCTTAATGAATCATAATATTCTTTAGCATCACCATCTTTAATTTCATCGCTTAAAGTAATAAAATCACCCAACCATTGTAACTTATCAACAATATCTTTTTGTTCTTGTTTAGATGAATAATCTTTTCCCTCTTTATAACGCCAGTGTGAAGCAACCCCACGTTCTGCAAGTTCATCCATTTCTTCAGTTCTTATCTGAATTTCAAAGATATGTCCACCCTCACCAATGACAGCTGTGTGCAGTGATTGATACATATTAGGTTTTGGCATCGCAATATAATCTTTAAAACGACCTGGTAATGGACGATAATGGTCATGAATGATACCTAAAACCTCATAACATTTCATTTTATCTTGTAAAATAATACGTAAGGCATTTAAATCATAAAGTTCATCAAAACGTTTATGTTTAATAACCATTTTTTTATAAATACTATAAATATGTTTAGCCCGTCCTTTAATGCGATATTTGATATGATGTTCATCTAATAAATCCTTCACTGATTGCATCATTTTATCAACAGACTCTTTACGTTCACTACGTTTTTGTTCTAATAAATCAGAAATTTCCTGATAGGCTTTGGGATCTAAATAATATAAACATAAATCTTCTAACTCAATACGAATATCATTAATACCTAAACGATGAGCAATCGGCGCATAAACTTCCAACGTTTCACGTGCTATACGTTGTTGTTTATCTGGACGCATATATTGAAGGGTACGCATATTATGCAAACGATCAGCTAATTTAATTAAAATCACACGTATATCTTTAGCCATAGCAATATAGATTTTACGATGATTTTCTGCATAAATATCTGATTCATCCTTAAATAACATCTTATTAATCTTAGTAACACCTTCAACTAAGCTTGTAATCTCCTCACCGAAACGTTCAACCATTTCTTCCCGTGAGACATCACAATCTTCCATGACATCATGCAATAATCCAGCCGCAATTGTGGTTGGACCAGTTTGTAAAGTTGAAAGAATGTATGCTACCCAAATAAGATGAATGGTATAAGGTTCCCCACTTTTACGTTTTTGTCCCTCATGTTTTACCATAATAAAATCATAAGCATTTTTAATCAAATCAATGCTTTCTTTTTTGGTAATATAAGTTGAACAGATTGCTAAGACATCATCAAATGTCACTTGATCGTGTTTTCCTTTAATTTCCATAATTCTTCCTCCTTTACAATTATGAAAAAAGAGACAATGTCTCTTTTTAATACTTTAAGACAGAGTAAACATCATATCCCGTTAAAAGTTTTCTTCCTTTTAATGCTTCTAATTCAATTAAGAAAGCAATTCCTACGACGTTTCCACCCATTTGTTCAATTAATGATACCGTAGCTTGTACTGTACCACCTGTTGCTAGTAAATCATCAACAATCAAAACATTTTGTCCCGGTTGAATGCTATCACTATGCATTTGAATTTCATTTGAACCATATTCAAGATCATATGATTTTGTGACAACCTTACGAGGTAACTTACCAGGTTTTCTAACTGGTACAAATCCACAATTTAATTCTGTCGCAACAGGACATCCAAATAAAAATCCTCTTGCTTCTGGTCCAGCAATAACATCAACATCTTTTTCTTTTGCAAAATCAACCAATAAACGAATTGCTTCTTTATAAGCATCTTTATCTGCTAATAAAGGTGTAACATCTCTAAAAAGGACACCTGGTTCAGGAAAATCTGGGATATCCGCAATATATTCTTTTAAATCCATAGCTGAAAAGCCCTCCTTGTTTATCTATTATATCAAATTATTTGATATTTATAAAGATTCTATATAATATCTTTTATCATAAAATTAATATTTCTTTGATTTCTAAATTCATTGATTTGTAAAGTTCCAACTAAATCAACTGTTTTTTGATTTTTTAATTGTTCATACATATCACCATGTTGGAAAAACAAAGCAGAGAGTTTTATATTTGAAAATTGAATATCTAATTTTAAATGCTTTCCTTGACTCAATTGATAAACTTGAACAATAGGCGCATTTTTTAATAAAAAGATAGGTTCTTCATTAGCCATTCCAAATGGTTCTAATAAAGCTAACGATTCAATATTGGCAACACTTATATCATATTCATCAATTAATAAAACTGAAGTTGTTGCTTGTAAAGTCACATCTTTTAATTTTTCTTCAATACAATGATAAAAAGATTCATAGTGTGCTTCATCCACAGCAAATCCACCAGCCAAAGCATGCCCACCATAAGTTACAAATTGTTCGCTATGTGTTGTAAAAAATTCATGTAAAGAAAAACCATCAACACTTCTTGCACTCCCTTTATAGATACCAGCTTTTTTATCATAATGCATCACAAAGCTAGGTCGTTCATATTGCCTTGTATATTTACCCGCAATTAAACCAATTAAGCCTTCATGAACATCTTCACTTGCCCAATACAAGAAATCATTACCAGCAGATTGATGTGCCAAACTATATTGTTCATTTGTCATTGCTTGACGTTTTGCATTGATAGATGTCGCCATTTGTGAGACTTTCATCATTAATTCTCTTGGTGCATCTTTCATAAAGTATTTTACTAAAATATTTGGTGGACACATTTCTGGCAAGCGTCCAAATGAATTAATCTTTGGCGCAATTGTAAAACCAATTGTTGTTGTATTGTAATTTTTTTGATCTCCTAACAATAATTCTAAAGGTAAATATTTTTCTTCATTCATAAAAGTTAAAGCTTTTTTTACTAATGAACGATTTTCATCAAGTAAAGGCATCATATCAGAAATTGTTGTAATTGCTGCTAAACAATACAAATATTTATCTTGTTTTTGTAAAAGAGCACTCGCTAATTTATAAGCTACAAACCCACCTGATATTTCTTTAAAAGGATAATCAGGTGATAGTTTCGTATGAATAAATGTACAGGCATCTGGTAAATCAGCATCAAATTGATGGTGATCTGTAATAATAACATCAATACCCAACTCATTTGCCCTTTCTACGGCTTCAAATGCCTTCACACCATTATCAACTGTAATAATGAGTGAATAGCCACGTTTTGCCATTTGTTCAACACGTTCTATATTTAAGCCATAGCCATCATCAAAACGATTCGGTATATGATAACCTACCTGTACCCCTAATTCTTTAAAGGCTTGAACTAAGATTGTTGTTGCTAAAATACCATCACAATCATAATCACCATAGATACAGATTTTTTCTTCATTTTCAATGGCTTCATGAATTCTTTCTAAAGTCATATCAGCTTCTTCAAATAAGGAAAAATCATGATAGATGAGCCTTGGATTCATAAGTGAATTCATTGTTTTTTCATCATAATGACGACTCTCTATAATCTTAGCTAATAATGAGTTGATATGATATTGATTTTGTATTTCTTGATAATTTTTTGATTCTATTGTTTTATATTCCATTATATTCTCCTTAAAAGAAAAATAACTGTTGAACAGTTATTTCGTAATCAATTCACTAAAATCATCTAAATTTAAAGTCGATGCTTCTTTAATAACCTTCAATTTTAAATAATCAAAGACTTCCGAAAAACGTAGTGACATAATATCATCAATAATATCACACATTGATAGAGCATCTGTATTCTTCCATTTAATTTGATATAAATATTCTTTAATATCATTAGCATTAATTTCTTGAACACCTTCACTTTTAAATTCATTAGCTTTTATACGAATTAAAAAAAGAATATCTAAAGGCAAGTTATTCTTAAGATTGATTTCCATTTATTGCACTTCCTAACATATTTCTCATAAATTCAACATATTTATTATAAAGGAAATTCATCAATAAAGGAAGTGTTTTATGAAAAGAAAATTGATTAATTCATTTATTATCTTAAGTAGTAGTACATTAATTACCAAAGTCTTTTCGGTTTTTAACAGAATGATGTTAGCTCGTCTTTTAAATGAAGAAGGTATGGCTTTATATATTTTAGTTATTCCAACACTTTCTTTATGTATCACTTTAGCTCAATTTTCCATTCCTTCAGCAGTTTTTAGACTTGTTTCTAACCCAAAATATAATAATAAGAAAGTTATTATTTCAGCAATATTGATTTGTTTTTTATCTTGTTTATTGATTATGTTTGGTATCCTCTTTTTTTCAAAAATGATTGCTGTGGATTTTCTAAAACAAGATCAAGCTTATTTTCCCCTTCTAGCTATGCTTCCTTTTATTCCCTTGGTTGGAATCAGTGGAATTATCAAGAATTATTATTTAGGTAAAGAAGATGTCTGGACACTTTCTGTTTCTCAGTTATTAGAAGAAGTGACACGTATTCTTTTTACTTATGTCATGATTAAATTATGTGCGCATTTATCAATGACTTATTTAGTCAGTATTGCGATTACTGCGATGAGTGTTGGTGAATTATGTTCAATTCTATATTTATATACGCATATGCATCGTCGGGTTAATTTTCGTTATCATTCATTATCTTATTTTCAGGACCATTTTATTTTTAAAGATATGATGAATATTGCTTTACCTTTGACTGGTTCAAGGATTCTTCATTCTTGTTATAATTTTATTGAACCTATTGTTTTAGTAGCCATTTTAACAAAATTACAAATGAGTGAATCTCAAATTCATTTACAATATGCAATTATTAGTGGTTATGTTATTTCAATATTAGTCACGCCTACATTCTTTAATAATGTTGTCTTAAGATTATTGTTACCAATTTTAAATAAAGATATTGCTTATCATCATTATCATCAATTACGTCAACATGTTATTTATGGGATTATTGTTTGTTTTTTCATTAGTTTACCCTTTACCTTATTATTTTATTTCTTTGGTGATTATTGTTTATTGTTTATGTACAATACAACCAATGGTTATGAATATTTAAAATACATGTCTATTCCTTTTACTCTCTTTTATCTTCAAACACCTCTTAGTGCTACTCTACAGGCCCTTAATAAAAATAAAGAAATGTTTGTTATGAGTACTTTAGAAGTCATTATTGAATTTATTTGTTTACTCATCTTAACTCCTCGTTATCATGTATTAAGCGTTGCTATGGTTATGCTTATTGGATTATTTACAACTTTAGTTTTATCATCTTTTTATGTCTATAAATCGGTCTATAGTTCTCATCATCTTTCATAGAAAAAGCTAATCTTATCGATTAGCTTTTTTCATCAATCTTTATCTATAGCCATTGCCTTTTTCAAATCATCATAGCTTATATTTTGAACAAACAATTCATGAAAATGTTTCATTTGTTGTGGTATGCATTGCTTCAACCATTCTCCACTCTTATGATATTTTGTTTCAATCAATAAAATAGCTAATTCTATTTGTCCTTCTTTTCGACCTTCTTTAAGTCCTTCCTTAAGTCCTTCCTCAAGTCCTTCTTCATGTCCCTCCTCTTTATTTCTACTTATTTTACTTCTTATTAATAATCTTTCACTCTCAATTTCATAGACTTTCAACAGTTCATCACTATTCATAAATATATTCATCCTCAATTTCAATAAGATAAAACATTCTTTTTCAAATCATCATAACTCATATCTTGAACAAACAATTCATGAAAATGTTTCATTTGTTGTGGTGTACATTGCTTCAACCATTCTCCACTCTTATGATATTTTGTTTCAATCAATAAAATAGCTAATTCTATTTGTCCTTCTTTTCGACCATCTTTAAGTCCTTCTTCACGACCTTCTTTAAGTCCTTCCTTAAGTCCTTCTTCACGTCCCTCCTCTTTATTTCTACTTATTTTACTTCTTATCAACAATCTTTCACTCTCAATTTCATAAGCTTTCAACAGTTCATCACTATTCATAAATTTATCGTGAATTTTCATAACACCTTTCACCAAATCACACATCTCACTAAATTTATGCGACTGATTATACATCCATAAATAACTTAATTGTTCCATTGGTTCTAATCTTTGTTCCATATCATACTCCTCCTTTAATAATTGTAATTGTAATAAAACTGTTTTAACAACATCTCCTCGATAAAACAAATGATTTTTAATATCTCCTTTTTGAATATAATGAATATAACCATGATAATTATCAATCGGTTGTCCTGTATAAATAATCATTTGATAAACTGGTTTTAAATGAATATACTCAACACCACGTTTTTCTTGATTATCAACTAATCTTTCACCATATCTTAGAAATCTTATTTGATCTTCCAATTTAATATCATAATTATGCATTTCAAAATCATAATATCTTCCCTTATCATCTTGTACAACAACATCCATGATCAATTTCTTATTTTCATAAAACCCTTTAAATGTTTCACTGTTTATCACAAAAGTTGATGTAATAGATTGATCATGTGATAAGTACCGGCAAAGAAATAGCCTTAATTCATCATAATAAATAAGTGAATAATGAAAAAAATAATCGTACTTATATGTTTCAACAATACCTAATTCCGTAGAAGATTTTTTATTCATATCTTTTCCTCCTTCTTACAAAAGAACCCTCTACTTCTATATACAAAAAATTTTTTCATTTTTCTTTTTTTATCTGATATTTTCTTAAAATAATTTTATCATGAACTCATTTTATTTTCAATAAGCAAATAATCGTATTAAAAAATATCTCCCTACAGGGAGATATAATCAATCAAATTGCCTTAACCACTTAGAAAATAAAGTTAAACCTTCTTTAACTTCTTTCTCATCATGAGTAAAACCAAAACGCAAATGATTTTCTACTCCAAAAGTTACTCCTGGAACAAAGAAAATACCAGTTTCCTCTTGAAGTTTTTCACAAAACTCAGCTGATGGCATATCAACATCATATTTTAAGAAACAAACTGTGCCTTCATCTGGAATGACACATGACACACGTGGTTCATTATCAAGCCAATCTCTTAAAATCTGTTTTGTTGTTTGACAAATAGTTAAACTTCTTTTTAATATTTTATCTTTATTTTCTAGGACCAGACAAGCTAAATAATCATCTAGTGGTCCACTACTAATGATGTGATAATCACGACGATAATTAATCAAATCAATGACATCTTTAGGACCTTTGATCCAGCCTAATCTAAGACCTGCAAACGAAAAAACTTTAGATAAACTTTGTGTCACAATTGCTTTTTCATAATAATCGCTAAATGAAGGTGACAATTGTTGCGTTTTCGTATTGACTCCACGATAGATTTCATCACATAAAATATAACAATCATTTTCTTTAGCTAAAGTAATGATATCTTGCATAAGTTCTAAAGGTATTGTTGTTCCAGTTGGATTATTTGGTGAATTTAAACAAATCATTTTGGTATGAGATTTCATGACTTTTTTAAAATCATCAATCGTTGGCATCCAATCTTTTTCTTCAGATAAATGAATAAGTGAAACATCACATCCTAATGACTTAGGAAAGTCATACATTTGCTGATAAGATGGAAATAAACTGATAATATGATCACCTGGTTCTAATAAAGAAATCATTGCCAATTCATTTGCATTAATCGCCCCATGAGTAATGGTAACATTATCAGCACTACCTGTTTGATATAAAGACAATATTGCTTGTTTTAAACGTGTTGAGCCAACAATTGGTCCATAGTCCATAGTCATTGACATAATTGAAGAAGCAATATCTTCTTCAACATATTGCTGAAGATCATTTAAAGATAAGGATGACACACATGTCTCAGTCAAATTATATTGACAATGAGTTTCATGATCTGTCATCCAAGTTTCTACTTCAAATTCCTCTATTTTCATTAATGCATAACCTTTTTCAAGAAGTCTTGTGCTCTTTGGGTTTTTGGTTGAGAGAAAAAGTCTTCAGCATTATTTTCCTCTATAATTTTACCATCCTCTAAGAAGATGACACGATCTGCAACAGTTCTTGCAAATCCCATTTCATGAGTTACAACAACCATTGTCATTCCTTCTTGTGCTAATTCTTGCATAACTTCCAAAACTTCAATAACCATTTCAGGATCCAAGGCACTTGTTGGTTCATCAAACAACATAATCTCAGGGTTCATACATAAACTTCTAGCAATCGCAACACGTTGTTTTTGTCCACCAGACAATTTATTTGGATATTCATCCTTTTTATCTAATAAACCAACACGTTTTAAATATTGACAAGCAATTTCTTCTGCTTCACTTTTTGATTTTTTCATCACTTGAATAGGTGCTAAAGTCAAGTTTTCTAAAACTGTCATATTAGGAAATAAATTGAAATGTTGAAAAACAAATCCCATTTTATTTCTTAATTGGCGACCTTTATCTTCACCATTTAAATCTAATTTTTGATCATAAATATAAACGTCTCCTGATTCTGGAACTTCAAGACCATTAATACATCTTAAAACGGTACTCTTCCCTGAACCAGATGGTCCAATCAAGCAAACAATTTCACCTTTTTTTATTTCCAAAGAAACATCGTCTACAGCTTTTAAATTTTTAAAGTTCTTTGTAATATGTTCTAATTTAATCACTGGCAGCCAACTTCCTTTCTATATATCTTCCTAAATAAGAAACACTTAATGTCATAATCAAATAAAAGATTGCAGCAACACAATATGGAGACATAACATCAAAATATTTTGCTCCAATAACTTGTGCTCCTTTTAATAATTCAACAGCACCAATACAACTAATCAAAGAAGAATCCTTAATCAATGTAATAAATTCACTAATAACGGGTGGAATAATAATCTTAAAAGCCTGTGGCAAAACAACCATCTTCATTGTTTGCCAATGACTTAACCCTAATGTTTCACATGCTTCCCATTGTCCCTTATCAACACCATTAATACCACTTCTAATTAACTCTGTAGAATAAGCACCACTGTTAATACTCATTGCTATAGCACCAATAACATAAGTATTTATTCTTAAAATATCCCCAGTTAAAGCTGTATACAATGATGGAACAACAGAAAACAATAATAAAATTTGTAATAACATTGGCGTTCCACGAATCACTTCTACATAGACATTTCCAATGATTCTAAATATACGATATTTAGAACGTTTGGCAGTTGATCCTAAAATACCTAAAATCAATCCAAGAACAAGGGATACAGCAGCTATCAAAAGTGATATCAATGCCCCTTTGGCTAAATATAATATATTTTCTGGAGTAAACACTTTATCAAATGCTGTAAACATACCATCCCTACCTTCTTTCTTATTTTTCTAATTTCTTTAAACCATATTGATCACATAATTTATTGTAATCTTTTGAATTTAAGAATTTATCAATGCATTTGTTAATTTTTTCAATAACTTCTTTATTTCCTTTTTTAGCAATAATATAATTCTTTTCATCTAATAAAGAACCATCTAACATTTTAAAGTTTCCACTATTTACATAATTTTTAGCAACAGCTAAATCAACAATAGCAGCATCATATTGATGAGCAGCTAATCCATTAAAAATATCTTGAACATTTTTCATTCCAACAACATCTGCATTTTTAATTGCTTTAGCAGCATTTTCACCAGTTGCTCCAGTTTGAGCCGCAATTTTTTTACCTTCTAAATCTTTTGCAGAAGCAATTTTGCTATCTTTTGGTAAAACAGCAACTTGAGCAGTTGCAGTATAAGGATTAGACCATTCTACAACTCTTTCTTTATCATAAGTAAATCCAGAAATTCCTAAATCAATTTGACTTCCTTGAAGTTGTGTAACAATATTATCAAAATCCATTTGTTTGAATTCTAATTTATATGTTTTTCCTTCACTCTCAGTTAAATACCCTTCAAATAATTTCACCATATCTGCATCAAAACCAACAATTGTTCCATCAGTGTCTAATGATTCATATGGTGCATAGTCAGGTGAAACTCCAACTGTTAAAGTCACAGTTTCTTTATCTTTTGATTCATTTGCAGAATTATCTGCTTTTTTATCATCATTTCCTCCACAAGCTGTCATTGTTAATGCCATAGCGGCAACTAATAAACCTTTTACTAATTTTTTCATCTTTTTTCCCTCTACTTTCATCTTTTTTGTTTTATGTTTTCGTTTTTATAACTATAAGTGCTTGAGACACTCACCGCAATAAATTCACCCTGTTCACAAAACTCATCCCCTTTTCTTCAATAAAAAACGCCTCTTAGTATAAAACTAAGAGACGAAAGATTCCGCGGTACCACTCTTGTTGATATATCCAAAGATATATCCCCTCTTGTCTTTAAAGCAGACCTACTCAATATCCTACTGATTTCAGATATTGCTCTCCAAAGTGCGGTTCATTTAAACTTGTATACTAACCTCACACCAACGTTAGCTCGCTTCATACTCATTTAAACTACTCTCTTTTTCATTGAGTTTGTTGATATGTCTAGTATTATAAACGATTGTTACCAATTGTCAATAATAAATTTGTCTTTTTTTATTTTTTCTCATTATTATTTTTTAAAGCACGAGTCATAATCGCTTGTACAACAGCGCTTTTTTGATCTGCATAATCTTGTACATAACGCCAAACCTTCTGGGCTAAAGAACGCTTTGTTTGAGCATAAAGTTCTCTATCTTCTGGATGATTTATAAGCCAATCACGAAAAACAAGCATCCGTTTAGCTTCTAAACAATCCTTGGAAAAAACATGTAAATGAATTGCTCTATCAGTTGCTAAAAACATCCGATGTTCATACCAATCAGGTTCTCTCACCTTTAAAATATAGCCATTTTCTAGAAGCTGTGGTACATAATCATCTTCTTTGCTAGAATCAGCAACAATCAACAAAATATCAATAATTGGTTTAGCACATAAACCCGGTACTGACGTTGAACCAACATGTTCTATTTGAATAACTTTGTCTTTTAAAATTTCTTTAATTTTCTTTTCTTCGTATTGATAATCATTGATCCACTTAGAATCATACTCATGCAAAATAATTTTTTGATTATATTCTTGAATCTTCTGTACATGACTTTCTTGTAGTTGTTCATCTCTCATTTTTAAACAAATAGGTGAATTTTTATCACTTGTATAAAGATAATGCAACATCTCACCATGATAATAAGTTGTTAAAAACTCATCTTCTTTTTGCATGCCAAGCTTTTTAGCCAGTGCGATTGAAGCATAGTTATCGTGTTTAATAATCGCATGTAACTGTTCTTGTTTTAAATGATAGAAGGCATAATTTTGACAGCAGCAACATGCTTCATAAGCATATCCTTGATGCCAATATTCTTTTTTTAAAAGATATCCTAATTCTAATATCTGCGTTCCTCTGTAATCTTGCATTGACAAACCAACTTGTCCTATAAACTTATGATTGGCTTTTAAAATCACTGCCCATAATCCAAAACCATCTTGACAATACCTTTGTATTTGTCTATCCAGCCAGTCTTTGACATCCTGCTTGGAAAAATCATGCTCATATGCATACATAACTTGAGGATCTTGTAAAAGTGTTGCCAAGTCATCAAAATCATCTTCATTGAATTCTCTTAAATATAAACGTTTTGTTTCTAAAAGCATCTTTTCCCCTCCGATTAAAAAAACATTTCAAAAGAAATGTTATTTCATATAGCTTAATATTTTCTTTGAAATCTCATTTAAACGAGATAATGGTTCATTCATTTGATCTAATTGAGTCTGTAACTCATCTAATTCAGTATTCATTTCATCAATGTCTTGACGATATTCTTTGATTATTTTAATTTCACGTGCCATTTTTTCTCTTTTATCTAATAAATAAATCGCTAAAGCTAAAAAAATGAGACCACCTATAATATAAATAAAAATCATATTCATCCCTCATTTCTTTGATTATTATATCATACTATTTCCTTTTTGAATATCTTTATTCAAGACATTTCATGAATATTTTCTTATCTTTTGACCATCCTTTACAAAAAGGAGTGAAGAAAAAAATGCCATATATTACAAATGTTTTTGCTAGACAAGTTTTAGATTCCAGAGGTTTTCCAACAATCGAAGTGGAAGTTTATTGTGAAAGTGGAGCGAAAGGGAGAGCAATCGTACCTTCTGGCGCTTCTACTGGAATTTATGAAGCTCATGAATTAAGAGATGAGGTTAAAGATTGTTATTTAGGGAAAAGTGTTTTTAAAGCTGTTAATCATGTTAATGATTGTATTCAAGATGAATTATTGGGTTGTGATGTGACAAATCAAAGATATATTGATGATTTATTGATTCAGTTAGATGGAACAAAGAATAAATCTAAATTAGGAGCTAACGCTATTTTAGGAGTTTCTTTAGCTGTTGCTGCCTGTGGGGCAAATTACTATGATATGTCCTTATACCAATATATTGGTGGTTGTAATGCACATGTCCTTCCTATTCCAATGATGAATATTATCAATGGTGGGGCCCATGCCGATAACCCCTTAGATTTTCAAGAATTTATGATTGTTCCTGTAGGTGCTCATAGTATGAAACAAGCTGTTGAGATGGGTTCAACAACATTTCATCATTTAAAGAAGATATTAAAACAAAAAGGACTCAATACTTCAGTTGGTGATGAAGGTGGTTTTGCCCCTATGTTAGAAGATAACGATACTGCTTTACAATGTATCCTAGAAGCTATTCAAGCTGCTGGTTTTCAACCCCAAGAAGATATTTGCATTGCCTTAGATGTAGCTGCTAGTGAGTTCTATCATGATGGTCTCTATCATATGCAAAATAAAGAATATACTTCTCAAGAGCTTATCACTTATTATGAAAACTTATGTGATCGTTATCCAATCATTTCTATTGAAGATGGATTAGACCAAGATGATACTGATGGTTGGCAAGCTTTAACAAAACATTTATCCCATATTATGCTGGTTGGTGATGATTTGTTTGTCACAAATAAAGATCGTCTCCAAATGGGTATTGATGAAAATATTGCAAATGCAATATTAATCAAAGTCAATCAAATTGGAACCTTAACTGAAACATTGGATGCGATTGAATTAGCAAAAAGACATCAATATAAGATTGTTGTTTCTCATCGTTCTGGCGAAACAGAAGATACATTTATTGCTGATTTAGCAGTTGCTACAAACGCTGGTTATATCAAAACCGGATCATTATCACGTAGTGAAAGAATTGCAAAATATAATCAGTTATTAAGAATTGAAGAAGAATTAATCCCTGAACAGTGTTATGGAATTGAAAAATCAAAATCAACTTTTCATAAATAACAAGAAAGGAAGAATCTGTTAAATTGATTCTTCCTTTTTCTTTGTAAATTATTAATTTTCTTTAAACTGCATGTTATATAAGTAAGCATATTGACCTTGTTTAGCCAATAATTCCTCATGTGTCCCTTCTTCTTCAATTCCCTTTGACGTTAAGACACAAATTCGTTTAGCATTCTTGATTGTTGATAAACGATGAGCAATAACGAATGTCGTACGATGTGCAGCTAAGGACTCTAATGATTCTTGTACAATATGTTCACTTTCATTATCCAAGGCACTGGTTGCTTCATCAAAAATTAAAATTGGCGGATTCTTCAAGAAAACTCTAGCAATCGATAATCTTTGTTTTTGCCCACCGGATAGCTTTACTCCTCTTTGACCACAATCTGTATCATAACCTTCAGGTAAAGCCATAATAAACTCATGAGCATTCGCTTTTTTAGCTGCTTCGATAACTTCTTCATCCGTCGCATTAAACTTACCATAACGGATATTATCCATAATTGTTCCAGCAAACAAATAAACATCTTGTTGAACAATTCCAATATTTTGACGTAGACTCGCAAGTTTTACATCACGAATATCTTGACCATCAATCATAATTCTTCCTTCACTGACTTCATAAAAACGTGGCAACAATGAACAAATCGTTGTTTTCCCAACCCCAGATGAACCAACCAAAGCAATATATTCTCCTGGCTGTACATCAAGTTGAATATGTTTTAAAACATACTCACTTTTATCATTATAGCGAAAAGCAACATCTTCAAAACAAACATGTCCTTGAACATCTTTTAATTCCACAGCATTTGCCTTATCCTGAATATCTGGTTGAACTTCTAAAATTTCCATAAAACGTTCAAAACCAGTTGCGCCTTCTTGAAATTGTTCAGTAAAATTAATTAATTTCTTAACTGGTTCTATTAAATTAGCAATATACAAAACAAAAGCAATTAAATCTGGGGTTGTAATAGCTTCTTGACTAATAAATAATGCCCCAAAGAAAATAACGGCAATCGTAATCATACTTGTAAAAACACCTAAACCAGAATGATATTTTGCCATATATAAATAACTATTGCGTTTACTATCAACAAAATTCATATTTTCTACTTGAAACTTATCCATTTCTTGACTTTCATTAGCAAAACTTTTAACAACTCGAATCCCTGATAAATTATCTTCAATACGGGCATTAATATCACCAATTCTTTGCTTATTTCTCTTATATGCCTTTTTCATTTTTTTATTATAGTAATAGGCAAAGCCACCCATAACTGGAATAAAAGCAAAAACAATCAAAGTCAGCTTCAAATGAATTGATGACAAAATAATAAATGCCCCAACAAATTTAATTAAAGAAATAACAATATCTTCTGGTCCATGATGATAAAGTTCAGTCAAAGAAAAAATATCATTCGTAATACGTGACATCAATTGTCCAGTTTTTTGTTCATCATAAAAACTAAAAGATAATTTTTGATAATGTTCAAAAAGTTCATTACGAATATCTCTTTCCATATAAGTTCCCATCACATGTCCTTGATATGTCACATAGAAATTACAGAAAAATTCAATGACAACCAAAACCAGCATCAATAACCCTAATTGATAAATCTTACCTAATTCAATCGGTTCTGCTACTAAAATAACCCCTGTAATATAACGTGTAATCATTGGGAAAACAAGAGTAACTCCTGCTGCCAACATTGCACAAACCATATCTAAGATAAAGATCTTCTTATATGGTTTATAATATGAAATAAATTTTCTAAATCTTCCTTTCATTACTTTTCCCCCTTTTCCTTTAGCTAAAAAGCCTACAGCGTAGGCTTATAAAATATAATCTGAAGGATCAACATGTTCTTCTTCAATTAAACGACCAATTTCTTCACTATCATCATTTAAAATTGAAAAAGCAATATTTGTTGCATGATCTCCAACTCTTTCCAAAGCAGCAACCAAATCAGAATAAAGCATTCCTTCTCGTGGTGCTGTTTCTTTTCTCTTGATATCTGTTAAATAAGCTTTTTGTAGCCTATCTTCTTTTCGATCAACTAAATCTTCTAACTTTAAGATTTCATTTAAATGATCTAATGACTTTTGTGTAAACATATCTAAACTTAATTCTAATTCAGAATTAACCATTGTTAATAGTTCTCTAATTTCTGTTTTATGTGCATGAGTAAATTGATATTTTTTTCTTTCCCATGTTAAAGTAATATTTGCGATTGACTTGGCATGATCACCAATACGTTCAATATCAGCAATAACATGGAACAATGGTCCAATAATACGTGAATCTTCTTCTGGTAAAGGAACCTGATTAATCCGATTTAAATATTCAAAAATCGCATGATTCAAGAAATCAATATGCTCCTCATTTTTAGCAATTTCTTCTTGTGTTGAAGTATCAATTTCCAATAAAGAATTAACTGCTAAATTTAAATTTAAACGAGCAATCTCAGCCATACGTTCAACTTCATGAATAGCCTGAGGGATAGCTGTTGTTGCAGAAAAAGCAACTTTATCACTAATATATTGCAATGAGAATCCACTTTCTTCATCATCACCTGGAACCAATACATAAGTAGCTTTGACAATCCATTTCGTAAATGGATAGAGAATAAGGACTTGGAATACTTTAAAAATCGTATGCGCATTAGCAACATTTCTTGCCATCGCATCATGTAACGCTTGTCCTGTTAAATGTTGTGAACCAGTGAGTGCCATGATACCACCTTCAATTTGTGGCATAAACAATTGCAATAAAACAACAATTGCTAGTGAGCCAAAGACATTAAATAAGAAATGAATATAAGCCGCACGTTTGGCATTCTTCTTCCCACCAAGACTAGCAATTAAAGCAGAAACACATGATCCCATATTACATCCTAAAATAATATAGAAACAAATATGCAATTGTAATAACCCTTGAGAAGCTAACAAAATAACAATCCCAACTGTTGCTGATGATGATTGTAATACTGCTGTAATCGCAAATCCAATCAATATTGCTAAGAATGGATTCGTTAAAGTAGAAAGCATATGTACAATCACTGGTGAATCTTTTAAAGTTGACATTGCCCCTGACATTGAAGCTAAACCAACAAATAAAATACCAAAACCTAAAATAACTTCACCAATCTTTTGAATATTTGCTTTCTTTGAGAACATCAGCATAACCACACCAATTAAAACAAACAGTGGTGCAATATCCGATAAATTAAATGCGATTAATTGTCCTGTAATTGTCGTTCCAATATTGGCTCCCATGATGATTCCAGTTGCCTGATATAAATTCATCAATCCAGCATTGACAAAACTTACTACCAAAACAGTTGTCGCAGATGATGATTGGACAACAGCCGTGAATGCCATTCCCACTAACATCCCAACAAAAGTATTTTTTGTCATTTTTTCTAATATTGTACGCAATTTTGCTCCCGCTACGTTGGCTAAGGAATCGCTCATAAGTTTCATCCCATATAAGAACATTCCTAGTCCTCCCATAAGCGAGAAAACTAACGTCAAATCCATAAATGACCTCCTCATTTTTGTCATTTTTACACAAAGTTACAAAGTTATTATACTATATAATTGATACCTTGAAAACAAACAATTTACATTTTTTTAACAAATTCTTAATATTTTCTTAAGGTAAGCATCTATTAGACAATATCCATGGAGTTTGATATAATACTATAGAAAGTCTGGTGGAAATATGAAATATCAAATTAAAATCATAAATTATCGTCCTTATGAACATGAATTATTCCAAAAAAAATTAAATCAATTAGGTCAAATGGGTTATTATTGTCGTGATTTATCTTTGATTTCAATCTTTAAACAAGTTAATCATCCAGTTTATTACTATATTGATTTTCATAAAACATTTGGGAAAAATAGAAAAGAAAAAAAAGCCGATAAAGAAGCTTTTGTAAAAAAATATATCAAAAAATCTTATCAGTTTATTTATAATAAACGTGATATGTATGTTTTTGCAAGTCAACAAGAAAAAGATTTTCAAATCAATCTTAAAAACAAAAAAGATCTGATTGATAATATCAAAAGAATCCAATCATTTTGTGCTTTTATTGCTTCATTATGGTTAGCTGCATTTTTCATTCTTGGCTCTTTATATGCTATGAATATTGATACCTTTTTAAGTTATGGGATTACTTTTGTCTATGCTGGTCTTGTTTTACTCTGCCTAACAGCAGTATTTCGCTGCTTTGTGAATTTCTATTATACCAAAGCCTTTTACAAGCAGTTAGCCAAAAAAGGACAACCTTTATCTTATAGTCGGCTTTCTTACTTTAGAAAAATATATATGATTTGTTCAATCACTTGCTTATGTCTTATTGGTGGTGGATTTGTTGAAGATACCTTCAATGCTCAAGAATTTACTTTAAAAGAACATCCGGTTTTAACAATCAAGGATTTAGGAATAAATGATAAAAGTGAACTTTCAACCTTACAACATCGAAGCTTCACAGTTCCTCATTCTTATTCTGTTCTTGAATCAACAAATCAGCCAATGCTTTATACCAAAGAATACCAATTACATTCTCAAAAATCTGCTAAACAATTAATGGAAGATTTTAAAGCCAATCCAAAGCAGTATTATTGCACTTCTGTGAAAGAAGATCATCATATTTTATATGGATATCAAAATCAAAAATTAACAACTTTAATTATTCAAAAAGAAAATCGTGTTGTATTATTATCTTTAAGCTTTACTCCAACACCTCAACAAATTCAAAAAATGATTAATTACTATAAATAGCTATGCCTAAAGGCATAGCTATTATTATTTCATAACTGCAATATCTTCAAAAGTCTTTCTTTGAGGCATTGCTGGATCAATATTACCATATCCTAACGCAATGACACTCACAACAGATTGATTATTTGGAATCGCTAATAATTCATGAAGAATCTTAGCATCTCTGATTCCCATAACAAGGGTTGATAGTCCTAATTCTGTTGCCTTCAATAACAAATTCATATTATGCAATCCACAATCATAATATCCCCATCCATTGCCCAATTCATTGCTAGGTGTACCATCTCGATTAAATCCTGAACGATCCAAAACAATTGCTGTAACAATCAAAACCGGAGCATTTTCGACATTCTGCTGATTAAAATCAGGTAGGGCCTCTCTTACTTTTGCAAGCATTTCATCACTTCTAACAATATAATAACGGGTAACTTGTGAATTTTTCCATGATGGTGCTAAAATCGCTGCATCAATAATTTGATGAATCATCTCATCACTTACTTTTGTTGCTTGATACTTTCTTATACTTCTTCTTTTTTCTAAAACATCTTGTAATTCCATATTGAAAACCTCCTATTCCATTATAACAAAATATCTTATAAAAATATATTTTCATACAAAAACTGAAAGACTTTTTTAATCTTTCAGTTTCATTTAACTATTTATTTGCTTCAACCATTAAAGCACAAACTTTATTTGAGAAGCCTACAGGATCATCAATTGTAAATCCTTCAATCAATAAAGCTTGATCATATAATAATGATGCATAATCTTTAACTTTCTCTTTATCTTTTTCAAAAATAGATTGTAAAGCCGTAAAGATTTGATGATTTGGGTTAATTTCCAAGATTCTACCAGCCTTAATATTTTGACCATCAGGCATTTGATTTAAAACCTTTTCCATTTCAAAAGAAACCCCTTCACCACTGACTAAGCATACTGGATGTGATTTTAATCTTGAAGATACTTTAACATCTTGAACTTGATCTTTTAAAGCTTCTTTTAAAGTTTCTAATAAATCTTTATTGCTTTCATTGACTTTTTCAAGTTCTTTCTTTTCTTCATCACTTTCAATATCTAAATCACCTTGATTGATGTTCTTAAATGCTTTTTCTTTATAATCTCTTAACATTTGTAAACAGAATTCATCAACATTATCAGTTAGATATAAAATATCAAATCCTTTATCCTTAACCATTTCAACAGTTGGTAAATGATCAATCTTTTCAACACTTTCACCACTAGCAAAATAGATTTCTTTTTGATCTTCTTTCATAGCTTCAACATATTCATTAAAAGTAATCATTTTCTTATTGTTGGCACTATAGAACAACAATAAATCTTGTAATTTATCTTTTAACATACCATAGCTATTATAAACCCCAAATTTTAATTGCAATCCAAAGCTCTTGAAGAATTCTTCATATTTTTCACGATCATTCTTTAACATCTTTTCAAGTTCACTTTGAATACGTTTTTCAATCTTATCAGCGATAAGTTTTAATTGACGATCATGTTGTAACATTTCACGAGAAATATTTAATGATAAATCTTGTGAATCAACTAAACCTTTTACAAATCTAAAATGTTCTGGTACAAGTTCACTCGCCTTATCCATAATAAAGACTCCACGTGAATATAATTGTAATCCTTTTTCATAATCTTGAGAATAGTAATTCATTGGTGGTTGAGATGGAATAAATAACAATGAATCATAAGAAATTGTTCCTTCTACACTATTATGCATAACACATAATGGGTCAGAAAAATCATTGAATTTATCTTTATAGAACTCATTATAATCTTCTTGAGTAATATCTTTTTTAGGTCTTTTCCATAATGGAACCATTGAATTTAATGTACGATGTTCAATAACTTGTTCATATTCATCACTATCTTCTTTTTTCTTAGAAGTTGTCATATCCATTTCAATTGGATAATGAACATAATCAGAATATTTTTTTACTAATCTTTGAATTTCATATTCATCTAAATATTGATCATAATTTTCATCATCAGTATTCTCTTTTAAATAAAGATTAATTCTTGTTCCATGACTTGGATAATCAAATTCTTGAATTGTATATCCATCGCTTGTATCAGATTCCCAAATATAACCTTTATCTTCACCATATTTTTTAGAAATGACTTCTACTTTATGAGCAACCATGAAAGCAGAATAGAATCCAACTCCAAATTGACCAATAATATCTACATCAGCTTCACCTTTTTCTAAAGCATTTTTAAATTCAAATGATCCAGAATTAGCAATTGTTCCTAAATGTTCTTCTAATTCTTGTTCATTCATCCCAATTCCTTGGTCAATAATTGATAACATACGATGATCTTTATTAATAACAATTTGAATTGATAAATCATCTCTAGAAATACCATTAATTTTTTCTGTTAATGCTTTATAATATAATTTATCAGAAGCATCACTAGCATTAGAAATCAACTCTCTTAAAAAGATTTCTTTATGCGTATAAATAGAATTAATCATTAAATCTAATAATCTTTGTGATTCAGCTTTAAATTGTTTTTTATCTGCCATACTATCGTCTCCTTCTTATTAGCACTCAACCAATCTATGTGCTAATAGTATATTACACCTTTCCATTAGCACAGTCAAGTCTAAAGTGCTAAAAGAGAATGATTTTTATTCATTCTCTTTTTTTAATAATTTATTTTCTAAATGATAAACCTTACGAACTTGATTTAATCTTTGATAAATACCCTTTTTATATTCTTTTAAAGCATCTTTTTGAGAATATAATTTTGTTAATTTCCAATACATATTTTCATCATATTGACGAATACTATTTAAAAAATAAGGTCGTGTCTTTCCCCGTAAATACAAAGTCCCTGGAACAATATAATCCAAACCAATATTTTGTGCTAACTTATAAATAGCTTCAAAATTTTCAACAGAATCAGTCATATAAGGAATGATAGGCATCATCAAAATGCCTACGCTTGCATCTGTTTTTTGTTTAATAAGCTGTAAAACTTTCATTCTTTCTACACTTGAGGCAGCATTGGGTTCAATGATTTTTTGAATTGCTTCATCTGCACAAGTAATCGTACATGTAATATTAACCATAGCTACTTTTGAAAGTTCATTGATTAAATCCAAATCTCTTAAAATCAATGTTGATTTTGTTGAAATATTAACTGGATTTTGATATTTAATCATCAGTTTTAAAACGTCACGCATTAATTCCAGCTTTTTTTCACATGGCTGATAACTATCACTAACACTTCCAAAATTAATGATTTTTTTCTGCCAGCTTTTTTTACTTATTTCTTTTTCTAAAATTTCTACAATATTTTCTTTATAATAAATATGATCATAAAACTTTTCATCTTCTAAATAATCATGTGAATACAAAGCATAACAATATAAACAACCATGTTCACATCCTCGATAGATATTAACATCATGTTGATAAGGCATACCTCCATGAACTTTTCGTATTGCACTTTTACATTGAATTGGTATATATTCCATTCTTTCACATCCTTGTATTTCTATTTTACCATAACCAAAAAGAATGAGAAGATGATTCTCACTCATATAAAAATTCATATGCTTTTAAAGTCGATTCTGACGTTTTTCATTAACCAAATGAGCATTTCCAAAAGGGATAACTCGTTGATGATGATAAAACAAACCACCATCATTTGCAACTGTATAAGTTGGTAATCCTTTTTCTTGAATGACTCTTTGAATTCCTTCATCTTGAATAGGACTATGACAATAGTGCACTTCTATTTCAAAACCATGAACCAATCCTAAACCTTTTTGATATTGATACGTTGGATAATCATCATCCGGTGTTATATGATAATGATCAAATTGAACCATGGCTCCAGCGCTGGCCCCAATAATTAACGCTTTACTTTCTTGAATAAGCAAAGTTAATCCAAAATCATTTAAACGTTTAAAATATTGATCAGGTAATCCACCTGTAAGAAAAATAATATCAGCTTGTTTCACTTTTTGTTGAGCAATTTCATGACTATCTCTGAAATAATCAATAAATGTGATATCCTTTAAACCATAATAATGAAAAGGTCTTAAAATATAAGGTGTATGTTTTCCATTTATGCCATAGTTTTGATCAAATTCTTGAATATTTGTGACTTCTTTTTCATCAAAAGAAAAAGGAATCACAACAACCTTCATATCATCATGTAAAAGTGGTCCCATGATATCTTGTGCCCACTTTTCATGAAAATCATAAGAACTTAATAATATATTCATTGTTTTATATGAAGAAAAACAAGAGAAAATCTCTTGTTAATCTAAATCCTCCCCATTTGATTCAAATGCTTTTTTAACCCAAGCAAATGATTTTTTAGGAATACGTTTTAAATCTCTCATATCTTTATTTGTTCTGTTGACATATACAAAACCATATCGTTTATCCATATTACACATACTTGCTAAAATATCAATAGGTCCCCAAGTAATGTAGCCTAAACATTTAACACCTTCTTCAAACATTGCATTTTTCATTTCTTTGATATGTTCTCTATGATAATTGATACGATAATCATCTTCAATTGTTCTTCCTTCAGCTAGCATTTGATCAACTTCTTCTTGAGTCATATCTTCACGCCAACCAAGACCATTTTCTAATACAAATACAGGTAATCCAGAACGTGTAGCTAAATCATTTAATGTCCATCTAAATCCAATTGGATCAATTTCCCAATTCCATTCATTTGCTTCACAATGTGGATTCTTCACACAATGTTCATTCACAATTTCATGATAAGGTCTTTCATAATCAAATTCACCTTCAGTAACTGTATTAGAACGATAATAACTAAATGCAATATAATCTACTGTATATTTTAAAAGTTCATCATCGCCTTCTTCAAATGTTGGCATCCATCCTCTATTTTCTAAATAAGCAACCATATAATCAGGATATTTTCCTTTAGCAAAAACATCACAATGGAAACCATTCATATATTGATAAGCTTGCCAAGCAAATAAATTGTTTTTAGGTGTATTTGTATAAGGGTAAATATTTGTCACAGCATTCATTCCACAGAATTTAGCATCTGGTTGTAATTCTCTTAATGCTTTAACAGCTTTACAGTGAGCAATGAAAACATTATGATTAACTTGATATAAATGTTTAGGTAAGCTAACACCTTCAGGAATATCTTCAGCATTAGACACTCTTAACATCATACCATGTAAGTTTTGTTCATTGAAACTCATCCAATGTTTCACACGATCTCCAAATCTTTCAATACATACTCTCGCATATCTTTCAAAACAATCAACAACATAACGAGAAGCAAAACCATTATAATTTTTAACTAAATGATAAGGCATATCAAAGTGAACTAATGTAATCATTGGTTCAATTCCAGCAGCTAATAACTTATCAATCAATTGATTATAAAAAGCAACTCCTTCTTCATTAACCGGTTCATCCAATGTTCCATTAGGAATAATTCTTGACCAGCAAATTGAAAAACGATAAAAATTAAATCCCATTTCTTTCATTAAAGCAATATCTTCATCATAACGATGATATGCATCAATCGCAACATTCCAATCAGAGAATTCTGGATTCATAGGTCTAACATCATAAACACATAAACCTTTTCCACCTTCGTTTCTTGCACCTTCTGTTTGAAATGATGAAACAGAACCACCCCAATAAAAATCTTTTGGCATTTTCTTTTCCACTTAAAAATTCCTCCTTAATCTTTGATAAACCCATTGTATAGAAAATATTTTTAATAGTAAATAGTTCATCTGGAGTTTATAACAACGTTTCATAAACTCATCATATTTTCATCAAAATATGAAACAATTTTTCATCACAAAAATCTATGCCTTAATCGCCCAACGCATTTTGGTAGACTTGGCACGGCTATTGATACGACATTCCTCTTGACTAGGACGAATAACATGACGTGATACATCACTATATATCCCTAAATTTTTCATTTCTTTAAAAGCCTTTTTAACAATTCTATCTTCACCTGAATGGAAAGTTAAAATAGCGACCCTTCCACCCGGTTTTAAAATAGTTGGTAATTTCTCCATAAATTCTAAAAGCACTCCAAATTCATTATTCACTTCAATACGCAAAGCTTGAAACACTCTTGCTGCTGATTTTTTAGTTGCTTCTTTTCTTTCTTCTTGAGGTAAAAATGATAAGCTTTTTTCAATAATTTTATAGAGTTGTGTTGTTGTGGTAATGATTGTTCCTGATTTTAAATAAGAATCTATATTTTTGGCAATTTCTTTTGCATAAGGTTCATCAGAATTTTGGATAAAGAGTTCTTCTAATTGATCTTTATTTAATTGTTTAAGACGAAGGGATGCTGGAATTCCCATTTGAGGATTTAATCTTAAATCCAAAGGGCCTTCTTTTTTATACGAAAAGCCACGCTTTGGATTATCAATTTGCATAGATGATACACCTAAATCTGCTAAAACAAAATCAAATAAGCCTACCTCTTGAGAAACTTGATCAATATCTTTAAAATTACAATTTTTAATTGTAATAGCATCTTCTCCATAACCCTTTTTCAATAATCTTTCTTTTGTTTTCACACTTTCAATAGGATCAATATCCAAAGCATACATATGTCCAGTATGATTTAACTTTTCTAACATCTTGAGTGTATGACCACCATAACCTAAAGTACAATCCAATCCTATTTGTCCTTCTTGAATATCTAAAAACTCTAAAATTTCATGAACCATAATAGATAAATGCATACCTACAGGTGTACTTCCTTTTTTAATCACCTTTTCAATTGTTTCTGGATATAAATCAGGATTTAATTCTTTATATTTTTCATCATATCTTTTAGGATGTGTCCCACTATATCTTTTTCTTCTTTTATGTGTTGGTTCCATTATTTCAATTCCTTTCTTAGCAACGCATACATTTTCATATCTTGTACTTGTCCATTTTTAATAGCATTTTTATGAAGGGTTCCTTCATATATAAATCCAGCCTTTTCTAAAACTCGACATGATGCTGTATTATAAGCAAAAGGCTCAGCAAAAATTCTTATGATATCACTATGTTCAAAAACATATTGGCAAACTTGCTTAACAGCACTTGTCGCATAACCCTTACCCCAATAATACTCACCTATATAATATCCTAATTCACCAGTACAATAATGTATATTATCAAGACGGGTAACGCTAATACTGCCAATAACATGTTCATCAACACTTATAGCAAAAGCAAACATTTTTTCTTGATTGGCTTGCAACATAGAAGAAATATATTCTTTTGCATCTTCAACTGTATAAGGATAAGGTAATCCATCTCTTAAATGATTCATGATCTTTTGATTATTTAATATTTTAGCTAAATCATACTGATCGTCTATTTGCCATTTTCGTATTGTACAATCCATAAAATAACCTCCTTATTTTTTTATTCTAAAGGAGTCTTATGACAAAGTAAAGAAAAAGCATCCTCAAGAATGCTCATATCCATTATTCTTTAAAAATATCAATTCTTTTATCCATATCATAAACAAAACAGTTGCCTTTTTCATGTCAAATATTTTAAAAATCAACCAACCCTCTTACTAAATATCCTATCTAATTAAAATTATATCTCATCCCCATCAAAAAGTTTTTCTAATAATTGATTTCTATTATTGATAAACATTTCTGTAATTTGATAACTATCTGTTTCTTCATATTCTATTTCATGAACATAATGATCAAAAGAATAAATTTGAGCATCAGGTAATCCAAGTAAGATAGGCGAATGGGTTACCACAATAAATTGTGCTCCAAGCTTTGATAATTTATTCATTTCAACCAGTAATGTCAATTGACGTTGAGGCGACAATGCTGCCTCTGGTTCATCTAATAAATACAATCCATTAGGTTTAAAATTATTTTGTACTAAAGCCAAGAAACTTTCACCATGAGATTTTTCATGATATTTTTTAGATGGATGTCTTGAATCAGCATATTCCATTTCTTTTGTTGCAACATTATAGAAACTTTCAGCGCGAAGAAAATATCCCCACGAAATTTTACGCCATCCTTTGACAATAGTCATTGCCTGACATAATTCAGAATGTGTTTCATAGGTAGAAAAATAATAATTTCTTGTTCCACCTTCTGCATTAAACCCACTAGCTATGGCAATTGCTTCAAGTAAAGTAGATTTCCCGCTACCATTCTCGCCCACAAAAAATGTAACATTTTTCTCTAATTTTAATTCATCAAGCTGACAAAGTGAATCAATATATCTAAGATAACTTTGCTTTGAAATGCGTTCCCAATCAATTTTAATTTTCTGTATAAATAATTCATTCAAAACAATCACCTACCTCTTATAGAAACAAATACTTCTCCTACATGAAATGATTTATTTATCTTTATTATATCATTTATCCATCCTTTAATCATCTACAAACAAAAAAAGAGCTATAACTCCTTTCAAATAGGAATTTACAGCTCATTTTTATTATTCAAATTCATTTGTTTTAGCAACTTCTCTAATCCAAGCAGCAGATTTCTTTTCTTTACGTTTATATCCATCATCAAGACATACTCTTACAAATCCATAACGATTCTTAAAGGCATTACACCAAGACCAGTTATCAATAACACCCCAATAATGATATCCTAAACAATTCGCTCCATCTTCAATGGCTTTTGCAATCCATTCCAAATGATCTCTTACAAATTCAATACGATAATCATCTTGAATGACACCATTTTCATCCATGAATTTTTCTTCACCTTCGACACCCATTCCATTTTCAGAAATAAAGAATGGTAAATCAGGACATTCTTTTTTAATTTTCATACCAAAATCATAAATACCTTTAGGATAGATTTCCCATCCACGATGCACATTCATCTTTCTTTCTGGCCAAATATATGGTTTTGAAATACATGGTAAACCATTTTCATCAAATTTTGAATCTGGTGCTTGAACACGTGTAGGTTGATAATAGTTAAATCCTAACCAATCCACTTTACCTTGTGATAAAATTGCTTCATCACCAGGACGACGATTGATCTCAACTTTCCAATCATTTTCAACCGTATCTAAAACATCCTCTGGTAAATGACCATGAGCCACAACATCTAACCACCAACGATTATGTAATCCATCAGTCATGCGAACAGCTTCTAAATCTTCAGGAGTTGGATTGTCTTTTGTATATGGTGGTGCAAAACAATTGATCATTCCAATTTTTGCTCCCTCCATCATTTTTCCTTCTTTTTGAAGTTTTCTAAAATTCATAACGGCTAAACAGTGAGCTAAAGTAATATTATATTGTACATTAATAGATTGTTTAAAATCATGCAAATAAGGATACCAAGTTCCTAATAAAAATTGTTGTTCTGGTTCAACAATTGGTTCATTGAAAGTAAACCAATATTTGACTTTTCCACCAAATTCTTCCATTGCTTTTTTTACAAAATTAGCATAAGCTTCAACCACTTCACGATTCTGCCATCCACCACGTTTTACCAAATATTCAGGCATATCAAAATGATACATATTCATAAAAATATCAATCCCATTTTCATTGGCACAATCAATCAATTTATGATACCAAGCAGCCCCTTCTGGGTTGATATTGCCATCTTGATCCAATAATCTTGTCCATTGCATAGATGTTCTAAAAGATTTAAAATTCATACTTTTTAAAAGCTTAATATCTTCCTCATATTTATGATACATGTCATTTCCTACATATGATCCTACGTTATTAAAAAAAGCATTAATTTCCATATCTGAATACATATCCCAATAGGAACGAAGTCGACCTCCTACATTCCAACTCCCTTCCGTTTGTGGTCCAGACATTGCTGCACCAAAGAAAAAATCTTTAGGTAATTTTATTGTCATTTTTTATTCCTCCTTATTTTATCTTTATTATATTATAAAAACAGGGAGAATTAAACAAATACGATCGTGTTTAAGGATTTATTTTATTCTATTTCATGATATACTAAGTATGGTGATAAAAATGAGTATAATGACACAACTAGAATTTGAGCTTGAATTCTCTGAATCAGAAAAAGAAATAGCAAGATATATTTTAAATCATGGAGATGATGTTTTAAGTATGTCAGTGAAAGAACTGGCGAAAAATACTTATACCTCCCCAGCAACTATTGTTCGTTTATGTAAAAAGATCGGATTAGAAGGATATAATGATTTTAAGATCAAATATTCTGCAGAACTCCAATATGATTTGCATCATTCTAATCGGATTGATGTGAATTTTCCTTTTGAAAAAAAAGACACCCATCCAATGATTTGTCATAAGCTGGCTTCTTTATCTGAAGAAGTTATTGCAGATACAATTAAACTTATTGATTTTGATCAATTAGAGAAAATTGTTGATTTATTATATCAATCTCATGATATTGATATCTATGGTTCGGGTAATTCTTTACTTGCAGCCATGAGTTTTCAACATAAAATGATGCGGATTGCTAGAAATGTAAATTTAAAAGCATTACATGGGGAGCAAGTCTTTTTATCATATAATTCTGATGAAAAAAGAATTGCTGTGATTATTTCTTATTCTGGAGAGACGCATGATTTGATTCAAATTGCGCAAATTTTAAAAGAAAAGAAAACCCCTATTATTGTTTTAACTTCTATTGGTGACAATCATTTATCACATTATGCTGACTATATTTTAAATATTGGTTCACGAGAAAAAATCTTTACCAAAATTGCCCCTTTTGCTTCACAAGTTTCTATGGAATATTTATTAAACGTGATTTTCTCATGTATCTTTCAAAAAGATTATGATCAAAATATTCAAAATAAAATCAGTTATGATAAAAAGAATGACTCTCGTCATCCTCTATCAAGTCCTGTAAGTGATTAAAATAAACTTAATTGTTCAACGGTTTGTTGGTGGGTTTTATAAGCTTTAATAATATCTTCCATCTTATATAACAAACCGTATTTTTCACATTCTCTTTGAAAAACATATCTTAAATGATGAATATTTTTACTATTACAAACATAGCGAGCCCCATATCTTTTTATGTATTTTTCTTTTAATCCAGGAAAATGTTCATCTAACTTCTGATAATAATAGTCTCTTTGTCTATCACGTAATGTGACACCGAAAAAAGCATGTATAAAATGTGCCCCATGCTCATGAGCCATTTTGACAATTTGCACAACATTTTCTTCTGTATCATTAATAAATGGTAAAAGTGGTTGCATTAAAACGCCAGTAAAAAGACCTGCTTCACTCATTTTCTGAATGGCTAAAAAACGTTTTGAAGATACACAAACATGGGGTTCAATTATTTTTGAGAGTTCATCATCATAAGTTGTTATTGTCATTTTAACAATAACATCATTATATTTTTGAATAGCTAAAAATAAATCGATATCTCTAACAACCAAATCACTTTTGGTTTCTAAAGATACCCCAAAATGATATTGAGCAAGTAATTTTAAAGCTCCTCTTGTGATTTCTTCTTGTTCTTCAAAGCGATTATAAGTATCACTCATTGCCCCGATTCCAACAACACCTTTATATTTCTTTTTCATTAATTCCTGATTTAAAATCGTTAAAGCATTTGCTTTGACTTTAACAATATCAAATTCATCATTTTGATAACATTCACTACGACTATCACAATAAATACAACCATGATGACAACCACGATATAAATTCATATTATAATCATTCCCAAACCAATATTGGGGATTTTTTGTTTTACTTAAAATTGTTTTTGCTTCAATTGTTTGCATATGTTCTCCTTGATAAGAAAAGAACTGAAAAATCAGTTCTTTTACTTTTGATCATCATCATTTGTTGCGATTTTACCACCGATAAATCCAGCTAATAAACTCTTTAAATCAATTCCCATTGATTCATTCATTCCTTCACTCACTTGGGTTGCTGTTGTCACGATATCAGAAACAAGTTTAGCACTATTTCCATCACCATACATAGTAATCTTATCAACTTTTTCAAGTGGTTTAGCTGCTGCTTCAACAGCTTTAGGTAACATATTAAAATACATTTCCATAACAGCTGCTTCACCATATTTCTTCATAGCTTCAGCTTTTTTATTTAAAGCTTCAGCTTCGGCCATTCCTTTAGCTTCAATTGCTTTGGCTTCAGCTTCACCTTTAGCTTGAATACCAGCAGCTTCTTGTTCCATTTGATATTTCACAGCTTCGGCTTCGGCTTTTTTAGCTTCAGCTTCACGTTGTTTTTCAAAAAGTTGCGCTTCAGCATCTTTTTGACGTTTATACAATTCAGCATCAGCTCTTTGTTGAGCAGCAAATCTTTCTGCTTCAGCTTGTTTTTTAATCTTCGCATCTAATTCTTGTTCAGTAACTTCAACATCCTTACGTCTTAATTCAATTTCTTTTTCTTGTTTCATGATGTTGGCATCAGCTGTTGCAATTTCAATTGATTTACGAGATTGTTCTTCTTGAATCTTGTAAGCTGCATCTGCTTCCGCTTGCTTAGCATCAGCCACTTTCTTTAACTCAGCCTTTTTAATAGCCAATTCATTATTCTTTTCAGCAATGATTGTTTCTGCTGCAATCTTGGCATCGTTTGCTTCTTGAGAAGCTTTTGCTTGAGCTTGAGCAATATCTCTTTCACTCACAGCACGAGAAATCGCAGCATTTTTTTGAATCTTAACGATGTTATCGACACCTAAGTTTTCAATTACACCATTCCCATCTACGAAATTTTGAACATTAAATGAAACAATATCTAACCCCATTTTCGCTAAATCAGGTTCAGCATTTTCTTTCACCAATTCAGCAAATTTTTGACGATCAGAAACCATTTCTTCAAGATTCATACGACCAACAATTTCACGCATATTTCCTTCCAAAACTTCTCTAGCCACATTTGCAATATATTCTACTGGCTTATTTAAGAAGTTTTGAGCAGCTAAATTTAAACGTGATGGCTCATCACTGATTTTAATATTAACTGCCGCATCAACATTAATATTAATATAGTCAGCGGTTGGAACCGCATTTGATGTTTTCACATCAATCGGAATTAACTGTAGATTCAATTCATCTTTCTTTTCTAAGAAAGGAATCTTAATCCCAGCTTTCCCAATTAAAACTTTTGGCTCTTTTCTTAACCCAGAAATAATATAGGCTGTATCAGGTGATGCTTTCACATATCCTGTCACAACAATGACTAATACCAAAACTGCGACAATCACACCTATCACAACTGCAATATTCCCAAAAATCATATCTAATAAATCCATGTTTACCCTCCTATCTATTCTATGACTTATTTTACCATTGATGTGATGATGTTGTAAACATTTATCGACAATTCTCCCTAATCAAGAAAAGAACTATTCTCATAGTTCCTTAATCTAAAGGTATTTCAATATCCCCAAGGACTCCAACTTGATCAAAAGAAATTCCAAAGTGTAATTCATCATCTTCATTCACATAAACAATACGATACCACTGATGTTGATCTGTTTTTAAATATTCAATATTGTTTTCCATTGAATATCCTGCTGTACACAAAACAATTCCAAGTACCAACATAAATACTGAAATAAGACCACCAATTTTTATTAAAGATTTATTCTTATCATTTAACATACAACCCCCACCTTTCTTAAAAGTTGATAACTTGACTTCTTGATATATGATGTCATAGTTTGAGAATAAGCTAAAATCTTTCGTGAAACAAGATAAGTCAAAATAAGTCCTATGATACCAAAAGCCCCATAGATTGCACTTACTCCAAGTTGCGTTAAGCCTAAAGATAAAGATGTAAAGAAAAGTGGAAATGAGCCAAATATTCCAACAATAAAACACACATCCCCAGCCATTCCCACAGCAATTGTCATAATCGGAATACACCATAAAATAATGTAAGCACATAAGACACAAAGAAAAGCCGTAGCTAATAAAGAACCCCATAAAGGAAATCCTAAAACCAATAATAATGAAATGAAAGCCATATTCTTTTTACTTTGTTTTTTAATAACAATATTTTCTTCTTCACCTTTCATTTGACTTAAAATATCATTGATATCTCCTAAACTTTCAATTGCTTCTTGTTCTGTTTTCCCATCTTCAATCAAATCACTAATCATTTCATCATAATATTCAATGACTTGACAAACATATTCATAGCTTTCATCTTTCAATTTTAATTTTAAATTTTCTATAAATTGTTGTTTATTCATCACTTGATGCCTCCTTAATATATTGATAAATACTTTCAACCTGTTGCCAACTTTCCAAGAAATCTTGAATTCTTTCTTTTCCTAAATCAGTAATTTTAAAATATTTTCTTAAACGTCCATTATGTTCTACTGAGTATGTTTCTACAAATTGATGTGATTCCAATCTTTTCAAGATTGGATACAAAGTTGATTCAGAAATTTGAATACATTGACTTGTTTCTTTTATAATTTGATAACCATAAGAGTCTTTTTTTACAAGACTCGCTAAAACACAATATTCTAATAACCCTTTTTTTAATTGTATTTCCATCTTATGCCTCCTGACACATAATACTATACATTACATAGTATTATGTGTCAACAAGTATTTAAATAAAATAAAAAATAGCACAATGTGCTATTTCATAAAGAACGTCCAATATCCTTGAATAAAAATAAAGATAATAATACATGGTAAAATATATTTTAAATAATACTTTGTCCAACTTGGAAAACGAATTCCTTTTCCTTCATTTGCTTCTACTAAGAAATTTTCAAATCCCCAACCATAACGAGATGTACAGAAAAGAAGATAGGCAAGTGAACCTAATGGCAAGAAATTATATGTGACAAAGAAGTCTTCTAAATCTTGAATATAAGTTCCTGCACCAAAAGGATTGACTCCACTCAATACATTAAAACCTAATGCACAAGGTAGAGATAAAACAAAAATGAGAACAATATTAATGAAGACAGATTTTTGTCTTGACCAATGCCATAAATCCATACCAAAAGAAATAATATTTTCAAAGACAGCAACAATTGTTGATAAAGCTGCAAAACTCATAAAGACAAAGAATAAACATCCCCATAATTGTCCTAACCACATTTCATTAAAAATACTAGGTAATGTAATAAAAACAAGTCCTGGTCCACTTTCTGGATTGACTCCAAAAGCAAAACATGCCGGAAAAATAATTAATCCAGAACAAATTGCAACAACAGTATCTAAGGTACATACACTTAATGTTTCACCGAATAAACGTTGATCTTTATTGATATAACTTCCAAAAATCGCAATGGCCCCAATCCCTAGACTCAAAGTAAAAAATGCCTGTCCCATTGCCGCAAAGATAACTTCAAGTAATCCATACTTAGCAATGGTCGAAAAATTAGGAATCAAATAAAATGATAACCCCTCACTCCCTCCTGGCAAGGTCACAGAACGTACGACCAAGATAATAATAATTACAAATAAAGATGACATCATAATCTTCGTCATTTTTTCAACCCCATTTTGTAAACCGAGTGAACAAACACCAAATCCTAAAGCAACTACTACGACCATCCAAAAAACTTGCATAAAAGGATCTTGTAATGATTGATTGAAAATATCAGCAACTCCCTGAGGTGAAACACCTTGAAAATCACCATTAAGCATCTTAAAGAAATATGAAATCATCCAACCACCAACAGTAGTATAAAACATCATTAACATATAGTTTCCAGCAGCTTGAAAATAACCAATATATTTCCATTTCTTTTTAGTTGGTTCAATTGTTTCAAATGCTTTTACAGCACTTTTTTGACTCGCACGTCCAACCGCAAATTCCATCGTCATAATCGGTGCCCCTAAAATAACTAAAAACAATAAATAAATTAAAACAAACAAGGCTCCACCATATTGTCCAACGACATAAGGAAAACGCCAAACATTTCCTAAACCTATTGCACATCCCGCTGATATCAAAATAAATCCTAAACGAGATGAAAACTTTTCTCTTTCCATAATTCAACTCCCCTTTTTTACGTAACATATAGTTTACACTAAAAAAAGCGAAATGTAAAAACTTTAATAAAAATAAAAAGTGATGAGAAAAACTCATCACTTCTAATCATTAATAATTTTCTACCATTCTTTCAAAGAAAGCTTTTGGATATCCACAAGTTGGGCATCTTTCAGGTGCTTCTTCACCTTCATAGATGAATCCACATTGTCTACATTTCCATCCTTTAGGAGCATCTCCTTTGAATGTTTTATCTTCTTTATAATTCTTTAATAATCTTAAATAACGTGCTTCATGTGATCTTTCAACTTTACCAACATTTTCAAATTTAATAGCTAATTCTTCAAATCCTTCTTCTCTTGCTTCTTTAGCCATTCTTGCATACATGTCAGTCCATTCTTCGTTTTCACCAGCAGCTGCAGCTTCTAAGTTTTCATCAGTAGCTCCAATACCATGGAATTCACTAAACCACATTTTTGCATGTTGTTTTTCTTGATTAGCAGTTTCTTCAAAAATCGCAGCGATTTGTTCTAATCCTTCTTTTCTTGCCATTTCTGCGAAATAAGTGTATTTATTTCTCGCTTGAGATTCCCCAGCGAATGCTTCCATTAAATTCTTTTCAGTTTTTGTACCAGCATATTTTGATGTTCTTTCTTCTTCTACTTTTTCAAATTGACTAGCTGGAACTTTACAAATTGGACATTGTTCTGGAGCAGCATCTCCTTCATAAACATATCCACATACTTTACATACCCATTTTGCCATAATTATTTTTTCCTCCTTCAATTTTTTATCTGCCTTTATTATACTACAAATTTTAACAAAATCAAGAACTTTTTTAATAATAGTAATCATTACTATATAAAAGTGGTTTATTTCTTGACTTTTCTCATAAAAAAATATTTTAACTAAAATTTATAATGTGATATATTTGAGATGTTTTTTACTGAAAGTTTCGCTTTTTTCCTATTGATAAGATATAGCAATTGTTTTTTTTATAAACGCGTTGTATAATAGCACTGTTAAAAGGGATATCTATAGTAATGACCATTTGGCATTAACTTTATCTTTCTTTTAACAAATTTATAGAAACGTCGCATTCTATTAAAGAAGTGACAGTGGAGGGTAAAAAATGAATAAACAAAAAACAAAGAACCTTGCGTTCATGTCGCTATTTATAGCGATAGAAATTCTCATGGTGATGGTGCCATTTTTAGGCTTTATCCCAGTTGGTCCATTACGTGCAACAACCTTGCATATTCCTGTTATTATTGCAGGTATTGTTTTAGGAAAAGAAAAAGGTGCTGGAATTGGTCTGGTATTTGGTTTATCAAGTTTGATTATGAATACAATTCAACCTACAGTGACATCATTTGTCTTTTCCCCATTTATTAGTGGATCTATTTTAAGTGCTTTTATTGCTATTGTTCCACGTGTTTTGATTGGTTATGTTGCCGGTCTCATTTACGAATTATTAAAAGGTAAAAATGAGACAATCGCTATGATCGTAGGTTCTTTTTTAGGTGCCATGACAAATACAATTCTTGTTCTTGGAGGAATTTATGTGATTTTTGGGTCTCAATATGCCAGTGCTATTGGACAAGATTTTTCCGCATTACTTCCTTATTTATTAGGAATTATAACAACAAATGGAATTGTTGAAGCAATTGTTGGAACAATTATTGCTGTGATGGTTTCTCGTATATTAATTAAAATGAATTAAAGAAATGAGGGTCCCCGATGTCAAAAAAAATTATTATTGGTATTACTGGTAGTATTGCTGCATATAAAGCCATTCAATTGATTAGTGACTTGATGAAAAAAGACTTTCATGTAGAAGTCATGATGAGTGAAAGTGCAACTCAGTTTGTGACACCTGTATGTATTCAATCATTAACCAAACGAAAAGTTTATGTTGATACTTTTGATGATGAAAATCCTGCAATCATTACGCATGTTGATATTGTCAAAGATGCAGATTTATTTATGGTTGTCCCAGCAAGTGCACATACTATTGCTAAATTAGCCAATGGTCTTGCTGATAATATGTTAACTTGTGCATTTTTAGCTGCAACTTGTCCAAAGTTGATTGCTCCAGCAATGAATGTCCATATGTATGAAAATCCTATCACGCAAAGAAATATTCAAAGTCTTAAGGAACTTGGAGTTTATTTTGTTGAACCAACTTCAGGAATCTTAGCATGTGGCGATATTGGTAAAGGAAAATTAGCTGATGAAGATGATTTGATGGATATGATTGACTTTGCACTTGCTAATAAGCCATTGCTAGGTAAAAAAATCTTAGTCAGTGCTGGTCCAACCCAAGAAAGTATTGATCCAGTTCGTTATATCACGAATCATTCAAGTGGAAAAATGGGTTACGCTATTGCTAAGGCTGCCTTTTGCCTAGGGGCTGATGTGACTTTAGTGAGTGGTCCTACGCATTTAAAAGTCCCATATGGTATAACATGTATTGATGTTATTAGCGCTAAAGATATGTATGAATCAATTATTGAGAGTGCTAGTCATCAAGATTATATTATCATGTCCGCCGCAGTGGGAGATTATGCAGTCCAAGAAATTGCTGATGAAAAAATCAAGAAAAATGATGAAACACTTACTTTAGACTTACAGAAGAATAAAGATATTTTATATGAATTGGGTCAAAGAAAACAAGCCAATCAAGTCTTATGTGGTTTTGCTATGGAAACAAGTGATTTGATTTTACATGCAAAAGAAAAACTAGAAAAGAAGAATTGTGATATGATTGTTGCTAATCATTTAAAGACTGCAGGTGCTGGTTTTCAGGGTGATACCAATGTTGTGACAATGATAACACAAGATGATATGTTGGATTATGGCTTAATGTCTAAAGAAGAATTAGCTTATGTGATTTTAGAGACTTTAATGGATTTGGAGGGACAAAGATGTTAGTTGTTATTGATATTGGAAATACAAATATTACAATGGGAGTTTATCGTCAAGATGAATTAATTGGAAATTATCGTTTGACAACGAAATTTCAAAGGACATCGGATGAATATGGATTTATGTTATTATCTTTTTTAAATGCTTCATCTATTTTAGTTGAAGATATTGAAGATATTATTATTAGTAGTGTCGTTCCAAAGATTAATTATTCTTTTACAAACTGTATAAAGAAATACTTACATAAAAATCCTATCTTTATTGGTCCTGGAGTGAAAACTGGAATTGATATTCGCATTGATAATCCTTCTACCCTAGGAGCTGATCGCTTAGTTGATGCCGCTGGTGCTTATTATACTTATGGTGGACCTTGTTTAGTCATTGATTTTGGAACCGCAACAACTTATGATGTTGTAAGTAGTAAAGGTGAATTTTTAGGTGGAGCAACTGCTCCAGGAATTGGTATTTGTACCAATGCCCTTTCTTCGCAAGCTGCTAAATTACCAGAAATCGAAATTAAAAAGCCAAGTAAAATCATTGCCCGTAATACCATTCATAGTATGCAAGCAGGAATTGTTTTTGGCTATATTGGACAAACAGAATATATCATAAAAAAGATTAAAGAAGAATACGGTGAAGATTTAAAGGTTATTTCTACTGGTGGTCTTGGAAGAATTATTGCTAGTGAAACTGATCAGATAGATATTTATGATGTTGATTTAACATTTAAGGGACTTAAAATTATATACGAAAAAACAAAGAAAAATCTATATTAATCAAAGAGGGGATGCCCCTCTTTTTTATTTTATAATTGCAGATTTTGTAAATTTATCATCATTTTAAAAAAACATGTTATAATGAGTTTGAAAGTGAATGGGGTGATGAAGATGCTAAAGGTTATATTATGTTGTAGTGCTGCAATGTCAACAAGTTTATTGGTTGAAAAAATAAAAAATGAAGCGATAAATGAAAATATTCAAATAGATATAGAAGCTCAAGGTATTAATGATATTGATGAGAGAACTCAAGCTGATATAATTCTTTTGGCTCCTCAAGTCAAGTATGCTAAAAAACAGATAGAAAAGCTTGTCTCTCCTATTCCAGTTGCTGAAATTTCTATGCGAGATTATGGACTCATGGATGGAAAAAGTGTATTTTCTTATATTTTAAGTCATGTTAAACAAGAAAAGGAATAATCGATGAATTATTCCTTTTCTTGTTTAAGATTATTTTTTTCTTGAAAAAGCATATAGAGTAATTTAGCTTGAATAACTTCTTTTGAAAATAGTGTTAAAAATTTGGAAATGTCCATTTTTTCTTCTTCAGGATATAACATGGCATGTAAGAAACGGCCAATGATGCCTTTTTTACTAATATTACTAAATGTTCTAGATATATCATCAGCCAAACGTAATGATAACATCTGGAAATCAGGATCCATATATTCTTCAAAATCTTTTAATAAATCATCTACAAAAATATCAAACTGATAAACATAACTTGGATCTTTTGTTAATAATTGTCCTAACCAATCAAGTGTTACATAAAGGTAATCTTTTTCATCTAGTGGTTGTTCTTTATGTGATTCCATATATTTATAAACTAAATTACCAGCAGAATCATTTCTTAATAGGGAACGCATATATCTTTCTAAATATAAGACTTCTTTATAAAACTCATGAAATAAAGGTGTTTCAAATTGTTCAAAAGTATATTGAACACCAACTAAATTTCCGAAATATTTCATTGCAGTCTGATAGCCAATTCGCATATTGCGTTGTAAAGCATCTTTAGAAAAATCCATAAATCCACCTAAATCTACATAAGGTGTTGTATAGATAATATGAGGTCGATTTAAATAATGTTTGTGGGTTGCTTCTTCATGCATATCAACAACAATAACTTCATCGGCTCCCATATCTAAAGCTAAATCAACTGGAACGTTGTCATAATAACCTCCATCAATAAATGATTGATTTTGAAAATTATGAGTTGGAAAAACTGGGAAACATGAGGCACTGGCAATTAAATAATCAAAGATATATTCTTTTTCCATCTCTGATTTGGTAATGAGTAGAGGCTTTAATGATGGATAATGGACAGTACATAAACCAAAATCAATTGGTGAAGATAGTAATTGATCTTCTTTTAATAATCCTCGAATTAATTCTTTTAATGGTGTAATATCAGCACCTTTTTCTTTTAAATAGCTTTTAAAGAAAGAAACAACAAGATTTGATTGATCCAACATTGTATCTAAATCAAAATTAAAATCAGGACTAAATCCTCCCGCAAAGACTTTAGAAATATCTAAATTTTCCCATAAATCTTCCATTGCTTGTTGATCATTTTGAGCCAATAAACATCCATTTAAAGCCCCTATAGATGTTCCAGTCACTATTTGATAATCAATTCCTAATTCTTTTAAAGCTCTCATATATCCAGCTTCATAGGCTCCTTTAGAACCCCCACCAGCAAGGACAACTGCACGTTTCATATTACCCCTCTTTTCTTTGACTCTGTTCTACCATACTTTGATAAACCTGTAAATATGAATCAAATTCTTCAAATGAAGTTAAACGATATTCCCAGTTAGGAGAACCAATTTTACCTGGCACATTGAACCGACATGATGAATCACAACCCATCATATCCCAAACTGGAATAATCACATCATTAGCTTTTAAATCTAAACAATAATGTATAATCTTCTGATACATTTTTTCTTCTTGATAATCTTCTAAAAGCGTTTCAACTTGTTCATATTCTTCTTCATCCAATGAAGTCAACCAACCAACAAGTGTATCATTATCATGGGTTCCACTATAAACAACAACTTTATCAAAATCAAAATCATAATGATAATGAAATTGGAAAACATACATTCCCTTTAAATGATAATAATCTCTTAACTCATAAACTTCATCCCTTAACTCACCTAAATCTTCGGCTAAAATAGAAAGATCATCAATCTTTTTATAAAGTTCATCAAACAAATCATAACTTGGTCCTTCAACCCATTCACCAATAACTGCAGTTGGTTCACTTGCAGGAATCTGCCAATACGTATCAAACCCTCTAAAATGGTCAATTCTTACAGTATCATACATTTGATGAGCTGCAAGCATTCTTTCAACCCAAAAATCATAATGATGAGTTTTTAAATACTCCCAATCATAAATTGGATTACCCCATCTTTGTCCATATTTACTAAAATAATCAGGTGGTACTCCGGCAACGACAGATGGTGTTCCATCTTCTTCTAATAAAAAACATTCCTGATGTGTCCAAACATCAGCTGAATCTAAACCGACATATATAGGCATGTCACCAATAATTTCAATACCTTTTTGATTTGCATAAGTCTTTAAATCTTGCCATTGTTTAAAGAAATAATATTGTAAAAAGATATGGTAATGAATTTCTTTTTCAAAAGGTAAAAGAGAAAATGATTGATTCTTTGGATAATTTTTATATTTATCTTCCCATTCAATCCATGATTTTTGATGATTTTGTTCTTTAAAGACTTGAAAAATAGCATAGTTATAAACCCAATCATTCTCTTTTATAAATTGTTGATAATCTACATTTTCAACAAAACGAGAAAAAGCTAAACGATAAAGTTTTTCCTTTTCCTTACGAACACTTTGATAAGCTACAAAAGAAACCTGACTATTAAAATAAGTCACTTCTTCTTCCTTTAATAGACCATCTTTCTTTAAATCATCTAAATCCAAATAAATTTCATCACCAGCATGTGTTGATAATGGTTGATACGGAGAATTCCCATATCCTAATGGATTCAATGGTAAAATCTGCCATAACTTTATATGTGCCTTAGCCATTTTATCAACCAATTCATATGCATTTTTGCCAAAATCCCCAACTCCATAACGATTTGGTAAAGCTGAAATGGGAAACAAAAGCCCCGCCTTTTTTTTCATAATACTCTCCTAATATCCTAAATTTTCTTCAACAATAATGACTTTAATACGGTTTACTTGCTTTTGATAAGCTAATTTTACATAGCTTGAACAAATACGATCAGGACTATGACAATCCATACAATGTCCAGTCTTGGTACAAGGTGTTTTTTTATTTAAACGAATCGCATTGGCTGGTGCACTGCAATGACGGATTCTTGCGATAGCTTCTTCTTCATTTTGACAAATCTTATTCAACCCTGCAATGACAATGACTTCACGTGGTCCAAAAATCATTGCTGCCACACGATTTCCTGTTCCGTCAATGTTATAAAGACAACCATCCATTGTTAAAGCATTAGTACTTGTAATGAATAAATCAGCAAAGAATGCTTCACGAAAACGGTTCATCAATTCTTCATTTGATAGTCCTTCTTCATAACGATCAATAAAATGAACATCACTTTCTTTAATCAAATCAATAACCCCTAATTGATTTAATGTCACACTCCCGCCTAATGCAACCTTCTTTGATTGATTTAAAATACTCTTTAAATAATGCGTTAATTCATCTCTATCTTTAACAAATAGACATGTCATGTTATTGGCTTCAAAAGCCTTAATTAATTCTGTTTCTTTGATCCTCAATAAACTTTCTAAATTCTTCTCCATTTTTCTTTCCTCCACATATTTTATGACAATGCGTACAATCATGACATTTTCTTGATGAACCACGAATTGCCAAAACGAGACAAATTCCTAAAAAGCATAAAACAATAACATCTGCTATATTCATAGAAAAAGACTTCCAATCTGATAAATCACAAAAGCCACAATATAAGCCATACCAGTTTGAAATAAAACGGTACTTATCGCTTGCCACCACGAACCAAGTTCACGTTTCGTTGCAGCAAACGCAGCAATACAAGGCATATATAAAACGGTAAATACTAAAAATGTAAATGCACTTAAAGGTGTAAAAATAGTTGCTAAAGCGTTATTTAATGATGTTGTCGTAGCAGCTTGAGTTAAAACAGTTAATGTTGAAACGACTGATTCTTTAGCAGTAATTCCTGTCATTAAAGCAGTTGAAGCACGCCAATCACTAAATCCTAATGGCTTAAATATTGGAGCAACAAAGGAACCAATAGCTGCCAAAATACTTTGACTACTATCTTCTATCATATCAAAAGTAAAATTAAAGCTTTGTAAAAACCAAATAACGATTGATGCAATAAAAATAACTGTAAATGCTTTATGAATAAAATCTTTGGCTTTATCCCAAACATTTAAAACAACATTTTTTATAGTTGGTATACGATAAGCAGGCAACTCTAAAACAAAAGGTACAGGCTCACCTAAAAAGATTGTACTTTTCAAAAGTAATGCTGAGATAATTGCTACTAAAATTCCAATGCAATAAATCGTAATCATGACAATCGCTGCTTTATGTGGAAAGAATGCAGCAATAATCATACCATAAATAGGCAATTTCGCACTACATGACATAAATGGAGTCAAAACAATTGTCATTTTACGGTCACGATCACTTGATAATGTTCTTGTTGCCATAATTGCTGGTACACTACATCCAAACCCTATCAACATTGGTACAAATGAACGTCCTGATAACCCAATCTTTCTTAATGCCTTATCCATAACAAAAGCAACACGTGCCATATATCCACTATCTTCTAACAAAGATAAGAAGAAAAATAAAATCACAATCACTGGTAAGAACGACAAAACGCTACCCACTCCAGCTAAAATCCCATCACCAATGAGGGCACGTAACCAATAAGCCACATGATAATGTTCAAGTAATTGAATAATATTTTGTGATATCATTCCAATAAGATTATCCATTAAATCTTGTAATGGTGCACCAATCAAATAAAATGTTAGATAAAATATCATTAACATAATCAAGATAAAGATAGGAATCCCTAAATATTTATGGGTTAATAGTGAATCAATCTTTTCTGAACGTACTTGTTCTTTTGTCTCACATTCAGTAAAAACACAATAATAACATACTTCTTCAATAAAAGAATAACGCATATCAACCAAGGCTGCCTCACGATCTGTTCCTGATTCTTGTTCCATTCCTTCTAAGATATGTTCAATAATATGACGATCATTATCATTGACATCCAATGTCTTAAACATGTCCTCATCACCTTCAATGAGCTTCGTCACACAATAACGTACTGGTAAATGTAAAATATGTGCTTTTTGTTCAACAATATGTGATATTGAATGAATGGCCTTATGAACAGGTCCATGACATAAATCTAAATGTCGTCCAGGATTTTCTAATGTTTTTTCAATTGCTGTAATAACATCTTCAATTCCTTCATTCTTACTTGCTGAGATTGGTACAACTCGCATTCCTAATCTCTCTTTTAAACCATCAATATCAATGCAATTGCCACTACTAATCACTTCATCCATCATATTTAAGACAAGAATAATAGGTATATTTAATTCCATCAATTGCATTGTTAAATAAAGATTTCTTTCAATATTTGTTGCATCAACAATATTAATAATTAAATCTGGTTGTTCTTCTAATAAAAATTGAATAGAAACTATTTCTTCAGATGTATAAGGGGATAAAGAATAGATTCCTGGTAAATCTATCAATTCAAATTCATCTTTATGTTTTTTAATAAATCCTCTTTTTTGTTCAACAGTAACACCTGGAAAATTTCCAACATGTTGAGAAGAACCAGTTAAAGCATTAAATAATGTTGTTTTCCCACAATTTTGATTTCCGATTAAAGCAATTTTTTTATTCATTACAAACCTCCTTGACAGCAATCTTGGAAGCATCATCTTTTCTTAAGGTTAATACATAACTTCGCAAATAAACTTCTATTGGATCACCCATTGGTGCTACTTTTCTGACTTTGACTTTTGTTTTAGGAGTTAAGCCCATTTCTAATAAACGGCGCCTTAAAAGTCCTTCTCCGCCAACTGATACAATTTCCACCAATCCGCCTGGTAAAATTTCATCTAATGTCATCTTTCATCTCCACCTCATTTTCTATATTATAACTCATTTTACACGGATTGGAAACCATGCAATGAAAACTAAAGGAGGAAAAAGTTATACTTTACTCTTTCCTCCTTACTCTATTTTATTTATCGTAAAATACGCATTGAATTTAAGATTGCAATTAAGGTTACACCAACATCAGCAAAAACTCCCATCCACATATTAGACATACCAAACATCGTTAAAATCAAAACACCTATTTTAATGATTAATGTAAAAGCAACATTTTCTTTCAAAATTCTATTTGTCTTATATGAGATAGAAATCGCATCACTGATTGTTTCAATATTATCTTGCATTAAAACAACATCAGCAGCTTCAATTGCAGCATCACTACCAACACCACCCATTGCAATTCCAACATCAGCTCTTGCTAAAACGGGAGCATCATTGATTCCGTCACCTACAAAGGCAACATATCCTTGTTTTTGTGATAACAATTGTTCAACTTGAGTGACTTTATCACTTGGTAATAATTCACTATATACGCTGTCAATTCCTAATTGACTAGCTACATCTTGAGCAACTTTATGATGATCACCTGTCAACATAACAGTATTTTTTACTCCTACTTTTTTAAGCGACTGAATCCCTTGTTTAGTCGTTTCTTTAATTTGATCAGCAACAACAATTGAACCTGCAAACTTCTCATCAATCGCAATATAAACAATTGTTCCAACTCTTGATGGTTCTTTAACAACAATATTCTTTTCTTCAAAGAAAGTCGCATTTCCTAAAATAACATGATGTTGTTTTATATAAACATCTATACCTTTACCAGCAATTTCTTTAAAATCAGAAATAAGACTTTCATCAATAGCTTTTCCATATTTTTTAACAATACTTTTAGCAAGTGGATGATTACTATAATATTCACCATAAGCCCCATACATTAATAAATCATCTTGACCATTTATTTCAACAACATCAAAACTTCCTTTTGTTAAAGTTCCTGTTTTATCAAATACAACTGTATCAACATCCTTTAACAATTCTAAATAGTTTCCACCTTTAATTAAGGCCCCTACTTTACTAGCTTTTCCAAGTCCAGCATACAATCCTAAAGGAATTGAAATAACCAATGCACAAGGACAAGAAACAACTAAGAATGTAAGTGCACGATACAACCAATCGGTAAATTGGGCATCTTCAAAGATAAACATTGGTACAATAGCTAATAAAACGGCTAAGCCAACAACTGTTGGGGTATAAATTCTAGCAAATCTTGTAATAAATTTTTCAATTGGGGCTTTTTTACTTGCCGCATTTTCCATTAATTCCAAGATTTTAGAAACTGTTGAATCAACATAGGGTTTTGTCACCTTAATTTCTAAGATTTCAGTTAAGTTAACGACTCCAGCCAATACTTCTTGATTTTCTAAAACTTCTCGAGGAACTGATTCACCAGTTAAACTTGAAGTGTCTAATAAAGAATGACCTTGAACAACCACTCCATCTAAAGGAATCTTTTCTCCAACCTTTACAACTAAAATATCGCCTACTTTCACTTCTTCAGGAGCCACTTGTTGAACACCATTTGAAGTTTTTAAGTTTGCATATTCACTTTTAATGTCCATTAATGCCGAAATCGAATTTCTTGTTTTATTAACAGCATAAGATTGAAAAATCTCACCAATAGAATAAAACAATAAAACCGCAACTGCTTCAGGATAATCTCCTATCGCAAAAGCTCCAATTGTCGCAATTCCCATTAAGAAGTTTTCATCAAAGATTTCTCCTCTTAAAATATTCTTAGCCGCTTTTAAAATAACATCATAACCAATCAATATATAAGCGATTAAAAAACCAACAAAAGAAAAAGCCTGTGCTTCAAATATTAAACTTACAATATAAATCAAAATCCCTACAATCAATGAAAGATGATCTTTAACAACAAATAATTGAGGTTTTTCAATCACTCGACTTTGATTCTTATAAGATAAAACGACTCCATCTTCAACTTGATCAATTGTTTTTTGAAGTTCCTTTAACAAAACATCTTTTTCAACATGACCTTGAGGTTTCACTTGTAAAGTTTCAGTAGAAAAATTAAGAACTGCTTCTTCAACCGTTGATAATTTTTGAATAGCATCTTCCACTTTCATAGCACATGATGCACAATCTAATCCAGCAATGTGATAAGAAATTGTCCCTTTTTCATTTAATATACGATGATCTTCTTCATGGTCATGTCCGCATTCACAATGCTCATGATGATGTTCATGATGCTCATGCCCACAACTGCATTCATCATGATGATGTGTATGTTCTTCATGATGATGGTGATGATGAGCATCTTTTTCTTCAATTGTGACTTCTGGTTCTAATGCTTGAATAAGCTTTTCTAATTCGTGTATATCTATAGCTTGATTGGAATCAATAATTAATAATCCATTTGCAAAAGAAAGTGTAGCTTCATTAATATCTTCTCTTTGATTAATCATGTTTTCAATTTTATGTGCACATGATGCACAGTCAAGATTCTTGAGTGTGTATTTTTTGATCATAAAATTCCCTCCCTTATTCAATCACATGTTTATATCCTGCATCAAAGATTTGTTGAACATGTTCATCATCCAATGAGTAATAAATAAGTTTTCCTTCACGTCTGAATTTTACAAGATTCGCAGTTTTTAAAATCCTTAATTGATGTGAAATTGCTGATTGTGTCATTGATAAAGCTGCAGCTAAATCATAAACACACATTTCTGATTCAAAAAGCGCACATATAATTTTAATACGCGTAGAATCACCAAATACTTTAAATAGCTCTGCAACATCATAAAGTATTTCTTCATCAGGTAATGCTTCAACTACTTGATTAACAACATCTTGATTAACAATCGTTGATTTATCCATGTTCTTCCTCCTTTTATATGAACAATTATTCATATGTTAATATGATTATATAATGAAATGTTTGACAAGTCAATGAAATTTGATAAAATAAAGTAAACGGGGTGAAAATATGAAAAGATTATTAGTTGTTGTAGATTTTCAAAATGATTTTGTAAGTGGTAGTTTAGGTTTTGATAAAGCGAAAGCATTAGAAGACCATATTGTGAATCTCATTAAGGAATATCACATGAATGGTGATGAAATTGTTTATACGATGGATACCCATACTCAAAATTATTTAGAAACTTATGAGGGGGCTCATCTACCTATTGAACATTGTATTGAACATAGTGAAGGTTGGGAACTTTATGGTAAAGTGAAAGACTTATTACAAGATTGTCTATGCTTTAAAAAGCCAACTTTTCCTTCATTGGATTTAGCTTATTACTTAGAAGGTAAAGAATATGAAGATATTACTTTTGTTGGAGTTGTTTCACATATTTGTGTTCTTTCCAATGCAATTATGGCTAAAGCAGCACAACCTGATACACCAATTCGTGTTGATTTAAGAGGTACTGCAAGTGCTGATGAAAAAGTTCATCAGGAAAGTATCGATGTTATGAAATCAATGCAAATCGAAATTATAGAATAAATGAAAAAAAACTTATTCATCAATTGAATAAGTTTTTTCATTTCTTTTTATTTCTTGTATGTATTTCACATAATCATGAGATTCGATATCATTTTCAAGAGCAGAAACATTTCTACGATTGTCCATATTAAAGACATAAACGTAAGCTTGATCGATAATTTGATTGTTTTCATCATAAATATCACAAATTTCTTTGTTATATTCATTATTTGGATTTCCTTTTCCAAAATATCCTTCCATTTCATCAATCAATTTAAGTGTTTTCTCACTCACTTCATGAATCTCACCTAAAATCATATCCTGACCTTCTGTTATATAAGCCGGATAAGCTTTACCTCTAATTGTCATTAAGCTACCTTTGATATATCCATATTGTCGAAATGAATCTTCATCTTTAAGATAAAGATCATAATTGTACATACCTTTTCTTAATGTTCCATAAACAAATATTTTTTGTTTCATTAATGAGTCGCCCCACCAGTTACTTTTAAATCAACATCAGTATCAACAATAGCTTCAATCGCAGCTGTTAATGCTTCTACAATTGTTTCTAATGACATACTTGGCATATTCTTTTTATCAATAACTTGTTGTGGTAAGAATGGAATATGAATGAAACCACTTCTTTTACCCGGATATTTTGTTTCAATAATATGTCTTACACCATAAGTTACATGATTGCAAACAAATGTTCCGGCACTGTTAGAAACAGATGCTGGAATTTGACGTTGTTGAATACGAGCAACCATTGCCTTAATTGGTAAATTAACAAAATAAGCAGCTGGTCCATCCACAAATACTGGTTCATCAATAATTTGTTGTCCAGCATTATCAGGAATACGACAATCATCAACATTAATTCCAACTCTTTCAACTGTAATATCACTTCTTCCACCTGCTTGACCAATTGATAAAACAACATCTGGATTATGTTCTTGAATAGCTTGATCAATAACTTCTAATGAACGATGACAAACCGTTGGAATTTCTAATTTAATAATTTGAGCACCAGCAATTTCATCTGGTAATTTTTTAACTGATTCAATCGCTGGATTAATTTTTTCTCCACCAAAAGGATCAAAACCAGTAACTAATATTTTCATAATGTTCCTCCTTAGAAACCTAATACTAACATTAAAATAATGTGAATAACAATCATAATTAATGCCATTGGTGCTTGTGCTTTAATAACTGCCCATTTTTGGTCTTTTGTTTCTAAGACCGCACAAGGCACAATATTAAAGTTTGCCGCCATTGGTGTCATCAAAGTTCCACAATATCCAGCAGTCATCCCTAACGCTCCAATTACGGCAGGATTTCCACCTTGAGCAATAACAAATGGATAACCAATTCCAATTGTAATAACTGTAAAGGCAGCAAAAGCATTACCCATAATCATTGTAAAGATAACCATACCTAAAACATAGACAATAACACCAATCACAATGTTTCCAGATGGCACAACACTTGAAATAATTTGTGAAATAACATCACCAACACCAGCTTCTTTAAAGACAGCACCTAATGCTCCTAATAATTGAGGCAATAGACAAGAAGCTCCAACTTGCATTAATAAACGTGATGTATCTGATCTTGTTTCAGAAACCTTTGGTTTACAAATAACAAAAGCTAAAACAAGTGCCACTAAACAAGCAGTTCCTGTCATTACTGCACCATCTAAAGCTTGTGCTTTAATAACGCCATCAACTTCAACATTATATTTAACAAATGATAAAGCTAATGCCATTAAACCAATTGATACGGCAGGAATAAAAATTTTATTTCCTACTCTTTCACTGGCTTTTTGACGGAATTCAGGTGTAGATTCAACAAATTTACCCATTCTTACTTGTTTTGTTGCAGTTAAACATCCCATCACAACAAGTAAAATTCCTGTAACAACTGAAGGAATCATTTTCCCAAACATAAAGATAATTCCTAATAAACTCCAAAATAGCGCTGTACCAATACGTGCTTCTTCATTTTTTGTTGCACGAAGGGCACAATCAAAACTTACTAATCCACATAACACATAGAAAAATTCAGGAAGATAAACACTTAAAAATTGAGTCATTATTCTTTTCCCTCCTTCTTTAATTTTCTATCATACAATAGAACTTGAACAATTGTTAAAATAACAGCAATCACAGCAATATAAATAGCTGAAGAAGAAATCATTGATAAAGTAATTTCTTTATAACCTAAACCAACCAATGTTCCTTGAATCAATACAACACCACTAGAAGCAGGGAAACAGTTTTGAGCAAAGAAGTTTCCATAGTTTTCTACTGCTGCAGATAATCCTTTAATATCTTCATCTTCTTTTTCAGTCAATGGTTTTTCTTTATCAATTTCAGCTGCTGCCTCACTCATTGGTAAAATTAATGGTCTAACAAATTGAACATGTCCACCAATTCTAACATTTAATGCTGAAGCAATTGAACGAATAACCATATAAATAGATAATACTTTTCCAGCAGACGCATTCTTTAATTTACCAATTAAATAAGCCGCTCTCTCTTTTAAACCATATCTTTCAATAATGGCAATGACTGGAAAGATAATTAAGAAAATAGACATCAATCTATTGTTGACAAATGAATCACCTAAGATTCTTAAAATTTCAACAAAATCAATTCCAGCAACAAGCCCTGTCACAATCCCAGATACAATAACAACCGCTAATACATCTAGTTTAAGTGCAAAGCCAACAACAATGATTAAAATACCAATTAAAGTCATGTATTCCATTGTTTACATCTCCTTTCAAATCATAGATAGTTTTCATTATAGCGAATTTTCTTCTTTTTTTCAACATTATTAAGAACTTGAATAAAAAAAGAACCCTTGCTTTTTATTTTTCATGACTATATGCGCACTTTCTGGTTATTTTTAAAACATTTTCTTCACCAGGAAAATGAACTGGATTTTCTCCTGATTTTCTAAAAATATGAATGATATCCTTAGCATCTTGATAAATCTCTTTAATTTCCATCATCCCATACATTCTTGGTGGCAAGATATAAAAAGGAATAGGCAAAGATTGCATTTGAGCAAGTCTTTTGACATAAATATAAAGATGTGGACAACAAATCACAATATCATAATCATGCATTTTATCTAAGGCTAAGGAAAATGGTGAAAATTCAATAAAGACTTCATTTTCTAATTGATTTTCTCTAATTTCTTTCTTCATTCTCTCTACAACATAGCTAGAAGAAAAGCCTCCACCACAGCACAATAACATTTTCAACAATTTTTTCACCTCGTTTTTTATCTTATTCCTTAATTTTACACTATTTTTTATTTAAATGCAAAAAAATATATTGTTTATAAAATAAAAAAAGAGTATAATTGCATTAACTGTTAAAGGGGGATTATATATATGGAAATTAAAATTGAAAGAGCAAAAACATTAAAACAAAAACCTGATCAAAATAACTTAGGATTTGGAAAGTATTTTACTGATCATATGTTTATGATAGATTGGGATCAAGATCAAGGCTGGCATGATGCACGTATTGTCCCATATGGACCAATTCCAATGGATCCAGCAACGATGGTTCTTCATTATGCTCAAGAAACTTTTGAAGGATTAAAAGCTTATCGTAATCCAAATGGTGATATCTTATTATTCAGACCAGAAATGAATGCACGAAGAATGATTAATTCTAATAAACGTATTTGTATGGCTGAATTACCTGAAGAAATGTTTGTTGAAGCAGTTGAAGCAATTGTGAAATATGAACAAGATTGGATTCCAACAGCACCTAATACATCATTATACATTCGTCCAGTCACATTTGCGACAGAAGCTGGTGTTGGTGTACATCCAGCCAAAAGTTATAAATTTGTGATTATCTTATCACCAGTAGGTAACTATTATCCTGAAGGTGTCAATCCAGTTAAAATTTGGGTTGAAGATGAATTTGTACGTGCAGTTAAAGGCGGTACTGGATTTACAAAATGTGGTGGAAACTATGCAGCAAGTATTGCTGCACAAGTCAAAGCTGAACAAAATGGTTACACACAAGTTCTTTGGTTAGATGGTGTGCATCGAAAATATGTTGAAGAAGTTGGAACAATGAATGTTATGTTCTTGATTAATGATACTGTTGTTACTGCAGCTTTAGAGGGTTCAGTTTTACCTGGTGTCACAAGAGATTCTATTATTCATATCTTAAAAGATTGGGGATATAAGGTTGAAGAACGTGATTTAAGTATTGATGAATTGATGGAAGCTGGTAGAACTGGTGCTTTAAAAGAAGCTTGGGGAACAGGAACAGCAGCAGTTATTTCACCAATTGGAGAATTATGTTATAAGGGTGAAAAAGTGACAATTAATGGTTTTGAAACTGGTGAATTAACACAAAAACTTTATGATACATTAACTGGTATTCAATGGGGTCGTTTAGAAGATAAATACCATTGGACAAAGCTTGTCAAATAATCCAAGATTTTTCTTGGATTTTTTTTATGCAAAAAAACGACCTGAAACGGTCGTTTAATCAATAAGCTGATAATACTGTAAAGCTTTTTCAATCCCATCATTATCAATAGCAGCTGTAACATATTCGGCTGCTTTTTTTAATTCCTCAATTGCATTACCCATTGCTATGCTATGAGTCACATGTTGAAACATACATAAATCATTTGCTCCATCACCAAAAGCAAAAGCATCATCTTTACTCAGGGAAAAATAGTCTAGAACTTTATCAATTCCATCTCCCTTGTCCACTCCAATAATTGTCGCATCAGCACTTGGATGAGGAAAATGTTCATTGAAAACAACACTATCCTTAAGTTCTAATTGCACATCTTCAAATTGTGTATGACTAGGAAAATAAATATCAAACATATAACCAGTGACATCATCATCTTGAAAAGATGTTTGATAAAAACCAGGTAAATAGTGATCTATTGCATCTTGTAAAGCAATCGGATCTTCATTTTCTAAATATCCTCTTTGATGGTCAATAAAAGCAAAACCACAATGATGTTTTCTCATCACTTGCATAAAATATTGAATCTGTGATGATGTTAAGGGTTCATCTAATAAAACTTGGTCATGATAAACAATATAACGTCCATTACTGGTTATAAATCCATCAACAACATCATGGAAATATTGATAAGCATATTCATAAGAGCGACCTGTACAAATCATTAATAAATGCCCTTCTGCTTGTAATTTTTTTAATGCTTGTTGTGTCGATGATGGAATATCATGACCAATTGCTAACGTTCCATCAATATCAAAAAATAAAATTTTACGATCTTTTCTCAATGTCCTCATACTCCTTAATACCGCCAACATACTTTGTTGCTGGACGAATAATACGATTTGAATAGAGTTTACTTTCAATATTATGTGCTATCCATCCAACTGTTCTTCCAACTACAAACAACAATGTATAAAGATCACTAGGAATATTTAGCATATCATAAACTAAACCACTATAAAAATCAACATTACTACAAACATGAATACCTTTACGTTGATAAATTTCAGCAATCGCAATTTTAGCAAATCTTTGATAAAAATCAAATTCATCTAAGCGATTTTTTTCTTCAGCAAGTTCTTTACACTTTTCAGCCAAAATATCACTACGTGGATCACTTAAAGTATAAACAGCATGACCAATTCCATAAACCAATCCACTACCATCATTAAATTGTTTATCTAAAATACGACAGATGATATCATGAATTTGTTCATCACTGGCTTGAAGTGAAATTTCCTGAATGACTTTTTCCATTTGTTGTTTAACGGCTAAATTGGCTCCACCATGACGAGGTCCTTTTAATGACCCAATTGCCCCTGCAACTGATGAATAAATATCTGTACCGGTTGAAGAAATCACGACATTAGTAAAAGTTGAGTTATTTCCTCCACCATGGTCAGCATGTAAAACCAAGGCAACATCTAATACTTCAGCTTCTTTTTTACTAAAAGTCCCATCATCTCTTAATAATGCTAAAATTGTTTCAGCAATACTATAATCTTGGTGAATATGATGGATAAACAAACTTTGAGCATCAAAATAATGAACTTTGGTTTGATATGTATAACAAACCATACTTGGCATTTTAGCAAGTAAATGAATACCCTTTAATAATGTTTCTTCAATTCCCACGTTATCAGGATCTTCATCATAGTTATATAACATTAAAACTTCTTGTTGTAATTTATTCATTAAATTCTTGGCTGGAAAGCCTAAAATATTTGCCTCTAAATAATGTGGCGGTAATTCATAATTTGAACTTAATATTTTTTTAAATTTTTCAAATTCTTCCTGATTTGGTAAATAACCAAATAAAATTAAAAAACAAACTTCTTCAAAGAGATATCTCTTTTCATGACGCTTCGCTTCGATAATATCTCTGACATTAATTCCACGATAATAAAGATGACCATAGTCATCAACCTTTTCCCCATTTTCTTTTTTATATCCGACAACATCAGAAATTTTTGTTAACCCTACTAAAACTCCTGTTCCATCTTCATTACGTAATCCCTTTTTAACAGAATATGTTGTATATAATTCATTATCAATTTGATTTTCCGTTAAAGATTTTTCAAAAAAATCTCTAATCTTTTCTTCCATATCAATCACCCCTCTTATGATATAGATTATTATACCATTATGTTGTATAATTGTATACAATAAATTATTTATATCATATCTGGTACTTTATAATTAATTTTCAATACATCAAACCATCTTTGTTTTTTATCCATTTCACTATTTATACCATAAGCTTTATATAAAGTCGTTCCCTCTTTAACAATATACCAAACTTGATTTTTATCAGTTTTAAAGCATGTCACTCTTGAAACATCAGAAATATGTGTTTCTTTCTTCTTAACAATTTTTTCTACCTTCATACTATCAAGCAAGTCTACATATTTTTGACTCGCATTATCTTCATTATTCATATAAAAAGTTTCAAAACTTAAAGAATAGACATCTTGATAATCAGGCGTTAAAGTTCTCGTGTGACGAATGCATCCTTCATCATTTCCTGCATCGCCATATTCATCAACTTTCATACAATTAGGATATTCGGTTAAACCTAAATACTTCTTGTATTGATTGCCACTCAACACAATCACTAATGCACAAATAGCCACAACTGCAATGAATACAGATGCAATGGTTTTCACATTATGCTTGTAATGTTCGTTTTTCATAAAAAAACCTCCTTATATTCTCAGTTTATGACGATTATCATCAAATAGCAATCAAAAAAGGTTTTTTTATAAAATCCATCCAAAATGGCGACAAGCATATTCTATTCCATCATCAACACTGGCCTTTGTTACAAATGTTGCCTGGGCTTTTAACGGTTCACAAGCATTTCCCATGGCTATATTGGTCCATTCTTTTTTAAACATTACCAAATCATTAAAATCATCACCAAAAACAACAACATCTTCTTTTTTTCCATTGACTCTTTCAATCATTTTAAGGATTCCTTGATCTTTTTCATCATGTTGATAAGTTAAACATCCTGGCATAAAACGAATATGCCCTAAACTATCTTTTAATGTTAATCGATCTTCTTCCTTAGGAGAAATCGCAATATAAATCTTATATATGTTTTCAATATCTTCAAATTTCATAGAACGATTTAAAATATAACGTGTTGGTTCTTGACGATAACCAATCTGTTCAATAAAACGCTCATCTTTCATCACAACATCAATACTATCACGTGGTGATATTAAAATACCATAACCTAATCGATCAGCTTCATAGCATAATTGAACAGCCAGTTGATGATCAAGTGGTCTATTTTCAATCAGTTCATCATTGATTGTCAATGCTGCTCCACCATTACTTACTATATGATGAATACCCATCTTTTTAGCAAATTCTTTTGTCTTATAATAAGCTCGACCTGTCGCAATACATACAAAATGTCCTTGAGCTTGTAATTGTTGAATAGTCATTTTAGCACTTTCAACAATTTCACCTGTTTCTTTATTTGTAAGTGTTCCATCAATATCAAAGAAAAAATACTTTTTATCCATAATTAACCTCCCATGCTATTATATCAAATTCAAGTTTTAATGAGAAGCTTTATCCTTAGCATCTAAAATACTATAAATAATATTCATATGAATAGGTGAAAGAATAATCCCAATCAAGCCAAAGAAATATAAATGAATCATCATAGATAAAAGCAAAAGGAAGGATGGAATCTGTAATTGTTTATTCATAATTTGTGGTTCTAATAAACTCCTTACAACATTAATAATTAAATAAAGCAAAAATAAATATAGTGCTTTTAAATAAATCCCCTTAAAAAGATAAAATAAACACATAGGTAAAATAACAATCCCAACACCAATAAAAGGTAAACTATCTAAAAAAGCAGTTAATAAAGCATATAAGAGGGCATTTTGGAATCTTAAAACAGAAAAGCCTATCCAAAGAATAAAAAAACAAATCACCATTAAAATCAATTGACACTTTAAATAAATGCCTAGACTCTTTAAACATTTGTTTTTAATAAAAATAATAAATTCTAGTGTATGGTAAGGAAAAATCTGATAAAACTTCTTTTTTATACTTTCATAATCTATAACAAGAAAAAAAGAAGAAATAATAAATAATAAAAAGGAAAAAAAGAAAGTAGGAATACGATTCATGATTTGTGATAAAAAAGTCATTGTATAAAAGATACTGTTTTGTAAAAGTGTTTGCAGATAAGCCAAAACATCTTTATTTTTTAACCAATCTGCTTGATGAAAGTATCCCATTATCTCATTGAAAAATGGTTCAATAATATTGACATAATATTCAGGCCAATTTTTTATGAATTGCATAATGAAGAAAAAGCCATACGTCACAATAATCGCAAGTACAAATAGAATCATAAAGTAAAAGACAACCAATAAGATAATCCCTATAGAATGTCTTTGCATATGGATTCTTTGATCAAAATAGTCAATAAATGGTTTCATGACAAAATAAAAAAGAATTGCCAAAAGAAAAGGAAAAATAACATGCAGCATATATTTAAGAATCAAACAATAAATAATGATAATGAACAATATCATATATTTCTTTTTCATTTTATCACCACTTCATTATATGTATAAGAAAATAAAAAAGCCCTAAATGGGCTTAATTATTCACATGTTGATGAAAAACTGGTGTTGAATCATCAATAGCTTTAAATGTATATCCTTTTTTCTGATAATGTTCTATCACTTTAGGCAAAATATCTACAGTATTTTGTTTCCCATTAGCATCATGCATTAAAATCATGACTTTTTTAGCCGAAGATGATGTTGCTCTTTTTAACATTTGAGATTGACTCATATGCGCATAACCATCACCATTCTCACAATTCCAATCATAATAAATATATCCTTTTTTACCAACTTGCTTTGTAAGTTGACTCATAATTCCTTTGTTATATTTTCGTGAAATTGTATTTGATCCACCACCTGGAAAACGAATATATTTTGGGGTAAAACCAATATATTCTTTAGCTAGCTTACCAACTTTATCTAAATCTTTAAAATAAGCATTTGTTGAAGCATAAACTTTAGAATAATTATGCGAATAAGTGTGTAATCCAATGGTATGTCCTTGATCATATGCTGTTTTAATATAAGGACGATATTTTTCATTCATACCAGTTATAAAGAAAGTCGCTTTACATTGATAACGTTTTAAAATCTCTAAAACTTCTGGGGTATGGCGAGATGGTCCATCATCAAATGTTAAATAAACAACTTTTTCATTGTCTTTGGTTTTATCAACAACTTCTACTTGTATTGTTTTTTCTGATTGATTGCCTGAAACATCTTTAGCAATATATTTAACTTGATAAGTTCCTATCTTATTCGTATCTAGCTTATCACTTTCTACTTTTAAAGTTGGATTCTTATCAAAATCATCTTTAATTGTCGCTAAAGCTTTTAAATCAATTTTTTCCCCAACGACAACATTCGCATTGCCAACAATAATTTCAGGTGCCTTTTCATCTTTAACAACATTCACCTTGACTTTTTTTCTTGTTTCATTATCATACGCATCCTTAACAATCACTTCTATCTCTTGCCAACCCACTTTATTAAATTCATAGTTTTTAGCAAAAGATACTTTTGTTTGACTAGCATCTTTAATATTCTTAACAAGCTCTGATGGTTCAACTGTTTGATTTAAAGCAACCTTTTTAGATTTGACATCAAATTCAGGAGGCAATGTATCAACAACATTGACCTTCAAAGTTTTTTCTTCATCTTTATACTTATAAACAACTTTATATTCTCCAACTTTTTTAACATTCACTTGAGAACTATCTATCTTAACATCATCTTTCTTACCATCTTTAACATAATCTATGAAACGAGAATAATCAACAACTGTATTGACTTCAATCTCATGATTACTTATAAAATGGATAGATGATTGATTAATAACGAAATAACCAATTCCTATGACAAGAATTGCTATAATAATACAAATTATGGCTATAAACAACTTTTTTCGCGGTTTCATATAAATTCCTTTCTATTTTTTTACCTTTCTTCGACAAATTCTACAAAATTTTGCTCAATATATATGCTATAACTTCCAAGGGTGATTTTCATGTACATATATAATTTAAACAAAACAAACAATTCTTCTCTACCTATTTTGGATCCTGATTATAATTATGATACATTATATTCTAAGGAAAATATGCGAGATTTTTTTAAATCCATTCAAAAACCAGAACAGACAACATTTATTACTGGAATTTATATTCAATATCATATAACTCCTTATCTATATGAAAAATTTCCAGACTTTTACTATCACTTTTATCAACCAATTGAAGATAGTATTCAAGAACATTTTAATTTTGATTATGCAAATCTATATTCTGAACGTAGTGATAGTTATTTTATTGTTACTTTTAATATAACTGAACAAGAAATCAGCAACGCTATTGATAATCTCTATCAAAAGCTTGCTCATCAAACTTTTACTTATCATCAAAATGAGTGTGAAATACAACTCAAATGTGGTGTTTATTTTTCTCATGTAAGAATTAATCCATTTGATTTTTATCAAGCTTCTAAAAAGCAGTTTGATGAAATTCTTTGTAAAGAACAGTCTTTTTTATCTTTACAAAATCTTTTAATGGTGAGATAAATAGACATCATATCTTTTCATAAAATAGTGAATCATTTTTCTTAACAATCCAATCACGAAAACTGCACTTGCACATAGTGGAATAGTCCAAATAACGCGCCAATTTAACAATGGATAAATTTCAAAGAAATTTGGCATAATCAATAAAATACAATAAAACAATATTGTTATGACGCTTGCAAGTGTCATACGTAAACGATTGAGTGGCATACACACAATAAATACAACTAAAAAACTAATGAATCCAGCAACCAAGAAATAATAAGTTGAATACATTTTAGCATCAAAGTGTAACCACTGACCTACAAACCCAATTGCCAACATATAAATAATCATTGTTAATGCACAAGGTAAAGCAGTTGAAACAACATGGCGTAAAAAGCCTTGTGATGATAACACTGATGAACGTTCTAAGGTTAATAAGAAACTAGGAATACCAATAGCTAATCCACTAATTAAACTTAATTGTAATGGCGTAAAAGGATAACTCATTCGTAAAGCTGCAAAAATTAAACAAAGTGCTGTTGAATAGATGGTTTTTGTTAAATAAAGTGAACTGACTCTTTCAATATCAGCAATAATTGCGCGGCCTTCTTTCACAATGGCTTGCATAGAAGCAAAGTTAGAATCTAACAAAACGATATGGGCCGCTTGTTTGGCGGCATCACTTCCAGCTGCCATAGCAATTCCGCAATCAGCATCTTTTAAAGCCAAAACATCATTCACACCATCTCCAACCATCCCGACAACTTGACCAAGAGCTTGGCAAGCACGGATAATTTGTTGTTTTTGTTCAGGTTTTACACGCCCAAAGACACGATAATGAGCAACTACTTTTTGTAGTTCTTCTTCATCATTTGGTAAGGTTGAAGCATCAATATAACGCTCACCATTCTTTAATCCAGCTAAACATGCAACACGTGATACAGTCATTGGATTATCACCAGATAAGATGCGCATTTCAACTCCAGATTTTTCAAAAAAGGCCAAAGTTTCTCTTGCTTCTTGACGAATGCAATCATGAATTAAAACAAGTGCTACTGGAACAACCTGACCAATTTGGCTTGTTTGTTCATCAACTAAGTCAGTTTGGACAAGCAATAAAACACGTAATCCTTCTTTTGAGTAGGTTTCTACCTGTTTTAAAACAGGATGATTTTCAGGTAATAAGTATTCAGGTGCTCCCATTGCATAAGCACCTTGTTTTTCAAAGCAAACAGCGCTCATTTTACGCTGTGACGAAAACGGAATCAGCGTTTTGACATCATAACCCTCAACTCTAGAAAAATGATGTTGTAAAGCCAATTGCGTCGCATTAACAGCATCAAAACTATAGGCCATTGCACTTAAGACACGATTAATCTCATCAATATCTTGTTTGATTAATGGTATGATTTTTTCGACTTCTAACTCCCCTGTTGTTAGTGTACCCGTTTTATCTAAACATAGCACATTAACTCTAGCAAGGGCTTCAATAGCTTCCATCTCTTGAATTAAAGCCTTTTTCTTGGCTAACTTACCCACTCCAAGAATAAATGATAAACTTGTCAATAAAACCAAGCCTTCAGGGATCATCCCAATCACACCACCAACAGTCTTAACAATCGCTGATGCCCGATCATCAGGAAAAGCTGCAAGTTGTGATATAAACAAAACCAAACCAACCGGAATAATCACAACACTTAAAACTTTAATCACTTTGCCAATCGCATCTTTCATCTCTGAAGATGCTTTATTTTTATGTTTAGCCTTATGAACAAGCTGAGTCGAATAATTATCATTTCCTACTCTAACCACCTGTGCATAGGCGCTTCCAGCTACAACAAAGCTACCTGCAAGTAATTCATCTCCATGATTTTTCTTAACTGGTTTTGATTCACCAGTTAACATTGCTTCATTCACTTCTAAACCTCGTGACTTTAAAACAATACTATCTGAACCAATCTGATTCCCACTTTCAATATAAACGACATCATCAACAACCAATTTTTCAACTGGAATAACTGATTCTTGATGATTTCTGATAACTTTAACCTTCTTAACTGTCACAACAGTTAATTGATCTATAATCTTTTTAACTTTTAACTCTTGATAGATTCCTACAACAGCATTTACAATCACAACAACCATAAAAGTTAAATTTGTCCATCGACCAGTCGATAAAATAATCCCAGCTAAAAAGACATTTAAAATATTGAAATAAGTCAATGTATGTTCCATCACAATCTGTTTCTTTGTCTTTGAAATATTATCATGTGAAACATTAACTTGTCCATTATCAATACGTTCTTGCACTTGTGAAGTTGTTAATCCAAAATTATCTATTTTTTCCATATCATCTTCCACCCACGTCAACAATATAACATACCGTTATGAATATTTTGTGTATCTAATCACAAAAAATTAGTATACTTATCATACCATATTTTCCCATAAAATTATAGTTAGATAAAATAAAAAGGCTGAAATCATATTGAATCATCAATACAACTTCAACCTTGAACATTCAATGGTGGACCCTGAAGGACTCGAACCTTCGACCGATCGGTTATGAGCCGATAGCTCTAACCAACTGAGCTAAGGGTCCTTGATAAAATAAAAAGTGGTTGATCACCACTTATAAGCTTAATGGTAGCGGGGAAGGGATTCGAACCCCCGACCCACCGGGTATGAACCGATTGCTCTAGCCAACTGAGCTACCCCGCCATGTAGTGAATCGTTTTTGTTTTTAAAGTAATGGTGGTTCCGGCCGGAATCGAACCAGCGACACGAGGATTTTCAGTCCTCTGCTCTACCGACTGAGCTACGGAACCATAATGGCGGTCTGGACGGGACTCGAACCCGCGACCTCCGCCGTGACAGGGCGGCATTCTAACCAACTGAACTACCAGACCATTTGGTTGCGGGAGAAGGATTTGAACCAACGACCTTCGGGTTATGAGCCCGACGAGCTACCAGACTGCTCCATCCCGCGATATGTAATATTCTTTTTTTAAATGGCGGAGGTTGAGGGATTCGAACCCCCGCGGGACTTTCATCCCCTGTCGGTTTTCAAGACCGATCCCTTCAGCCAGGCTTGGGTAAACCTCCGCAATTAATGGTGGAGCTTAGCGGGATCGAACCGCTGACCTCCTGCGTGCAAAGCAGGCGCTCTCCCATCTGAGCTAAAGCCCCATTAAATGGTCGGGAAGACAGGATTTGAACCTGCGACCCCCTGGTCCCAAACCAGGTGCACTACCAAGCTGTGCTACTTCCCGTTCAATTCATTTTTCAAAACTCAATTGGCGCGCTAGGCAGGAATCGAACCCACAACCTCTTGATCCGTAGTCAAGCACTCTATCCAGTTGAGCTACTAGCGCATCTCTTTAACAGCGCCTCTATACTATATCATATCCGCTGTTCTTTTGCAACACTTTTTTTACATTTTTTTCAAATTCTTTTTTTGAAGAATTTTTCAAGAAATGGTGCCCAGGGCCGGAGTCGAACCGGCACGGATTTTAAGGTCCGCAGGATTTTAAGTCCTGTGCGTCTACCAATTTCGCCACCTGGGCAACAGTTGGAGGTTCCAGCCGGACTCGAACCGACGATGACAGAGTTGCAGTCTGTAGCCTTACCAACTTGGCTATGGAACCGTTTTTGTTTCTCTCTTTCTGTTGCTCAACTAGTATATAATATTTTTTTAATGATTGCAAGACCTTTTTGACATTTTTTTCTTTTTAATTTTTGCAATCATAAAAAAATAAAGTTCTGATGGGCTTTTTTTCATCAGAACTTTTTTAATTTTTTTATTGTGCTTTGACTTTTGTCCAGTATGAACTATACATTTCTTTGATGTTTTGAGGCTGATAGGCAAACACTTCATCATTTTTGCCCATTCTTATCCCATATGCACTAATTCCGTCAAAATCGCCTTCTGAGGCCTCTTTAGCGGCATTGACATTAGAAGTTAAGTATCCTACTTCTAACGTATTATTTAAAGCATTCTCATCATTAATCATATAATTAATAAATTCCATGGCTAATTTTGTTTCTTTACAATCTTTACTCACGACAAAACCATCAAACCATATGTTTGTTCCTTCTTCTGGCATATAAAATCCAATATCCGAATTTTCTAACATAACCGATGCTGCATCACCTGAATACATAACAGCCATAGCCTTTTCACCATTTTTCATAGCATCAATTGTTTCATCTGTTGCATAAGTTGGATCCATTGTTTGACGTTGTTCAACAAGCCATTGATAAGCATCTTTGACTTCTTTTTGATTCGTTGTATTCATAGAATATCCTAAAGCCTTTAAAGCCACCATAAAAGAATCTCTTTCTGAATCATACATATAGATATTTCCTTTATACTTAGGATTACGTAAAACTTCCCATCCAGCTTTTAAATCTTTTTCTGAAACTTGTGTCTTATCATAAACAATTCCAACATTCCCATAGAAATAAGGAACCCAATAATCATTATTCTTATCAAAATTTTGATTTAAAACTTTACTATCTAAACTTGATTTAGATGTAATCAAAGACCAATCAATCTTTTGTAATAGATTTTCTTTAATCAAACGTTCAATCATATATTCAGAAGGAACCATAATATCATACTTGTTTCCTCCTAATAATTTTGTATACATTGATTCATTAGAATCAAATGTTTCATAAATAACTTTACAATCAAATTCTCTTTGAAAACCACTAATCACATCAGGATCAACATATTCACCCCAGTTAAAGACTCTTAAAGTATGAGAATAGCTACGTGACCCACATCCACTTAACATTCCAACCACAAGAGTTAATGCTAAAATAATTTTAAGATGACGCTTCATTTATGCTTGCTCCTTTCTTTTTAACAATTAAATATGGAATAAATGTTCCAATTAACAATACCAATAAAATAACAATTAAAACAATCGTCGATAAAGCATAAATACTTGGATTCATACGTTTAGACATGTTATAAATAACAATTGAAATATTTTCAACACCATTACCACTAACAAAATAAGAAATAACAAAATCATCAAATGACATAGTAAAGGCTAATAATGCTCCCGCAACAATCCCAGGTTTAATTTGAGGTAAAATAACCTTCATCAAAGTTTGAAATGGCGTTGCCCCTAAATCCATTGCAGCATCTGCTAAATTAGGATCTAATTGTTTAACTTTTGGATAAACATTTGTAATAACATAAGGGGTACAAAAAGCAATATGAGCCAATAACATCGTCATATAACCTTTATCAATATTAATAACTGAGAAAAAGATCATTAAAGAAATCGCTGTTACAATTTCTGGATTCATGATAGGTAAATTATTAACCTGTAAAATCGTTGTTCTTATAACCTTCTTAGACTTCGTTAAAGCAATTGCTGTCATTGTCCCTAAAATTGTTGAAATAACCGTTGCTAAAATCGCAATACTCACAGAAACTACCACAGCATCTAATAACTGTAAATTCCCAAATAATGACTCATACCAGCGTAAAGAAAAGCCTTTAAAGTTAGATAATGACTTGGCACTATTAAACGAGAAAAATGCCATGACAATTAAAGGAAAGTACAAAAATGCTAAACATAAACTAATGCAAAGTACTTTTACGTATTTTCTTTCTTTTACCATTTCTTCTACTTCCTCCTTCCTCATCTTCATTAGACATATTTGTACGCTTCTCAGCCTTATAAATAAGTGCCATCAAAGCAATAACAATAACGGCTAAAACAAGTGAAACTGCACTACCAAAATGCCAGTTTCCAACTGTAATAAATTGTTGTTCAATGAAATTACCAATCAATGAATATTGACCGCCACCTAACATCTTAGGAATAACGAAGGCACTAATTGCTGGTAAGAATACCATTGTTACCCCAGTTAGCACTCCACTTAATGATAGACGAAAAGTAATCTTAAAGAATGTTTGTACTCGTGATGCCCCTAAATCCATAGAAGCCTCAGTTAAAGACTTATCCATATTTGTAAGAGATGTATGAATAGGCAAAATCATAAATGGTAAAAAGTTATAAACCATCCCAATTACAACTGAAAAATCAGTATACATCATATGCATCTTGGCAAATCCTAGCGCTTGCAAGGCATGGTTGATCAAACCATTATTACTTAAAATACTCATCCATGCATACGTTCTCATTAAAAGATTAATCCATGTTGGAATGGTAATTAATAAAATTAATAATGTTTGAGTTCTTTCTTGACACTTTGAAATCATATATGCAATTGGATATCCAATCAATAAACAAATCACGGTTGTTAAAATACCCAAAACAAAAGAACGCATCAATACAGATAAAAAGATTGGATCAATAAATCTAAAGAAATTATCTAAAGTAAATCGAAAAGTTGTAATTTCTGTTCCTTTTGCAGTAAAAGCATAAAACGCTATTAACAACATAGGAACAATTGTTAAAACAAATAACCAAAAACAATATGGTGAAACAAGCTTCTTATACTGTTTCATTAATATGTCCCCATCTTTTCCATGACATGAATATCTTCAGGCCAAAAATCAAGATTTACTTTCTTTCCAATTTCACTCATATCTGTTGTATGAACTTTATACATACGTTCACTTGTTTCTACCATAATTTCATAATGCACACCTTTAAAGATAATTGAAGATACAACACCTTCTATCTTTCCTTGACCAACTTCAACAATATCTAAATCTTCTGGTCTTAAAACAATATCAACTTCTTGTCCCTCATCAAAACCTTTATCAACACAAACAAATTGTTGTCCATCAAATTCAACTAAGAAATCTTTAACAAATATTCCCTCAACAATATTAGATTCCCCAATGAATTGTGCAACAAAACGATTTTCAGGTTCATTATAAATATCAGTTGGTGTTCCAATTTGCTGGATTGCCCCATCATTCATAACGACAATCGTATCTGACATTGTCAGTGCTTCTTCTTGATCATGAGTCACATAAACAAAAGTAATCCCGACTTCTTTTTGAATATTCTTTAATTCAATTTGCATTGTTTTTCTTAATTTTAAATCCAAAGCTCCTAATGGTTCATCTAATAATAAAACCTTAGGTTCATTAACCAATGCTCTAGCAATTGCAACACGTTGTTGTTGTCCCCCAGACAATTGTGAAATATTACGTTTTTCAAATCCCTCTAATCCTACCAAAGATAAGATTCTTAAAACTTTTTGTTCAATGACATCTTTTTCCATCTTTTTAATTTTTAAACCAAAAGCAATATTATCAAAAACATTCATATGGGGAAATAAGGCATATTTTTGAAAAACTGTATTAACTTCTCGTTTATAAGGTGGAAGTGTTGAAATATCAATTCCATCAAATAAGACTTCCCCTGAACTGGCTTCTTCAAAACCAGCAACAATTCTTAATGTTGTTGTCTTTCCACAACCACTAGGACCAAGTAAAGTCATAAATTCATTTTCATGAATATCTAAATGAATGCCTTTTAAAACCACTTGTCCATTATACTCTTTTGTTAAATTATCCAATTCAATCAATTTTTTCATTTCATTTCCTCCTAAAATAATGGTGGTGTAGAAACCCAAATTACTTTTGCTAAAGTATCATAAGGATTTTCTAAATAATGTGTTCTTTTTCCACTGAGATAAAAAGTTTCACCTTTTTTTACAATCAATTCCTTATCACCATAGTGTAATTTAACTTTCCCACTAATGACATAACCAAATTCTTCGCCATCATGAGGTTCCATCTCCATTGAATTCTTCCCTTTTTCAAGTTCAATTAAAATGGGTTCCATCGCATTTTTTTGTGCATTAGGCACAATATAAGAAATTGTAAAGTCATCTTGCATATTAACAAAATAATCATCTTTTTTAAAAACAATTTGTTCTTCTTGTGTTTCATTAAAGAAATCATGCAAGGTGGTGCCTAAAGCTTCTAAAATATCCTCTAAGGTTGCGATTGAAGGGGATGTTAGGTTTCTTTCAACCTGTGATAAAAATCCCTTTGTTAACTCACTCCGATTGGCTAATTCTTCAAGTGTTAACTGATTAGCAATGCGCAATCTTTTGATTTTTCCTCCAATATTCATAATCTCTCTCCTTTGTTTAGTAATACCAAACTTCGTGTTTAAATCTACAAAACATAATTATTATACAAAATATGACTAAAATTGCAACATATTTTTAAACAAATTGTTTAATATATTAAACTATAGAATTTAAAAAAAGTAACCTCAGTTACTTTTCTAGTTTTTCTCTACGTTGTGATGACTTTTCAAACATTGTTTTTAAGGCTTGTTCATCTTGATTGATTAAAGCTAATTTTAATTGATCAAATTCTTTTTCAAAACGCTGCATTGAAGCTAACAGATAGTCACGATTGTTTAAAAAGAGTTCTGCCCATAAATCTGCATTAATATTTGCAATTCTTGTTAAATCACGGAATGAATCTCCAATATATTTACCAGTTTCGTATTTTTCATCATCACTATTCATTAATGCAACAGCAATGGTATGAGGCAATTGAGAAGTAAAAGAAATGATTTCATCATGAGCATAAGGGCTCATGATTTTTACGCTCTTAAAGCCTAATTTTGAAACAAAATCACACATATAGGCAATCTTTGTTTTATCATTTTGAGGATGTTCAATCACAATATAATTGGCATGATAGAAAACTTCTTTGCTAGCATAAGCATAACCTTTTTTCTCACGTCCAGCCATTGGATGTCCACTGATATATTCTACATCTTTATCGATAATCGATAAGGCCTCTTGTAAAAAATATGATTTAATTCCTACAACATCAGTAACAATACTGCCTTTTTTAAAAGTATGATTTTTAATAAAATCTAAAACCAAAGAAGGATATAGACAGATAATTGTCATATCACTTTTGGCAATAATATCATGTCCATCGACATATCCTTCTTTAATATAACCTTGTTTCTTGGCAAGGGCTAATGTTTCTTCATTACAATCCACACCATAGACATCATAACCTAAGCCATGCATAGCTTGGACATAACTTCCACCAATCACACCTAGTCCTACTACTGTAATAATCATTTGGCACCTACTATTCTGTTTTGCCACCTTCGGCTAACATTTTTAATTTATAATCTAATAATTTCTTAGTTAAATCAACATAATAAATATGAGGGTATTCTAAACGGAAAACTTCATCCCATAATAAAGCTTTTTGTTTTGTCGAATAAGCTCTAATTTCTTCTAAACTATACTCTGGATAAACACATTTTCCTTGATCAAAAATCAATTCTTGTAATGGTACAATTTCATAAGTTCCTGCATAAAGAGTTTTATTTTTCCATGCATCTGATTGATGATAAATTGTTAAATCTTGTCCTTCATCTAAGATTTCATCATGGAAAGCAATGATATCAGCAATTGCTTTATTGGTTTCTTTTTCAATTAAACGATAAACTTTTTTGTATCCTGGATTGGTAATTTTTTCAGTATTTTCTGAGATTTTAATCTTTGGAATAATTTGACCATCTTTTTCTACAGCAGCCAATTTATAAACTCCGCCAAAAACCGGTGCTGATTTAGAGACAATCATGTTTTCTCCGACTCCAAAAGAATCAATTTGAGCGCCTTGTTCTAAAACGGAACGGATTAAATATTCATCCAATGAATTAGAGACCGTAATTTTACAATCATGTAAACCAGCCACATCTAACATCATTCTTGCTTTCTTTGTTAAATAAGCAATATCTCCACTGTCTAAACGAATTCCAGCTAATCTTTTTCCCATTGGTGCTAAAACTTCTTCAGCCACTCTAATTGCATTAGGAACCCCGCTCTTTAAAGTATCATAAGTATCGACTAATAAAACACATGAATCTGGATAAATCGTTGCATATGCTTTAAAAGCTTCAAATTCACTATCAAATGATTGAACAAAAGAATGTGCCATTGTTCCTAGTACTGGTACGCCAAAAGCAACTCCTGCAGATGTTGTAGCTGTTCCAGCAACCCCACCAATATAAGCAGCACGTGCACCATAATGTGCCCCGTCATACCCTTGAGCACGTCTTGCTCCAAATTCCATAACTGGTCGCCCTTTGGCTTCTTGACAAACACGATGTGCTTTTGTTGCGATTAATGATTGATGATTAATTGTAACTAGTAAGAAAGTTTCGATTAATTGTGCTTCAATTAATTTTGCTTTAACAGTCACCAATGGTTCATAAGGAAAGACTGGCGTTCCTTCTTTGACTGCATAAATTGTTCCGGTAAATTTAAAGTTTCTTAAATAATCAAAGAAATCTTCATCAAAAATATGTAATGATCTTAAATATTCAATATCCCCTTCACTAAAGTGCATATCTTGAATCGCTTCAATTAATTGTTGAAGTCCAGCAAAAATAACAAATCCACCATTATCTGGATTTTTACGATAGAACATATCAAAATAAACAATTTGTTCTCCTTTTCCCATCTTAAAATAATTATATGACATTGTTAATTCATAAAAATCCATAATTAAAGTAATGTTTCTTTCACTACTAACATTCATTTTTTCCATTTTAATGCCCCCTGTATCATTTTTACTATCATATACCAATTTATCAAAAAAATAAAGTTTTTTTGTGTATTGACACCTTTATTGTCAGAAAAAAATCCTTATATTTGCATAAGGATTATCGTTTTGCTTCTTCAAAAGCTTTTTTTACAGCATCTTTGAGAGCATGTGAAGTTTTAGTTGCTCCTGAGACGGTATCAACATCATACTTATTATTGTCTTTCATGTTTGATATCATCTGTTCTATAGCAACTCCACCAATCGATGGTGTTTCATTATGTTCTTTTACAACAACATCTTCTATCTTATCGTTTTTGATAGTTGTTGTGACTTGGAATTCACCACCATAGCCATTGGCTATTGTTTCATATTCACCATCTTTGTAAGTCGTTTGTTTGACTGTTTCTTTTTTCTTTTCATTTGCACAACCACATATCAATAATGATAAACATAGGATCATGATTTTCTTCATTTTTTCTACCTCCTATTTATAGTTTTCGCTTGATTTAAAAAGTTATGCAAAAAACCTCATAAAGAGGTTAAAAATATAAATCATAAGATTGTCTTTGATATGGTTGAGGCAATGGTTTTACTTTTTGATAAACAATTGGAATAAGCAATTGTTGGTCTGGATGAATCATCATATCATCTTTTAAGTTATTCATTGCTTGAATCCATGCGACCTCACTATTAAACGTTTTTGCTAAACGATAAACATTGTCACCTTTATTGACACTATATAAGATAATTTCACCCACTTTTGGATATGTGATTCTTTCATTTTCATACATATTGTCATACATATATGGATTATACATTTTATCCCTCCTAAAATAACCTATGCCAATAATGAATTTGTGTCTAGGCGAAAAAAGAAAAAAACGAGATTTCTCTCGTTATTTATTCGTTGCCATTTTATTTAATGCATCTTTTGCCGCTTGTTGTTCTGCACGTTTTTTACTTGTTCCCTTACCAATTCCTAAACGCATATCATCCATCATGACAGCTACAGTAAATTCTGGAGCATTGGATGGTCCTGAGGTTTCAAGTAATTCATAAGTCACTGTACGGCGTTGATCAGCTTGAATTAATTCCTGTAATGTTGTTTTATAATCTGTAATATCATCATAGTCTAAATCATTAACATGTTGATAGATTGTTTCTTCTAAGATTTTAATGACTTCTTCTTTTCCACAATCTAAGTACAAAGCACCAATAAAAGATTCAAAAATGTTTGCTAAAACACTTTCTCTATCTCGTCCTCCACTTTTTTCTTCACCAACACCTAAATAAAGTAATTCTCCAAGTCCTAATTCTTTAGAAAAACGAGCTAGCGATTCTTCGCGGACAAGCTTACTACGTAATGTTGTAAGAGTTCCTTCAGGAACATCGGGGAAAAGTTTAAAAATAAATTCTGATACATATAATTGTAAAACAGCATCACCCATAAATTCTAGACGTTCATAGTCCTTTTTCATATGATGTGATTCATTGGCATAAGAAGCATGGGTAAATGCTTCTTTATATAATGAAAGATTATGAAAAGGAATTTGTTCTTTTTGTAAGAAATCTAATATTTTCATTTTTCACTCAATCCTTCTTTCATTTGGGTAACAACATCTAATTTGACCATTTGATAAGCTAAATCCATTGCATTAGCAAATGCCTTAGCATCACTTGCACCATGAGCTTTGACAACTGCTTTTTCAAATCCTATCATTAAAGCCCCACCAACAGATTTATAATCAAATTGATCTTTTAAAGCATATAGAGATGATTTAGCAAACAATGCACCAATTTTCCCACTTAATGATGACATCATACTTTCTTTAATCATCTTCATCAAAATAGAAGCAGCTCCTTCACATGTTTTTAAAGCAATATTTCCACTAAATCCATCAGTAACAATAACATCGCAATCACCTTTTAAAATATCTCTACCTTCAATATTCCCAATAAAATCAATTTTATTTTCTGATTCTAAAAGTTGATATGCCTTTTGATGAACTTCATCACCTTTTTTATTTTCTGTTCCAATATTTAATAAAGCAACTTTTGGTGAAGCAATACCTCTTATATTTTTTGCATAAATATGTCCCATAATTGCAAAATCATGTAATTGTTCTGGGGTATTTTCAGCATTCGCTCCAACATCCAATAAAGCAACACCTTTTTGATTATATGTTGGTAAAACAGCCATTAAACATGATTTTTCAACACCTTCAATACGTTTTAAAAATAACATAGCACTTGTATAGAAAGCTCCTGTGGAACCACAAGAAACCACCCCATCAACAATTCCATCATTAGCTAAAGTCACTGCTTTGACCATGCTTGAATCTTTTTTACGACGTACTGACATAATTCCAGCATCCATTGGAACAATATCTCTAGCATCAACAATATGAATACGTTCATTTGATTGTAATTTTTCTAATTCTTCAGCTTTTCCTGTGACATAAAGTTCAACATCCTGATGGCTTTGCATGAACTTTTCACAAGCCTCTACAACAATACTGCTTCCTAAATCGCCACTCATGGCATCTATTGATAATTTATACATATGATAACTCACTCCTTGTTTTCTACCCTATTATACATAACTATTTATATTTTTCAATGTTTTAAATCAATCAACATACTGATTATTCTCTTTTAAACTTTCTTTAATCTGATTCATAAAATGCAAATAACCACCTTGATGAAGATAATCGTCAATAATTTTCATTGCATCTTCTCTAGCAACGCTTAAGATAGGAAAATCTTTTAAGACATCTGCCACCAAGAAAGTTGGTAAACCACTTTGCTTATTTCCCAAAACTTCACCCGGACCTCGCATTTGTAAATCATACATTGATATTTCAAATCCATCATGACTCTTTTCCATATACTTTAATCTTTCAATGGCTTCTTTAGATGTTGATGAACTCATCAAATAACAATAAGCTTGTTGACTTCCACGACCAACTCTCCCACGCAATTGATGGAGCTGACTCATCCCAAAACGTTCAGCATTATAAATCACCATCATATTGGCATTTTTGACATCAACTCCTACTTCTACAACAGTTGTAGAAACCAGAATTTGAATTTCATTTTTTTGAAAGGCTTGCATGATTTTTTCTTTTTCTTCATCTTTCATCTGACCATGTAATAAACCAACCTGATATTGATTTTTAAAATAATTTTGCATTGCTGCGGCTATTTGTGAAGCACTTTTAGCCTCAATCGCTTCGCTATCTTCAACAAGTGGACAAATCACATAACATTGACCACCAATTGCCAGATAGTCTTTGAGCTGTTTTAAAATAGGTTTCATGGATGATGATTTAATATATTTTGTTATAACGGGTTTTCTGCCTACTGGCATTGTTTTTATAGTTGAGACATCCATGTCACCATACATAGAAATGGCTAAAGTTCGTGGAATTGGAGTTGCACTCATAATCAAGAAATCAACTTGCTTTCCTTTGTTTTTCAAGGCTTTTCTTTGTTCAACACCAAAACGATGTTGTTCATCTGTAATGACAAAACCAAGTGATGCATATTCAACCTTTTTTTGAAATAATGCATGTGTTCCCACAACAATATCAATTTCATGATGACTGATTTCTTCATATAATTGATTTTTTTCTTTCATTGATAAAGAACCTGTCAACAAAGCAATTTTTACATCAGTTGCTTTAAAAAAGTCACACAAAGTTGCATAATGTTGAGCTGCTAAAATTTCTGTAGGTGCCATTAAAGCCCCTTGATATCCAGCTAAATAATTGGCATACAAAGCCACACTACTAACAACTGTTTTACCGCTTCCTACATCACCTTGTAAAAAGCGATACATCATTTGAGAACTCTTTAAATCTTCAATGATTTCTTTAATGGATGTTTGTTGATCTTTTGTCAATTGATAAGGTAAAGCTAAAATAAAATCTTGTAATTTCATTGTATCAAAACTTTTTGCTATACCTGTTTCCTGGTTTCTTTGTTGTTTGATAAATTGCATTGTTAACTGGAATTTTAAGAATTCTTCGTATTTTAAATATCTTAAGGCTTGTTTAATATCATTTTGAGTTTCAGGGAAATGAATATTATATAGAGCACTTTCTTTATGAATGAGTTGATGTTTGATGATATATTCTTCAGGGACATATGAAATAATCTGTCCTTTTAAATGCTGAAAAGCTTTTTTGACATATTGTTGAAAAGCTTTTTGGGTCATTCCTTCTTTAATTGAATAGATAGGATGAATGCCATATAGTTCACTTAGTGGTTTGATTTTTATGTCAGTTGCTGTAATTTTATCATTTTGACATCTACCAATGATAGTCATAGTCGTTGACATTTTTAAGTATTGTCTTAAAAAATGTCGATTAAAAATAGTCACTTGATATTGATGAAGATAGTGATCTTCTACCATGAATGACATTCTTGACATTTTCCCTTTAAAGAAGATTTTTGTTGGTGAGATAATTGTTGCTTCAATAATGATTTTATCATCTTCGTCATTGGGATAAGTTTCTTCAATGATATCATAACGATAAGGATAATGATTAAGGACATCTTCTAAAGAAGTGATATTCATAGTTTCTAGTACTTGATATCTTTTTTCAGTTGTTTTTAATAATTTGATATCTGTCATTATCCCACCACCTTGTTACCTATTTTACATGAAAATATGAAAAAAAGATACCCAAAGGTATCTTAAAATACATTATTTCATCTAAATAAACAATAACAACAAGACAACCATGCATACAATTGAAACTAAAATACTCAATGAATTGGCAGTTGCTGACATATCTCCTTGATATCCTATTTTTCTAGTAAATACAGCTGAAACAGTTGATAAAGGTGCACAATATGCCATAATCATAATCTGTTTAGCTAGTAATGGAATAGGAAGGAATAATGTTAATAAAGAAACAACAATTGTTCCAACCATTCTTAAACCAAGAATCTTAAAAACATTTTTAGCTTCTAATGGTGAAACTTTTATCTCTAACATTAAACCAATCATTAACATTGCTAGAAAGCTATTACCTGCCCCAATTGTTGAAGCTATAGTTAAGATTGGTGAAGGAATTTGCAGTTTAAAAATTGCTAAAATAAAAATTAAGACATAAACATCAAAAGGAATCGATGAAAATAATTTTTTAAACAATTCCTTAATATCAAAATGATTTTCTCCACTAGCCACATGATCAGCTACAGCATAAGTCATTCCTAACCCCATCAAAGCATTCCCAATATCAAAAGAACACAAATAAACAACTCCCATCCCAGGAAAGAAGCTTTGAACAAAAGGTAAAACAAAATTTCCTATATTATATCCAGATGTATTGATCATAAAAGCACCTTTCATTTTCGCATCATCTTTTATACTTGCTATGTAACCAATTATCATCATCACAACATTAGATATAATTCCAATCGCAATAAGTATAAGAATTGTTGCATCTAATTCTATTCCATTAGCACTTGTTAATAAAGCACAAGGTAAAGTAATATTCATAATAATGGTCGCTACAACATTAGCATCTGACTTCTTTAAAACATCTACCTTTTTTAAAGTATATCCAATCACAATAATCAATATAAATGTCAATGATTTTATCAAAACATCAAACATATCTATCCCCACACTTTCTTTTGATATTATAGCAGTTGCTTAAAAGAATGCAAAAAAAATTCAAATTATGAAAATAAATTCAAAACATGAAATTCACTTTTTATAAATGCATGCTTAATGATATAATAAAAACATATGGAGGTTAGATTATGACAAAAGCAATATTTTTTGATATAGATGGTACTTTGGTTAGTTTTCAAACACATCAAATTCCTAATTCAACTTTTGAAGCTTTAAAAAAGCTTCAACAAAAAGGTATAAAATTATTTATAGCAACGGGGAGAGGAAAAGATGGATTAGATGTTTTAAAAGATTTCCCTTTTGATGGTTATATTACCTTAAATGGACAATATTGTTATACTCAAGATAAAATCATTTATGAAAACACAATTCAAAAAGAAGATTTACAAGCTTTACTTGATTATTTAGAAAAATATCCTTTCCCTTGTGGCTTCACTGAAGAACATACCAAATATTTCAATATGCGTGATGAACGAGTTGATGAAATTCATCGTATTACTCATAATGATGATCATCCTGCTGGTGATTGTTCTCAAGTGATTCATCATAAGGTTTATCAATGTATGTGTTTTGTAGATGAACAAGAAGAAAAAGCATTATTAAAAGTTATGCCTCATTGTATTTCTGCTAGATGGCATCCTTTGTTTTGTGATGTTTCTCCAGTAGGTGGAACAAAACAAAATGGAATAGATCAATTTTTAAAATATTATGATATTGATTTATCTGAAACAATGGCATTTGGAGATGGTGGTAATGATATTCCAATGTTAAAACATGTTGCAATATCGATTGCAATGGGAAATGCTAATGATGATGTGAAAGAAATTGCTAATTATGTAACTAATGATGTAGAACATGATGGTATTATTCATGCATTAAAACATTTTAATTTGTTATAAAAGTGTATGAAGTCAGATAACAAAACCAAACTAAATTGATAAATAGTTGCTTATGATACAAAAACTATTTATCAATTCATGAGGTGAAATTTATGAAATCTTATTTAAAAAGTTTCTCATTATTTCTTATTTGTTTTCTGCTTCTTTTTTCATTACAAAATGTTTATGCCATTTGCCCAGTTCAACTCATTGTCAAAAAAGAATATCATTTTGAAAGTCCAGGTACTTCAACAACTGTAACTATTCCTGAAATAAAAGGTATTGAAGATTCTAAAGTTGCAAAGGAAGTCAATCAATTAATACAAGACTCTGTTGATGATTATTTACAACAAGTGAAGGAATATGATCAATCTTATAATCAAATGAATGATTCTCAAGTTAAAAAATGGCTTATTGATATCAATTATCAAACTTATTATGCAGATTGTAATTTCATATCTTTTTCCATTAATTCAACTCAAATAAATGCATCTTCCTATCTTCAAAAAACCTTTTTAAACATTGATTTAAAAACAGGAAAACTGCTTACAGTAGAAGATTTTATTGGAAAAGACTATCAAAAAATTATTAAAGATGAGGTCCAAAGACAAGCTAAAGATGATGAAAAGAATCAACAATTCATTTATTTCAATGATGCAATTGAAAATCTAGAAATCACAAAACAACAACCTTTCTATATTAATAAAGATAAACAAGTCGTTGTTGTCTTTAATGAATTTGATATTGCTCCTGGATATATGGGAATGCCTGAATTTATTATTCCTTAATAACATGTATCATAAGCCAAGAAAAATAAAAATGACAATAAATATCACTATAATGATACTCATTGTCATTTTTTCTTTCAAAAAAAGCAACCCAACCAATGAGTTGCTTTAATATATAATTATGTATTTAATTTTTCAGTTAAATATTGATGAAATACATCCATTTCTTCTTGAGTTAATATTTGTATACTCTTTTGTTTTTCATCTACTTTTATATTTTTAATACTGATTGTTTGAAGATGATATTCATCTTGAGTGTAGACAAATACTGAGCATAAAACATATCGAATTGTGTATAAAGTATTATGAGATAGTTTATCTTTATTTTCTTTATTATAAAAGAATTGATCAACATTATTACTTGTAATATCTTCTACATTCTAATCATAAAAGTAAGCACGATGTTTTTTTACTCATCAACCATTCCTTAGAAATATCTTCAAACTTCTTAGATAACATTTTCTTATTGCATTTCTAGATTTCTGTTTTACTCACTAAATATTGACTATCTAATGTTAAATCATCAATCATTCCAATGACTGGATTATCATCATCATAATCTACTGAATCATATTTATATGCATATAATCGTTGTAATGCCTTAACTACAATATGATATTGTTTTTCTTCATTGGTTAATTCTTCATAATTTTCAAAATAGATTTGTTCGATTGGAACTAAGTATTCAAATTTATAGAATTTGCTATTGGATATAAAATCTTCTAATAATTCATCACTATTGACAAAAGAAAAAAGATATCCAAATAATTCTGGACCATCTTTTACAATTTCATATATTTCATTCTTTTCTATTGCATCACTAAATGCAAATCCTTTAAAACTATAATCTTGATAATTAGATCCTAATACTTGTTTTAAAAAGATACTTGAATAATCATTTAATTCACTTAAATTAATTTCTTTTTCATTTAAATACATTCTTATATATTGATCATATTTGAATGTAAAGCCATATCTTTTTAAGAATCTAGATAATGACGTATCATTACATAACACTTTATCTAAACTATATCCATTATCATCTTTATTATCATTTAATCTTCTACTTAAATGATAAAAGTTTACATAATCAATATTTATACATAAATGTTTTTTTACATAATCCATAAAGTAATCATATTGATCATCTAGTATTATAACGGAACGTTCTTTTTGAAACTCGATATAGCAAATATCAAGCAAATCATTTAAGTCATCTTTACAAATATTTAAAGCTTCACAAATTGATTTTACCATCATTATTTGTAAAGTGGTGTTTATATACAATGTATACACCTCCTATCTTTATTATCTATCATATTTTTATTAATCTCTTCTGGATAAATCTCTTGTATATACTTTATCTTCTACATCATCTAAGCATTCATTGTATCTATTAGCTATAATAGCATCTGATAAACGTTTAAATTCTTCTAAATCATTGACCACTTTACTTCCAAAGAATGTTTCCCCATCTTATAATGTTGGTTCATAGATAATAACTTCAGCACCTTTGGCTTTGATTCGTTTCATAACACCTTGAATTGATGAAGCTCTGAAGTTATCTGAATTAGATTTCGTTGTTAAACGATAGACACCAACAACTACTTTCTTTTGATGGATCATATGAATTGTTATCTTCATATCCATAATATCCTGCTTTTGCTAATACTCTATCCGTAATAAAGTCTTTTTCTTGTTCTATTACTTTGTATAATAGCTATCATCATTTCTTGTGGTACATCTTGATAGTTAGCTAATAACTGTTTTGTATCTTTTGGCAAGCAGTATCCTCCATATCCAAATGACGGGTTGTTGTAATGTGTTCCAATTCTTGTATCTAGACATACACCATTAATGATTTCTTGTGTATTTAATCCTTTCATTTCAGCATATGTATCTAATTCATTGAAGTATGATACACATAATGCCAAGTATGTATTGGCAAATAGCTTGACTGCCTCTGCTTCAGTAAACCTCATGAATAATGTATCAATGTTTTCTTTGATTGCACCTTCTTGTAGTAATGAAACAAATATCTTTGCTCTTTCTACTAGATATTCATTATTCATATCTGTTCCTACAATAATTCTTGATGGATATAGATTGTCATATAATGCCTTTGATTCTCTTAGAAATTCTAGTGAGAAGATAATTCTATCAGTATTGTATTTCTTTCTTACTGATGCTGTATATCCTACTGGAATTGTTGACTTGATAACTATGATACAGTGATCATTACATTCCATAACTGTTTCAATCACATTTTCTACAACACTTGTATCAAAGAAATTCTTCTTTGAATCATAATTTGTTGATGCTCCAATGATAACAAACTCAGCATTACTATATGCTTTTTTAGCATCTAGAAATTATTCTCCATTCACCTGTGATTAATGAAATTGGTTTGAATTAAAGCTCATCTCCTAATGTTCTTATATTTGCATCATATTTTTTCAGATATAAAAACTTAATTCCACCACTGTTAATCAATATAAGAAATATAAATTAAGTTTTAAAATCTAAAAAATCTATTTTTTTTGAAGATTTTAACTTCCAAACTATATACTTTATCAAAAAGACTTCAAACTATATTAATTTGTTAATATTTATAATTTAGAAATAATAGTTTCATATTCTTCTTCAGTAATTGTTCCAGTCTTAGTGAAGTCTACTTTACCAAATGAAAAGTTAAATGCATATATCATTGCACGTACAAAAAACGGAACAAATAATAAACATAAGATAATTGTAAATAATCTTGGAAAGCCTGTTATCAAAAGAATAATATTCAATACACCTAAGATTGTCATTGTAGCATATGTAACTACATCCATTACTTTCTTTGTGCTTATAGTTTCTTTTTTAGTTTCATTATTTTCTAATAGTCTTACAGTATCGTTAACTAAAGTTTTAGCTGCTGAATCTAATGATGTAACTGCAAATGCTAACATTGTTAATGCAGTTAATACATAAATAGCTGGTCCTCTTGAGAAAGATAATGTATAACCAGTTGCTGCTGATACTAAATGCCAAATAACTGTAAGTGTAATTAATGAGAAAGTACCATATTTCAAAATAGATTTAATTGAATATCCATTACTACAATATGCTACAAATCTACCACAAAATACTGACCAAGAAACCACTGTAGCTTCGAAATACCACCAATATGGATTTACCAACAATTCTTGCCAAGGTTCTACATTTAACATTCCTTGGAAAGGAAGTATCTTGCTCATATCAACCATACTATTATCGTATGTAGATATAGTAGTAAATAAAGCGATTGAAGTTATGATAAACATAATAATATTAATTCTTGAGTATTTAACTAATAAATTTTTCTTTACTGATAATGTAGCAAGAAGTACAATTGTACCAATAACCACTACAATTGAGATTATTCTTTGTATTCCATCGATTTGAAGAGGAGCAAGAATAGTTGTTGCTGCCATAGGAATAGAAGTACTTAAACCAATTACGATAGATAATATATTGAGCACTGTACTTTTCATTTCTTTATATGTTGCTAAGCTGTAAATACCAGCAATTAGCATTAAAGATGTTTGACCGATTGTATAGAATAGATCAGCATTCCATGTACCATATGTATTTTGAAGTTCAGATGGAAAGGATCCAACTAGATATACTCCGGTAAAAGTACATGCTAACATTGCCATATAACTAAATTTACTTTTGATAACAGTATGTTGGTCTGGTAACCATACTATTCTTTTACTATGTTTTGAAAAGTACAAAACAACACTAGCAATAGTACATATTAGGAAAATTCCTAAATATATACAAAGCATAACTGGGTAATCTGTTGCAACACCTTCAAGCTTACCCATTTTTTCAAAATGTTCTAGTATTTTTTTAATAATATCCACTATTTAACCTTACCTTCCTTCTAAACCCTCTTTATATACTTTTTTTATATAATCGTAGTTTGTGTAACGGATCATAGCATCACTTCCATCTTCCATTATCACTTTAATGTTCGTGTTAATAAAATTAATTATATTACACATATCATCAATGTTATCTGTTACAAAAGCGAAAGTACCTACGTGACCATGCATTCTCATTTTGTCTCCTTCAACTGTTCCTGAATGATATGTGATTGCCGGATTAGATGTAATGATATCAATTCCCTCAATTGATTTTAGAATTCCTTCCTTGGAAACCCATATATTATATGAACAACCACATTTTTTAAATGCTCTAACTTGAGATACTGGTAAATCGTCTACTGAATGCTTCTTGCCAAGAGCATAATCAACAAGCCATTTAATAGTATCAAAAGACATCATCTTTTCGTATTGAATAAAAGTCATATCACCTGGCAAACGATACCCCATTTCTATTACATAAAAATTATTATCATCATCAAGCATTTCTTGTACCCAAGCAATTCCCTCTTTACATTCCAAACCTTTAAGTAAAGATTCTATTTGAGGATTGATTTCTTGTACAAATCTTTCAACATTGTCAGACACAGTAGTTGTTAACGAATATAGATTTTTTTCTTCACCTGGCTGAGCATACATACCATTTAGCGCTATCAATCTTATTTCTCCGTTTGCTATTGCATAATAGCTATACCACTCTTTTCCAGTAAGTAGTTTTTCTACTATTAACTTGTCGCTTTTAGATACTGATCTTGCATATTTACATGCATCAATCAATTCTAGTTCATTATAACAATAACTAATTCCTCTATTACCATTTTGATCAATCGGTTTTACAACAACTGGGTATTCAATACTATCCAATTCTTCTTTTTTATAATCTGTAGAAATATGATAATCTCTAGCCACAGGAACGTTATATTCATTACATTTTTGCTTAAAATCATGTTTATCTTTTGAATAATGCCAAGATTTTTCTGAAAGGTAACATGGTAAACCGAGTTTGTCTGTCAACTTTATCATCATTTCGATATTAAATTCACTCAAGCCACAAAAAACACCATTTACACCTTCAATTATACATTTTTCTGCAAGTTTTTCGGTTTCGGTTGTATTTATCATCCAATATTCATCAGCCCATTTTTTTGCATAAGAAATGTCTGGACTTTTATCATCCGTAACGATTGTATATATTCCACTACTTCTTGCGTAATCAATGATTTCTTTTGTTGCATTGCTAGTTCCTAAAAGTAATAATTTTTTCATTACTATTTTCCTCCCTTTATATCACAATTTTCAATAACATTATTATTTTCTTCGGGTTTCCCTTCGTTTGTATATAAATTTTCATGTTTTAATACTGTATACACTGTTCTGAAAAGAATTTTTATATCCAACCATAATGAGTAATTATTTGCATACCATGCATCCATAAGTCTTTTATCTCTAACTGAAGCATTATTTCGATAATATGCTTGAGTATAACCTGTAATACCCGGTTTAACTTTTACTTTATCAATTTCATCTGGCAAAAAATCATGTGAGCCATCGTCAAAGGGCGTGCTTGCTCTAGGTCCAACAATACTCATATCACCTTTGAGAACGTTTAATATTTGAGGAATTTCATCAAGACTTGTTTCTCTAATAAATCGTCCGATTTTTGTAACTCTATCATCTTTAGCAGAATTATATGTACTTCCATCATCATTAATTATCATTGGAGCATTAGTTTTCATAGAACGAAACTTGTACATATCAATAACCTTTAAATCTTTTCCAATTCTTTTTGATTTATAGAAAACAGGTCCTCCATCTTCCATCTTTATTGCAATTCCAATAATTATATATAAAATTGCAAAAAAAGGAAGCATAATTAGACAAAAGCAAACATCAAACAATCTTTTAATAAATTTATACATTTTCTTCCCCCCTCTTTTAAATAATCATAATTTCCACTATAATGCTTTATTCTATCATAATCAAAATAACACCAGTCGGGCACATTAATTTTTATTGGTACTCGCGTGCAACTTGAAACTATGCATCCCTTTCCCATTACTGACTCTGCCGCAATTGTTGATTTGGCACAAATTACTGAACTCTCCCCCCTCAACTGGAACTTCTTCAGAAATGTCTGCAGAAGGATGAATTAGTGTTAGAACGATAAAGTCAGTCCTTTGTATTTTTTGTCCAACATTTGTTATTTCTTCTCTACCAACAGCTACGATTGCAACGGAGTATTCATCTAAATACTTGCGATAATCACTCCATTTTCCTAGAACTTGTTTTTCTTTAGAAGAATCATCGTCAAGATAATCTATTTTATTAAACATTCTTAAACTTTTAGCAATTTCTGCAACTTCTATACGATAAATACTAACATCGAGAATCAATAAGTTCAGTTCCCGATTCAAACTTCGTTTCTCTAATTAAAAATTTCTTTTTTCAATAGCTTCTTCAGTTCTCCCATAACAATATCCTTTATCTTGCCATTTTCATCTCTGCCCTTTTTATAACGTGCTTCATATCTCCCATCAGTGCATAATCTAATATTTTTTCCTATTTTCATCTGCATAATGCCTCCGTAAATGGTCTATAGTGGTCAATACGTCAATTTCCTTGTATATCCTAGCATATAAAGAAAAATATTGACCACATTGAGTAGTCAGTTTACTATGAACATTTAATTTGTCATCCCCCACGATTCTACCGCTTTTCCATTTCTATATTTTTTAACTACTTTTTCATTCTCTTCCTTTACTTCTACAACATTTTAATATTAACAATATACAAATTCTTAAGATTATAAAATTAACCTTCATAAGCCAAAATTTTAAGAGTAGCAAAGACCGCAGAAAAATATGGAAGTCTTGTTCTTGTAGGTATGGATTTGTATTTGCGTAATGATAAAGCTTTAAACATTGATTTGAGCTTTGTTGTTTGTTCTAATTATATTTTTCAGTCTTCCCAAACTCTAAAATATCAGCTATTCTCTTACAAGCCTTTCCATCTCCATAAGGATTTGCTGCATGAGCCATCTTATTATATGACTCTTCATTTTCTAATAGTTCTTTAAAGTTTCTATATATTACATCTTCATCAGTTCCAACTAATTTAAGAGTACCAGCATCAATTCCTTCTGGTCTTTCTGTTGTATCTCTCATTACAAGTACTGGTTTACCTAATGATGGTGCTTCTTCTTGAATTCCGCCACTGTCAGTTAGAATCATATAAGAATTAGCAAGTAAATTATGGAAATCTAAAACTTCCATAGGTTCAATGATTCTAATTCTATCACATCCACTCAATTCTTCATCCGCAGTTTGACGTACTAATGGATTCATATGGATTGGGTATACAGCTTTCACATCAGGATGTTCATTTATAATTCTTCTAATGGCACGAAACATATGATGCATTGGCTCACCAAGATTTTCTCTTCTATGAGCTGTGATTACAATTAATCTGCTACATTCTGCCCAATCGAGAACTTCATGTTTGAAATTTGCTCTTACTGTAGTTTGAAGTGCATCGATAGCAGTATTTCCTGTGATGTAAATAGATTCAGGATTTTTGCCTTCTTTAATTAAGTTATTAGCAGAGCGCTCAGTTGGTGCAAAGTGATACTTAGCAATAATTCCAACTGCCTGTCTATTAAATTCTTCAGGATATGGAGAATAAATATCATACGTTCTAAGCCCTGCTTCGACATGTCCTACTGGGATTTGTTTATAGAAACAAGCTAATGAAGTAACAAATGTTGTACTTGTATCGCCATGAACTAAAACAATGTCTGGTTTAACTTCATCAAGTACATCTCCAATTTTATTAAGAATATTTGTAGTAACATCAAACAATGTTTGACGGTCTTTCATAATAGAAAGGTCATAATCTGGAACTACATTAAATACTTCGAGAACTTGATCAAGCATCTGACGATGTTGGCCTGTAGTACAGACAACAGTATTGATTCCTTCTCTTGTTTTCAATTCATTTACTAACGGACACATTTTAATTGCTTCCGGTCTTGTGCCAAAGACTAACATTACTTTTTTTTCCATAATAACCTCACATTTCTTTTTGCCTTCGGCTTCAAGCCACACATCACAATGAAATTATATCTTATTCTTATTATTCACGATTCTATGATAGTGGTTATATAGCCTTCCGGCATAAATTTTTAAATTTACCCATCGGTTTATATTTTAATGTGCAAGTGTGCTACTCATTTTTCTATTTATATATGCACTTTTTTCGAACTTTTTTATTTTTTCAAATTAATCCTCCAAAACCTCATAATAACTACTTACTTTTTATAATTTTAAAATATTTTATAATGACCTTTCGTTTAATAATAATCAACAAAACTAATAATGAAAATAATAAAATTCGTGCTATTATATGTTCATATAGAAGTAATACTATGAAAGAACAAAATAATACTAACAGTGAAATTCCTATAATCGAATAAATGTCATAAATTTTCTTTTTAATGATTTTGTTACATATTGTATTATATGCAACGTAATGAAATATACACATTACAATATAGCAAATTAAAGTTACATAAGCTGCTGCTTGATATCCAAATATCTTAATACAAAAATAGTTAAATAAAATATTTAGCGAAGCACACATTATTGATGCAAGAACAGTAATTTTCTTTTTTTCATAAAACAACTCGACTCTTACAAATAGCTGTTGTAAATAGTTAAAAAATATTCCAGCAGACAAAACAGGAATCAAAAAGACCCCTTCGTAATATTCCTTTCCACCCATTATCATCATTGCCTCTGGAGCAAATATAATTAAAAGTAATAATAATCCACATATAAATAATAATATAATTATGCTTACACTATTCATTTCTTTATATTTTTTCTCTTTTAACTGTTGATATTGCCATGGAACAAATGATGACTGAATCGCTTCGGTGAACAGAAAAACTAATGAAACTATTGAATAGGCGATACTATAAATTGCAGTAAATGCTGAACCACATAAATTTCCAATCATAATTCTGTCCGACTGATTTAGAATAATTTGAGAAAGAAAGTGTGGTATCAAGGGTAAGTTGAACGATAAAGCATACAACCATATTTCTTTAGAATAAAAACATTTTTCTTTACGAAAATTATTAATGTATATCAATAAACCATATAAAATATCAATTATTATTATAGAAGCAATTCTTGCATAACCCTTCTCCTGAAAAAAAAACACAAAAATTAATCCTAAAATTGTCATCGAAAACAATTTTGTTAATATTACTTTTATAGCAGAATTGTATTTATATTGATATCTTTTTAAAATAAGCCAATATTCAGTACTTGAAACAAATACAAAACTTAAAACCATAAAAAATATAATTATAAAAGGCAAATTAGTCAGAGAAACAAAAAAACTTCTAAAAATACAAACAATAAGAAGCGCAAATAAACATAAAATTGTTACCAATCCTTGAAAACTTGAAACAACTTTTTCTTTATTTTTAAATTTAAGAAATGCATTATTAATTACACCCATATGAAAATTCAATGTAATCAATAGCATCATAATAGAAGACCATGAGTTAAATATATTAACTGTTCCGTATTGCGAGGTACTCATAAGTCTTGTAAATATTGGAACAGTAATAACACTAACTGATTTTTGAATAAATCCACAAATCGTAAACCAAAATACTGCCTTTATTGGTAAAGAAAATCCACAATATTTATCCTTAATTATTCTACAAATCACATAAATTTTAGTCATTTATTAATCTCCTAAATAATTTTTAAAGTCTTTTAATATATTTTCCTTCATATTTACAATTTTATCATTTTGAGGAATTTTCAAAGTCATCATATTAATAGAATCATAAATATCTATTTCGTTATCTTGTAAAGAAAAATTATATTCACTCCTATCTATAATAGCAAAAAAATCTGACACCTTTTTGTCCCATGATATTGATATACTTGGAATATTTAAACTATATCCAATTATATGACTATGCAATCTATATGAAACAAACAAATCAAATTTAGAAATCATCATCGTTAATTCATAACCTGATTTAGGTTGCTCCTCTATATTAACTTTTAGTCCCATCTCTGTACATTTTTCATATAAAGATTTTGCAATATCAAAGTCTTCATTAGATCCATTAACAAAGATTGAACAACAATAATTTCCCTTATTTAATAAAGCAATTAATTTTATCCAGATATTAACATTATGTTCATTTAAAAATTTATCTTTTAAATTTATAACTCCTAAACCAATATTATTAATTTTTGTTACGTGTTTAGGTTGTTGACCATAAGCTTCACATGCAAATAAAGCAGGATCAAAAGAAAAAAAAGGATTAACATTAAATTCATATTCTTCGTTTAACTTCTTAATAAAATCAAAACTATCTCTAAAAGAAATAGATTTAATATTTTTGTTTTTGAATATGTTTATATATTCAGTTAATGTTAAACTGTCAAATTTCATACCATTACCTATCGCATTAAAAATTACATTTGTACTAGCATCAATTGAATAGTTCATAAAGTATTTAACAGCATATGTAAAATGGTCCATAAAAAGTTGTCCACCACAAAAAATAATTAAATCGTATTTTGTTTTTCTATAATTACTTTTAATAAGATACTTATATTCAATGGTATTAATGTAATAATTATCAATATTAGCTATTCCAATCTTACGAAGTTTTCTTAAACTAAATCTAATGATTTTATATAAATATTTAATTAAACTACTTTCGCTTAACATCACTTCTCTACAAGATAAATCAGCGAAGTTTATTTCAATATTTTCATTACATTTCTCGACTATATACTTAACAGATTCACATATTACTGAATCTCCTAAATTGCTTGAATATCTTTCTCCAATTAATAAAATTTTCATCTTCCGCACCATTTTTTTATTCTATCCAAATTTTTTCTTCCAATCGTACTAAGTAAAAATCTTCGAATTGATAAAATAATTTTTTGTTTAAATAATACTGTTTTTTTTGATCTTCTTATTCTTTCTTCTTCTGGCAACCAAGAGCCTTCAAAATGATGAATTGTGTAAGTATCATTTGTGTACTTTTCTCCAAATGCTCTTTTCATTGGACAAAAAACTTCTTTACTATAAAGAGTAAAATTTTCAACTTCTTGATATGTATTATTTGGAATCAACCCCTTCTTCAGCATGATATTTGTGATAATATCAACATTTGTTGTTAAATCTAAATTTCCATTTTCATCAATAAAATGCTTATCATCGTAGTAACTCAACAATTCTTTAAAAATTGGCAATTCTTTTTCACTTCCCATAATACCCGTAGGAATTTGATTTGGAGACTCAAAACCCGAAAACGACTTATGGGTTAAAAATACATCAAGATTTTTTAAAACTTCAACATCTGTATCCATGTAAATACCACCATAATGATAAAGAGCATATAATCTCACATAATCTGTAACAAACGCAAATTTTTTTGATTCATAAGCTTCTTTAACATAAGGTATACTACTAATACAAAAATTTTTCTCATTCCATAGGACTAATTCATAATCAGGTAAATATTTTTTCCAGCTATTAATATAAAATTTTGCTGATTCTGGAAGTGGATTTGGTCCAAACCAGCAATAATGTATAATCTTTGGTATCATAACTAAATTGTATAAACTATTATTAGTTTACACTCCATCCTTTCTAAATAAATAATCTTTCTTTTTTGAACTTGATTTTAAATTAAATAAAATTTTATAGTAAATTCAATCATTAATTTTGTTATTAGTTCTCCCTCAATATATGAAAATACTAGATTTATATCATAAGACAAAAACAAGTCTAACAAACTAACATTTTCTAATTATAATTCTAGGCTTATTCATAACAACAGTTGCATTATCAGGTACATCTTCACATACAATACAACCTGCTCCAATTTTTACATTATTCCCTATTTTTATATTCCCAATTATTTTTACTCCAGCACCAATCATTACGTTATCGCCTATAACTGCTGCTTTGTTATCTTTTGCCTGTCCTATTGTTACTTGTTGAAAAATTGTAACATTTTTACCTATTTTGGCATATGGAGAAACTATTATCCCGTTTAAATGGTGTGGAAGAATTGGAGGAGTTTTAAAGTATGCTCCTTTGTCTATATCTGTTCCAAAACTAGCATTATTAAACGCATCAGAACGTTTTACCCTAAACAAATAAAAATATCTAACCAATATATTTTTCTTTGAGTTAGAATTTATAACTTCATTATGCATTTTCCAATATTTTTCATGATTGTAATGTTGTGTCATATGCATCATTTTTTTTAATATAATTTACTATTTTCATATTCATATTTTTCTGGTATATTTTTTACCTTTTCCTTTCAAAAAATAAACATATAATTAATAAAAAAATAAAATTCTATCATATAGAATTTGCTTTCTTATATATCAAATTTTATTGGCATCAAAGGTTCAGCAATCCAATAAGATCCAAGTAATTCCGAAACAACATAATAAACACAATATATAGCAATTAATAAATTACTGAATTTATGTTCTTTGGTTCCCTTTTTCAAAATATAGGGGAATAAAATGATGTAACAAATTTTAACAAAATAAATTAGTCTTCCTCCTAAAATCGGGAAAAAATAATATGCAAAAACTCCTATTATTTCAAATATTACAATGTTTAAAAATACCTTCACTGTATCGTTTGAATTATTTAGAAGTTTTGAAAAAGTAAATAAAACAATAATAATTGGTAATCTCGAAATAATGTTCCCTAATCCAAATCCATTAAAAGTGCTATAAAATGCATAATCTCGATTTGATAATTTTCCAATGAAATTTATAATTAAATTTGAATTAGTGATTGTTAAATAATAAAACAATATAATTCCATGTTTTAAACGATTAATAGTTTTATTTTTATATCTATATGCATATATTGCTATTAACAAAAACAATATTGTAGACATATGAAATCCAAATGCTGCAAAAACAAAGAATAGAAATTTTGAAAAAATTTTTTGATCATAAAATTTTAAACTATAAAAACATAATGATGCAGCACAAATTTGTCTTAACATTCCAAAAGAGACTAACATATATATTGTCATTAATAACAACATACATTGAAATTTTTTTAACTCTAATTTTTCTGAAAAATAATTAATTGATTTAAAAAAATATAAATATGTAATAAAAGCGACAGACAAAGTTAAATACTTGTACTCACCAAAAAATTGATATATTAAATAATTCAATGATTTGAAAATAAATTCTAATTCAAACAAATGCAAATTAGGTCCATATTCATATTTGAATAAATAACTATAGGTATCATAATCACTATTGCTTTGCTGTAACCCTACAACTCCCACAATTATTATTAAAGATAAATAATAAAAAAACCTATTTAAATTTATTTTTTTATTAAAGATAACAAGTTTAATGTTTTTATCAGATAATGAATACAAATACGATACAAGAAAAATAACTGAAAAAATTATAATTACTGTTTTAATATCCCAATTACTAATACTCATTTTGTTCACCATAAATTTGCTTTAATGTATTTAGTAAACTTGATACATCATATTTTTTTGAAGAAAGAATTTTTTTCCTTTCTTCAAAAATTAGATTATTTTCTTTGTATAATGCTTTTCTAATTTCGTTTGCCCATTCAGTTGAACCCAAACTTATAAAAGTTATTAACCCCATACCTAAATCAACTTCCTTCGAAATATTATTAGAGATTACTGCAGGTAATCCTGCAGCTTGGGATTCTATTAATGTTAATGGAAATCCTTCAAATAATGAAGGTAGCAATAAAACATCCATTACTCCCATCAAAATATTTATATCATTTCTTTGTCCTAAAAATAAACAATTATTATATACTCCTTTTCTTATTGAATATTCTATAATTTCTTTTTTTAAAGGACCATCCCCAATAAGCAATAATAATGCATCGTTGTGTTCACAAAAATCTGAAAAAATATCAATCAAGTATTTATGGTTTTTTTGTTCTACAAACCTTCCAACATGACCAATAATAATTTGATTTGAGATATTTAGTTCATTTTTTAGCTCTCTTATATCATTTTCATGACAATTAAATTTATCAACATTAATAGCATTATTAACAACTAAAATATCTTTATTTTTATCAAACAAAAGTTTTTTTGCTTCCAATCCACAAGCAATAAAATTTGTAGAATATTTATTGATTAAATATTTTAAAAAATATAGCTCTAATTTCTTTTTAAAGTCTCTTTCAAACCCTTCAATGGACGTATTATGACAATGGCTAATTCTAACATTAATATCGTTTTTTTTACCTACATACATAAAAATTCCAGACAAATGATCAACATGTGAGTGAATAACATCAAAAGGACCATTTTCTTGGATAATTTTATCAATATCTTCTATAAATTTTTTTATTCCAGATTTTCTTAATGGTTCAATTTTATATACATTAGATCCAAAACTTATAGCTTCTTTTTCATAAAAACCCTCAATCAATGTTATTTGCAAAAAATCAAATTGCATAGTACGATTTTTTTCTGTGCGAAGCAAATTCATTAGCAAAGTTTCAGCTCCACCGGTCGATAATTGACTTACTATATGTAACACTCTCATTATATTCCACACCTCACTTTATCTTCTTTTTATTATCCATAGCAATTTATGAGGAATTAATCCAACAACTAAGGGCTTTATAACATAAATAAAATTTTTAATAGATAAAATTCCCATTTTTTTAAATCCTTTATACCTTACTATCATTTCATCAATTCGATATTCATATCTTCTCTTTTTTTTCATAACTGTGGGGTTCACATAATATCTTAACAATGGTGTTTTAATATTATATCCAATTTTATTTTCTGCATATAATCTCATAAATAAATCATAGTCTTCGGCTCTTCTTGTTTCTTTTGCCACCCTATATCCATCAACTGATAATAAAGAACTTTTTCTAAACATTGTTGCTGGATGGACAAATGGTGTACGAAACAAAAAATCTATTTTATTTGGCTGTTCAATTTGGTTACTCTCACTAACTATATTTATTCCATCGTACGTGATAATATCGGAAGAGACAAAAGAATATTGCTGATTTTCATCTAAAAATTCAACTTGTTTTTGAAATCTAGTTGGGAAAGAGTAATCATCATCATCCATCCTAGCGATATACTCGCCTTTAGCATGCGATAAACAGTTATTTAAACTAAATGCTAACCCTCTATTTTGTTTATTCTTAATAATTTTCACTTTTTTATTTTCTAAATATTCCGTTTTTATTATCTCTTCTACAGGAATATTTGAACAATCATCACATATAATCAATTCCCAATCATCAAATGTTTGTTCGAAAATAGATTTAATAGCTTCATTAATTTTATAATTACTATTATAAGATCCCATAATTACACTTATCATCGGATTTCCCATAAATATCCTCCTTTTCTAAATTAGTATCAAAATATACATTAAACGCAGATAGAGTTAAATAAAAGTTCTTCATATATTCTATATATTTCTTTTTTAACTTTATTTATATCAAATTTTCTTGCATCAAAAATATTATTTTCTCTAATTTTTCTAAGTTCATATTCATTTTTTTTCAAATACATGATTTTCTCGGAGAACTTTTCAGCATCATCAGGAGAAACTAGAAATCCGTTCTTTTTATTTACAATTAAATCTCTATTTCCTCTTATATCAGAAACAACACATGGAAGTCCAGATGACATTGCCTCCATTATTGAACGGCTTAATCCTTCTCTGTAAGAGGCCATTACAAAAACATCAGCAAGAGAATACATATCATTCATATTACTGCAATTTCCTAAAAAATGAATTCTATTTTTTACTCCCAACTTATTAGAATAAGAAATTAGTTCCTCTTTTTTTTCTCCATCTCCACATATTACTAAATGAACATTAATATCTTTTATCAAAGATATTGTTTTAATAAGAGTTTTATTATTCTTATTTTCATCGAGTCTACCTACAGATATTAAAATAAAATCGTTCTTATCAAAATTGAACAATTTTTTTAAATCCTTTTTACCATCAGTATTGCTTTTAAAAGCTTCCAAATCAATACCTACTCCTGGAATATAATATACATTCTCTTTATTTTTCAAATTGAATAATTTAGCAAATTCGTAATCTTCTTGATTAATTGTAATCAAAGCATCTGTATAATGAGCTAACCATCTTTCAACAGGATAATAGAACAACCAATTCTTAATAGGAGCTCCTTTGTAAAAGTGGAATCCATGTGCTTGATAAATCACAGTTTTAACTCCACATTTTTTCCCAGCTAATCTTCCTAACAGTCCACCGACAGGAGTATTGCAGTGGATTACATCAAATTTCTCTTTATTAATTAATTCTACTAATTGATGGTATGCTTTTATGTTATTTTTTGAGTAAGGAGATCTGTCTAAATCTAGTTGGCAAAAATGTACACCGTATTCTTTTGTATCATTTTCTAATTTTTCTTTACTGGTTTCTTGAAAATTCGCAGCTAGATAGAACTCCATCTTCAACTGTTTTGATGCTAAAACAGCAGCTTTAGAAAAGCTACTTACACCATTTGATAAATTTGAAATATAAAGCAATTTTGTCATTTTATACCTTTCTCCTTATTAAAACTCTTTGATTCTATCTTTCTATCGAAAATTCTATCTCTTTTCTTGCTTCTTCTGCTTTTCTTTCAGCTTTATTAACATCATTAAAATTAGCCACTACATATCCACACCCATCTAAATTGGTATGGTATTCATTCACAACATCACCATCATTCATATGATGATAAATTTCTACACCAAACTTTTTCTGTATTTCACTGAAATTAGGTAATTCTTTTATCTTTCCCCCTGTAAAAGCTAATAACTTAGTCACTACTGACTTGTGTTCATGAACTGTCCAATCTGGTTCATCTCCGACAGCAACCTTTAACATATTACCCATATAATCAATACCTGTACCATATGGGATAATACATGGTCCAATCATATTCCCACCCATGCGAGCTCCAATATCAATAATATGAATAGAACCATTTGTTGTAATTAACATATCCATGTTTACAGAACCGTGATTGATACCTAGGGCTTTGATAGCGTTTGCTACACATTCTTTTGCTCGGCTTTCAATTTCACTAGAGAGGCCACAAGGAATCGCATGCCCAAGCTCAGCATAATATGGCGGCTTTGTCATCCATTTCTTCATAATTGCCATGACGTGAATTTCACCATTAACTACCAAAGACTCCGCGCCATATTCATCGCCAATTATAAAAGACTCTATCACCGCACGGTGAGTTATAGAACCATCCATTGCATATTTGCAGGCATCTGCTAATTCCGAAAAATTATCTACCCTCCTTGCTCCGCGACTTCCTGACCCGTCACATGGTTTTACCATTACAGGATAAGTAATTTGCAGAGCCAGTTCATTTATATCTGTATCTTTATTCACTTCAAAAGTCTGTTCAGTATCATCAACATGATTTTCATATAGTCTTTTGCGAACAAGGTATTTATTTTTAATTAGTTTTGCTGATTCATAATTCAATCCCGGAATTCCTAAATGCTCAGCTATATACGAAGCTGTAAGCACTCCGTAATCAGTAGCTGCGGTTAGGACTCCATCAATTTTTTCTTCTCTAGCAAAACTCAAACAAGCTTCTTCATTAACAATATTAATTACTGCATATTTATCTGCATGAGCAAAACCAAGAGCATTTGGGTCAGCATCAACAGCTAATGTATAGAAACCCATTTGCTTAGCTTTCAATATTACAAAATCCTGTAGGAATCCTGCACCTATTACTAAAATTTTTTTCATATATTAGTCTTCTTTCTTACTAATTTAATTAGGCTCTGTTCTTCCTTAATCAAGAAACTCTTTAGCAACTTTTCTTACACACTCAACCACATACATCACATCTTCATCAGTTAAGCAGCTATGAAGTGGTAAAGTTACTTCGTTTTCATACTGTTCATAGGCATTAGTATAATCTTCTATATTGAATCCTAAGTTTTTGTATGCAGTATGCATTGGAAGCGGCTTATAGTGAACATTTGTACCTACTCCTAATTCAGCCATCTTTGTGATGAATTCATTTCTCTCTTCACCGCTAAATGCTTCTCCACTCTTCTTAAACAATCTAACTATGTAAAGGTGGCCTGAAGAAGAATAAGTAGAAGAATAATGTTCAAGAACTTTAAATCCACATTCTTCGCACACTTCATCATACTTCTCAATTATTTCTTTTCTACACTTCAACATCGCATCATATCTTCTACTTTGACTTAAACCGATAGCAGCATGAACATCAGTCATATTGCATTTATACCAAGGACCAACAATGTCATATTCCCAAGCACCTAATTTTGTTTTTGCAAGAGCATCTTTACTTTGACCATGTAGAGATAAAAGTTGGTATTGTTTATACAATTCTTCATTATCTATGCCTTCAATATTTTTCCATGTAACTGCTCCACCTTCTGCAGTAGTTAAATTCTTAACTGCATGGAATGAAAAGTTTATAAAGTCTGGATATTGTGCTACTGGCTTACCTTTATAAGTAGCACCAAAAGAATGTGCTCCATCATCCATAACTACAATTCTATTTAAAGCTTTTTGAATTTTATTTTCTCCAGCTCTGAACAATCCTTTTTTCTTCTCAACTATTTCAAAAATTCTTTCGTAGTCACAAGGAATACCAAATAAATCAACTGGAATAATTACTTTTGTTTTCTCTGTAATTGCACTCTCTAATTTGTCATAATCCATTGTGAATTTACCTTTTTCACAATCAATCATTACAATAGTAGCTCCAACATGTTCAATTACACTAGCACTAGCTGTATATGTATAAGCAGGAACAATAACTTCATCTCCAACTCCAATACCAAGTACTCTTAAAGTCATCTCAGCACAAGCTGTTTGAGAATTAAGACAAACTGCTTTATTAGTTCCGCATCTATTAGCCACTTCTTTTTCAAGCTTTTTAACTTTAGGACCTGTAGTAATCCAGCCAGATCTTAATGTATCGACAACTTCATTAATTTCATCTTCTCCTATATCAGGTGGAGAAAAAGGGATAGTCTTTCTATTTTCCATTTCAAATTTACTCCCTTCTTTATTTTTAGAAAAAACTTGGTTCTTCACCAAACTGTTTTGTATCCGTTCTTCCAATTCGAAGAATCTTGTATAGGTTTTAATTCAAGCACTATACTATTGCCTCTAGCATAGATAGAAGAAATAGAGTATTTTCCTTTTATTTGTTGATAAGCAGACACGCCATCTTTATATTGATATTCTTTTTCATCAATCATACAAATGACTTCAGATTTTAATTTTTGATAACATATCTATCTCCCTTCTTTTGAACATAAAAAAATACAGGTCATTAACCTGTAATATATGAAATAAGCTATTTTTAGATACAGTTTCCCCTACCCCAAATTTTCCCATTTCATACTATGTTCCAAACTTCAATAGAGGCGGATTCCCTGCGCTCTAAATAAGTTCTTGCCTTTTAAATTTCAATTCCCATACATATTCTTCTATTAAAGAATTCTAGGTCTAGATAGGCACATTGATTATGCTTATCAACTTTAGTAATATGCTTTTCTAACAGTTTTAATGGTCCATCAATAATAATGGTTTTACCATCTTCTTGATATCCATGAGAAAGTCTTATAGTATAGTTTTCATCTAATACAAGACTAAAAAACTCAATTTCTTTTTCTGTTAGTGTTGTTGCATCTACATTTTTAAGTTGTTTAATTAAACCATCATTTTGATCTTTCATTTTTAGTAATAAATCATTAAAGTCAGTTTGACATAAATGAGTTTTTACAAAAACATAATTATTAAACATTGGTTTAATTAATACTTCTTTGGTTTTACGTTGACAAACTTCATATTTTGGAGTAAATGCTATTAAATTCTCATTCCTATTTAAATTAGTAATAATCTTATTTGTTTTATAGTTTAATGTATATAGTACATACCAATTCATGATTTACTTACTATTTCTAATGGAACTAAGAATTTTTCATTGAAAAAAATGTTTTTTAATGTTGCTGTTCTATGATGACGATTAATCTTTGTAATTTTACCTTTATAGTTTAATAATGGTCCTTCATCAATAATTAATTGTGAATTAACTATATTTCCAATAGAATGTTTAATAACATCCTCATTTGAATAAAAATATTCCATTAATAATTGTTCTTCAGTGTTTAGAGTAAAAATATTATTCTTTGAATGAAAAAGTTCCTTGTATTTTTCAAAAAGTAAATCTTTTCCCATATCAGTAACAATAAACATATGATCAGGATATAAATCCTTTACAAAATAATCCTTTACCCCTCTCACACTATACCATTTCTCTATTTTAGGAATAAAAGCTCTTATACCTTCTTGTTTATTAAGAAATGTAACAAGATTGTCATCTTTATGTATTTTTCTATCAACAACGTACCAAAACACATTCAACCCCTCATGCCTTTCTCTTATAACAGAACTTCGTGTTCTGTGACAAAATAAAAAAATGAGTATGATTATATCCATTTTAATAACATTTTTATCACACAAAGATTATCCTTTGATTTTTAAATTTATTATTTAAAATATAATAAATAAAATGTCATATATCATTTAGTACTATATATGACAATGATCATGTTAACAAAACATTATCTAACATTTTTCCTTGAAAACTTGAACATATATGCTATAATTGTTCTCACAGAACACGAAGTTATATGATACAACGCAGCATATATAAACTTAATTAATTTTTTAAAATACCATTCTCTTTAATAAAAATAATATATTGTATTCTATAATCATCACCCTAAGTAAATTAAAAAAGTTATCTGTAAAAAATAACAATTCTCTTACAGATAATCATTGTTTACTTTTTATTTATATAAAATATTTTTTGGTTTAAACCTTATATTTTGAACAGAAAAATTTGATTGTTAATTTTATTTTCCTAGAAAAAGATAATAATTAAAAGTAATTTTAAATATTCTCTACTACTTCAAGATAATACAGATAACAAAATTCTTGATTTATTTCATCAGACTGCAGGAATAGGATAAGAGCTAAGAATCAAAATCTTTTGTCCCTTTCACAACATCGTACGCAAAGTTCTCTATTCGGCGTTTCATAAATTTATAGAGTCGTAATAGTCTAAAGGACTTATATATCCCCATGATTTTAATCTATCATTGGTTAGCTAGTGTTCTAGCGAGTATAAAGCTATTGGATATTCTCCAGCAGCTCTTTCTTGCATTCACCCTTCCCATACATTGGATTTATTAATACCTAATTGTTGTAGATTTCTATACCTTCTCCTTATGAATTTCCATCTTTTTCAGTATATCATTCTTATTCTTCGTCTTAACCAGGTACTATGCCAATACTAATCAACAATGAACGATTCACTTTTAATAAATCTTTATTGTTTAAACTATCAACTCTAATTCCTAGTCTACGTTTATCAACAGTTCGTAACTGTTCAAGCATGACAATAGAATCTTTGACTAACCCATACCCATATGATAATCGTACATGAGTTGGTAAATCCGACTTCTGAATATGTGAAGTAATCACGGCAATAATTACAGTATCATTAAAATAGTTTCCAATATTATTTTGAATAATCAATACTTGTCTTACTTCACCCTGCTTAATTCCAATAACAAAATCTAACTTTGCTAAATAAATTTCTCCTCTATAAATCTTTTCATGCCTCATAAATTTATCACCTTCCTTTTATTATGTAAACCAATAGTCATCACAAAAGATGATGTCTACTATTAATCTAGAAATTAAATTTTCACTACGATATTGACTGGCTGCTTTGTTATTCACAGTTCACGAGCTGAATTTATTCTTTATGGCATCCATTCATCGCTTATAGGATTCTCACCTATATAATGTTCTCACTTGCAACAGACTGGTTCCTACTCTAGTCAGAACGCATTATGTGAATTATTATCTTCTAACATTGTCATGGCCAAGTAGGAGCAATCTATTTTCATAATCGAATAGTTATCGCTCGTCTCATGGTGTATTCATTAATGGGCTCAAATGTTAGTAGTGTTATTAATACTGGTACTCTATTTTCAAAAATATATGAGAAACCATTCTTCTCATATACCAACATATTAAAATGTTATTTAAAGGGATTAGAAATTAAATTCTTTTAATTTTTTGATACCTAATAATATAGATGCTCATACAGTTTTTGGATAAACACCTTGAATTCTCGTAATTTCAGCAAAACTTAAATCATAATAGAAGTAACCAATAATTCTTTTGGATTGATTTTTAGGTAATTTGTTTATGATGTTCATTAAATTTAACTCTTCCTGTTTTTCATGAAATAATTTTCAGGACTTTTCTCTTTTTTGGTTGATTCATTTTCAATACCCGCATTTCTATCAAGAGAATAATAGGCTTTATTTCGTCCTACTCTTTCCGTATAATCATGTATTTTCTTTTAAACAAAATAATTAGTTCATAAAAATCATCATCGACTTCAACTTCAACATCATTCTGAATATAATAATATAAATTCTTTAAGTTAACTTTTTTCATGTGATTTTTCTCCTGGTTTTAGACATAATTTTGCCTTCCACATACCACCACGAAAAACCATGAAAAAAAGGATAACTTGTTAAAAAAGTAAACTTTTTTCAAATTTCTATGTAATTTCTTAATTAATCGGTTTAAAAAGCCCCTTAAATAGCATTTTAAAGCATAAAAAAAAGCAACCCAAATAAATGAGTTGCTTTCATGTAATATTGTATTCTATTTACTAAATATATTGTTTATTTCATTTTTCTTCTGATCAAGTGAACAATCCGGACATAACTCATATATTCCACTAAAATCAGAAGTTCCAATAATCTCACATAAACATTTAATATTCATATTGTGAGATAGACAATATGAAATAAAAGTATTTCTTAATGCATTAAAATCTGTTTTTATTTTTAATGTTATACATAATTCTTGTAACTTTCTTTGTACTGTTCTTGTATCAAATATATTCTCATTTGTTGATAAAATAAAGTAATTTGACTCCATAGGATAACAATCAAAGAAATCAACAAGATATTTCTTTACATATTTACTAATTGGAACAGAACGTAGTGAATATTTACTACGTGGTTCTAATATCGTTAATTTAGTCCCTTTTTCTGTTTTGATACGTTCAACACTTTTAGATATGTGTATGACATTATTGTCTAAATCAATATTTTCTTTTTTTAATGCACTAATTTCACCAGTTCTAAGGCCGGCATATAATGATAACAGAATAGCGAGAGAAACAGCATCTTTATTAGCTAAAAGATATTCATTAAGTATATCTATTTCTTTTTTTGTTAAGATTTGAGTTGGTCTTTGTTTTTCATCATGCTTTAAATTGATGATATTGATTGTATTCAATTGATATTCTTTTTTAGCATAAACAAATATTGAACGTAAAACATGACTAATTGTATATAGTGTACTTTTAGATAACTTTTCTTCATTTTCTTTTTTATTGAAGAATTCATCAACTTCATCTTCAGTAATCTTTTCAATATTCTTATCATTAAAATATGAAAGATGTTTGCTTATAACTTTCTCATATTTATCATAAGATAAATGCTTAACAACACCTTGTTTACTCAAAAGCCAATCTCTAGAAATAACTTCAAATCTTTTAGATACCATTTTCTCACCACCCTTCTATAATTCTTGTTTACTTACTAAATATTTACTGTCTAATGTTTGATCATCAATCATTCCAATGACTGGATTATCGTCATCAAATTCAACAGTATCATATTTATATGCATATAATCGTTGTAATGTTTTAACGACTATATGATATTGTTTTTCTTGGTTTGTTAAATCATCATAGTTTTCAAAATAAATTTGTTCTATTGGTACTTGATATTCAAATTTATAATATTTACTATTTGATTGAAATTCTTCTAATAATGCATCACTATCTACAAAAGAAAAAAGATATCCAAATAACTCCGGACCATCTTTTAGAATTTCATAATATTCATTTTTTTCAATCGCATCATTAAAAGCAAAACCTTTAAAACTATAATCTTGATATTCATATCCAAACATTTGTCTTAGAAAGACTGTTGAATAATCATTACACTCATCAAGTACAATTTCTTCATCATTTAAATACATTTTAATATAATCATCATATTTAAAGGTTAAACAATATCTATTTAGAAACTTAGATAATGAACTATCATTGCATAAGATATCTACTAAACCATATCCATTATCATTTTCATTATCATTTAATCTTCTACTTAAATGATAAAAACTTACGTAATCAATATTCTTACAAAGATGTTCCTTTACATAATCCATAAAGTAATCATACTGATCATCTAACACAAGAATAGAATAATTTAATTGAAACTTCCTAAAGCAAGTTTCAATTAATTCTTCTAATTCTTTATTGTTTATATTTAATACTTCACATATTGATGATTTCATTATCTCTTGTGAAGTGGTGTTTATGTACAATGTATGCACCTCCATTCTTATAATATAATTATAATTCGTTGAGATATCTTCTTACAGCGTCTTGCCAAGTAGGAAGTGGTGTAAATCCATTTTCTACTAGTTTGCTCTTATCGAGTCTGCTGTTCATTGGTCGAATAGCCTTTGAAAGTCCGTATTCTTCTGTAGTTACTGGAATTATTTTAGTAGTTAACCCATATTGTTTATAAAATTCAACACAGAAATCATACCAGCTAATATATCCGCCTTCATTAGTTGCATGATAATATCCATACTTTTCAGTTTCACACATATCAACTAAAAGTCTTGCTAAATCATAACAATATGTTGGTGTACCGATTTGATCATTAACTACTTTTACTTCATCATGTGTCTTCCCAACATTAATCATAGTCTTAATGAAGTTCTTACCATTTAGACCAAATACCCATGCAATTCTAACAATAAAGTATTTATCTAAAGTAGAAGAAACAGCTAACTCACCTTCTAATTTTGTTTGACCATAAACATTAAGTGGTTTATAGTCTTTACAATCTGGTTTCCATGGCTCTATTCCCTGTCCATCAAACACATAATCGGTGCTTAGATATAACATCTTAGCATCAATAGTTTTACATGCATCAGCGATATTTTGTGTACCACCAGCATTTACTTTTCTTACAAGTTCTACTTTATCATCATCTTCAGCCATATCTACAGCAGTCCATGCTGCACAATGGATGACTGCATCAGGTTTGATTTCCTCGATTGTCTTTTGTACTGCTTCTTTATCAGTAATGTCCAAGCTAACATAAGAGGCAGAACATACAACACTTCCATCTGCCACTCCACTATAAACATCAGCAATATCACTGCCTACTCCAACATATCCTCTTTTAAGAAGTTCGTTCATTACGTCATGACCTAATTGGCCATTAACGCCAGTGACAAAGAATTTCATTAGTTTCTCTCCTTGTAGTTCTTTTCAATCCATTTAAGGTATTCACCTGAAGTACATTCTTCAGTCCATTTCTTACCTTCTTCAGATAAGTACCAATCAATTGTAAGAACAATTCCATCTTTAAACATTGTTGTTGGAGCCCATCCTAATTCATCCATAGCTTTTTGTGGATCAATTGCATAACGTTGATCATGTCCATGTCTATCAGCTACATATGTAATTAAAGATTCAGGTTTACCTAATTTTTCAAGAATAATCTTCACGATTTCAATATTTGCTTTTTCATTATGTCCACCAAGATTATAAACTTCACCAACTCTTCCCTTCTCAAGTACAGCTAAGATTCCATAACAATGATCTTTTACATATAACCAGTCACGAACATTTAATCCTTCTCCATATACTGGAAGTGATTTGTCATGAGTTGCATTATGAATCATAAGTGGAATTAGTTTTTCTGGGAATTGGTATGGTCCATAGTTATTTGAACATCTAGAAATAGTTACTGGTAACCCATAAGTTCTGTGATATGCAAGAACTAATAAGTCAGCACTTGCCTTACTAGTAGAATATGGACTAGATGTATGAAGTGGTGTATCTTCATGGAAGAATAGATCTGGTCTATCTAGTGGAAGATCACCATACACTTCATCAGTAGATACTTGATGGTATCTTTCAATTCCGTATTTACGGCAAGCATCCATAAGTACTGCAGTACCCATGATATTAGTTTCAAGGAAGATTCCTGGATTAGTGATACTTCTATCTACATGAGACTCAGCTGCAAAGTTGACTACGATATCTGGTTTTTCTGTTTCAAAAATCTTATCGATTGCTTCTCTATCTCTAATATCTGTTTTATAAAATTTGTAGTTTGAATTTTTTAATTCTTCTTCAATAGTAGCTGGATTTGCAGCATATGTACAAACATCTACGTTGATGACTTTATATTCAGGTCTTTCATCTAATAATAATTTACAGAAACAGTTTCCAATAAATCCTGTTCCACCTGTTACTAAAATAGTTTTACTCATATTAACAATTCTCCTCATATTTAAACTCATTCTTAGACTCTTCAAGTGTTGGTCCAACTTTATCTTTTTCACTTAATACTGGTTCAATTCCATTTAATAATGAACCCCAATCTACATTTACTTCTGGAGCATCATATCTCATGCCACCTTCAGATCCTTTGTTGTAGACATTATCACATTTATATCTGAATTCAACATCATCAGTTAATGTTAAGAACCCATGGGCAAATCCTCTAGGAATAAAGAATTGACGATGATTTTCAGCACTTAATTCACAACTTACATATTTACCATATGTAGGAGAACCTTTTCTTATATTCACTGCAACATCAATGACTTTTCCTTTTGTACAAGATACTAACTTAGATTGTGCATATGGTGGATTTTGCCAATGTAATCCTCTTAATGTTCCTTTTTGTGCAGAGAAAGACATATTATCTTGTACAAATTCTACATCTATTCCCATTGCTTTATATTTAGGTTTTGAATATGTTTCAGTGAAGTAACCTCGATGATCACCAAATACATCAGTTTCAATGATTAAAACACCCTCAATTTCAGTTTTAATAACTTTCATCTATAATTACTCCTTATCTTAATTGATCTAAATATTTTCCATCAACAACATCTTTTAAATATTGTCCATATTGGTTCTTTTTCAATAATTCATATGTTTCAAGGATTTGTTCTTTAGAAATCCATCCATTTAAATATGCAATTTCTTCAAGACATGCAATCTTTCTATGTTGATGAGATTCAACAGTTTTAACAAAGTTAGTAGCTTCTACTAAAGATTCATGAGTTCCTGTATCAAGCCAAGTAAATCCTTGTCCAAGTAACTCTACATTTAATTCTCCATTTTCTAAATAAATGCGATTTAAATCAGTAATTTCAAGTTCACCGCGTGGACTTGGTTTTAATTGCTTAGCATATTCAACAACTTTATTATCATAGAAGTATAAACCAGTTACACAATAATTACTCTTAGGTTTAGCTGGTTTTTCTTCAATACTAATAGCTTTACCTTCATTGTCAAATTCAACAATACCAAAACGTTCTGGATCATCTACATAATATCCAAATACAGTAGCACCTTTTCCTTGTTCAGCATTTTCTACTGCTTCAGTTAATCTTTTCTTTAATCCATGTCCTGCAAAGATGTTATCACCTAATACCATAGCAACTGTATCATCACCAATAAAATCAGCTCCAATAATAAATGCTTGTGCTAATCCATCTGGACTTGGTTGTACTGCATACTCTAAATTAACACCAAATTGACTACCATCACCTAATAGTTCTTTAAATCTTGGTGTATCCATTGGTGTAGAGATAATTAAAATATCTCTAATACCAGCATTCATTAATACTGACATCGGATAATAAATCATTGGTTTGTCATAGATTGGTAATAATTGTTTACTTGTTACTTTTGTAAGTGGATATAATCTTGTTCCTGATCCACCTGCTAAAATAATTCCTTTCATCGTATTTCACACTCCTTTTATTGTTATTTTCATATAGTATAAAAGATGACGTCACGTCACCTTCAAGCATTGTATTTATTTTTTACAAACAAATATTCCAGCATCTTTCGTAATCCTTAATCCATCTTTCATTTCTTTTATAACAAAGTTTCTGAACTCTTGATATCTTGCAAGAATTATTTCATTTTGATTCCCATGACAAGAAACTATGTAGGCAATTAGAGCATCTACATTATCAACAAATAGGCTATCTTCATATTGTATCCATTCCACGTCACTAAAGTACTGTCCAAGAATGGATGCTCCATTTTCCTTGCCAAATACATCATATAGATTATTGCTAGAAAGATAGATAGAATTGTCAAATTTCTTCACCAAAGCATCGATTTCTTTCATATGGTCTTTACCATAAGTACTACAGATGAATCTGCCATTACCTTTCAATGCTCTATTTATTTCCGATAGCCCTTTGTTTAAATCCTTCAAGTAAAATAGAACATGGTTAGCTATTACCACATCAAAACTCCCATCTAAGAACGGTATCTCCTCACACCTAATCACCTGATAATTAAATTTATCTCCAAGATTACGTCTGGCATCATTAACCATTCCTTCAGATTTATCACTCAAAGTTATATTGAAATTACTACTTTGACCTCTCCACAAAGAACCATCTCCACAACCAATTTCTAATACCTTATCGTAGTAACTTAATTTCAGCGTCGATAAAAGCCAAATAAAACATCCCTGTTTATTGGTAGAGTATAAATCATGGAGGTTAATACGAGCATTGAGATTTGATACATCTTTAAATTGAGTGTAGATGTTAGCAGAATTGTTTGTAAGGTGAATCAAAGAAAGCATATTCTCCCAATTGATGTCATTATGTTTCTTTAACTCCATAATTGTATTATCAATAGCTTCTTCAACCTTGCTCATCTGATCAATCTTCTCTTCAACCATTTTCTTTTGTACAAAAAGTGCATTACTTAATGTAATAGAATCTACATCATTCAGGTTCATACTTTTAATTTCATTTAAAGAAAAGCCTAAATACTTAAATAATAAAATCTGTTGTAGTTTTATAAGATCATTATCTACGTAATATCTAAATCCATTAGGCGCAACAAAAAAAGGCTTTAATAAACCTTCATTGTCATAATATCTAATTGTCCTTAATGTAACATTTGCTAGTTTAGCAAATTGGCCTGATGTATATTTTTTCATAGTATAGTATTACCTATTTTTGTATTTCTTAATACCGCAATTCCAAGTTCTACAATTTTACCATTCATATATTCTATTACTACAGAAATATCATCCACTTTTACATTAACAATATTATTCTTTTCAATAATATTAAGTTCATTTAATCTGTAAAAATTTCCTTCATCTATGAGAACTTTGGGAGATGAGAAAATTGCAGAAAAGTTTGGAGAATGAGTTGTTATTGATTTGTAATAATACTTATCTAATTCTTTTAACATTTGTTTTCACCTCCGTGTATTTTTTGTATAAAGTCTAAATCAAACATCTCAATAATAATTTCGTTTATATTAATGAGTTAACTTTCGCAATATTAACATTATAATAAACAAAAATATTTCTTATACCAATAATTCATTATTCATATTTTTTAAAATATACTAATAACTAGATAATTCCAGTATATACACGTTATAATAGAAAATGTAAAAGCAAACACAAATAATAAAATTAAATTAAAATCAAGATTTTCTTTTCTTGGTTAAAGACATGAGTTCACTATGCTTTAACAATACTTCAATCATAAAATAAACAATTATGCATAATAAAACATATATAATAATAGTTACAAATTTTTTCTTAATTAGCGAAAAATACAAAAAATATAATACCACAATACCTATTACTCCAATTAATGTTTTTAATAAATCAATTACCAATTTATATCTAGGCAAATTAATCAACATTGCTCTAGACTGGAATATTGCTATAAAAAAAACGCACCATTCCGCTATTAGCGTCGTGAAAGCTGCAGCATTAAAACCATATTTAGGAATCAATATAAGATTTAATACAATGTTTATAAAGCCTCCTATCAATGTACTAAATAATATTTTAGATTCTTTTCTTTGTGGTAATAAAATATTGTTATTAATTATTGTGGATAAAAGAGTTGGAAGAATTGCAAATGACAAAATACATAATGCAACTTTACTTTCTAAATAATCGTTATTGGAAATTAGCGTAATAAAAAAATCTGGTAAAAGAATAATTCCTACCACTATAGGAATTCCAAATAATAAAATAATAGAAAAAATACTTTTTAATTGAACTAAATATTCTTCTTTGTTTGAATCAATTATATAAGCAAATCTTGGTATTGTAACACTAATAACAGAAGCTAATATAGTCTTTATACAGGAATATATCTTAGAAGAAACAGTATATAAACCAACCTCTGTCTCTCCTCTTAAAAAACCTAATATCGTAATATCCGAAGTGACATAGATAGAAATAGCTATATTCATTGCAAATATCGTAAAGATAGGTTTTAAATGTCTTAACATGTTTTTATTAAATACTAACTTTAAGTTTACATATTTTTTCACATACATGTAATTCAAAAAATTAATAATAAATGAAGAAAATGAACTTATAAAAGCATATTTAAATATATCAGTTTGATTTTTTACAAAAAGTATAACAAGAACAAAAGTAAATATTTGAAAAAAAATAGTCCTTATTGTTATATATAGAAAATCCTCATATACAATATTTATCCACTCTGTACCTAATGTTGTACATATTATACTTATACTTAATATAAGAATTAGTATTCTATTAGTCGATAAAACAGGCACACATAAAACAATAAAAAACAAAATAGAATATGAAATAAATGTGGAAATTATATTTATTGAGAATAATTCACTACTAAGTAAACTAATTTTTTCATTATTATTCCTAACTTTTGCACACTCTCTTATTGCATATGTCGATATTCCGAGTGCAGCAAATATACTGAAATATTGTATAATAGAGTTACTAAAATTTATTGCTCCTATTCCTTCTTTACCTAAAACCGCTGTTACATATTTAAATGTAATCAAAGGAAAAACAGTCGTAAATATTGTTTTAAAAAAATTCAAAAGCATATTAACATTTAACGATTTTTGTTTATATTTCATAATTTACCATTCCTTTATCGATTCATTTTTTAATAATAGATAATTTTGTATTATATGTAATAAATTTAACAATTGTAAGCGAGTAAATTAACATTAGTCCTAGAAAAGTATTAGACAATTGAAATCTAACAAGACTAAAAGCAATATAGTACAATATGATACAATATAATATGTGACTTAAAATTGATCCATTTGTTTTTTTATAAAGTCTATATACATACATGCTTAGCATACCAAACATAATTGAAAATACAATTACTCCTATTATTCCGAAATCAACATAAAAATCTCCAATAAATGTATGAAACGCATTATATTTTAAACCATATCCCACTTCCGTAGTATATTCAAACCTTGCGATATACAAATTTCCCTGTTCAAACATGGGTAAATTTAAATTTACCCCAACCAAAGAAACAAGTTTTACTAATAAACGTATTACACTATTAAATGACACAAATCCCATAGCATAACCATTAGGCATATAGAATGATGTATTTATTACTTTATCAAGCATTGGTATACATCCTGAGATATAAAAATAAACACTTTTACTTCCCATAAACACAAATAAAAACAAAGCCAATATTATGATAATTTTTTTTTCCCCAAAGTGCTTATGGATTCCTCCTGTAATATTCTTTGTCATCGGCAACGCTATGCAGAATATAGTATATAATATTATTGTTTTAGAACCTGCACCAAAAAATTCAAAAATTAAAAATATCCCCCCTAATGCGATAAGTAATTTCTGATCTCGTCTGTAAAACATGCAATAGGTACTAACAGCAATTATTATATATGTAAATGGTCTAACTATATATTGCATTGTTATTCCACCTAGATCAATATCACCTGTAACCAGCATCATTTTTATTTCATTTACAGTTGTTCCTTGCAAGACTTTAATAATATTAGGAACATAAAAGTTGAGAGCCAATAAAAACACTACCAAAAAAACAATTTTAATTTTTTTAAAACATATTTTATTACTATATAAATAATCCTTTGGTTTTATAGAAACATACTTAAAAAAAGTAGCTCCTATTAAAAATCCAATAATTCCAAGGAATAGTATTACTTCAGTATTTAGTGATATTTCGTATATTCCATATAATCTCAAGTTATATAAAAAAAGTACAACTAACCATAAAGCAGGGAAAATAAATAATGGCGACATATACTCTTTTTTCAAGCCTTGTGATACGCACGTAAAAACAAGTATGATTATTGTTACAATTATCATTATGTCATCTCCCATCTATTTATAAATTTTCTATTCATCGTTCATTAAACTACTAATTTTTTTTGCTGTTCTATTTTTAGTGAATTCAGAGGCAAAATCTAATGAATTATTTATAATTGTCACTTTATCACATTCTTTGCTTATTGCATGCTTAATAATACAACAAAGATTTTCAATATCACCATATTTATATAAAAAGCCATTATATCCATCATTTATTAGCTCCATAACAGAACCGCAATTAGCCCCAATTACAACGATACCAGAAAGCATATCTTCAATTATCGTTCTACCAAATGCCTCGCTCTTTGAACACACTATCGAAAATGACATTTTTTTTCGTAATTCTTTCATATCATCAACCATTCCACAAAAATGAACATTTTCTATTTTATTATTTTGCACATAATGTATCATTTCTTCTGCATAAGAATTAATTTTACCAGCAAAGTATAACCCTATTTGTGGATTGTTAAGTTTTTCAAATGCCTTCAATGCAATCCATTGACCTTTTCCTTCAGAAAACGTTCCAGTAACAAGTATATTAATATTATCCTCTTTTGATATTACATCAAATTGCGTAATATAATTTGGAGATATATCATCATATAGCATTAATGTATTATCCAGTTTGTATTTTTCTCGATAATAGTTATCCAAGATATTTGAAATTGTAATAATTTTATCTGCCTTTAAAGCTTTTTTTCTGAACGAATTATCAAACAATCTTAAGCTTTCTTGATCTTCTAAGCAGAATTCACGAAAATGCCATATATGATTTATTTTAAGAAAAGAGCTAATCCAATAGCCAATATTAATTGTACTTGTGTTAGTATAGACAAATTCATAACCATCATTTCTCAAAATAAAAGAAATATACAGAGCAGACATTACTGAAACTATGCTTTTTACAAAACATCTTAGTATACCTTTTATATTTGTCAAACCTTTTCTATTGGCTCTATATACATTGCCACCATATGAACAACTAATTGTCTCTATTTCGATTTTATTTAAATATTCTTTTAAATCTCCTTTCTTTTTAGGTATAATACCAATAATTTCATTGCCTTCATTTTTTAAATATTCAATTACAGACAGAAATGATAACGTGCCTCCACTATGTAGGTCATTATCATGAAAAACAGCAATAATTTTCATAAAAAACTTCCTTTCTTTCTATATTTTTAAAACCTAAAAGATTATGTTGATTCAGGTATATGAATTTAATCATTTGTATTACTTGCTACTAAGCTTTATTTACCAATATTCTTATTTTTCTACTTAAATCTCTTATAATATGTCCAGAACTTATTTTATTTGTAAAAAATAGTTTCATTTTTAAATGATACGATTTACTATAATTTGCTAACAAATATAGAACTTCCTTATCTTCTTGAATTAATCTATCACTATAATATTTCAACATTAATTTTGCTTTAACTTCATAACAAGGTTTCATATCGTTAATCTTCATTAATCTTCCAATCTGGTACCTTAAATAGCCAAAACCTTTTTTTACAGTACCGCTAGTATTATTACCATGTTGTCTATATAAAATATATCCTTGTTCATCATAATAACATTTACCTAAAAAGGAACAAATCCAAAGTATCCAATTATCATGATATTCTAATTCATCATTATTTAATTTACACATTTCTAGCAAAGCCATTCTATTAAAAACACATGTACAGCCTAAAGTACATATTTCTGCCATTATCTGCTTTTTAGTATTTGTAACATATCCTGGAGTAAATCTATCATATAAGTAGTTTAATTTTTCATCAACAACTTTTAGATTTGAATAGTACAAATTTGGTGAATCAGAATAAAATCTTTCTAACACAGAAATTCCTTTATACAATTTATTACGAAGCCATACATCATCTTGATCGGCAAATGAGTAATACTCAAACTTTTTTTCGTACGATTTTGCATATCTCATTATTTCATAGAAACTAATTGTAGATCCAACATTGTTTCCTTCAATTAAAAATATTCTATTTCCGTATTCTTTTCTATTTTTGATTATTGACACTGTATTATCCGTCGAACCATCATCACGGATCAACAACCAAACATCAACAGAATCTTGTAAAAAAATACTATCAATTTGTTCGTTTATATACTTTTCCCCATTATATGAAGACATTAAAACACAAATATCCATACCGACTTTACTCTCCTTTCTATCCATTGTAGTATATTCATTAACAATCAATTTCTTCTCCAGTAATATAATCTAATATAATCATATTAGGAAGCATAACTTTTTCATTTTCTCTAATGTCTGCAAAAATGTAATTAGGATTATATATTATTGCATTGCCATTATATGATAAAAAAGCGCCCCACCATGAAAATGAGCTGTTTGAACATACATAATTTTTACAGTTTCTTAACAATTCAAACGATTCACACACATCAACATCATCTATATATATTACCTCTATACCATCAAACCATTTTTCTCTCTTAATTTTTTTTATATCATCTGCGAAAATAAAAATTTTTAAATTATTATGATTCTGTTTTAATAAATTAATTCCTGATAAATAATATTCTTTAGAACATACTGGCCATCCATTATTTTTATAATCATCGCCACATCTAACGCTTATTCCTACAGAATTACTTGTTTGAATATCATTTAAGTATTTTAGCGATGTTTTTGACATTTCTGATGGTCCAACAATTTCATTTTGTAATTCAACACGCATATGTTGTGCTATATCTGCTGAAACAAAATAACCATACATATATATTTCTTTATTTAAATTATTAAGCTTCTTTTTATTAAATTCTATACTTGACAGAAGATAAGTAGTTTTCCCAAAATTTAACTTCGACATTGACGCATGTTTGTGAAAAATAGAATGATAAAGTCTTTGATATACATGAAATATTTCTCTTACTATTCCATAAACAATGACATCATTTTTTTTAAAAACTACATTTTGATTTTTTATTATATTATTTATTTCGAGATTACGTATTTTATACGTTTCGTATCCTCCGACATCTATAATAATCTTTTCTGATTTAGAAACGGTTTGAACATATCTTGCAGCAGCATATTGATACAATTGATTTCCCAATCCACCCATTATTCGTAAATTTATATTTTTCATAAAACCTCCAATTATTAGTATATCTATTTTCTAATGAACTCCTTAAATTCTTGATAATCTCTAATATAATCTTCAACTTTATAGTAATCAGATGCAGCAACACATAAAACGGAATCTTTCTGAAGCCATAGCATCTCTCTCCAAGTTGTACAATCTATAACAACCCCAATAGACGGGTCACTAAGTTCAATTTCTTCTCTTCCATATTTATTTTCTAGAATTAATTGTATTCTTCCATATGGACAAAATAAAAGTTGTTTTAGTTTTCTATGTGCATGAAATCCCCTTCTTACACCTTCTGGAACTTTTGAAATATAATAAATTCTTTTTATTTCAAAAGATAGATCACGTTTAGTTTCAAAAAAAGATAATTCTCCAGCATTTACTGTAGGAATAGTTTTAATACGTATTATTTTACAACCCGCAACTGAAGTTCTATTATCTAATACATCCCCTTTTAAAACAGAATACCATTTCAAATCATCTCCATTACTATATCTATTAAGAATATTTTTTGAAATATCGACAGATTCATGAAAATTATGTTTATCATAGAATCTTACGGCTCTTGTATTCTTTCGTGACACACACCAATAAACACTATCTAATCCAAATTCAGAAAAAGCCTTTTCAATTATTGCTTCCATTCCGAACCATGAATACCCTCTTCCCATAGATGCTTTTCTAACTGTAATGGCGAACTCTGCGCTATTTGTATCTCGATCTATATGTTTAAGACTCACAGTTCCCATATATTCATCTTCATCAGAGGCAATAGCATAATGAGCACTCTCCGTAAAATTATTACTATTCTCAATAAATTTAATGCAGTCATCTATAGTTTTTGAGGCAAAATCAGTATGTAAATCTTCTACCACAGTTTCATCGTGCATCCATTCGAGCATTAATGGAGCATCCTTCAACTCTAATTTTCTTAGTTTCATTTTTATCCGCCCCTTTTATTTAAACTCGTTAATAGCATCAATTACATATTGAATTTCTTCATCTGTCATTCCGTAGTACATAGGAATGCTTAATTCAGTTTTACTTATTTCTTCTGCAATTGGGAAGTCACCCTCTTTAAATCCAAGGTCTTTATAGCAATCCTGAAGATGCATTGGAATTGGATAATGTTTATTTGTTCCAATACCTTTGTCAGTCAAGAATTTTTCAAGTTCTGTACTTCTCTTACAGCGAATACCAAAGATATGCCATACTGGAACCATATTTTCCGGAATATAAGGGAGTACTATTTCTGGATTCTTGATTCCATCCAAATACAACTGAGCAATTCTTCTTCTTTCCACATTCATTTTATTTAGATGAGGTAACTTAACAGATAAAAACGCTGCTTGTATTTCATCAAGACGACTGTTATTTCCTTTATAAATGTGATGATATTTGTAATCAGAGCCATAGTTACCTAGTGCTCTAATCTTTTCTGCAAGTTCTTTGTTATTTGTAACTGTTGCACCAGCATCTCCCAATGCACCTAAATTTTTTCCTGGATAGAAGGAAAAACCTGCTGCATCACCAAAAGAACCGATTACTTTACCTTTATAAGTAGCACCATGAGCCTGAGCACAATCTTCTACAACATATAGATTATACTTCTTTGCGATTTCCATGATTGGATCCATATCACAAGCTTGTCCATAAAGATGTACTGGCATAATAGCCTTAGTTTTATCAGTGATTTTTTCTTCGATTTTTGTAGGGTCAATATTAAAAGTTCTAATATCTGGCTCAACAAATACTGGAGTTGCTCCCACATATGTAACAGCAAGTGCAGTTGCAATATAAGTGTTTGATGGAACAATAACCTCATCTCCCTCTCCAACATCAAGTGCCTTAAGTGCGAGCATTAATGCATCTAATCCATTTCCTACTCCAACACAGTAGTCTGTATGACAGTAATCTGCAAATGCTTTTTCAAAATTTTCGTCCTCTATCCCTCCTATATACCAAGAACGAGTATATACACGTTCAAAAGCATTTCTTAAATCCTTATCTAGCTCACGTTCCATTGGTATAAAACTAACAAAAGGTATTTTCATTTTAATCCTCCTCATTTTCTAGTTTATTTTTCTATTTTTTCAATTAAACAATTTACCAAATTCTTATAGTCGTATTCAATAGCTGTCTTTCTTGCATTTTCGCAATACATTTGGTACTGTTCATTTTTCATTGTTCTAAATTTCATCACTGCATCTGCTACGATTTTTGAATCATTTTCCACTGAAATACCACATTTTTTTTCTTGTACCAGATCATACATTGGTTTAATCATAGATAAAACGGGTTTCCCGCTTGCAAAATACATAAACAATTTGTTTGGACTTACTCCATATTTTAGTAATGGTGTATTGACAAATGTAAATAGATTTAAATTGCTTCTTGAAAGAAGATTCATTGCATATTTTTTATCTAAAGGGCCTTTGAATTTTATATTATTCAAATCATAATCCTTTGCCATATTTTTTAATTGTTCTTCTTGATTTCCACAACCATATACCAAAAAAAGAACATCTTGTACTTTTCGCTCCTGAAGTTCTCTTGCTGTTTCCACAAGAACATCCAATCCGTTAAAAGCACTTATAGAGCCAAGATAAACTACCTTGAATTTATCTGTATCTAAATCAGGGTCATCAAGAATCCATTTATCCTTTTGTTCATCAACGCTTTCTAAATCTACACCATTATTCAGATAACCGATATCACTTGTATCAACATCGCCACCAGTTTCTTTGCTCCATCCCTTATCAATAATATAATCTCTACCACCCTGGAATGAGAAGATGATACCATCCGCTTCACGATAGGATTTATGTTCCATACCATAAAGTACTTTAGCGATGAGAGAATTTTTTTTTAGATACCCCATATCTACAAATCCTTCTGGCCAAAGATCAAGAATATCATAAATTACTTTAGTTCCATATTTCTTTTTCCACTTTAAAAATATATTACCAAAAAGGCCTGCAAAATCAGATACAATTACATCAGGCATTGGTAATTCATTTCTTAAATTCCATAAACGTCTTTGAAATTGGAGTGCAACTAATACTCTTTCAAAATTTCTACGATAACTAGATGTATTAATCAAATAACCTTTTGCTTCATCCGTCTCAACAAATCTAAATTTTTCATTTTTAAATAAAACATTTCTTCCACTTTTATTTTCAACACTACCACTAACAATGTACGCATCATACCCACTTAAAGTTAATTGTCTACATAGATTAGTTTGACGAGACTTAATTGCATTAGGAAAATTATACTCATTTACAATCCATACTACTTTTTTTTTCATACTCTCCTCCTCGTATGATGTCTAAACAATAGAAATCACATCATCAAATATTTCTTCACTATCCAAGATAATTGGCTCAACATCTACGTCACGAAGAAAAATATAAGGTTTCTCATAGTGATGATATTGATCTCTTCCAACTCTGTCTGCATTACCATCTTCCATAATTTTGATTGTATCTTCAATAAGGTCAAATCCTACACGAGCCATAACACCTGCATATGCCATATGTCGAATGTTCACTTCAGTCACTTTCATATTCCCATTGCTATCTTCTTTTAAATCAAAAGATAGAATACCATGTGCACGAACATCTAACTTAGTTTCAAGATATTTAATACAACTATCACAAAATTCATTAATTTTGTCTTCATTTAGAAATCTTCCAAAATGGGTATTTCCTGTCACATGAGAAGGTGCTGTATTTGCCATTACATACTCTACACATTCTAATGCTGCACCTTTTACATATTCACCATTGTAATAAAGCATTTCATTAGCTAAGTGGCGACCTGTTAAAAATTCACAGACAGTGAATTCTGGAATATTTGAATTAATAAATAACCAACTCTTATAACTGCTTAAATCAGCTAATCGAAGAGAACCTAAACCACCAGTTCCTTCAGTTGCACGGATCCAACATGGAAAACCTATTACTTTTTCAACCTCTTCATAGCGAGGATTTTCTTGTGTTACTTTAATTGTTTTTGGAATAAAGTCTGTTCCTTCAAGTAAATCTGCCATAATAGATTTGTCTTTTAAGGATACAGAAAGTTTTTTACTTCCCATAAATACCGGACAAGGAAATTTACCGTTTTTTTCATAATAATCTCCCCATTCAACAATTTCACTTTCTGGTTGTACAAAGGCGTAATCTATATTTTTTTTCTCAATCAATTTTTCAATCCATGGAAAATATTCTGGTGAAGTACAACGTGGACATACATAATATTCATCAAGTAATCCCTTCATAAAAAAACCAACAGCTTTTTTTTCAATATCGCAACCAATAATTTTATAATCAGGATGATTTTCTCTGATTATTCCAGTGATTGAACGTGGTGTTAATCCTCCTATGCCTGTTACTAATATTGTTTTCATATATTCTCCTTCTTTCTTTTTTTAATAATCTTTTATTTAAAATCTATTTTCAAATTCAGATAATTAAGAAAATGTTTATCCTTTGCAAAATTCAAAATAAAAAGTCTTGAACAACAAGACTTTCTATTTAATTTAATTTTGTATTTTAATTAATCACATAAGATTGAAATGATTTTTTTCATATCATTTTCTGTATATCTTTGATCACATATGAGTGATAATTCTAACTCATATAAGTTAGATTCACATTTTTCATTTGGTTGTGGCCAATGAATTGGACAATAGATTTTATTCTCAATTAACTTTTTTCGATAATAATCTCTTTTACCATTTTTTATAATAATTGGAACAAAAAGCGGACAATCAATATCGTTCATATCAAATAACATTTCAATATTTACATTATTTTGTAAACCATCATGTAAACATTTTGCGTTAGATATTCGTTTGTTTCTAATTGATTCATTATTACTTCTAAATAATATTTTCTTTGATTCATCATCTATTGTTAGATTTAAATAATTTTTTGATAACCATTTATTACACTCATTAAAGACAGTCATATATTTTTCTTTTTTACTATTACTTTTATCAATTAAATATTGTTCTTTTAAATCCATTGCCAATCTCTTGTTATCTATAAAAGAAATTGACGGTTGTTTCATTGGTTTACACTTTAATAAAGTATTTATAGAAGCACAATATCCTCCGCAAAATAAAGGCCCCCATTTTCGTAATGATGCAACCAAAAAATGACTTTGAGAATCATACTTTTGCTGAGAATATAGACTATGAGTTATATCCTCAATAATAATCCCACCTCTATCAATAAAATAATCAAGCTTTGGCATATTATTTTTGTATCCAAAATAGTTACACCATAATAAAAGATCCACATCTTGCGGAATATTCACTTCTATTTGAAGTTTATTTTGATAATTTACATTATAAAAATATACTTCAATATTTGACTCACGAAATGGCTCTATCATTGAATCACAACAATAAGATGGTAAAAGAGCCTTTTTTATGTGTGGAAGATTTTTTAATACTACATCTATAGCAGTTCTACCTGAAAACGTAAACGCATAATCTTTTATATTTTCAGGCATTGCAAAATTCAATCCATCAACTTTATAATTTGAAAATTCACTTCCAATTTCGTGTGACGATTTCATTTGTTCCTCCTGTTAATAAATTTTATTTATCAAATCGATCATTGTCTGATTTAATGTTATTTAATAAGTCGTAATAGTCAGAAAAACTTCCCCAGATATCTTTATTTGGTTCATTTTCCATATGCCATTTTAATTGTTTTAAATAATCTGTCCAATTATATTGAGGAATATATCCAAGTTCTTTTTTTGTTTTATCAATATCTAAAACATATTGTGTGCAATTAGCTTTTTCAGGATAATAAATAACTTCTGATTTTTTTTCTCCACAAAAAACATCTCTAATTGCTAAAACTCTTTCTTCTAATGTAGCTCCACCGTTTCCAACATTATACATACCTGAAGCAGTTTTTGATTCTATTGCTTTTTGAACTATTTGTAAAAAATCTTCTATACAAACACTTTCTAAAACTCGCTTGCAATCTCCCCATATTTCAAGTGTTTCACCACGTTTTGCTTTTTCAATCCATACTCTTTCTAATTTAATACGTTTTTTTCCATTAATTAAAATATATGGTTTTGGGTGATATTGGAACACTCCTGGTAATCTTAGAATAATTCCTTGTATTCCATACTCATTTTCATAATATTTTATTACATCTATTGCAGCATTTTTGCAACTTACATATATTGAATGATCTCCTTCATAAACTGTTTTACTTTCAGCATCTGCTGAAATAGGTATAGGTGTTCCAAATAAGTAATGAACATCGTAAACAGATTGAGGAAAAATAAGTTTTTTACATCCTACTTTTCTCATATAATCTAATACATTAATAGTCCCTTTAATTATAGTATCTGGATATAAACTATTCGAACTATCTTCAGTCATCATGGCAGGTAAACAACCAGCAAAATTTATTACGCAATCTACATTTTCCTTTGGTAAATTATTAAATGTGCTTAATTCTGCAATATCAACTCTTGTAGACTCTATGCCTAAAGAATTAAATAATTTACTTCCACTTGAACTATGTCCTACAGCCAAAACATCATATCCTTTTTCTTTTAAATGTCTACAAACTGGCAATCCTAAAGTTCCAGTTGCACCTAATACAACAATTTTCCCCATTATATTTTTCCTCCATCTTTATTGCCTAAAATTTTTGGTTTCTTTACATCACAATACATAAAATAATTTATATTGAATCCATCATTGTGTACAATTGATTGTAATTTTTCTGTGACAAAATTCTTTTTGTAACACCAGTTATATGACTCGCATTCTTTAAAAATAGGAACTAATTCTTTTGTTTGCTCTGTTACAAATAAAACTCCTGCGTATTTATTTTTAAATTGTGAACTATCAACGCCTTTAAATTTTCCTAATGATATTTCTATAGCACCTTTAATATATGGATAACCAGTACTTAGTTCTGTTAACGGATACGCGATATGGTCACCACCTGGACGAGCATTAAATTCTATTAGATAAATTTTGTTATCTTTTATTTTTATTTCTGTATGACATGCTCCATTTGTTAAACCAATTGCAGTTAATGCATTATCTAGTACTTCCTCAACTCGTTTTTTCATATCTAAAGAGATGTTTGCAGGTTGATGATGTGCAAGTTCAACACAATGCGGTGCACCAGATGTAATTTTTTCTGTGATTTGTATAATATAGTTTTTTCCTTCAAATGATAAACTTTCAACAGAGCATTCCATGCCACCATCGATATATTCTTCCACAATTAAAGGTAAAATTCCGCCAGACTCTTTTACTGCATATTGGAAAGCTCCTTCAATTTCGCTTTCTTGTTTTACAACAGTAATACCTCTTTTTCCACCCTTAGAAGTTGGTTTTAAGATGATAGGGTAAGAAAAGTGTAATTTCATAATATCATTAACACTATTTACCTCGGAATATTTTGGGTTATATAACCCTATAACATTTTTTGATGCTTCTCTATTTTTATATTTGTCAGTAATCACTTCTGCAACTTTAATAGGAAGTCCATTAAGTTTCATTTTATCAGCAACATACGCTGCGACCGCGATAGTTAACTCAGTAGTTGCAACAACACCATCAACTTTTATTTCATTACATATATTATAAACATCTTCACGATTTAGAATGTTTATTGAATGAATATGGTCAAAAGCATTTTTATTTACAATATCACTTTCAAGTGAAAAACAATGTGTTTCAATTCCCATTTCAGATGCATTCAAAGCAAATATACTGGCCATTCTGCCTCCACCTATAATTGCTAATTTTTTCATCTTATATCTCCTCGCATACTATTTATTGTTATTATTTCTAATGTCATCTAATCTTCCTACAACAACTGTAGATCCAACTAAAATATCTGAGCGCTTAACGACTTTTAAAGCAGTTTTAATAATAATTTGTATATCTAATAGGAATGAACAATTATTTACATACTCTAAATCATAAGCAAATCTTTCTTCCCAACTAGATATGGCATTTCTTCCATTTACTTGTGCTAGTCCTGTTAGACCAGGTCTAACATCATGTCTATGATGTTCTTCTTCGGTATAATATGGAATGTATTCTGGTAAAAGAGGTCTAGGCCCCACAATAGACATATTGCCCAGTAAAATGTTGAATAGTTCAGGAAGTTCATCAAGACTGGTAGAACGAAGTATTCTTCCATATTTATTTAGTCTAACTTCATTTGATAATAAATTACCGTTAGAATCTTTTGCGTTGCTCATTGTTCTGAATTTTATTAGATTAAAAGTTTTTTCTTTATATCCTGGACGTTGTTGTAGAAAAAAAGGATTTCCTTTCATTGCAATTGAACCTAACACAATTAGAATGATCCATATTGGTGAAAGAATAATAATTGCTGATAAACTTAAAAGAAAATCGATAACTCTTTTTACAAAATTTTTATATATCATTAACATAATCCTCCGTTCAAGCAAATATTTTTATTTAAAACATTCTCTAATGATTTCAATGATGATATCTTGTTCTTCTTTTGTCATCTTATTATCACTTGGTAAGCATAAACCTCTATTAAAAATATCCATTCCTACATCTAATGCTTGACCATCAATATAAGCATTTGTTCTTGCTCTACCATTACCATCTCTAGTAATAAATGGATTCATTCTATAGATTGGTTGCATATGCATTGGTTTCCAGATAGGTCTTCCTTCAGCATTAATAGATGCGATAGCATCTAAAATTTCAGTTGGACAAGATTTTCCTGATTCACTGATATATAGGGCATCAGTTTCTCCTCTGACTTGTTGACACATTGCTTCTTCATCAATGATCATGCATGATAACCAGAAGTTTGGTTCTGAGTTATCTTCATCATAAGGATTCATTGTTACTGGTAAGTCTTTAAAGCCTTCTTTATATCTTTCATAAATAGCTTTCTTTTGCTGAATATGTTCTTCTAAATATGGAATTTGTCCTCTTACTACTCCTGCAATCACATTACTCATACGATAGTTGTATCCAACTTCTTCATGTTGATACCATGTAGCATTTTCTCTTGATTGAGTAGACCATTTTCTTACTTTATTAGCTGCTTCTAAATCATCAGTTAATAACATTCCGCCACTTGAACCAGTAATGATTTTATTTCCATTAAATGAAATAACATTGAAAGCCCCAAATGTGCCTGTTTCTTTTCCTTTATATGTTGCTCCTAATGATTCAGCTGCATCTTCAATTATGATTGCACCATGCTTATCACAGATTGCTTTAATTTCATCAATCTTACCAGGTGTCCCATATAAATGAGCTACAACAACCACTTTTACTTCTGGATAAATTTCAAATGCTTTTTCTAAAGCAATTGGATCCATATTCCAAGTATCATATTCAGTATCGATGAATACTGGTATCCCACCTTCATAAGTGACTGGATTAACAGTAGCAGCAAATGTCATATCTGAACAAAAAACATAATCGCCTTGTTTAATATTTGCTAATTTCATTGCTAAATGTAGAGCTGCAGTACCAGTAGATAATGCAACTGCATATTTACACCCAACTTTTTCACTAATCATTCTTTCAACTTCATTAATATTTTTCCCAACTGTGCTCATCCAATTGGTTTCATATGCTTCAGTGACATACTTTAATTCATCACCATGCATTGTAGGGCTTGATAACCAAACTTTGTTTTCAAATTTTTTCATCTCTTTAGCTCCCTTCTTTTGAACATAAAAAAACACAGGTTATTAGCCTGTGATTATGAAATAAGCTATTTTTTGGTATAGTCTCCCCTACCCAAATTATTCTCCTAAATCATACTATGTTCCAAACATCAGTAGAGGCGGATCCCCTGCGCTCTAAATCAATTCTTGCCTTTAAATTTCTAACCCCATACTTATTCTTCGATTAAAGAATTTTAGGTCTAGGTAGGCACATTGATTATGTTTATCAACTTTTGTAATATGCTCTTCTAACAGTTTTAATGGACCATCAGTAATGATTGTTTTACCATTTTCTTGATATCCATGAGATAGTTTAACTAAGTAGTTTTTATTTAAAACTAAGTTAAAGAATTCAATCTCTTTTTCTGTTAGAGCTGTTGCATCTACATTTTTAAGTTGTTTAATTAAGCCATCATTTTCTTCTCTCATCTTTAGTAATAAATCATTAAATTCATTTTGATTTAAATGAGTTTTTACAAAGACATAGTTATTAAACATTGGTCTAATTAAAACTTCTTTTGTTTTACGATGACAAACTTCATATTCTGGGGCAAATGCTGTTAAATCTTTGTTCCTATTTAAGTTATTAATAATCTTACTGGTTTTATAACTTAATGTATAAAGTACATACCAATTCACGATTTACTTACAACTTCTAATGGAACTAAGAATTTGTTATTAAAAAAAATGCTTTTGAGTGTTGCTGTTCTATGATGGCGATCAATCTTTACAATTTCACCATTGTAGTTAAGTAATGGTCCTTCATCCACAATCAATTTAGAATTTACTATATTCCCTACAGAATGTTTAATCACATTCTCATTAGAATAAAAGTATTCCATCAATGATTTTTCTTCACTACTTAATGTAAGAATATTGTTTCTTGAATGAAAGAATTCTTTGTATGCTTCAAATAGTACTTCCTTATCCATTTCAGTAACAATAAACATGTAATCAGGATATAGATCCTTTAGTACATAATCTCTTACATTACTAGCACTATACCATTTCTCTACTTTAGGAATAAAAGCTCTTATGCCATCTTGTTTATTAAAATAATTTACTAAACTATCATCTTTATATATTTTTTTATGAACAACATACCAAAACACATTCAACCCCTCATGCCTTCCTTTTATAACAGAACGACGAGTTCTGCGACAGAATTAGGAACTTTAATTTTCTGTATTTGAGCTTTTTTAAATTCTAAAGAAGAATGAACATATATATCCAATGCAATTGAAACACTTGAATGTTCTAATATTTCTGACAATGATTTTATATCTATATCATTCATAATACAATTTGTTGCATAAGTATGCCGTTACGGTATAATAACGACAAACGGAAAAAGCCTTTATTTTCAAGGGGTTTGAGCGTTTGCCGTCATTTATTCAATTCCTTTTCCAAGTT
>NZ_SMCQ01000006.1 GCF_004343035.1 Longibaculum muris
ACAATATTAGCTACATAAAAAAATGAAGTTGTCTTATCGACAACTTCAATAATAATTTTAATTATTTCACCTGTCTACTTGACAGGGGCGGTTCATATTCTATAGGTTTTTTTGTAAGCTTTTTTATAACAAATATAAAACAAATCGTAATCACAACACCTTTTAAAATACTTGATAAAGAAATAGACCACCAAATTCCATTTAAACCTAATGCCGTTGCTGATAAAATCATTACCAATGGAATCCTTGCAGCTGTTAATGTTACAGAAATAAACGATGGAATAAAGGTTTTCCCTAGACCATTTAAAGTTCCAGCAAGCGTACTTTCAATACACATAAATAATTGTGATAAAGCAAGAATCTGTAAATAATCTACCCCTAAAGGAATAACATCCTTTTCACTAATAAATATTTGGAAAATAAATTGCGGAAAGAAATACAAAACACAAGTTGTAAAGATTCCCCAAAGAACACATGTCTTTAAAGCTGAATATGTTCCCTTTTTCACACGTTCAATATTGTTCGCTCCATAGTTTTGTGCAACAAAAGCATTTAATGCACTCCCAAAACCATCTGCACTCATCCAAGAAATAGATTCAATTTGTGACCCTACTTTTTGTACCGCAATAGCTACATCACCATAACCTGCAATAAATCTTGCTATAACCATTGAAATGAAAGTAAAACATAGACTTTGTAAACCCGTTGGTAAACCAATCTTTAATATTCTTGAAAAAACAGGTTTTGTATATTTCTTTTTTAATTTTACTTCATCAAATAACAAAGTATCTTTTTTAGCATAATAAATCATCATAAGTAAAACTATGATTTGTGAAATAACAGTTGCTACAGCAGCTCCTAAGACTCCCATTTCAAAAGCAAAAATAAAGAGCGGATCTAAGAAAATATTTAAAATCAAACCAATGGTTGTGGCAATAAAGGGATGATGACTATTTCCAATCGCGGTCATTAAACTTGTATATATCTGATTTAAAAAGTTAATCACTACAAATCCACATGTCACAATCAAATAAATTTCAGCCTGATGAATAACTTCCTTAGAAGTCAAATGAAAAAAACCAATCATTGGCTGATAAAACAAAAATGTCACCAAACCAAAAATAATTCCAAATAAAATTCCTAGCTGAATAGTTGCTCCGGCATAATTCGTAGCTTCTTGCTTTTGATGAGAACCAAGCGATTGTCCAACACAAACTTGTCCACCCATTCTTGCTAGTGCACTAATGCCATTAGATAGCCACATATACATACCAGCACTTCCCACTGCTGCCACTGCACTTGCTCCTAATTTCCCTATCCAGATCATATCTATTAAATTATAAGCCATTTGTATTAAAGAAGTCCCCATGATTGGTAAAGCTAATTTCATCAAGGTTTGAAAGATTGGTCCTTCTAATAAATTTGTTGATTTCTTCATAAATTCCTCCTTAGCAAAAAGAAGAACTCTAGAGTTCTTCCTCAATAACACCCATTAATTCTAGGATTCTGTTTAAATCTTTTGTATCACTATATTTAATCGTAATAGCATTATCATCAACTTTAATCTTTGTACGATATTTTTTTCTTAATAAACCTTCAACATAAACATATTCCTTAGGTTTCACTTCTTTAGGTTTAGCTTTTCTTGCTGCCTGTAATTTAATTCCCTTAACAATATCTTCAACTTCTCTTACTGATAATTGTTGAGCAATTGCTTTTTGAGCAACTTCTAAAGCTTTATCTTCATCTATTGTAATCAATGGTTTAATATGTCCCATTGTTAATTCACCATCTAAAACATAATTTTGAAGCTTCTTAGGCATTTTCAAAAGTCTTACCGTATTCGCAATATGTGCTCTAGATTTTCCCACACGCTTTGCAAGTTCCTCTTGTGTTAAATTAAGCTTTTTCATCATTGTTGCATAAGCTTGAGCTTCTTCAATCGCATTTAAATCTTCTCTTTGAATATTCTCTAATAAAGCAATTTCCATCATTTGCTGATCAGTAAAATCAACAATAATCGCTGGAACATTCTCTAAACCAACAATTGAAGCAGCACGATAACGTCTTTCTCCAGCTACAATCTCATAACCTTGAACAGATTCTTTTAAGATAATTGGTTGAAAAATTCCATGTTCTTTTATAGATTGTGCTAATTCATTCAACTTTTCTTCATCAAAATGTTTTCTTGGTTGATAAGGGTTAGGACGAATATCTTTTAATGGCACTTCAACATGATTAAGTGATGGTGCTTTTTTCTCAATTGCATTAATAACTGATTGTAAATCTCCACCTTGAGAAGCATCACCAAAGATAGCATCTAATCCTTTTCCTAATTTTTTACTTTTCTTACTAGTTGCCATTTCGTCTCACCACTTCCTTAGCTAATTTCGCATATGCTTTTGCACCTTCAGATGTCTTATCATAATCAAAAATATTCAATCCTTCAGAAGGTGCTTCTGATAATTTAATATTTCTTGGAATCACAACATCATATACCTTTTCTCTAAAGTATTTTCTAACTTCTTGTGAAACTTCAATTCCTAAATTTGTACGAGAATCTAACATTGTTAATAAAACACCTTCAATTGTTAAATCTTCATTAAAGACTTTTTGAGTTAATAAGATTGTATTTAATAATTGAGTCAATCCCTCTAAGGCATAATATTCACATTGAACTGGTATTAAAACAGCATCTGAAGCTGTTAAAGCATTTGTATTTAATAACCCCAATGCTGGTGGACAATCAATAATCACAAAATCATATTTATCCTTTTCAGCAATCAAAGCATTTTTTAATCTTTGTTCCCTTCCTGATTTCACTTGAGAAAGTTCAATTTCAACTCCAGCTAAATCAATATTCGCTGGAACAATTGATAATCCTTCTACATCTGTAGAAATAATAATATCTTTAAGTGGCGTATTTTGAGTAATAGCGTCATAAACAGTTAAGTCTAATTCTGAACGATCAACACCAATACCTTGAGTGGCATTTGCTTGAGGATCAATATCAATTAATAGCACTTTTTTTCCCATATATGCGAGTGCAGCACTTAAATTGACACTTGTTGTTGTCTTTCCTACACCACCCTTTTGATTTGTAACTGCTATAACTTTTGACATCTTACTTTCCTCCTCATATTTCCTGCGTTGCTATTTTAACACATACTCTTTTGTTTGACACCTATTTTTTCACCCATCAGAACTCTTGTTTCATGATGAGTCTTAGAATTTTCAATAATATCTTGGTCAAGTTGAACAATGCCTTTTTTAAATAACACAACAATTGTTGAACCACCAAATTCAAAATAACCTTTTTCTTCACCTTTTTTAAAGCTTTTTATTGGATGATTGACAATCTTACCAACCATCATTGCTCCAACTTCCATATAAATCACATCATCAAAATTTTTAGTATGTAATAATGAATAAGAACGAGCATTTTGTTTATATATAGGATAATAATCATTGGCAATTGGATTAACAGTATGAAACTTACCTGGAATATAGTGTTCTCCTTCTAAATCACCATCATCAATAAAACAATAACGATGATAATCATCAACTGTTAAACGGAAAATCAGACAATCTCCACCATGATATTCTTTTGCTAATGTTTCATCTTGTAATAAATCAGATAACGAATAAAGAGAATCTTTAATCAATAAATGAGTATCTTCTCTAATAGGATAATATGTTAATTTAGAATCAGCAGGAGCAATCAATTGATCTTCCTGCATTTCAATAGGTCTTTTTTCTGGTATAATTTTTCTCGTAAAAAAATCGTTATAACTATGATAGTCTTGTTTAACATATTGACTCATATCTATATGATTATGTTCAATAAATGAAGCAATCTTATGCTTAGATAAAGAACTATTCATATACATACCACCAATATGAGTAATAAAAGGAAGGGTTAACACTTTCAGTGCGCATCTTCCTAATACATGACTATATAGCAATTTTAATAAATTGTTTTGACTTTGGTCAACAATAATTTCTTGACCTTGACGATCATAGATTTTCATTACAATAATATCAATCCTATAAAAATAAATACACCAACAACACCCATTGCTAAAATACCCTTTAATCCAGGTTTAATCACTTTAAAATCAATTACAAAAGCAAGAGCAACCACTAACATCATAATTCCATAAATTCCTTGCATTGTTCCAAGTCCAACAGCTGCTTTTAATAAATAAACCGCAGGAAAGATCAAAGAAGAACTTGTTACTGGTAATCCTTGATAATATTTTCTTTTTTCAGTTGTTTCTTTTTGTCTCATTTCTTCGGCAACATTAAAATATCCAAGTCGACTTACAGCACAAATTGCATATAAGGCAAAAATAGCGAACCATAGCCATCCATTAAGTCCCATTGTATATCCAATAATAGCTGGAAAAATCCCAAAACTAAACATATCTACAAGGGAATCAATTTGGATTCCAAATTTCTTTTCTTCTTCTGTTCTACCTTTTTTTGTACGAGCAACCATTCCATCAAAGGAATCAAATGCCCCACATAAAAGAAGGCAAATTAAAGCGCCAACAGGTTCTCCTCTAAAAGCCAAATGTGTCCCAAATAAGGCACTAATCAGACTTAAATACGTCAATATAACCGTATAATTATAATAACCAATCATATTTTTCTCCCGACTTCTAATCTAACGTTTGTATTATAGCATACTTCTACAAATTTTTATAGGACTTTTCTACTTTAGATAAAATTCTCATACATAAAGAAAGGAAGAATGAACTTTAGTTAGTTATTCTTCCCTTTTTTTGGAATAATACAACAAGAATCCCAATAATAAACAACAATCCACCACACAACAACAAACTATTTAAATAACCTTTTAAATATTGCACAATAAACAAATAATAAGCTTCGGGAGATAAATGAATGTGTTCAATATATTGACCTAATAAAATAAACAAAGGTATTCCGGTTATCATAAATGCACTGCCAAAACAAATACTACTTATATAAACCGCTTTCCACTTCCCTTTTAACTTTAATAGATATAAAAACACAATCGCAAATAATACAATTATTAAACACGCTATTAAAATAAAAGGAATGACTTGATCAAGCATATCAAAAGCCATTATCAAATATTGCATAAAAGGAAATGAAAGATATTGTTGATAACCTTTAACATTTATTTGAATATACTGATTTAATCTTTCTTCATCTTGTTGAGTTAATTGTAGATTTTGTTTTTTAGCATAATCATGTAAATATTCATATAATCGTTTTTCAAAAGCATCAGTATGGATAGAGGCTTGTTTATGAGTATAGAAATTTTGAATATAATCTTGAGACATTTTTTTGACTTCTTTGCTACTGACAAAATTCTTATAGATATCTGGTTCAAATCCTGCAGCCCCCGCTGATTGCATAAAATCTTCATTGAGCTCATTGGCAATAGCCTGATAATAGTCAACTTTCTCTAGTGTTTTGAAAAGATAATTTTCATTCATTAAAGTTAATTTTGTGATTGTCACAAATAATCCTAAAAACATAAAGAAAGCAATAAAGAAACTAAAAAGGCATGCTAGTAAATGATTTGTTTTTTTCATTTGATTTCACCTACCACTGTTGGTCCACTTATCTTATCAGCATAAACAAAGAAACGATCTTCTTTCTCACCTAATCCTTCCACTGGATAACAAGTAAATAAAATCAATTGTTCTTTATTCTGTAATAAATCATAAGCCTGTGTATCAGTTGCCTTTGCTATCTTTGAACCTGTCATTTTATATTCAAAAATCCCATAATATGTTGTTATTTTTATAGTATCCCCTTTTTCCATCTTAATTAAATCTTTGAAATAAGGAATGGTATGTGCTCCAATCATAACAGGTTTATCAAAACCTGGCATTTGTGATTGAATCCTTTGTCCTGCTCCCATATGTAAACACTTTGTCGTTGCACCATAGATTAAAGGAACATGGATTTGTACTGAATCAATATCAATTTTTCCATATTGATCAGTTATTTTCATTTTGGTTAATGTTGATGCGTCTATCATTCCACTTGTAGGTAATTGTTTTTCCTGATTATAAAGCTGTCTGGCTTCTTTTAAAAAATCTGGGGTTTGATTTTGCGATATCATAGCATATATCGAATGAAGTGGTCTTATATAAGGAAATGCCAATGCTCCTAAAATCCCATACCCCACAACAAGAAAACATAATGGAAGCAATAGGCTTACCATTATGTTCTTTATTTTTGCTTTTAGCATTCAATAAATTCTTTCTTCTTTAAAACAAATAATCCAGCACCAACAAGCACAACCATTAAACTACCAATAATTGTATATGTACTTGTGAAGTTTTCACCAGTACGTTCAAGTTTTGTTCCTTGTGTAGGTTTTGTCATTTGATCTTTGATTTGAGTTGCTTCTTTTAAAACATTTTCTAATTTATAGATTTCATCTCCATCAGCACTCATAATTGTTAAAATATCTTTAGCAGCATTATAGTATGCTTTCAATCCAAAGATATCTAAGGCTGGTGAAGCAAGTGATAAAACATGAGTTAAAATAGCATGTGTCATTTGAGTATCGGCTGGTAGTGATTTGGCATAAGCTAAAATATTTTTAGCTGAATCTTTGATTGTGTTGACATTTTCTTCACTTAAATTAACTTGTTGACTTGCTAAGATGGTTTTTAAATTGTTGTATTCTTCACTACCAACTTTCCAACTTATAACTTGTCCATCTACTTCTATACCCTTTTCAACATAATCTAATAATCTTTGTTCTTGGGCATTAATACTTTCATCTAATGCTTTGGTTGGTGCTAATGTTGTCATAAAAACAAAAGCTCCACAAATAAAAGCGACTAATAATTTTTTCATATGTTCCCTCTTTTCGTTTTTTGTTATACACGTATTGTAGCTAGCTTTATTATTTTTAACAATACTCATACCTGATTTCGTATGAATTTCATACTTATACACTACGCATATATTTGTATATTTTGCAGATTGCTTTTGTTTTATACACAGTTTTGTCGAGATTTATATAACTCTTGTTCCAACGGTTGTTGCAAAATCTTTAAAGAGTGGGTCTGAGGGATTGATTCCTTTACATTCAGGGAGATATGATGCCATAACTTGCAAAATAAGACTTGTTGTAAAAACTGCTTTTGTTTTTGATAAATAGGGAACATATAAATCAGCTTTTACTTTTTGATTATCTTCTATAACAATGAGGTGAGCATTTTGTTGATGAGCAAAGTCGATCAATTGACTCATTAAATCATAACCTTCACCATTGACATGAAGAAAAATAAGATAACTATCTTCCGTAATTGTTCGATGTGCACCATGCATAAATTCTTCTAACTCATAACACATTGCTGGTATTTGCATGGTTTCTAATAATTTTAAATTTCCTTCACAAGCTACACCAAATTGGATTCCATAACCAATAACTGATACACAAGAAGCTTTTGCCCATTCTTGATGATTCATTAAAAAATTTTCTGTTGCTTCAATTGTTTGATTGAAAAGTTTTATTTCTTGTAACCATTCCTTCATAAAATCTTTTTTTTGATATGTAAAATCATGATTGTTTTTTAGTAATTGAAATAAGACAAGAAATAATGTTAAACATGTGGCCATGTAACCTTTTGTCTTAGGTCCAATTGGTTCATCACCACAACCAATATCAATATTATAATCACATGTTTGTGTTAATGGTGAATCCATATAGCCAGTTATACCGATTGTTGTGATACCGTGATCATGGGCGATTTTAGCACAGTCTAAAGTTCCTTTACTTTTACCTGTATGAGAAATTGCTATGACTAAATCTGAAGTCTCTAACAAACGTGAACAATGTTGTAATTGAAAAGGGGTTTCTACATTCATTTGAATATTTGCTTTTGTTAAAGCAGCTTTTACCACTAAAGCTGCATTTTTAGATGTTCCTGAAGCGGCAATGGTTATTTGATGTTTATTCTTTATTGATGATAAAACATCAAAATCACTATGTTCTAAAATATGAGACAGTATATCAGCCTGTTCTCTGATATACTGTTTCATTACATTTTGGCTCATTTTTTAAAGAATTGTGGTAAATAATCTTTATGTGCTTCTAACATTTCATCTAATAATGGTTTAGCAATATCATATTCTCGAATTAATGGATGTGCTAGCATTGCTTTTAACGCTGTATCATAATCACCTGTTAAGGCAGCTTCAACCGTCAATGATTCATAATTTTTAACAGCAGAAATCAAACCAATAACTTCTGTTGGATAATTCTTTAAATTCAATGGTTTTATTCCATCACGGCTCACAAAGCAGGCTGTTTCAATGACTGCCTCATCATCCAGGAATTGAATTGTCCCATTGTTAGGAACATTAATAACCATCCATTTTCCCGTATCATTATAAACAGCTTCCATCACACCTACTGCAATTCGTGAATATCCGCCACCACCACGTTTAGCAAGTGTTTTTGGTTTATCATCATTTTCCGGATTTGAATACTCACGCCAAATTTGTTTTTCTAATTCTAAAATAGCTTCACCTCGTGTTTTATCCTGACTCTTAAGCTGGGATAATATTTTTGATGTATGAAAATAATATTGTGTATATTGACTTGGAATAAGACGAAGTTTATGGATAAGATCTTGTGAAACAGTTGCACATTTTTTAGCGACTTTACTAAATTGTTCATCAGTGATAGGTTTACCATCAATTGTGATATTATAAGTAAAATTCATATGATTCAAACCGATATAATCATAATATACACTTTCTTCGCTGACTTCTAAAGCTTCTTCACACCACCAACGAGGACGCATTCCCCCAGCACACAAACCAGCCATTTTTACATGACAAACTTTTAAAACTGCTTCAGTCACTAAGCCAGTTGGATTTGAATAATTGACAATCCAAGCATCAGGACAATATTTTTCAACATCTTTAGCAATTTCAATCATAACTGGAATTGTACGTAAGGCATTAAACATTCCACCTACACCTGTCGTTTCTTGTCCAATAACACCATATTTTAAAGGAATTTTTTCATCATAAATACGTTGTTTATTTCCACCAACTCTAATTTGGCAAGCAATGAAATCGGCTCCAACAAAGGCCTCTTGACGAGATGTTGTCGAAGAAATTTCAACGTCATAATCCAAATGACGACAATAACGATGAACAAAACCATCCATAATCTCTAATCTTTCTTCATTAATATCTACTAAAACAATTTCTTTGACCGGTAAGACATTTCTATGTTCACTCAACCCTTCAATCAACTCAGGAGTATATGAACTTCCCGCTCCAATAATAACAACTTTTAATTCTTTTTTCATATTTTATTTTTCCTTTCCTGCTTCTAATTCTAATCTCTGTTTTTCCATAATCTTAAAGAATGGATAATAAATAGCACCTGCTACAAATAAAGAAATAACACCCCAAATGGCTGCACGCCAATCTCCACCAGTTAAGAAATACTGTGCAAGTACTGGTGGCATTGTCCACGGTATGTTGACAAGTGGTCTAGCAATAATATTGAAATACATGAGTCCATAAGTTACAAGTGATAAAATCTCAGTTGCTAAAACATAAGGAATCATCATAAGTGGATTCATAACCAATGGAACTCCAAAGACAACTGGTTCATTGATTTCAAAAATCCCCGGCGCTAAGCAAAGTTTTCCAAGTGATCTAAATCCTTTTTCTTTAGAACGCATCATTAAAAATACAAGTGGTAAAGTTGCTCCACCGCCACCTAGGAAAACAAAATACATAAATCCAGAAGCGGTAATATAAGGAAGTGGTGTTCCAGCTGCAGCAGCGGCAATATTATCACCTAACATAACTAAGAATATTGGATCAGCAATGGCCAAAACAGCACCACCATGAATACCTACACACCACAATAAAGAACGAAGCAACATAAAGATTAAGAATCCTGGTAATGTATTTAACGCAAAGACAGCAGGTTCAAAAATTTTCATTAATGTAGAATTAATATTAAACCCAAGTATAACACGTAATACCCAAACAATAAGAAGTACTGCTAACGCTGGGACTAATGACATAAATGATTCAGAAACAAGGGGTGGAACTGAATCAGGGAAATGAATGACTAAATTACGTTTATAAAAGAAATGTAAAATTGTTGTTGATAGTAAAGCAATAACAACCGCTGTAAATAGTCCTTTTGTTCCAAATAACGAGGTATCAATTGTCCATTCATTACTCAATGTAGCAAGAAGGAAGGCTGTCATTGAAATGACACTACATGTTAATGAATTAAGATTTGTATCTCGATAAGTTTTTGCAAAGAAATATGCTACTGATCCTGCTGCAACTAAACCTACAATATCTATTGTAATTGCTGAAACAGCATTAAACCAAGGGGCATAAGGTTCGATAAACTTTATCCAAGCATCAATTGGAAAGTTAGGTATAAGTACAAAGAAACTTCCAATGATGGTTAATGGAATAACACTAATCATTCCATCTTTAATTGCACTTAAATGTCTTTCTTCACCTAATTTTTCTAAAGGTGGCGCTAATTTAAGTTCAATAAAATCCATAAATTTTTTCATATTATCATCCTTTCTTTTCTCCTTCTTTTGACACTTTTATCTTACAAAATAACTAAAGAAAGATGAATAGCGTAATTGTTCACTTCAAAGTGGAAGTTAGTGCACAAAAGGCATCCTATAAAGGATGCCTAATGATATCTACTTAGAAATTCTTCAACTTCTTTAGTCTTTTGAAAACTCAATATCTTTTCAATGGCTTCTTGATCCATAACTAACTTTTGTAATAAAGAATAATATCCTTGATACCTTAAAAAGAATCTCTTAGGTAAAGAAACAAATAAAACACATTGAATAAACTCATGATCCCAGATAATTGGCTTATTAAATGTTATTAACATTTCTTCAACAATATCACTATATCCTATCATTTGTGGTATCGCAATATGCCCTTCCATCGCCATATTTCCAACATTCTCTTTAAGATCTAATTCACTAAATGAAAGCTGAAATACTTTAGAAATATATTGTAATACTTCTGTTTTAGATTCCATTGAACTATTTAATAATATATTTTTAGGTTTTATGAAATCCCCTAATGAATAATGTTCTATCTGCATAAAATAATTTCTTATCTTATGAATTGATGTTTGATCTAATATAGGTGATATTTGAATGAATGGAATTGTTGCTTGTGAAATTGCTGATGTCGAGATGACTAAATCATATTTTTCCATATGAATATCTTCCAATTGTCTAATATGAATACTATCGACAATTTCCATAAACTCATCAAATTCTTGTAATAGCTCATAACTTAATAATTCTGTTGATGAAGAATTAAGATTATTAATTAATAAGACTCTTTTTTTATTTTTAAGATGATTTCTCATCAATGAATACTGAATATGAATAGTAAAATAAGCAATCTCATCTTCACTATAAATAACATTTAATTCAGGATGTAAAAATAACCAGATATCAACACTTATCAAATAAGCTAATAAATAATTCTTTTTAATCATCTTCAACATTGGATTTTTAAGATAAGTATCAAATCTCATTCGATTTTCCATTGCTAAAATATGCACACCCAAGGCCTTCTTTAAATAAAAATCATCAGAAAAATCAATTCCATAAATTTCATTTAAATATAAAAAAAGTTTCATCATCTTATTTTCTATTCTTTCAGGCAAAACATCAACCAAACAACTTTCAATATCACTAATATAATTAATTCTCTTACCAATTAAATGAACAGTTAAAAAACAAATTTCTTCTTCATTAATCTTTATATCATAATATGTTTTAATAAAATCAACAATATCTCTAGCCACCTGATATTCATATTCACTTTTAAGCAATGTTTTTTCTTCTTCTGACATTTTTACACAATGATTTTCATTAATTCTTAACATCATAATAGACAAATACTTAACCATATCATCTAAAGATGCATCTGTCATTGAAATTCCATCACGATCCAATATTTCACTCATTTGTTGTTTTATATCAATCTCTATATTGATTAATTGATCAAGACTGTATTGATTAAAGATATCTTCCATACAAAGTCTTTTATGTAATTCATCACCAATAATATAATTTCCTTTACCTACTTTATATTCAACTTTAAGATGAAATTTTGATAAATATTCTCTAACATATTTCATATCTCGACTTACTGACGTACGATCAATATACATTTGTGTAGATAATTCTTCAATGCGAATAGGTTGATCATTGAGAAGAAGTTGACGCATAATATAATATGAACGTTGAATTGAATTATCTAATAATTCTCCTTCCTGACGTAAATATTTATCTTTTTCTGATTTATATTTTGGAGATAAGATATGAAGATAATAGCCTTTCCCTGGTTTGGATAAGATTTGAGCATTTGATTGTAAAAAGGTATTGATATCATGGATATCTGAACGTATTGTTTTGGTTGAAACATCACATAATTTTGATAGTTCTGTTCCGGTTACATATGTTTGTTCATCTAATTTTTCTAAACAATCTAATATTTTCTGATGTCTTTTTAAATATGTTATCTTCATCCTATCACCTCATTTCATTTAATAACATTATAACTTTTTAAACCTTATTTATCTACAATTATCATATTTTTTATAATTCGACAAAAAAATATAGCGAAACCATTCAAAATGATTTCGCTATTTCTTATTTTGTAGTACTGCCAAAACCACCATTACGTGTTTCACTTACATCATCATCTTCAACAATCCCATATTGCATAAAGATTCCTTGGGCTATCCCCTGCCCAGCTTTAACATCAACAATTTTTCCTTCATTAGAATCATTCGTCATTTTAATGAAGATATGACCTTCGTTATCTGAATTAAAATAATCACTGTCAATAACCCCTACTGTATTATTTAACTGTAAACGATATTTAAATCCTAATCCACTTCTAGGATAGATCATTAAAACCCAGCTTTCATTCATTTCACATCTTATTCCAGTTGGAATTTTTAATGTTTCCCCTGGTTTTAAGACAACATCAATAGGTGTGTAAAAATCATATCCTGCTGAACCTTTGGTTGCTCGTTTTGGTAATTTTAATGCATCATAAGCAGCTTGTATTTCAGCTTGATTAGCTTGTGGTTGACAATCTAAATACCCTTCTTCAAATTGTTGATAAGATACTTTGTAAAACTTTGCTTTTTCCATAAATTCTCCTATGCCTCTTTATAATATTCCTCTAAAGTTATTCCTTGTTTATGTAATTTCTTTGCTAAATCTACCCCTACATAACGAATATGCCAAGGTTCATAACCATAGTTTGTAATTGATACTTTATCTTTTGGATATCTTAATATAAATCCATATTTATATGCATCACTTTCAATAAATTTCCCAATATCACTTGATGCTACTTTTTCAGTCAGATTATCGCCTTGATTCTTATATGAAATATCAATAGCTAGTCCTAATTGATGTTCACTTCTTCCTGGATATGCACTATATAAAGAAGCATATTCTTCACCAAAGACTTTTACTTGATTTTCCCAATTTATCTTTTGTTTTTGATAAGAACGATATGCTGATACTGAATAAATTTCTATCCCTTTTGCTTTTGCTGCTTTATAAAATTTTGTAAAAGCTGCATTCGCTTCTTTTCTTAGATATCTAAACTTACTATCAATAATTGGTTCTAAATCATTAGGTTCCCAATCTTGTGGTAATTGATGAACTTTATTCACAAGAACTGTTATATCTTCAGGATTTTTAACAATTTCTGGTTTGACTTGAGTTGGACTAAAAATCTTGTTTTTAAAATACTTCACAACATCTACTATCATTGTCTGTTTTGTTTCATTTCCTGCTTTATCTTTAAGTGTATATGTAATTTCTTGTTGTCCTATTTGAGAAGTATCTATTTCATTATATTTAACAACAGAAATTAATTCACCATCTACCTCATCCATTGCTTTTTCAATAAAAGATTGATAATCTACTTTCGAATTTAATTCTACTTGAATCCTTTTTTCTTTCAAAGTTAAAACCGGTGCTTCTTTATCTTCTTTCTTTTCCTTACTACACCCCGATAACAACAATCCCATAACTAATATCACACTTACATAACGTTTCATAAACGCCTCCTTTCTTAGCGAACACCTCCGCCGCCTCCACCGGAGAAGCCACCGCCTCCACCACCAAATGAAGAACCGCCACCAAATCCTGAACTTGCTGATCGAGCAGCTGAAGCGGCTGCACGAGATGCCTGCATACTGTTATAAGCAAACATATGTACCATATGCATTGTATAAATTGTATCTAAATTAGATTGTTGATTAAATGTTGGACACATTTCTCCCAATTGTTCTTGTACCTTATCAGCAATACCTAAAATAGATGCAAATATTAAATATTCTTCCCATAGTTTGACTTCAATAACTTCTTTTTCATTAATTAAACTCATTTCTTCTAAAAACATCTTTAATCCAACAATATGTTCCATTTCTTCTCTAATAGAAGCATCAAACACATCTCTATCTTTAGATATTTTCATTCCCATAAAATGAGTATCGGTCTTTTCAATAGAAATTAAACCTTTTCGACGATATTCTTCTTCAATAAAGGAATCAATATCATCAAACCATGAATCAATAGATGTATAATGATTTCTACACCATTTATCAAATTCCTTTGTTTCTAAACATCTATTTTCTCCAGCAGCTTCTCTAAAATATTGTAACATCTTACTATCTAAACGATTATGACAAGGAATTGATTTATCTAAATCAATAGAAAATCCATCTTTCTTAAAGAATACCATATGTGATTCTTCTCTTTTATCAAAACGAATATATCCTTCCTGCACCCACTTCAAAATCAATGCAGCAATCATTCCCCCACGATCATTTTCTCCAATTAAACCAGCCTTTTTAGCTAAATAATAAAATTCAAAAATATCTTTTTGACAAGGAATATCTCTAAACATATTGACATTTTTCGTACCAAAAGGAATATAATCACTGAATACAGATGGTTCTTGGCGATACTTCTTCGCCGCAAAAATCACTCCAAAAACTATCAAGCAAAAAAACATAACAAATGGTAAAAAGATAAATAAACCAACTGTTCGATTTGTTCGACTAATCATTCCAGGAATAAAATAATTATCATCATTTTCTTCATAATTGTTATAGCTATCGTAATCACTACCTTGTTTTGCATCTGCTAAAATATCATCAAAGTTTTCATTAGTTTGATAGGCATTTTCAAAAGTCCCATCATTAATACGCATGAGTAATTGCATTTTTCCACCACTCATAGAGTTTTCTGTCTCTAAAACAACTTTATCATCTTTAAAAACAACATTCCCATGATAACCAAATGCCCAAATTAAGGCCGTATCTTCATTAAAAGGATGAGGAGATGCTACAGTTATCAAAGCATGTTCAATACTAATATCCATATCACTAAAAAATGCATAATTCAGTCCTTGATTATCTTGATACTGTTTTACAAAATGCGTCACATCATATTCAAATGTATAGGTTCTTTCACCATAATTACCAATCCCAAAACATAATTCGTAATTATCATCTCTTTTTACTAAACCACATTTACCATTCTTTTGTTGACGCGTTGCATCAACATTCCAATCACCAATATTTTTATATACAAAACCTTTCTCATCCTGAACTTTCAAATTCTTAATTTGAGAAGGTCCCATATTATTCATAACCTTATATACTTCTGTTCCCCTTGTTATATTCATATCCCATATTTCTTTAATATGTGCACTCCCATTTTCATTGATATAAACTTCAACATTCATATCTTTGATTATTGTTTCACTGGCATGAACAGGTGTTAAAGAAAATAATAAACATAACAAAAGAGAAGATATAAAATATATTCTCTTTTTCATTGTTAAAATTTAACCTCTGGAACTTTCTTATCTTCTGTTTCTACTTCAAAGAAGGCAAATGGTTTAAAGCCAAACATATTTGCTATTATAACTGATGGAAACATTTCTATCTTATTTTGATAAGCATATACACTATCATTGTAGAATTGTCTGGCAAAAGTAATTTTATCTTCAGTTTCTTTTAAATCTTTTTGTAAAGAGACAAAATTTGTATTTGCTTTTAAATCTGGATATGCTTCACTTAACATCATTAATTTATTTAATGCTTGAGTTAATTCACCAGATGCTTCCATCTGTTCTTCAGGTAAAGAGGCATTTACATAAGTATTTCTTGCCTTAATGACTGCATCTAAAGTTTCCTTTTCATGCTTTGCATAACCTTTCACTGTTTCTACTAAATTAGGAATCAAATCAGCACGTCTTTTTAAAACAACATCAATCTGTGCCCAATTTGTTTTGACTCTATTCCTTGCCTTAGTTAAAGCATTATAAGTCACTCCAATATAAAAAACTATTAATACAATGACTCCTAAAATTATCCACACTGCCATACATATTCCTCCTATCTACTTGTTCCTATTATAAACTAAATTCACTAAAAATTCCTTAACATTCGCTTAATTTTTACATTTGTTTCATCAAATTAGTTGACTATGTCAGTTATCAGCCATATAATGAGCATAGAAAGATATAGGACGGTGATATTATGTTTCACTCTTTTGCCTTCTATGCAGTCTTAATGCAAAGGCAATTTAGAGAATATTGTCAAAAAGAATTACGTGATGCTGGTCTATCTTCTGGCTTGTTATTCTTTATTCTTTACATTGGTAAACATCCTGGATGTAATGTAAAAGCACTTATCACAGCTTTGAAACTTGATAGTGGTCATGCTACTCGTTCTCTAGCAAAACTTGAACAAAATCATTTTATTCAACAAAATATTAATCCCAATGATAAACGTTCACGAATTTTGTATTTAACGAATAAAGGTCAAGAAATTTTTCAATTAAGTCATGATTTCTTTAGAAATTGGGATCAAAGCGTTTTAGCATGTTTATCGTATGAAGAAAAAGAAAATCTGTTTCAAACATTAGACAAAATTGCAGATTATTCAAATATGTTAACACATCTAAAATGAGGAGGAATTAATAATGAAATATGCAATTGTTTATTCTAGCAAAACTGGCAATACTGCACAGTTAGCTAATTATATTAGAGATTTTTATATAGATGAAGAATGTGTTTATTTTGGTCATCCGAATTATGATGAAATAAAAGCTGACATCATATTTGTTGGCTTTTGGACTGATAAAGGAGTTTGTGATGAAAGTGTACAGACATTTTTAAAATCTCTACACCAACAAAAAATATTCCTCTTTGGAACTGCTGGATTTGGTGGTAGTCAAGCATATTTTGAAGCGATTTTAAATCGCAACAAAGCTTTTATAGATGAATCTAATTTGGTAGTTGGGACCTATATGTGTCAAGGCAAAATGCCAATAGCTGTTAAAAGACGTTATCAAGAATTGGCTAAAAAGGATCCTCAGAAATTTAATCCCATGATTGAAAATTTTGATCACGCACTCTCTCATCCAGATTTGAAAGATTTTCAGTCACTTTCTGAGACCTTGAAATCCACTCCTATATAACACATATTTCCTTTCTATAGAGCCATGATTAAAATCATGGCTTTTATTTTTTTCAAAAATAAAAAGAAAAATTAGATTTTTTTGCGTATATAAGTAGTAGGGAAGGTTTTTTTGTACATGTGATCTTAAGGACTCTTTTTATGTTTCCTATATCTATTTACTATAAGCAAATATTGTTGTATAATCTTTGTATGAGAGATCCTTCCCTAGAAAGAAGGTGTTCTATGACCACAAGTGTTCTAGAAAAAAGTTTGTCCTATGATGATCTCATTGCCTCGCTTAGACTGATCGATGATGACTTTATGAGAATCATCTTCAAGAATCAGGATTGTATTCAGCTCCTCTTGGATATTATCCTTGATGAGCATGTGGAAATCATTGAGAATGATTCCCAGTATGACCTTAAGAATCTCCTTGGCAGATCACTGACAATTGATGTATTGGTTAAAGACAATAGGGGTCATTACATCAATATCGAAGTACAGAGAGATGAAGCGGATGCCCATCCCAAGCGGGCAAGGTATCATCAGAGTCTGATTGATTCATTTCTAAGCTTTCCAAATGAAAAATGGAGAGAGATTCCAAAGACAATCGTTATATTTATAACGGAAGAAGATGTATTGGGATATGATCTACCTATCTATCATGTGAGAAGAAGGATTGTTGAAAATGGAGAGAGCTTTGATGATGAAACAGAAATCATCTATGTGAATGCATCAATACAGGATGATGGTGAACTAGGGAGACTGATGCATGACTTTATGTGCAAAGAAGTTGAGAGTATGAATTATGAAGTGTTGAAGAAACAGGTAGGGTATTACAAAGAGAGTGAAGGAGGAAAGAGAGAGATGTGTGAAATCTGGCAGAAGATAAGAGATGAAGGTTATTTGAATGGGAAAGAAGAAGGATACATTGAAGGAGAGATGAATAAAACGATTGAATTTATAAAGAAGTTAACTACGAATAATGGTTGTACTATTGAAGATGCTATGGAATTATTAGATATTCCGATGTTAGAAAGACCAAAATATATTCATAAAATTTTATCTTAATCTAGATTAAGATTCAAAATCATTTAAAAGATTTTGAATCTTTTCTTTTGACAAGTATACTTGACATGGTATAATATATGTAAAGAATACTTGTCAATAATAAATCAAGATATCTAAAAATGATGTACAAGGAGGAAATTTTATGGATAAAAATGAAGTTTTAAAAAGAAGTCAGTTAGAAAAGAATGATGAAATTAATGAATATATTGATAATAAAACAACTCAATATTCTTCTATTATTTTTGTTATTTCTTGTATTTTAATGATGATCTTGTCTTTTCAAAGTTCAAAACAAGCTGAAATATTTTATACATCTGCTACTCTCTTTTCGACTTTTCTTTGTATTTATGGTTGGACACGTTATTATTATATAAGGAATAAATGGAGTTTTATTCTTGGACTTATGTTTTTTATTGTAACATGTTTTACTATTGCTAAAGTATGGATGATTATATGGTAGGAGGCTAAACAATGAATAAAGAAGAAATTTTAAGACGATATCAAAATGAAAAGGATGAAGGAAAAGTGTTTTTTGAAAGTAGAGCTTTATTTAAGGGTTTTACAATGATGATGTTGATTGCTATGTTTTTGATGATAATGGCTTTTCTTTTAAGTGGTGATACAATTATAACTGATATTTGCTTTTTATTAATTATTCCTTTTCTTTTTTGTTTTTATGGTATTAAAGGTTATTATACTAAAGATAAAACAACTATCTTTATATCAGCTGTTTGGATTTTCTTATATATTATGCGTTTTATTGATATTATGAAAGTGTTATTTTAGGAATATGATATGAATAATAAATTAATCTTAAGAAATCACTTAAAAGAAGCTAGAAGTGAAAAAAATATATCACAAAGTCAATTAGCACAAATGGTAGGTGTTTCTAGACAAACAATCAGTTCAATTGAAACTGGGCAATTTAATCCAACAGCCAAACTAGCCTTAATCTTGTGTATTGCATTAGATAAAACTTTTGAAGAACTTTTCTATTTTGAGTAAAAGAAAAAGGATCAATTGATCCTTTTTTGCTATTTTGTAATAGCTGTATAAGTAATAGCACTTACACTATCACCATCAAAGATAAATTCTAGTTCTGATTTACCTTTTGTATAAACATATCCTCCTGATTTTTCTTTAAAATCTTTTCCATATTTTTCAACAACCTGATCTTTACTATCACCAATACAGATACCTTCAGCTGTTTTAACTGTATCATCTGTTAAAACAATCGCATTCACGTAATCTACTTCATCTTTTGGATAAGTTTTTAATTGGAAACCAGCATATGTATATGTTTTATCCAATCCCTTAAATGCACAACTAGGTGCTTCAAAATATTCTAATTCTTTTCCCAATGATTTTATAAAATCATCAGTTTTTTCATTCATCGCAATATCTACATCTTTAACTTTAAATACATATCCTTGACTTTCATTTGTTTTTGATGTTGTTGTTTTCTTATCTTGAGAACATCCCACTAAGAAAAACACTGAAACGACTAATAAACAAATTATTTTTTTCATTCTTCTTTTCCTCCTTGAGTTTTTGCCCCATAACCTTTTAGATAACCGTATTTTTTAATTTGAGCATATTGATCATCTTTCATTTTGTTATAGTCTGAAACTTTCTCTTGCCAAATTTGACGAATTGATTCATCATTTTGACGATTCTTTAAATTAAAGTTATCTTGTAAAATCTTACCAAAATAATGTGATAATTTTTCAGCACCACTTAAATTTAAATGTAATCCTCTATCATATGTATCATGATTGAAATCCAAACCAATTTCTTCAATACTATCCAAGAAATTCACATATAATAAATCATTCTTTTTAGCATAATCAACCATTTGTTTATCCCATTCATCGTACCAACTTGGATATAAACTTGGAGCTTTCATTAAAACCAGCTTAATTCCATTCTCTTTACATAACTTCACCATTCTATCTAAGTATTCATAACATGTTTTTGAAAACTGATAATCTGATAAAGGTTGATCTTTAGGAATTGTTTTAACTGGTAATTCATCAGCACGCATGATAAATCCATTATGCGAAACTAATGGTTTTTTAGCAAACATATATTGAAAATCTTCGCTTGTTAATTCTGACCATCTTTGATGATAACGAAGAAGTGGAAAAAGATAATCAATCATTGACTCCTCATCAGTCATTGATGCTTCAATTGCATTCCATTTGCTTTTTGACCATTTCATTCCATCAAGATTCAAACGATTATAAGCCTCGTTTTGCGGCTCTCCATATTTCATTGATAATACGTTGAAAACAAAAACATCTGGTTTTTCATAACGTAATGTATCTTCCATGAGATAATATGATTGCCAAATCAATTGTTGAGCACTACCTCGAATATAACTACTTATACCATAATCTTTCCATAATTGAACAGGTGAAATATTTTCATAAACTTCACAATCACCTATGAAAACAACATCATGATCAAAAACTTTTTCATTGTAATATTCTTCAATTAAACTTCCTTCAGGAACATCACTTATATATTTAGGAATAAGTAACTTTTGAAGAAGAAAGAATGATGTCAATATAAGGCATAATGATAGCATAAGTATAATAACTTTTTTCATTCCTCTCCTCCTTAAAATTGATTATAGATAAATTGACTTGCATCATAGCCAATACTATAAGCTCCAAATAAAACAATAACAAAAATTAAAACATAATCAACCACAAAACTTACTATTGGTTTTTGATTTAATTTTTCCCTAACACTACCTTTTCTTTGAATAAGACTAAATGTTATTAAAATAATCACACCAACAATTAAAATCATATAATCAATATGACTTAATCCCAGTTGCAATAAAGCATCACCAGTCAACTCTGAAATATGAAAATCAGTAAACATTGATCCAAACATAGAAAAAGATAATGGTACATTTCTATAACAATCTAATATTCTTAATGAACTCATCAATAAGAATGTTCTCATAACTTGAAATAATCTAAAATATAACTTACCTGAAACATGAAAATGTTCATGGAACCATTTATAAAATGGTTTAAATTCCTCACTTACACAAATAACCAAACAGTTTAATAATCCCCAGACTATAAAGTTCCAACTTGCTCCATGCCAAATCCCAGTCGCAAACCAAACAATAAAACTAGAAACATAAACTGGTACTCTTTTTCCTAATCCTCCTGGCATATGTTTCCTACACCAAGTCGAAAAATGTAGCATACTCTTATGAATTGATAATGGATAAAAGATATAATCCTTAAACCAAGTTCCCATAGTGATATGCCATCTACGCCAATATTCAGCAATATCTTTAGAGAAATATGGTCGTTCAAAGTTCTCAGTTAAATGAACTCCAAACATTTGAGCAACCCCAATCGTAATATCAATTCCTCCAGTAAAATCTGCATATAACTCAATAGCATAGAAAACCATTCCAACCAAAACAAAGATACCGTCATAAGTTGATGGATCACCAATCAAAGTATTTACAGCAACTAAAATACGATCAGCAATCACCAATTTCTTAAAATATCCCCATAAAACTCTTTGAAATCCAAAATGAATTTGACGTAAATCAAAATCATGTTCTTGATAAAGGGTTTGTGATAAATCATTAAAACGGCTAATTGGTCCTTGAATAACCTGTGGAAAGAAAGAAACAAATAAACCTAATTTAAAGACATTATCTTCAACCTGACAAGTTCCTCGATAAACATCAATAATATAACTCATTGTCTGGAAAGTATAAAAAGATATTCCCATTGGTAAAGCAAAATTCATAAAAGATAATGGTTGACCATTAAATAAACCAATAATCCCATTGATATTTCCAATCATAAAATCAGTATATTTAACAACGGCTAAAACACCAAAATTAAATAATAAACATAAAAGCAAATAATGCCACTGTTTTGCCTTCATGGCTTCTTTATATTGACGTTTTTCTTGCTTTGTTAATTCTTCTTTATGTTGTGACATATATTCTTTTTGTCTTTGTTTTACAACTTTAATTCTTTGTGAAATCAAATATGTTGAAAGAGTTGTAGTTAAAAAGTAAAATAAATAACTCACTCCTGCATAAGCATAAAACAAATAACTGCCAATAAGTAAAATAATCCATTGATATTTTTTATTCACTAGATAATAAATGACAAATAAAACAAAAACAAATAAAGCAAATTGATAAGTCGTAAATAACATACTATTCTTCTTCCAAACGTTCGATTAATGCATATAAACTTTTTGCTGAATTAAAGTTTTCTGGTTTTAATTCTTCGGCAGGAATTTGAACATCAAAAACATTATTCACTTCCGCTACAATTGTCACAATATCAAAAGAATCTAAAATCTTATCATCTATTAAAGTTGTGCAAGTTGTAAAATCAACATCATCATGTAAATCCTCTAAAATTTCTAACAATTCATCCATTTAAATTTTCCCCTTTTCTTTATATAGTTTTTTTAAATAATTTCTATCTATTTTACCGTTTGGTGTGAGTGGCATTTGTTCTAATTTAATCACACGATTTGGTAACATATAACGTGGTAATTTAGCTTTTAAATAAGCTTTTACTTCTTTCGTTTCTTTATTACCCACGTAATATAAAATAATTTTTTCTTGGTCTTGGTCATAAATACAACAATTATGAACCGTTCCTTCTAACTCATGAACATTTAATTCAATTTCCCCTAGTTCAATACGATGACCCATATGCTTAATTTGATAATCTTTTCTTGAAATAAAAATCAAATCATGTTCATCATTATAACAAGCCAAATCACCAGTACGATAAATAATATCAATATACGCCTGATTTAAAGGATTTTGAACAAATGCTTCTTTTGTCTTTTCTGGATTATTATAATAACCCAATGTAACAGCAGTTCCACGAATACAAATTTCTCCAACCTCATGACCTTTTGCTAGGGTATTGTCATCTTTGAGAAGTAAGATTTCTGTATTATGGAAAGGTTTTCCAATAGGAATGACTTCATCAATAGAAAACTCTTTATTAACTTCATAATAACAACTCATCCCTGTTGCTTCTGTAGGTCCATACAGATTAATAAATCTAGCATTTGGTAAGACTCTTTTCCATTCGTTATATTGTTTAATTGGAAACACTTCACTACCAAAAGCAACTGTTCTTAAATATTTAGGAGTTACTGTCTCAAAAGTTTTAAAACCAGAAACAAGTGATAATGCTGAAGCAACCCAACAAATAGTATTAATTTTATGTTCATTTAAATATTCAATCAATTGAACAGGGAACATAAATAACTTCTTTGGCACTAGATATGTTGTTGCTCCAAATTTAAGTGTTGGATAAAGTTCTTTTAAACAAGCGTCAAAATAAAGTGGAGCTTGATTACCAAAAACTGTATCACTTTGAATTTGTAAGACTTCTGATAAGTTTTCAATATAATCAATAACACTTCTATGACAGGCTACAACCCCTTTAGGAACTCCTGTTGATCCAGAAGTAAAAACTATATAGAGTGGATCAATATCCAAAGTTTGTTCTTTAATATGTTGTAATTGTAACATATCAATTGTATATGTTTTAATATCATCAAATAAACAAACTTTTCCACTATAATTCATTTCATCTAAATAAGCTTTTGTATTATCATCACATATAACCATTTGTGGTTGTAATGTATCAAAAATTAATTTAACTCGATATTGTGGCATTTCTTCATCTATCGGTACATAATGATTACCACTATAAACAACACCAAAGAAAGCACTAATGGCTGATGGTGATTTTTCCATGTAAACAACAATTGGTTGTTTACATAAATGAAAAGATGCAATATATGAACCAATTGACTTAGCTGAGTTATAAACCTCAATAAAGGTTAATGATTCTTTTTCATTTGCATATGCTATTTTATTTGGCACAAGTTTTACTGTTTTTTCTAAATAATCTAATACATTTGTTTGCATATTTTCCCCTTATTTAATCAAATATTGATATTCTTTTTTTATTGGTATTTGACATTTTTGTAAAGCTACCGCTGATAATAATTCCATTGCATCTAAATACAATGAATCTAGCTTTTCTTCTTTATTGACGATTGATAATTCTGTACATCCTAAAATAATTAAATCTGCTCCCTTTAACAATAAATCCTTTTCTATTCCATAAAAACAATTCATTTCAATCGCTTTTCCACATTTCACATTATCATAGATAATATGCATTACATCTTTTTGATATTCAATACTTGGAATACAACAATCAATATTATACTCCTTTAATTCTTTTTGAAAAATTTGACTTTGAATTGTTCCATCAGTTGCCATAATTCCAACTTTTTTCACTTGTTTTCTTAAGATATAGTTTCTTACTTCTTGAATCAAATGAATAATTGGAATATCTACTACCTGAGATAATTCCTCATGAAAATAATGTGCAGTAATACATGGAATAGCTATCATATCAACACCAGCAGCTTCTAACTCCTTTGCAACTTGAATAAGCTCAAGAATAGGACTAGGCTTATGATGATCTAATATATATTCTGTACGATCTGGAATCCGTGGACAAGAGTGTAGATATATTTCTAAATGTTCTTGATCATGATGAACATCACTCATTTTTGTTAAAAGTTCATAAAAATATGAGGAGGCTAAAGGCCCTAAACCACCTATAATTCCTAATTTCATATAATCAACCTAACGTTTTGCAGAGGCTGGTTTACTGGCAGTATCATATGAAAAACAGTTATCATTTTTCACTGAATAGCTATTCATCCAAGCATCTGTTCTTAAGCATAAATTTGGATGATCCCATCTAGGTGTTGTATCAAAGTGATACCAGCCTTCTTCAACCTTTACAAAGTTCCAATAATGTTTATGTTTTGTAGCCTTTAAATCAATATTTTCAATTCCAGCTCTAGTAAGCAATGCTTTACTCATTGCAAAATAGTTATAACAATCTCCTCTACGATTATTAAAACCATCCATAGCTCCTTTTGTCCAAGATGATTTATCAGAATAATCAACATATCCTATATGTCCATGAATCCAATTATAAATTTTTTGACATTTTTGTCTTTGGGTCATATTGTCATTAATAATCCCTTTTAATATTGCATCTGCTGTTTTATAAACAGTTTCTAAATTATATGCTTTAGGTACAGGTGCTTCAACAGTTACTTTAATTTCTTTTTTTGTTGTATTTCCAGCTTTATCTGTAGCTTTATAAACAACTTTATAACTTCCAACCTTATTTAGATTTACTTTTGAAGAATCAATTTCTAGTTCAATATCTTTATCAACATTATCACTAACAGTAACTCCTTTTTTATAAGAAGCTGTCTTTCCTTTTGTCACAATAATATCTTTTGTTCCTTTAATCACTGGAGGTGTTTTATCTTTCATAATATTTAATTCACCTGTGACTTCACTTTTGTTTTTTGCTTGATCTTCTAAAATGAGTGTAACTTTATGTTGACCAAGACTTGATGTCTTGACCTCATCTTTAAACTTAATACTAACTTTGGAAACATCTTGAACTTCTTTAATAAACATTTTTGGTTCAATCTTTTGATTTTGATAGATTTTTACTGTTTGAAGAACAGCTTTTGGAGCTGTAGTATCTTTCACATTCACTGCACATGTATATTCTTTATCATCAACGATAACTTGAATTTCATATTCTCCTACTGTCTTTAACTGTTCAGTTGTTAGATTATTTTTAATCACAGCCTTAGCATCTTGATCTTCTAAAACATCTGAAACCTTTAATTCTTTTGCCCCAGCTTCTATCTCAATATGTGATTTTACTGGGTGATAAGTAAAAATACGAACAAATAAAAATCCAATCAAAACGATAACTAAACAACCAATGATATACTTTCCCTTTTTCAAATATTTCATTTTTTCTTCCTCTAATCATCTTTTTTAGAAATTAATACTTCCATATTATACTGAAATATTAAAATATAGTCAACATTTCACCAGTTTCTGGCAATATAAGCTATCTTTTCAAACAAAAAAGTCACATAAACTGTGACTTTTTTGATAATTATTTAATTGCTTTGTGATATTCTTGTAATGATTTGACTTCATGGCTACCATGAATCTTCATTTCCATAATACCTTCTAATGATGCTTTTGCAGCAGCAATATTTGTCATATATGGAATTCTCATCTTGATAGCTGTTTTACGGATATAACTATCATCATGAGCACTTTGTTTACCATGAGGTGTATTGACGATCATTGCTAAATCTCCATTGATTAAAGCATCTGAGATATTTGGTTGTCCTTCATGAATTTTCTTAATCTTAGTTACTGGAATTCCTGCTTCATTAATTAATTTATAAGTATTTCCAGTAGCTACAATTTCAAATCCAGCATCATAATATCCTCTTGCTAAATCAACGATTTGAGGTTTATCTAAATCATTAACACTGAATAAAACTTTTCCTTCAGTTGGTAAGATTGTTTTAGCACCTTCTTCAGCCTTGTACATTGCTGCACCATAAGAACTTGCAAGTCCTAAAACTTCACCTGTAGATCTCATTTCAGGTCCTAAGATAGGATCGACTTCAGGGAACATATTGAATGGGAAGACTGCTTGTTTAACCCCAATATGAGGAATTTTCTTTTCTGTTAATGTAGGAACTGGAGAATCTCTACCAGTTAATTCTCTTGTTACGATATCAGTTGCAATCTTAACCATGTTGATGTTACATACTTTTGATACCAAAGGTACTGTTCTTGAAGCTCTTGGATTAGCTTCTAAGACATAAACTTTATCATCGGCAATTGCATATTGCATGTTCATTAAACCACGAACATTCATTTCTTTTGCAATTTTCTTTGTATATTCTTTAATTGTTGCTAAGTGTCTCATTGGGATATGACGAGATGGTAAGATACATGCTGAATCTCCTGAGTGGATACCAGCTAATTCGATATGTTCCATAACTGCTGGAACAAAGACATTTTCACCATCACTAATAGCATCTGCTTCACATTCCATTGCATTATTTAAGAATCTATCAATTAAGATTGGTCTATCAGGTGTAACTCCAACAGCAGCTTTCATGTATTGTTCTAATGATTCATCATCATAAACAACTTCCATTCCTCTACCACCTAATACGTAAGAAGGTCTTACCATTAGTGGATAACCAATACGTTTAGCAATTTCTAATGCTTCTTCTACATTGACTGCCATTCCTGATTCTGGCATAGGAATATTTAATTTTTCCATCATAGCATTGAATAAATCTCTATCTTCTGCCATATCAATTGTTTCAGGAGTTGTTCCTAAGATATTGACACCATTTTCTTTTAATTGAGAAGCTAAGTTTAATGGTGTTTGTCCACCAAATTGAGCAATAACCCCAACTGGTTTTTCTTTATCATGAATACTTAATACATCTTCTAATGTTAATGGTTCAAAGTATAATTTATCAGATGTATCGTAGTCTGTTGAAACTGTTTCTGGATTACAGTTAACAATAATTGTTTCAAATCCTAATTTCTTTAATGCTAAGGCAGCATGTACACAGCAATAGTCAAATTCAATTCCTTGACCAATTCTGTTTGGACCTCCACCTAAGATCATAATCTTTTGTTTATCATGATGGATATCACTATGATCTTCGGCATTATATGTTGAATAGTAATATGAACTATTTTCTGTACCACTGACATGCACTGGTTCCCAAGCTTGATTAATACCATTAGCTAATCTTTCATCTCTAATTGTTTTTTCTTCTACATTTAAGATTTGACTTAAATATTTATCAGAGAATCCATCTTTCTTTGCTTGTCTTAAAACATCTACAGGTAAATCTTTTCCTTGGTATGTTTTAATCATTTCTTCTTCTTCAACTAATTCTTTCATTTGTTCAATGAAATAATGTTTGATTTGAGTTAATTCAAATAATTCTTCAACTGTTGCTCCTTTTCTTAAAGCTTCATACATAATAAATTGTCTTTGGCTTGTAGGAACAGTTAACATCTTTAATAATTCTTCTTTTGATAATTCATTGAAGTTTTTAGCATATCCTAATCCGTATTGACCAATTTCAAGAGAACGGATAGCTTTTTGGAAAGCTTCTTTATAAGTCTTACCAATACTCATAACTTCTCCAACAGCTTTCATTTGTGTACCAAGTTTATCTTCAGCACCTTTGAATTTTTCAAATGCCCATCTTGCAAACTTAATCACAACATAATCACCATCAGGTTCATATTTATCTAATGTTCCATATTTTCCACATGGGATTTCATCTAATGTTAATCCAGCAGCTAACATAGCTGATACTAAAGCAATTGGGAATCCTGTTGCTTTAGAGGCTAAAGCTGAAGAACGAGATGTTCTTGGATTGATTTCAATAACACAAATTCTATCTGTGACTGGGTCATGGGCGAATTGTACGTTTGTTCCACCAATAACACCAATTGATTCAACAATTCTAAATGCTTGATCTTTTAAACGATCTTGACATTCTTGAGAAATTGTTAACATTGGAGCACTACAGAAAGAATCTCCAGTATGTACACCTAATGGGTCAATATTTTCAATGAAGCAAACAGTAATCATGTTGTTTTTAGCATCTCTAACTACTTCGACTTCTAATTCTTCCCATCCTAAGATTGATTCTTCAATCAAACATTGATGAACTAAACTTGCTTGTAAACCACGAGAAACAACTGTTTTCAATTCTTCAACATTGTAAACAAGTCCTCCTCCGGCACCACCCATTGTATAAGCAGGTCTAACAACAACAGGATAACCAAGTCTTTCAGCAATTGCTAAAGCTTCATCTACCGTATTAGCAATTTCACTTTTTGCCATTTCAATTCCTAGTTCATTCATAGCCTTCTTGAACTCTAAACGGTCCTCACCACGTTCAATCGCATCAACTTGAACTCCTAAGACTTGCACATTATATTTTTCTAAAATGCCAGCTTCATTTAATTCAGAACATAAGTTTAATGCTGATTGCCCACCTAAGTTAGGAAGTAATGCATCTGGTCTTTCTTTTTCAATAATTTGAGTTAATCTTTCTAAATTTAATGGTTCAATATAAGTGACATCGGCAGTTTCTGGGTCTGTCATGATTGTTGCTGGATTGGAATTCACTAACACAATCTTATAACCTAAACTTCTTAAAGCTTTACATGCTTGTGTCCCTGAATAATCAAACTCACAAGCTTGTCCAATGATGATTGGACCTGATCCAATCACTAATACAGTATTAATGTCATCTCTTTTTGGCATAATTCGTCCTCCTTAAATTGATTAATGACTTTCATAAAAAAACATATCAAATAAAATGATATGTTTATGAAACAAATATAAAAAATGGGAAAAAAGGACTTTTTTTAACAACACTGAATTGATTAAAGCTACTTTTAAAAAGAGTGTTTTTTGTCATTTTTCCTCATTCCTTCCTTATTCCTATATAGTATAGTAGAAATATCTATAATATTCAAGAAAAAAATACATGAAATGCAAAATTTATTCAATCACTATATTCGCTTTTTTATCCTCCCATACGTATCACATAAATGAACATCAATATAATAAACATAGCGACAGCTAATAAACAAAGTTTATAACTTGATTTTATAGCTTTTGGATATATCCATAAGATTCCCATTGATGTTAAAGCATTACTTATAGAGATAACTATGTCCATAGAAAGTTGACTAGACATGAGAAGATTAAAAATAACAATACTTCCTAAACCTATAGCTATAATAATACTTGCATATTTATTTTTTAAACTGTATATAGCTAAACCAGTTAGAACAATTGATGATTGTCTAATGAATTCATTGAAAATAAGAAGTGAATTATGATGGATTGGAAGAATATAAACATTTAAAATCATAAAGATAATAACAAAGATGATGCCTTGATAGATTTGATATTTTTTGGGAAGAACAAATCTCATAAATTCAATGAAACATAATGTCAAAAGATGGACGCATGTAATCAATATAATATCTGTTGTATAACCTTGTAGTAAGATAGTGATGATAACAACTAATATTAATAAGTGAATCATTATATCTTTCTTTTCAACTTGATGATGTTCTTGTAAGCAATTTAACCAAAACAACATAATCAATTGTGCAATTCCAACTCCAATAAAATGTAAAGTACTATTTAGTTGATACTCAATAAAGGTTATTCCAATAATCACTAAACAAATCATTATCAATAAATAATGATAATTTATTGATATGCCTTTCTTCTTCAACCATAATCCAGCATTAAATAATATCATACTTATAAGATAACTATCTCTTACTAAATATAAATCATTCATTGTAGAAAAAGCTGTGTTATTAATAAATAGATTTAAGACAAGTAATAAAATACAAGTCAATATCATTGTTTGTATATCTTTTATGTTGACTTCATATTTTTGTACAATAATAAAGTACACAATCATTAAGAATAATCCAAATTGGATATTAAATATTGTATTTGTAAACATTGATAACATTGATATAATGAGGGGACTTGATGAAGTACTTATTGTTATGAGTAAGCTTGCAATAACAAAGATACTCAAAAATTTCTTCATAGTCTGACTCATACTTCTAAACAAATCTCCACATATAATTTATGATCAGTATAACGCATTTCAATAGCCCCCTTATACTTATAAACAATTTCATGGATAATCTTTAAACCATAACCATGATTATCCTCATGTGATGTAAAATCAGGTTCTTCATAACAATCATTACTTACATTAATCAAAAGATTTCCTTGATTATAAATCATTTGTAATTCTACACTTCCTTGAACTTTCATAGCTGCTGTTGCGCCATTATCTAATAAATTAAATAAGAGCGAACATAAATCAGTACATGGCATATTTAAATCCTGCACTTGTAAATCCCATTGAAATTTAACTTCGGGATATGTTTGTTTTTTAATATTTAAGCAAGCATCAATATATGGGTTCCCACTAAGTGTTTCTTGGTTTTCTAAAAGTAATGGCATATTTGATGATAATTGATCTAAATATTCATGAATTTGTTGAGTATTATCTAAGTTCTTTAATATGAATAGATGATTTTTTAAATCATGTCTTAGTTTTCTTATTTGTTCATGACTTTGCATATAACGCATAACATAATCTTCAACATTTTGGTTATACATATTCATGACTTTTAATTCTGCTTTTTCTTTCGCCAAACAAAAACTTCGACTCATTATCATCAGTAAATAAATCCATAAACTCATTAATAATAGATAAATAAAGATAATATATCTACTTTGTAATGAACTTCCTTTAAAACTATAAAAGATATAAACAATGGATATCATTAAAAAATTAATTAAATCATAAATAAGTTCATGTTCTTGAACCAATTTATAATCTGCCATCATATGATATTGATTCAAAATCTTGATTTCTACAACAATAATTACATTAGCAAGTAAACTAACAAATAAAACTGGTTGTAAATGAACTGTTCTTAAAACTTGAGTTATTATACTAAAAACTATAAGATACTGACATAGATAAAAAGTTGTATAAAACATAATCCATTTTTCCAGCTTACCATAAAGCCAACTCATCATTAACCAATCTAGTAGAATGGTTAATACATAAATGAGGACACTTTGTTCAAATATTAAGATTGTTTGACTGATAAGAAAATAAAGAATTGAATAAACACATAGTAATATAATAATTTGTAGAACTGATCGTTTTTGATGAAGGAAAGGATAAACACTAAATGTTAAACCTAAAACATAAAATAACCCACTGATATAAAATATGAGGTATGTCATTTTCTTTTCCTCCTCAAGAAGATATCTTTAACTTCTTTTTGCCTTCTTGAACTTATAATTAATTTTTGATGAATATCTTTTAAGATTACTTGATTATTAACAATTCCAATCACATGATCCATATTAATAAAAGTATCTCTATCAATAAAATAAAATCCATCACCTAACATTTCAACAAACTCTTTAAACGTTTTTCCTTTATAAATATACGATTTTTGATTAACTACAAAACTAATTCTACGATCTGATAAATATTGTCCATAAACAATATCTTTCAAATAAAATTGAAAACAACCTAAATCAGTCTTTAATTCAATAGTTCTTTCTTGTTTTAATTCCTTAATCACTTCAATAACCTTTTGACACAATTCTTCTTTTAAATGATCTTTTTCTACAAAACCATAAACATTATATCCAAATGCTTCTTTCATTCTTTGACCTTGACTTGTTACAAAAATAATCTTCATATCACGATGTTCTTTAGAATAAGTAATCCCATCACAGTCAGGCATATCTATATCCAATAATAATAAATCAATAGGAACTCTTGCTTTTTGCATATCTTGAATACTTGTAAAGCTGTATGTTTCAATATCTTTATCATGAATATATTGGAGTTGTTTTTGTATGATATTTAAAATCATTGGTTCATCATCCACAATAACAATGTTCATATCATTGTCCTCCTTATATATTCATTTTAACACATTCACAATCCATTGGTCTCATCCCTTTCCTAAATTCATTATATTCTTTTTATTCTTTTATGTTTGTGATTCTCTTTAAACGTCATGTTTTTCTCTTTATATGATTAAAAAAAGATTCAAATAACTTTAAATAGTCTATTTGAATCTTATTATTATTTATGAAACAATTCTTTGTCGGTATTGTTGACGTTCAACTGGTGGAATATCCAATAATTCCATGGCATCTTCAATAGTACAACCATTCTTCGTAGTTAACTTCTTTATAAATTCAATCGTTTTATTCATCTCTCCCTCGACGTAGCCTTCCATTTTTCCTTCATCTCTTATCTTCTGCCAGATTTCACACATCTCTCTCTTTCCTCCTTCACTCTCTTTGTAATACCCTACCCGTTTCTTTAATACTTCATAATTCATACTCTCAACTTCTTTGCACATAAAGTCATGCATCAGTTTCCCTAGCTCAGTATCATCCTGTATCGATGCATTCACATAGATGATTTCTGTTTCATCATCAAAGCTCTCTCCATTTTCAACAATCCTTCTTCTCACATGATAGATAGGTAGATCATATCCCAATACATCTTCTTCCGTTATGAATATGACAATTGTCTTTGGAATCTCTCTCCATTTCTCATTTGGAAAGCTTAGAAATGAATCAATCAGACTCTGATGATACCTTGCCCGCTTGGGATGGGCACCTGCTTCATCTCTCTGTACTTCGATATTGATGTAATTTCCTTTATTGTCTTTAACCAATACATCAATTGTCAGTGACCTGCCAAGGAGATTCTTAAGGTCATACTGGGAATCATTCTCAATGATTTCCACATGCTCATCAAGGATGATATCCAAGAGGAGCTGAATACAATCCTGATTCTTGAAGATGATTCTCATAAAGTCATCATCAATCAGCCTAAGCGAGGCAATGAGATCATCATAGGACAAACTTTTTTCTAGAACACTTGTGGTCATAGAACACCTTCTTTCTAGGGAAGGATCTCTTATACAAAGATTATACAACAATATTTGCTTATAGTAAATAGATATAAAAAACATAAAAAGAGTGCTAAAGATCATATGTACAAAAAAACCTTCCCTACTACTTATATACGCAAAAAAATTCAATTTTTCTTTTTATTTAAAAAAAAGATTCAAATCTGTTAAAAAGATTTGAACCTTTATCAAATAATTAATTAATTCTTGTGATTGTATAACCTTGTTCATTAAATGTATCAATGATTTTTTGAATATGACTTTCCCCATTTGTTTCACAAGTAACACGTAATTCTACTTCAGAGAAACGAGCAAAGTTTTTAAATTGGTTATGATCAACCCCAATAACATTCGCATTACATTGAGCTAACACTTTAGCAACATATTCTAGTTGACCAGGTTTATCTGGTAATTGTACAGAGAATGTAAAGATTCTACCTCTAGCAATCAACCCTTTATTAATCATTGATGAGATAGTCATTACATCAATATTTCCACCACTAATTAAAGAAACAACTTTTTTATTTTTTTCATTTAATTTTTTCAATGCTGCTAGTGATAAAATACCAGAATTTTCTGCTACAAGTTTATGCTTTTCAACCAATAACAAAAATGCATCCATCAATTCATAATCAGAGACAGTAATAATTCCATCAACAAATTCTTTAATATAATCAAACGTTACTTCCCCAATTTGTTTAACTGCTGTTCCATCAGCAATTGTTATTGCTTCTTTTAAAGCAACAACTTGATCTTCATTAATTGCTGCTAAAGCACTAGCTGCACCTTCTGGTTCTACCCCAATAATCTTAATTGTTGGTTTGATTAATTTTGCGGCACAAGCAATCCCAGAAATTAATCCACCACCACCAATTGGTACTAAAATAATATCAGTATCAGGTAATTCTTCTAAAATCTCTAATGCAATTGTTCCTTGCCCCTCAATAACATCTTCATCATTAAAAGGATGTACGAAAGTATAACCATGTTTCTTTTGTAAATCACAAGCTGCTTGATAAGCTTCATCATAAACCTCTCCAGCTAAAACAACATCTGCACCATGAGATTGTGTCGCTTCAACCTTAATCAAAGGTGTATGTTTTGGCATAACAATAGTTGCCTTAACGCCTAATTTATGTGCTGCATAGGCAACACCTTGAGCATGATTTCCAGCCGATGAGGCAATTAAACCTTTTGCCTTAGATTCATCATCCATCTTGACAATCTTATTGTAGGCTCCCCTAATTTTAAATGCCCCTGTTCTTTGTAAGTTTTCTGGTTTAATATATACTTCATTCTTACATTCTTTTGAAAAAGCTTCACTATATATTAAGGGAGTTGGAATAATGACTTCATCGACTCTCTTTTTTGCTTCTTGAAACTGTTCTAATTTTAACATATTCTTATCCTCCACTTATTTTCCCCAATTATAGCACAGCTTAAAATTTATTTGAACTGATTTTTTTCAAAATCATAAATATAGTCTATCGATTTTAGTTTTTCTACAATTTCTTCCTTAGAAATATCTAAATCGTCACATAAATCATCTAAAGAAGCATATTGATCTCTTAATTTCATATTCACATAACTCAACAACATCGCTGGATCTTGTGGTAACATTAATATTCAACCCCTTCAAATTCTTGTGATAAAATATAGGCAATTCCATCTTCATCATTAGATTTTGTAATAACATTCGCTCTTTCTTTAACCCCTTCAACAGCATTTTCCATCGCAACCCCAAGACCAGCATATTCAATCATACTTAAATCATTGAAGCCATCACCAAATGCCATAACTTCTTCTTGTTTAATTCCTAATGATTGAGCAAGTCTATCTAAAGACGCTGCTTTATCAATTCCTTGAGCCATAACTTCAATAAAGAAAGGAGCACTTCGATAAATACTTAAAGTATCCCCAAATGGTTGCTTAAATTCTTCCTCAATACTTGCTACATAATCTGGCTTTCCAGTTAATAAGACTTTATGAATAGGATCTTTTAAACAAGCTTTAAAAGATTCAACTTTTTGTTTTTCAATATCATTGATTTTAGCTTCAACACAAACATATTCATCACCAATATCTTCGGTTAAAATTGTATCTTGACTATATGTCATACATGCAAGATTAAATTCTTTAGCACGATCATAAGCCTTTTTAGCTTCTTCAACAGTTAATGTTTGTTCATAAATTGTATCTTTTGTTTTAACATCAACAACTCTTGCACCATTAAAAGATAAAATATATCCCTCATATTTTTCTAATTCCAATTCATTAGCTTCATGACGTAATCCTGGTGTAGGTCTCCCACTAGCTAAAACAATTTTTACTCCTAATTCTTGAACTTTAATTAAAGCATTCTTTGTTTTTTCAGTAATTTCATTATTGGAATTTTTTAATGTTCCATCTAAATCTAACGCTATTAATTTATACTTCATAATCTTCCTCCATTTTTTATCATATTAAATGATTTTTTATTTTTTGTCTACTTGAATAGATAAAGAAATTAAATATTGATCTTGATCTAATGAAGTAAAATAACTATGAATTTCATATTCATAAGCATCCCCAATAATCTGATAACCTTCTTTTTCAATATAATCAAATAATATATGAAAAGATTCATCAATCGTATCATAAAACCCTTCATGTAAAATAGTTGCATACATTCCTTGAGGCTTCAACCAGTAACGAGGATCATCAAAAGCTTGATTTAATCTCACATAATATCTATTTTCCTGATAATTCTTTTGTAATAATTGTGATTGATAAATAATTGTTCCTAAAGGTAATTCCTCAGTTAAATGGTGACTATGACAATATTCAAGATGTTCACTTACATAATCCATCATTTCTCGATCAGTTAATTCTTTATTAGGTACAGCAATTGTTAAAAGATGTTCAGCTTCACATTCTTCAATAAATGGTACCATATGTTGCATTTCCATTCCATATTCTGTCATTTGAATAGCTTGTTGAATACGATATTGCATATTATCAATTCGTTTCTTTTCATTTTCTAATTCCTGTGATTTTTCTCGTAAAATATTAACAAAGTTTTGATTATTTCTTTGTATCATAAATGCTTTTATTTCTTTTAAAGACATATTTGCTTCTTGTAAGACTTTAATTAAATCAAATTCAAAATATTGAATAGATAAATAATAACGATAGCCATTGTCTTTAATCATTTTGGGTTTTAATAAGCCTATTTCATCATAATGAAATAAGGTTTCTTTAGTTGTATGACAAAGTTTAGCAAATTCACCAGTTGTATAATAGGTTTGATAGTATTGTGACATAAAATTTCTCCTTGACTATAGGGTTAGACTATAGTTTATTATAGCATAGGGAGGTGGCTTATGAAAAGACAATTCATATTTTTAAAGTATGTGAGTTTTAATATGTTAAGTATGATTGGTTTATCTTGTTATATCCTTGCAGATACTTTATTTATTGCCAATGGGGTTGGAAGTATGGGTTTGGCTGCTTTAAATCTTATTATTCCTTTATATAATGTTATTACAGGGATTGGTTTGTTAATTGGAGTGGGAAGTGCCACGCATTTTTCTATCTTAAAAGTACAAAACAAAGCGAAAGAAGCTTCTTTATATTTTAGTATCGCTATGAAGCTAGCTTTGATGATTTCTATACCTATTGCTGTTATGGGATTCTTGTTTGCTGAAAACATCATGCATTTTATGGGTGCTAATCAAGAAATTATTCCGATTGCTTCAGCATATTTAAAGGCTTATATTATTTTTACCCCATTTTTTATCTTACAGCAGATTGTTGTGGCATTTATTAGAAATGACAACAATCCAAGATTGGCTAGTATAGCAATGTTACTTGGAACATTATTCAATATTGTCTTTGATTATATATTAGTTTTTCCATGTCAATTAGGAATGGTAGGTGCTGCCTTAGCAACTGGTTTTTCTCCTATTATAACTTTATTGATTTGTGGTTTACATATTTTATGGAAACAAAATTATTTTCATTATCTTCCTTGTCAAATTAATAAGAATAAGGTTTATCAGATAATAAGTGTTGGAATTCCTTCTTTTATTACTGAGTTATCTGGTGGGATTATTGTTTTTGTATTTAATATGGTTATTTTATCTATTGGTGGTAATATTGCGGTGGCAAGTTATGGTATTATTAGTAATTTAGCTTTGGTTGTTACTTCTTTATATACGGGGATTGCTCAAGGGGTACAGCCATTACTTAGTCAAAGTCATGGCCAAAAGAATACTTCGTTGATGTCAGCTTATTTACGTTATTCTTTAATGACTTCTTTCATTGTTTCTATGCTTGTTTATAGTTGCATTATGCTTTTCCCTCAACGGATTATTTCTATCTTTAACAGTGAGAATAATTTTATGATGATGAACATTGCGATACAAGGCTTACCTTTATATTTCTTTGGGTTCTTTTTTGCAGGTATTAATATGATTTTTGTTTCTTATTTTGCTTCTGTTCAAAAGTTTAAGCCTTCATTTTTTATTTCTTTATTAAGAGGTGGTTTGATAGTTATTCCTTTAGTTATGATCTTATCAATATTATTCTCATTAACTGGTGTTTGGTTATCATTTCCTATCAGTGAATGTCTTATTACCCTTATCTGTTTATTTTTATATCGAAAAAAAGAACGAGCATGATGTTCGTTCTTTTCTATTCTATAAATCATTAGCAATTCTACAGCCATTACGACCATGATTTTTTACATCATATAAAGCATTATCAGCTTTTCGATAAATATCATCATAGCTCATTCCTTGTTTAGAAAATGCAACTCCAATACTAATTGTTGTAAGGATATCATCATATTGTTCTAGCTTATTAATAATACTTTGATAATAATCAAAGATAACTTCTTCACTCTGTGGTTCTTTAATCGCAATAATAAATTCATCGCCACCCACACGACCAACAATATCATCTAAGTAAACAACACTTGATAACACTTGAGCTAATCGTTGTAAAGCCAAGTCCCCAGAATAATGTCCATATTGATCATTAATATTCTTAAAGTTATCTACATCAATAATCATTAATGCAATTGCATTATCAGGAGCATCTTTTAATAATTTCTCAACTTGTTCACGACTAGCAGAAGAATTATACAGATTTGTTAATCCATCCTTTTGCGCTAATTCTTTCCACAATAATTGTTCTTCTTTTTCACTTTGAATATCCGTAGCTTTTCCAATAACACGATTGACATGACCATTATCATCTAAAATAGGCTGAAGTATAATTTTAAGCCAATGTCTTGATCCATCAACAAATGAAACATATTCTTCTACAACAATTCCTTTATGAGTCTGAATACATCTTTCAACTTGTTCATATCCAATCGCTTTCTTTTCAATATATTGTTCATATGTTGATTCAGGATAAATCAACTTAGCTCCCCCACCACTTAATGTTAAACAATCACTTTTCACGTTGTATTCAATAAAACAATCTTTTGATAAATCACTGATTTGTTGGAAACGCTCATATTCTCTTAGAATTTTCTTACTGTTTTTCTTATTCATATAATATCTAAAAAAGACACTCAAACCTAAAATAATAGTAATCGTTAATAAAAATTGCTCAGGATTATTTTTAACATAATCACTAAATGATGTATTATCTTTAACATATGTTGCATTTCTAAAAATAATATCCTGCATTTTATAAGATGATGCATCAATACCTTTATTAATAATACTTAATAGTGTTGTTCCTGTACTTTTATGAATAGAGAAACAAATATTTTGTTTGTGATTCTTTTCTTGTGGAAGAATACTTATATCATTTGACTGAAAATAACTGTTATAAAATTCAGCAATATAACTATTTATATAAGCATAATCTGCATCTTGATTCATGACAGCTTTAAATGCTTCTAATGTTGATTCATAATATTCTATCTCACCTTGAAATTCACCATTATATTGCAAACCTTTGATTGAAGCTTGTTTTTTTCCTTTTAAATCACTACTTGATACTTTATCATTAATAACCAAAGACATGTTCGCTTCTAAAAAAGATTTTGATAAAGAGTAGTCTTGACTCCAATCTGAATAAGGATAAGTTACTCCAGCTTGTATTAAATAAGTCTTTTTAGCTAAAAGTTCCTGATACTCATCATACGTTTCAGCATAATCATAATGAAACTTTAATCCACTTAACTTACCTATATTATCCAATAGTTCAATTGTAATCCCATTCAATTTTCCATTATTATCTTTAGATTGATAAGGTGCTCTCCCACCTAATACAGCAACATCAATCACTGGATTATCTTTCACAAACTTTTCTTCTAGTTCTGTTAAATTAAATTCAACATTCTTCATAGAAAAATATTCTTCATGCAATTCACTCATAAAATTAGGTTGTTCCTTATTTAAATCCATCATTGCACTATTTAATTTAGAAATAAGACTCGTTTTCCCTTTCGTTGTTACAAAATAGAAAGAACGTGGAAAAAACTTAGCAATAATACGATAGTTCCCACTTAAAATAGATAAATCAGTTCCTACCATTGCATCAATCTTACCAGCTTGCAAACCTTTAATCATATCTTCAATATTTGAATAAAACACTTGCTTAAACTTTATTCCATTTGTTTCACCAAATTCTGTTAAATTCTTGTTTTCTACCTTCTTTGTAGAAACAACTCCAGCTGTTAATTCTTTTGCTGAATAAATACTTGTTTCATTTAATTCAGCTTTATCAGAGGTTACATATAAAACCATATTACTTGTTCCATAATTAGTAGCTGTATAATCATAAGTATCTGTCATAGATTCACTATAAACCATACCACCCATGATATCAACTTTCCCTTTAGCTACATCATCCATAGCCTCAACAATATTATCATTAACATCTTCTTTATCATAAACAACAAATTCAAATTCAAAATTTGTAAAACGTTCTAATTCTTTTAAATAATCATACGTATATCCTGTAAATTCCCCATCTTGTGTTAATTCAGTCAACCCCGGCTGAATTGGAAAAGCAACTTTTATTTTCTCTTTTGCTTGTATGGGTATGGTATTCAACAGCAAAACGAAGCAGCAAATCAATGTTGTTATAACTTTCCTCATTCTATCTCTCCTCTATTTTATTAAAAAAGTGAACATATGAATTTATATGTCCACGACAAAATCATTATTGTAGTGCAACTGGCTGTCATACTTAAAAAGTTTAGACCCTATAGTTTTGCGTCATTGTTTTTCAACAACTTTGCCTTGTTTGTACTTTTATTTTAACGTTGACATCTTCAACTGTCAATATTTATCAAATTTTTATTTAAAAATCACTTGTTTTTATCACTGTTTTTTCTAAAACATCCAAAAATCTATCACAATCTTCTTTTGTTCTGGCTGAAGGACCTTTTAAACGTTGACGAGCTTTTCTTTGTTTAGCCGCAATAAAGCGACTCATAAGAAAACTATCAATATTATGTTCATCTATAATCATACCTTTAGGATGAATCACTGTTGCTCCTTTAGCAAGTAATAAACTCGCTAACCCGTAATCCTGAGTAATCGCAATATCTCCTACTTGAACATCTTTGATCATCACTAAATCTACACTATCATGCCCTATTGCACATTGAATCACTTCATAATAATCGTTAACTAATTCATGGGCATAATCAATATAAACAAGCATAGGAATGTGATACTTTTTTGCTAAGGCTGCTATCTCTGTTTTATTGGGACAAGCATCGCCATCAACTAATATTCTCATACAATCCTCAATGCTAATAAAATAACAATTGCAACAATCCCACCAATAAGACCACCTAAATGCCCAGTCTTAGAAATCTGGCGATCAAACAAGGTATAAGCTAAGTTAATTAAAATGACATAAGCAAAACTCTCTAATAAAGACATAAATGGTCCACCTACTAAATATCCTAAAGCAATAATAGCACCAAAGAAACCATAGACAACCCCTGATGCCCCTATTGTCATTGTATAATAATATCGCGATGATATTTGTGAAGCACTATAACAAAGCAATGAACTTAAAAGCATTGACACTAAAATCAAAAACAAATAACAGACACTTCCCAATAATGCTTCAAAGAATCTTCCTAATTGATAGAAAGCATAAGCATTCATTAAAAAATGGAAAATCTCAACATGTATAAAATGACATGTTATAAAACGCCAATATTGATGATCCTCGACAATAGCTGGTGGATAAAAAGCCCCTAACTTTATAGCCGTAGCCATCATATCATCTTTTTGAATAAATCGAATATAAACAAACACTCCTGCACAAATCAATAAAAATATATTAGTTATCATCATTTTCTAAAACAGTTACCTTTCTTACAGCTTTTCCTATATTACCATCTTTATCACTGACTGTATATACAATTTGATAAACGCCTGGAACTTGATTATTCACTTCACCACTGATAATCATTCTTGAAGTAATATCTCCTTCAATATCATCAATTGCCTTAACACCTTTCTTTAAATCCAATACCTCACCAATTTGAATTTCTTCATCTTTTACCCCACTAATAATTGGTAAAACTTTATTAGCTTCAACAACAATCTTGACACGTAAAGCAGCTGATTGATTCCCATGAGCATCTTCTACAATAATTTTTTCAATATATGATTTTTCAGTATAAAATGTTTTACTCTTTGATTTTTTTTGTGTTTCTTCATCATAGAAATAGACAGTTGTTTTTGATTGATCATCAATTTTCTTAATCAAATCTTTAGCTTTGATTGTTTGTCCTACTTCAATATTAAATTGAACTTGTTTTAATTGTACTTTTGGTTTAATCGTATCAACAACTTGAATTTGAAAACTTTGTTTTTTACCAAAGTACTCAATTGTAGCAGGATAAGTCCCTACTTCTTTAGAAACAGAAGATAAATCTAATTTGACATTTTGTAAAACCGATGGATTGGCATTCACATATTCTGCAACATCAACAGGAATTTCTTCACCATATTGATAAACAAAACTTTCTCTTTTTAATCTGATTGGTGAAATTGTCAATACAAGATATATCAAAAGAGCATCTATTAAAATAAAAGCTGTTAATATAGAAATAATAAGTCTATTTTGCATGACATTCACCTCCAATGTTAATTATATCACTTGAATATGAAATCTTTGTGTCCAACTCATCTTTTTTTCTCACGGGATTATCACAAATTTCAACATAACATTACATTTTTTTCATAGTTTTATAAAAGAAAAAGAATAGCCAAGGCTATTCTATAATCTTGATAATACTTTTTCTTTACCCAATAACATAATTGAACTTGCTAAATCAGGACCATGCATAATCCCTGTTGTCGCAATACGGATTGGCATATATAACATTTTCCCTTTAGCTTTCGCTTCTTTTTGAGTTGCTTTAATACATGCTTGGATATTGTCTTTTGTAAAATCAGCATCAGATAATTCTTCTAATTTTGATTTAAAGACAGCTAATGTATTTGGAATTGATTCATCTTTCATAAACTCTTGAGCTTCTTCGTCTATTTGTAATTCATCTTCAAAGAATAATGAAACAAGTTCAACAATTTCTTTGCCATATGATAATTGATCATGATATACAGCGACTAAATCTTTAACCCATTGTTCACTATGATTTGATAAATCATAAGCATCACTTAAAAATGGTAAGCATAAATCAACTACTTCTTCTAAAGATCTTTCTTTGATATAACGGTTGTTCACCCATTTTAATTTTTCTTTATCAAACATAGATGGTGATTTAGATAAACGTTTTTCACTAAATTCTTTAATTAAATCATCATGATTAAAGATTTCTTGTTCTCCTTCTGGAGACCAACCTAATAATGCCATAAAGTTAAACATTGCATCAGGTAAGTATCCTTCTTCTTTATATTGAGAAACAAATTGCATGATTGATTCATCACGTTTTGATAATTTCTTTCTATCTTCATTAACAATTAATGTCATATGACCATAAGTTGGCGCACTCCATCCTAACATTTCATAAATCATTAATTGTTTAGGGGTATTACTTAAATGTTCTTCACCTCTAAAAACATGTGTAATATCCATACAATGATCATCAATGACAACTGCAAAGTTATATGTTGGAATCCCATTGGCTTTAATTAAAACCCAGTCACCAATATCTTCTGATTCAAAAGACACATGTCCTCTAATCATATCATCAAATTCATATGTTTTCCCTGCTGGTACTTTCACTCTGATTGTATAAGGTAACCCAGCTTCTTCTTTTGCTTTGACTTCTTCTGGTGTTAAATCACAACATTTTCGGTTATATTTAGGTGCAATTCCTGCAGCCACTTGTCTTTCATGTTCTGCATCTAATTCTTCTGGAGTACAGAAACATTTATAGGCATATCCTTTTTCAAGTAAGATATCAATATATTTTTTATAGATATCTAATCTTTCCATTTGACGATATGGTGCATATTTTGGATTTGGATTTAAAGGTGATTCATCAGGAATAATTCCTAACCATTTTAAGTTTTCTAATTGGCTAGCTTCTCCACCTTCGATATTTCTTTCAATATCAGTATCTTCTAATCTGAAAATAAAATCTCCGTTATAATGTTTTGCAAACAAATAATTAAATAATGCTGTTCTGGCACCACCAATATGTAAATGTCCTGTAGGACTTGGTGCATATCTTACTCTTACTTTATCCATCATTTATAACCCTTCCTTATTTAATAGCACAACACTTTGAGAAACAATGCCTTCTTTTCTTCCCACAAAACCAAGTTTCTCTCCACGTGTTGCTTTGATATTCACTTGTGTGATATCACAATGTAAAACTTCAGCAACATTTTGACGCATTTGCATAATATGAGGAGCCATCTTTGGTTCTTCACACATAATAATGCTGTCAATATTCCCAATTGTATAACCTTCTTTTTTCATCATCTCATAAGTATGTTCTAGTAAAATCATTGATGATATTCCTTTATAGCGAGGATCTGTATCTGGGAAATGTTTACCAATATCCCCTAATCCCATCGCCCCAATGATGCTTTCAATAATTGCATGTAACAAAACATCTGCATCACTATGACCTTTCAAGCCTTTTTCATATGGAATTTCAACACCACCTAAAATTAACTTACGATTTTCTACTAATTGATGAATATCTATAGATTGCCCAATTCTCATCATGTTTATCACCCTTCCTGCCCTATTCTAGCACAATTTCTATGAATATACAAAAGCAACTTACACTATTCATAGAAAAAATCTATCCTCTGATGGCCGGAATATAAATTGGTCCTAAATTTTCATTTTCTTTCGTTATACAGTTAAAAACATAGACTGGCTGCATAAAGCCTTTTGTATCTTTTCGATAAGTTAATCGTACTTTAGATATAATTAAATCTTGAGGTAAGTATTTCATATAATCACTAATAAATGAACCATCTAATATTTTTTGATAAGCTTCTTTTTCTGAAAGAATATCCACTTGCTTATAAGGCATATATGTTATGAGTCCATTTTGAAGATTAGCCAACTTTCCGTTATTTACTACACAAGTTAAAGTTCCATTCAAATATACATCATTAACCTTTGTCATATAAGCAATAATTTCATATGTTCCTTCTGTTTCACTAAAACTGACCTGATCTGGAATCATCACATCATATTTTTTTAATATTTTTTGAATATCTTTTAAGGATAAACCTTTATCTTTTTGATCAAACAATGAAAAATCATTATAATTTATAAATCCATCTATATAATCAATTGATATACAATGGGTTTTGTTAACTGAATAAAAATAGACTGTTTCATCATAATACTCATTTAAAGATTCATCTATTGTCACTCCAATCATTTGAAAAAAGCTTTTAGCCTTTTCTAAACATTGTTCTTGTGTATAGCTTTGACTTTGATAAGTATAAACTTTTTCTTTTTTATCTGATAAAGATATTTGCGTTTCAACATGAATATCATTCATATTTATATGAGAACTCGGATAATCTCTAAGATTCCCATATTCTTGATATTTATAAGTCATAAAAATTCCGGTAAAAAGACAAACGGCTAATAAAGTAGGAATTTGTTTTAACAAAGTTGGTAAAATCTTTACTTTTTTCTTTTGAAAACAACCATATATCAAAACAAATAGTGCATAAATCCCAAAACCAATCATGCATCCAACAGCATTATTCATTATATCATCAACTTCAAAAACCCCTAGATGAAAAATCAATTGACTTAACTCAATAAAAACCGTCAAACCTAATCCTGCTAAATAAGTTTTCCACCATGTCTTAAAACTTTCATGAACCAAAGGTAATAAAAAACCTAAAGGCACAAACATGAGGATATTTAAAATGATATTACGCCATTCAACTATTGAAAAATTATTCCAAGCATAGTGATATGAACTAAATAATTCTAAACTTATCCCATATTGTATTACACGTGCACGACCTGCTAATGTGACTAACAAAACAACAATGATATATCCGATTAAAAGAATATTTATGATAAATTTCTTCTTTTTTATTTGAATTGATTTTTTAAAAACATATTTTTGAATAAAACAATAGAATCCATAAAATATACATATCCCTAAAATAAATAATCCAGCAAGTATCAAACATTCTTTCCCTAAATTTATAATAGATGATAATCTCATAAAAATACCTCCATTGTTTATTATACATAATATTATGGAGAGATTGTGAATTATTTTTTTAGTTCCTGAGATATTTTTTGCATTTCTAAATCAACCTCGGCCATCTTTCGAGCACATTTTTTGAGCCTTTCGCGTATTTCTATATCAATAGGTTGCTCACTTTTATAAGATAAAACATGTTCTAGGCTTGCCCATGAATCCATTGAAATCGTTCTTAATTGAATTTCTACAGGGACATAAGTTACTCCTGTTTTTAAATAGATTGGAACTTTCACTACCAAATGTAAAGAACGATAACCACTTTCTTTAGGATAATCAATATAGTTTTCTTTTTTAATGAGTTGAATATCTTCATTCATAATAAATAATTGTGATATGTATTGAATATCATTGATATAGTGACATACAACCCTTAAACCTGCAATATCATTAAGTTGGTTTAAACCTTCTAAGGTGATAGGTAGCTTTTTTCTTTTGAGTTTATCTATAATGCTTTGTGGCGTTTTGATTCTTGATTGAATATTGTGAATGGGGCTATAACCATTTTCACATTTTAATTCATCATCAATATTATGTAATTTTGTTGTTACAACTTCAATTGCACTACGGTAAGGATGCATTAGCTTCCTTGTTTCCTTTATATTATCAAATATTTCCATTAATTCCATAACATCACCATTTTCATTATATTCCTTAAAATATGATAAATTTTCTATCTTCATTGTGAAAATATGTTATGATAAAAAAGGTGATGACAATGAAAAGTAATTTACAACAATTAAAACAAAGAGGTCAATTTGATGAACAAGAATATAATCAATTTCTTGATTTATCCAAAGCAGATTTAATTTCTCACTTACATGACTTTGCATCTATAAGAACAGCTTGTATTCGTATATTATCCCAAAACTATCATCAAGATGAAGATTACACCTCTATTTTACTTCAACAATTACATAAAGAAAAAGCTCTCTATACGAAAATAGAGATTCAAAATCAATTAACTCAATATGGTGATATTCCCATGATGTGTCAGTATTTAGGAAAAATTGGACATAACCAATATCGACAATTGCCAGTTAAAGGTTCACTAAAAAAGAGTTACCCTTTACCTAGAGATATTATTGCGAGAAGTTTGGCATATATTTCTATTGAAAAGTTTAATTTATTTTTCGATTGTTTAAACTCACTTTCAAGAGAACAGTTACTAGAAGCCATTGATGCCTTAGGTTTTCTTTGCTTCTATCACCAAGAACTCGCAAATGAAGAAACCTATTCTTTTGTCTGTCAACAAATTGAAAAATATTCACAAGATGATTTAATGATGTTTAAACTGATAACTTGTTTAAGTGCTTTTCCACAAAGTCAACCTCTTTTATTAGAACTCTTACAGACAAAAAAACACCCTACTTTAATAAAAGAAGTAGAGCGTTCTTTGAAAATTATTCACCAATCAAATAATCATTTAAATTAATACCATTTTTCATTGCATAGAGGATATTCTTTTTATCGTCTATGTTTTTTATTTTATCTTCTAAAATACAAGCAATCATTCTTATATCATCGCCTAAAATCATCGGCCAAAAGAAATAGAAATCTTTACCGTCTTTAAAATAAAAGTGGAAATCTGGCACAAACACTTCATAAGCTAGTGGTGAACCTATTTTCATATATCTTTTTACTGTTCGAATCTCAACACTTACAATATCTTCATAACGATAATAAGACATATATTTTTCATCTTTATTCAACAATACAGCAATAAAATACTTTAGGTTATGAACAAAACCAGTAAATTGATAATAACGAATCCCATCATTTAAAAATTCGACTGATTGATTCATAGAATTATCCAGCATCAAAGAGGTTGTTTGTCTAAATGCACTGGCTATAAATAGTACTTCAAATATCATTGCAATAATGATTATACATATTGTTTTAGCAAAGAGATCATCGAAGAAAAAAGTTGCTAATATCCACCCTAAAGTTAATGACGCTATCATAGCATAAATAATCTGTCTCAATGCCCAAGAGCGTGTTAATTTTCTACCTAGAGAAACATTTGATGTTGTTTTTTGAAAACCAAGTTTAGATTTGGTTGACTGTATTTGAAATTCATTAAGAGCAGGAATTAAAGGAACGTTTTTTTCTTGATAATAATCTACCGTTTGTTTGACTTCTTTAATACTTTCTAATTGTTGACTGAGGTAATCTTGATTCATTTTTAAACATTCTTGAAAATTTAAATCTCCACTTAAAATAGCTTTAACATCATCAATCGAGATTTCTAAACTTCTTAAAAATTTGACTAATTTGAGTGTTTGTACATCTTCATCACGATAATCACGATATCCGTTTTCATCTCTATGAGGTTGAATGAAGCCTTCTTTTTCATAGTAACGAATGGTATGTTTTGATAATCCTAACAATTTTTCTAAATCACTTGTTTTCATGCTCATTCCTTCTTTCTAACTCCATTAAACACTATAGAGTCACTCTACAGTCAAGAAAAAAGCACTAAATGTGCTTTTCATCAGCTGGGAAGATAACCCCTGCTTTTCTTCTTGCAATTGTTTGAACTTCAGTTACAATCATACTATGTTCTAACATTTCATAACATTGTTGATAATCATTATTTTGATACATCTTAACAAATGCCATAAATTCTTCATACATTCTATGGACATCTTTATTGTCATTGATTATTTCTTTTGTTCCATCATTTAATAATAATTCCATTGAACCAATATAACTTAATGGTGTTGGAACATGTAAACATCCTTGATCACCTTGAATATTATTAGAAAGTGGAGCTTTACAATCTTTTGCTCCGATACATACACATTGGAATGTTTCATATTCAAGAATAAGGATACCTGATGTATCGATATGATTTTCTATATTTGGATAATAGTGAACATCTTTTGGTTTGCCAAATAATCCCACAACAAAATGGATATTATAAATATTTAAATCCATTAATGCTCCACCTGATTTTGTATAATCAAAAGCAGGTAAGATATTTCCTTCTTTAAAAGCATTATAACGTGATGAGTATTGTGAATAATTACATTCTACTACCTTAATTTTGCCTAAATCTTTTAATAATGATTTGATTTTATAATAATTTGGTAAATATTGATTAGTTATGGCTTCCCATAAGAATAAACGATTTGAAGTTGCGACACGTTGTAACTCTTTGGCTTCTTCAATATTTGATGTCATTGGTTTTTCTAAGATGACATTTTTTTGTGCTTCTAGTGCTTGCAAGGCATATGTGTAATGCAAGTGATTTGGTAAAGCAATATAGATTGTATCTACTTGTTCATCATTAAGTAATTCATCATATGATGTAGAATATCTTTGAAAATGATGTTCTTGATAAATTGTTCTTAATTTTTCTTCACTACGTTTTGTTCCCGAAATATGCACCAATTCAATTTCTGGAATTTGTTCAATAAACGATAATAAATCACCAACAATCATACCACTACCTACAATTCCTAATTTCATAATAAACACCTCCACTATCCATTTTATCACTTTTTTAATTTATTTGTTTAGACTATTTCAGGCATATGTTTATATAATGATGCAGCTATTCCATCTTCATCATGGGATAAAGTCACTTCATCAGCAATAGCCTTTAAATCATCCACAGCATTCGCCATAGCTACACCAATTCCTGCATAATTCACCATTGAAGCATCATTGTGTCCATCTCCAAAAGCAATCATTTCTTCCCTACGATATCCCATAGGTGATAATACAGTATCTAAAGCTTTGGCTTTATCAATGCCTTGAGCAGTAAATTCAAAATAGAAATCTCCTGTAAACATACAACTTAATGTATCTTTAAAAGGTTCCATCATTTCTTTATAATGAGCTTGTAAATATTCAGGATCACTTGTTGTTAAAATTTTATTTAAAGGGAAATCAACAAATGCTGCTAAATCATCTATTTCACATAATTTAAACTTACCACCACGTGATTCATATTGAATGACATCAAAAGGTTCCCCTTTCCATGTAATCCAATTATCATAAACATTGTTAACATACATGTACTCACCTTTATCAATCATTGGTCTTACACGCTCAAACTTCTTCATATGTTCTAAGACAGCTTTTCCTTCTTCAACACTTAAAGCTTGATTAAATAATGTTTCATTTGTTTTACAATCAATAACCTTTGAACCATTATAAGCTACTAATAAACCATGATATTGATCCATTTTCAATTCTCTTGCTAAATCCATTAAACCAGATGTTGGTCTTCCTGATGCTAATATTAAAATTGCTCCTTTTTCTTCTGCTTTTAATAAAGCTTCTTTTGTTTTTGGTGTCACCACTTTTTTTGAATTGGTAAGGGTTCCATCCACATCCATAATAATTACTTTTATTGCCATAATTATACCTCCATTATTCATCATACATGATTTTTAAACGAATGAATTAAACTTTGCAGAAATTGAAAAAAATCAAGTCAAATGACTTGATTATAAATATTGAAAAACATCTAGTAATGATTCAAGTGATTGAATATCAGGATCATCTGTTTTTTCTTTTCCAATTAAGAAAGCTCTTATTCCTACAGCCTTTGCTGCTTCCATATCTTTATTTAAACTATCACCAATATAAATAGCTTCATCAGCATTAAGCTTTGTGATTGCTAATGCTTTTTCAAACATTTCTTTAGCTGGTTTATAATAATGTGTTGTTTCACTAGAAATAATACCCTTTGGTTTTAATTCTAACAATTTCATACTTTCTTCAACATAACAAGTATCATTATTTGTAATAATATAAATTGGTAATGGACATTGTTCAAAGAAATCATAAGCATCATCATAAGCAGGTGTATGAAGCCAATGTTGAACTAATAAATCACAATATTCATGACTATCTCCTTCAAGATTAATTTCTGCCTTTAAATCATCAAAAGCTTCTAAAACAATATCATATTCTTTTTTAAAGTTCTCACCATTATATTTCTTTAATAATGCATCATGCTTCTTTTGCCATAAATCAGCAATCTTTTGAGGATCCTTTTCATCTGAATGTTCAACACATTTTTTTAATAATGCTTCTAAATATTCACTTTGTTCATATACCAAAGTTCCCATATGATCAATAAATATAGCTTTTAACATTTTCATTACCTCCTAAAAAAGTTCATTTTCCTTTGCTTGTTGACATGCTTTCTTTAATTTTTGAACTGAAGCTGCCAATAAAACAGGATTATTTTTTCTTGCGTGTGTTGGACATACTGCAATACAACGCATACATGATATACATTTATCTTTATCTGTTTGTTGAGGATGTTTGATATCTATTGCTTGAACTGGACATGATTTTGCACAAATCCCACATTCAATACATTTTTTTGAAGCTGTTGGTTTTAATGGAATCCCATGATATTCTTTATAAGGTCTTTGACCTGGAACTTCTATTTCAGTAAGTTCTTTGGTTAATCTTTCTTTTATATTTTTCGTAAAGTGAATAATTTGTTGTTGATCTTGTTGATTGGGTCTCCCTTGTCCAAATTGATGCATAATAGAATGTTCACAAACACAGGCCATTGCACTAAAAGGAAGAAAACCTTGTTGTTTTAAAGTATCTTTCAATTCTAATAAAGTATCTTCATAAGCACGATTCCCATAAGTTACAATCATGCAAACAGGTGTTTGATGAGCCTTCATCATAGCTAATCTTTCAATCGCAATCGCAGGAACACGTCCTCCAAATGAAGGTACCCCAACAATACAAAAATCATCTTGATTAAATTCATATTGACTAAAATCTTCAATTAAAGATAAATCAATATCTTTAACTGGTGAAAATTGTTCTGAAACCAAACTTGTTACTTTTTTAGTCCCACCTGTAGGACTAAAATAAATATTATAATTCATTTATTTCCCTCCTTCACATATACGATTTTGACATGTTTCACATTTATCATCTTGAACTTCTTCAATCTTACGAAATAATTTGACTAAAGAAGCCATACGTCGACTCCGATAATTCAAGTAGTAAAAATTCTTTGTACCTTCTTCTCTCATCGCAACAATACCACTTTCTTTTAATATTTTTAAATGATGGGATAAAGCTGTTCTAGAAATATGAATCACTGAAGATAACTCTCCTACTCGCATACCTCCACATTGAATATTTTCTAATAAACATAAAATAATACTTTGCCGTGTTGTGTCCCCTAATACTGAAAGGATTGGACGACATTCATTAAATTCCTTAGCTAAGTCTTTTCTTGTCTGGCCCATATCATCAATCCTTTCGTCAAAGTTCATTGACCATTATATCTTTAAATGCGTGAACTATCAATATTGGTTAAGCAAATCGTTACCATTAATATCCAATTTCATATACACCAAAGGATAAGGATTCCCTTGTTCATCATATTCACTTCTTTTGTAAACATGAAATCCTAAATGCTCATAAAAAACCTTTAGCTTGAGGATTTTGTTCATTAACACAAACCTCATTTGCTCCATAATCTTGAATTGCTATTTGAATTAATTTTTTTCCAATTCCCCGACCCTGACAAATAGGATCAATAAATAACATTTCTATTCTTTCTCCATCAATTCCCATAAAAGCAACTGGCTTTTGTTCTTCATAGCTCACAATGAAATGTGGGACGTTTTCAAAAGCACTTGGTACATATTGAGAAATTGTAACAATTTCTTCCTCACTTAAAAAATGATGTGTACTTCTAACTGATTTTTGCCAAACCTCTAATAATGGTTCTATAATTTCTGTTCTTTGTGTCACTTCTTTTATTTCCATAAACCTATCTTCCTTTCAATTCAAGTTATTTCACATTCTCCCAATCTTTTGATAAGCTTCTGGTTTGACATCTCCACTTAAATAGAGAACTTCATTCCTTTTATCATAATACATCTCTACTCCATCTTCATAATACCCTAACACGGTATGTTTTCCATTTATAAACTGTCCAATAAAAACAAAATGTTGTTGTTGAGATAAATCATATCCCTTAATCATTGTTGTTATTGAGAAACCTGGTCTCCCTGATGAAGGATTTGTTAATCGATAAAGAACTTTTAAAACATCTTCAAAACTTGTCCAATCTTTTAAATCAATTGGTAAATATGTATTATTTTCATGTTTATGTAATTTTGTGATATCAAATGTATAATATTTTCGAGAATGATATTGAAATAATTCTTGAATATTTGTTTGTGCTAAAGTTTTAAAAACAAAATATGAATCTTTAATATTTTCCATGTTATGTTTATTCATAATAAATCTCCTTTGTTCTATTTTACCCTTTTTTAGACAAAAAGAAAATGGCAATTACTTGCCATTTTGACTTGCTGCAGTGATAAATCCTTGAAATAATGGTTCACTATGATTTGGTCTTGAAGCAAATTCAGGATGAAATTGAGCAGCTACAAAATAAGGATGATCTTCTATTTCAATAATTTCAACTAAATTTCTTTCTGGATTGATTCCCGAAATTGTTAAACCATGTTGTTCTAAAATTGAACGATATTCGTTATTAAATTCATAACGATGACGATGTCTTTGTTGAATAAGTGGTTTACCATATAATGCATAGGCTTTCGTTTTTGGAATCAATTGACAATCATAATTTCCTAGTCTTTGAGTTCCACCCATATCATCTAATGATTGATCATTCATTAAATGAATGATTGGAGTTAAACAATTTTCATCAAACTCAATCGAATTGGCATCTTTCAATCCACAAACATGTCTTGCGTATTCAATAGAAGCTAATTGCATACCTAAACATATTCCTAAAAACGGAACTTTGTTTTCTCTTGCATATTGAATAGCTGTAATCATACCTTCAATTCCACGTTCACCAAATCCACCAGGAACCAAAATACCATCTGCCCCCTGTAACATTTGGCTAACATTTTCTTGAGTTATTTCTTCAGCATTCACCCATTCGATATTCACAATACTATTTTCATAGTATCCTGCATGTTTTAAAGCTTCATTAACTGATAAATAGGCATCGGGTAATTGAACATATTTTCCAACCATTTTAATTGTAATATCTTTATTTAACCCTTTGACTCTTTGAATCAACTCCTGCCAAGCTTTCATATCTGCTTTAGGAGCATCTATTCTTAAATGTTCTAAAACCAAATCATCCATATGTTGATTTAACAATAACATTGGTAATTCATATAAAACATCTACATCATAGTTAGAAATAACTGCTTTTGTAGGAACATTACAAAATAAAGAAATCTTATCTTTTAATTCTTGATCAATATATTTCTCACTACGACAAACAATAATATCAGGTTGTATTCCATAACCTCTTAATTCTTTTACACTATGTTGAGTAGGTTTTGTTTTCACTTCATGGCTAGCTCCAATATAAGGAAGCAAGGTTGTATGTATATAAAGTGTATTTTCATAACCTAAATCTAAACGAATCTGACGAACCGCTTCAATAAATGGTAAACTTTCAATATCTCCAACCGTTCCACCAATCTCACTAATCACAATATCAGCTTGACTGCTTTTAGCGGCTGCATAGATTCTTTCTTTAATTTCGTTTGTAATATGTGGAACAACTTGGACTGTCGCTCCTAAATAATCACCACGTCTTTCCTTAGCAATGACATGGCTATAGATTTTTCCTGTTGTAATGGAACAATCACGATTTAATTCTTCATCAATAAATCTTTCATAATGACCCAAGTCAAGGTCTGTTTCTGCTCCGTCTGCAGTAACAAAAACTTCACCATGTTGAAATGGGGACATGGTTCCTGGGTCAACATTTATATAGGGATCTAGCTTTTGCATAAAAACTTTTAAGCCACGTTGTTTAAGTATTCTACCTAAAGATGCAGCTGTCAATCCTTTGCCTAAACCAGATACTACACCACCTGTTACAAATATAAATTTTGTCATACTTTATCTCCTTTCAACTCAATAAAAAATGCACTCAATGGAAGATTCTGAGTGCCCTTTATTATTCTAACAAAAAATTATTATCAAATCAATTATTTTCTATCATATCAATAACATCTTCCTTTTTTAAGTATGAACTATCTCATTTATTCTATACAACCTTATAAAAATAACCTTCAAGAAAAGAAATAGGTTGTCGTTTTTCTATTTTTCTTTATAATGAATATGAAGGAGGATGATAGAATGGATGTACCTCATATTTTAGTTGTAGATGATGAAAAAGAAATTACTGATTTAATAGAAATTTATTTAACTCAAGAAGGATATCAAGTTGAAAAAAGATATAATGCTTTGACTTTATTAGATGATATTGAAGCTTTTCATATTGATCTTGTCATATTGGATGTGATGATGCCTGAGATTGATGGTATTCAAGCTTTAAAAATGATTAGAGAAAAATATAATATTCCTGTAATCATTGTTTCAGCAAAGACTGCTGATACTGATAAGATTGAAGGCCTTTTAACCGGAGCTGATGATTATGTAAGTAAACCTTTTAATGCGATGGAATTAGTTGCCCGTGTTAAATCACAAATACGTCGTGCTCAAGTTTTTAATAAACCAATCAATGATTCAACACATATTATTGAAGCGAATGATTTACTCATTGATACACAAAAGAAGTCTGTTACTTTAGATGGTGTTGCTTTATCACTAACAAGAATTGAATATGAGATTCTTATTTTACTAGCAAGTGCTCCTGGTACAGTTTTTTCAATTGAAGATATTTTTGAAAAAATATGGCATGAGAAGTCAACAAATTCTAATAATACAATTATGGTTCATATTAGAAAACTTCGTGAAAAGGTAGAAAGGCAACCAAGAAATCCTCGACATATTAAGACAGTTTGGGGGATTGGTTATAAATTTGACTTATGATGAATAAAATAAGAAGATTATTTATGAGCAGTTTTCGTTGGAGACTGTTCATTAATTTAGTTGTGACTTATATTTTAACGTTTTTAGTTTATAGTGCAATTGTGATTATTTTAGAGAGTTTTAATATTTTTGGAATGTCAATTGAAGTGAAATACTTCTTAGCTTTTGTCATTTCTTTAGTTATTTTCTTAGTGATCTTTTTTGATTTAATGAATATTACTTTAAAATATATTAGTGTCTTAAGTGGAACAATACAAGAAGTAACGGCTGGGTATTATGATGTGGAAGCACCGATTGAATATGATGATGAGCTTGGTTTATTAGCGGCTAATATTAATGCTTTAGCAAAGACTTTAAAAGATAAAGAAAGAGAAAGTGAAATTTTAAAGGAAAATGAAAGATTAGCTTTTGATGCAGAAAGAAATGCTGAAAAGCAAAAAAATGACTTGATTACAAATGTTGCTCATGACTTAAGAACACCACTTACGACTATTGTGGGATATTTGGAATTGATTAAAAATAATGAACATTTATCTAAAGAAGATATTCAAAAATATTCTACTGTGGCTTATGAAAAGTCAAAGAGATTACAAGGAATGATGGATGATTTGTTTGAATTTACAAGTTTAGATCAAGCCAATGTTAAAGTTCATATGACAACAATCAATATTTCTGAATTGGTTTTACAGATGGTTGATGAGTTTTATCCAACTTTTCAAGAACATCTTTTAACTCCTGTTATTAGAATTAGTCAACCTAATCTTTTTATTAAAGGTGATGGTCAATTAATTGCAAGAGTTTTTGATAATTTGTTGTCAAATGCTGTGAAATATGGTCAAGATAATCATGAGATTAAAATTGAAGTTCTTAATGATGATGAAACTGTAACCATTAAGATTATGAATTATGGAAATCCTATTTCTCAAGAAGATTTACCTTATATTTTTGATAAGTTTTATCGTTCTGATTCGTCTCGTTCATCTTCTACTGGTGGTACGGGTTTAGGACTTGCGATTGCTAAAAATATTATTCATATTCATAATGGACAAATCTTTGCCACTAGTCATAAAGAAAAAACAACCTTTGTTGTTGTTTTAAATAGATTACAAGTTCCAGATTAAAAGAAGCTGAATTCAGCTTCTTTTAATAATTTTCACTCATTCTTTCAAAATAAGCTTGAGGATATCCACAAGTTGGACATCTTTTTGGTGCTTCTTCTCCTTCATAGATAAATCCACATTGTCGACATTTCCATCTTATAGGAGTATCTGCTTTGAAAGTTTGGCCTTCTCTATAATTCTTTAATAATCTTAAATAACGAGCTTCATGTGATTTTTCCACTTTTGCAACATTTTCAAATTGAATAGCTAATTCATCAAAACCTTCTGCCCTTGCTTCTTTAGCCATTCTTGCATACATATCCGTCCATTCTTCATGTTCACCAGCAGCTGCTACTTCTAAGTTTTCATCGGTTGAACCAATGCCATGAAATTCACTAAACCACATTTTTGCATGTTGTTTTTCCTGATTGGCAGTTTCTTCAAAAATTGCAGCAATTTGTTCTAATCCTTCTTTTCTTGCCATTTGTGCAAAATATGTATATTTATTTCTTGCTTGAGATTCTCCAGCAAATGCTTCCATTAAATTTTTTTCAGTTTTTGTTCCAGCATATTTTGAACAATCTTGTTTTTGATCATTGATAGGAAGTGATTCTAAAAGTTCTTGAGCTATCTTTTTTATATTTTCATCTTCAGCATTTTCAACAATTAATGTGAGTAAATCATGAGTATTTTGACTTTGTGGTAACATATAACCAGCTTCTCTGGCTAAATCTTCACCCATAACACGATTAGATGTTTCCATTGCTTGAGCTAATTGAGCAACAATTGGCTGATTGGTATGTGTCTTTAAATAATGTAAAGAAGAAACTTGTTTTGCTTTACTTGAAATTAAACGATGTAAATCATCAAGGACTTCTTTTTCTTTTACTTGTTGAGGTGGATAAACATAGGGAACAAGTGATAAAGCATGGGATGGACAAGCTTGTACACACATTCCACACCCCGTACATTTGCTTGCATCTATTTGTCCATTTTCAGTATCACTCGCACCAGTTGGACAAACATATAAACATAAACAATCTTTTGTACATAATCTAATATTACGTAACGCTCTTAATTCACTCATACAGCAATCCCTCTTTTCACTTCATGAATCTTTAAACTTGGAACTTTACAAACGGGACATATAGCTGGTGGTTGATCACCAATATAAACAAAGCCACAGATTTCACATACAAATACTTTTGTATCTTGTAACATTGCTTCTCTTTCTTTTTGATATCTTTCAATTAAAGAATTTAACATATTTGTTGATTTTTCACTCCAAACAATGGCTCGTTTTGCTCCACGATCTTTTTGGTTATCAGCACTTTGGTGAGCTAAAGGATAATTTTCATTGATATCTTTTGCTAAATCTTCTTGAATGTTTTCTAATGAATCGATTGGTAGATATTCATCTATTGCTTCATAATAATCAGCAAGTTGATTAAAAAGTTCTTGTTCATGTGAAAGGTATTGTTTTTCACAGCCTTTTGCTAGATTAGATAATAAGATACTCATTTCTAGATTCGACCATTTTTGTTCAACTTTTTCTCGTTTTATTTCTTTTTTTACTGTTTCTTTTAATTCTTTAAAAGCACTTTTTGGAGCTTTACAAATCGGACATACCCAATTTTCATCTAAATCTTCCCATTTTGTATGAGCTGCAATATCAGATGCTGGTATTCCTACATCTTCATCATAAATAAATCCACAAACTGTACATACATACTTTGCCATTATACTTCATCTCCATTTCTAGCAATTCTATGTAAACGCTTACTTCCCTATGTTAAAATATAGAGTCCTCTCAAAGACTCTATATTTTATGAAAATGACTCGCATCAACTTTACAAATTGGGCAAATATAATCTTCTGGTAGACTATCACCTTCATAGATATAACCACAAACATCGCAACGCCAACCTTGTTTCTTTGTTTCTTCGATATAAGATGGAGCACTTGGTGGAGTCGTACCTTTTTTCTTTTCATGATAAGCTGTATATGTTAAAACAGGTTCATTGCTTAAAGTTTTCGCATCACATACTTCTGAAATAAACATATAATGTGTTCCTACATCAACTTTTTGTTTAACTCGACATACAAACATAGCTGCACTATCTTGAGTCAAATATTTAACACCATGTTGGTCAGTATCATACTTAATGTTTTCAAATTTGTTAACATCTCTACCACTTTGAAAACCAAATTGACGAATTAAGTCCATTGAAACATCATCCAATAAGACACTTACATTGAAAACACCGCTTTTTTCAATTAATTGAGTTGTATAATTCTCTTTATTAAGGGTAATACAAACCTGTGCTGGTTCAGCAGTTACTTGTGTCATGGTGTTCATAACACAACCACTTTCATGTTCTCCATCTTTGCTTGTAACAATATATAAGCCATAAGTAAGTTTAAAAAATGCTGTTGTATCCATAAAATACCTCCTCTTGTATTTATTATACCACCTTTTTCTTAATTTAAATAGTAATTATTACTATTTATGTATATTTTTTGATTATCTCTATTTTTGACATTGCATTTTACCCTTTGAAAGAGTACAATTACCTCAATTAATATAAATAGAGAGGGACAAATCATGAAGAAATATACAAAATTAAATCATGAAGAATTAATGTCAGTGCATGCTCAAGTATCTAAGGAATATGAAAGAATGAAAGCATTGAACGTAAATTTAAATATGGCAAGAGGGAAACCAGATTTTGAACAAATTCATTTGTCTTTAGGGGTTTTAGATACTGTTGATAGTCATTATCCTTTTGGGGATAAAATTAATTATTGTAATTATGGTATCTTAGATGGGATTGATGAAGCAAAGCAATTTTTTGCTAATATATTAGAAACATCACCTGATCAAGTCATTGTTTATGGAAATAGTAGTTTAACTATTATGTTTGATCAGATTAGTCGTGGTTATACCCATGGTTATTTAGGAAATAAACCTTGGTGTCAGTTAGATAAAATTAAGTTTTTATGCCCTGTACCAGGATATGATCGTCATTTTGCAATTACGGAACATTTTGGTTTTGAAATGATCAATATTCCAATGGATGAAAATGGTCCAGATATGGATTTAGTTGAAGAATATGTTAATAATGATGAAAGTGTTAAGGGTATATGGTGTGTACCACAATATTCTAATCCAACAGGTGTAACATATTCTGATGAAGTTGTGCAAAGATTTGCACATTTAAAACCAGCTGCTAAAGATTTTAGAATATTTTGGGATAATGCTTATGTTCTTCATCATTTACATACAAGTCCTAGAGCCCATGTTATGGATATTTTAAAGGCTTGTAAAGATGCTGGAAATCCAAATCTTGTATTTGAATTTTGTTCAACATCAAAAGTTACACTACCTGGGGCTGGAGTTGCAGCATTGGCAACATCTTTAGAAAACAAAGCTGATATTTTAAAACATATGTCTATTCAATGTATTGGACATGATAAGATTAATCAATTAAGACATATTGAATTCTTTAAAAGACCTAATAGTTTAAATAAACATATGGAAAAACAAGCAAGATTATTAAGACCTAAATTTGATACTGTTTCCATTGTATTATCACATGAATTAAGTCGTTTAAATATAGCAACATGGACAAAACCATTAGGTGGATATTTTGTTTCTTTCAATGCAATGGAAGGTTGTGCTAAAGAAATTGTCAAAAGATGTCAAGAAGCTGGTGTAACACTAACAAGTGCTGGAGCAACTTATCCTTATGGTAAAGATCCTCATGATAGTAATATTAGACTTGCACCATCTTATTTACCATTAGATGATTTACAATTAGCTACAGAAATCTTTACTATTTGTGTCAAATTGGTATCACTTGAAAAATTAATGGAACAAAAAGCTTAAGTACATTTGAAAAAATGTACTTTTTTTCTTGGTAAAGTGATTATTCTGTTGTATTTTTTAATTGCATGCGGTGACTATCAGTGTTATAATAAACATTGTTTAAAGGGACTGGATTTATCTCATATGGAAACTTGTTTTCTTTTGAAAAAAATTTTACAATTTTTTTCAAAAAGTTATTGACTAAAAGATAAAAACTTGTTATATTATATGAGCAACATTCTTGGGATATAGCCAAGCGGTAAGGCAACAGACTTTGACTCTGTCATTTCCCTGGTTCGAATCCAGGTATCCCAGCCAATTATGGAGGTTTAGCTCAGTTGGGAGAGCATCTGCCTTACAAGCAGAGGGTCAGCGGTTCGAGCCCGTTAACCTCCACCATTGCCGGCTTAGCTCAACTGGTAGAGCAACTGACTTGTAATCAGTAGGTTGAGGGTTCAAGTCCTTTAGCCGGCACCATATTGATGGGGAGGTAGCGAAGTGGCTAAACGCGGCTGACTGTAACTCAGTTCCTTTCGGTTCGGTGGTTCGAATCCGCCCCTCCCCACCATTTCCAAGACCCGCTAGCTCAGTCGGTAGAGCATCTGACTTTTAATCAGAGGGTCAGGCGTTCGAGTCGCCTGCGGGTCACCATTAAAAATTGAATTGCCCAGGTGGCGAAATTGGTAGACGCACAGGACTTAAAATCCTGCGGACCTTAAAATCCGTGCCGGTTCGACTCCGGCCCTGGGCACCATTCTAATGCGGATGTAGTTCAATGGTAGAACTTCAGCCTTCCAAGCTGACTACGTGGGTTCGATTCCCATCATCCGCTCCAATTTAAACGCTTGAATAGCTCAGTTGGTAGAGCAATCGGCTGTTAACCGATCGGTCGTAGGTTCGAGTCCTACTTCAAGCGCCATTTTTGTGGCCTGTTGGAGAAACGGTTAACTCACATGCCTTTCACGCATGCATTCACGGGTTCGAATCCCGTACAGGTCACCATTTAAAAATTAACGATCATCTGATCGTTTTTTATTTATATAAAGATAAGAAAACAGAGATTGAATAAAAGCAATCTCTGTTTTTCTATTATTTTATATAACTATCAAATGGTTGTTTCATACGATTAACAACATAATTACTTCCACCACGACCTTTGACATCTTCCACCATAGAAGATATAACAATTGGATTCTTTGCATCAGTTGTCATTACTGTAAACCAACCAACTTCTTGACCTGTCGTATCATCTTGAGAAGCTTTAATTTCACCTGTTCCTGTCTTTCCTGCTAAAGTCATGCCATTATGATAAAATGAGTGTGCTGTCCCTTGACTATCACTAATAACTCCTATCAAAGCATTTTTAATTTCATCAGCAACAGCTTTAGAGAAAGCTTCAGCCCAAACTTTTGTTTCTGTTGATTTAGCAATATGTGGCGTCATCATTTTTCCATCATTTACAAATGCTCCATATATAGAAGCCATTTGTACTGGATTCATTAAAATCTGTCCTTGACCATATCCACTATCTGCAATTTGAATATCTTCACTAAAATCCTTGCTTGTATATTGAGATTTCTTCAATGATAATTCAAATGGAATTTCATCACCGATTTTCATCGCTTTATAACCTTTTACAAGATTATCTTTACCAATCTTTAATGCTGCTTTAGCAAAATAAACATTATCAGAATAAATCAAAGCATTCTTTAAATTATTTGGTTTAGGAGCATGTAAAGTTGTTACAAAATAACTTCCCCAACTAGAATCTTTTTGCCATTTCATTTGAGCATTGAAATCTTCAGAAGCATTTAATGATTGAGTATTTAAACCAATTGCTGCAGTTAAAGGTTTCATTGTTGAACCTGGAACCCATGCTTCTTTAAAACGATTAAGCAATGGTTTATTTGTATCATTATTCAAACTATCCCACTTTGTAGAACTTAATCCTAAAATAAAATCATTACTATTAAAAGTTGGTGTACTCACTAATGCTAGAATTTCTCCATTTGTTGGATTCATAGCAACTGATGCACTTTTATCTTTTTTAAAAGATTGATATAAATTATTTTGTAATTGAATATCAATTGTCAATGTTATATCTTGACCATCTTTCTTATCATGACTTGCTAGAGCAGTCTTTTTATTTCCTTGACTATCTACAATATAAATAGATACACCATCTTGACCTTTTAATTCTTTTTCATAAGCAGCTTCAATTCCACTTCTTCCAATATAAGAGTTTTCATCATAACCCTCACCTTTATGTTTTTCTAAATCTTCAGCTGTTACTTTTTGCATATAACCTACAAGATGAGATGTTGCTTCTCCATAAGGATAGCTTCGAACTGTTGTTGTAGTGAGTTTAACTCCAGGTATTTTTAATAAACTATTTTCTAAATTTGTATCACTTTTTGAAATTGTTTTTAAAGGTACAAATGAATCATCTTTAATCCATGAAGCACTCATTGTTTTTTGAATACCTTCTTTTGTTAGATCTAATAATGAAGCTAATTTCTCATAATCACTTTCACCATTTAACTTTCCTCTCACTAATCCTACAGAATAAGCTTCACCCATATGAGCAATAACTTTTCCATTGCGATCTAAAATTCTTCCTCGACTCGCATCATCTTCACTTATACGCACTTTATCTGTCTTTTCTAATGAAGGAAACACAAAAGAATCATCCCAAAAAATTTTACCATCTTTGATTTTTGTTTGATTATCAAAGCTGATTTCACCTGCTAATGTTTTCATTTTTACTTTATATTGAATTGTATCATCTTCACTTGAATCAATTGTCAATTCAATATCACTTGCTTCTATTCCTTCATAAATATTTTGATTTCTTTTTATAAATTCATCCTTTGAATACACTTTTTGTGATTGTTCACTAATCATATTATACATTTCATCATATTTCTTTTCTTTAATAGCTGCATAATAGTCCTTTAGTGTTGATTCTTTGCTGTCTCCTTTTAATAAAAAGAACGCTGCAGCAATTGCAATCACACCTACAATAGCAGCACCTGCTATAATATATTTTTTCTTATCGTTTCGTTTTGTATAAACATCGTACATATTGACTCCTCCTTGACCTAAGTATATCATTTTTTAGCTCATAAAAAAACTAACTATGCGTAGATTTTGTCTACTCTCTATCAAAAGCCAAAAAAAGCGCACTTTTATGCGCTTTATTATGATTAAATTTTACGTTCTTGACCAGGAGTATTCATATTTGTAACAATTGCTAAAATTGTCAAAATATGTCCTAGTTTGTTGTCCGTAATAGCTCTCATTGTTTCTCTTAATTCAGCATTTCCTTGGTTATATGTGAGTCGTCTTAATGCTAAAAATGATGATAATTCCTGTCTTTGAATTTCATTCAATAATTCTCGATAACCACCTTGAATATTAACATCTGGTATCATTGGATCAAAGGCAGTTCCAAATTCTAATCGATAAAAATAATTCAAATAATTCGCATTCTGTTCAGCATCTCTAGCAAACGCTAATAAAGCATCTCTTTCACTTTGCATTGTTGCTAGTGCAGCAGCCCTTCGATAAAGTTGAGCTAATAATTTTTCAGTATAAATATAAGATTGGAGTTGATCCCTATTCATTTCATACACCTCTATATAATGTATGTTTTATTTTAAAAATTGTGTCTATTAATCATCCATATCAATAACCATTGCCATAATTGCTAATGTATGGGCTAATTTTAAATCAGCAAATTCACGCATTGCTTCTTTTAAAATAGGATCATTGCTATAAGTATGTCGACGATAGGTATCGTAATATCCAATTTCTAATGTTTGAATATGATTCAAAACATCACGGAAACTTCCTTGCATATTTTGTTCATGAATGAGTGGCTGATAATAGTCATCGAATTGTTCATAATAGATTTGATTTAATTCATTGGTAATTTGATGACAATGATCAGCAAAATTTAAAAGGGCTTGCTTTTCATCTTCTCTACAGGTTAAGGCTGCCGCTCTTTTATAAAGATCATTTAACATTTTTTCATTGTAAATATAAGCTTGTAATATCTCTTTCATCACTTAAACACCTCATATTAATTTATGAAAAAGATGTCTAAAAAGTGCAAAAGATTTGCTTATTTCAGCAAATCTTTGATAACTTCACTTGCAATAAGAAGCCCTGCACTAGATGGAACAAAAGCACTACTTCCAGGAACTGTTCTTTTATTTGTCGGTTCATTAGATTGTCTTGGTTTGATTGGCAATTCTTTAGAATAAACAACTTTTAAATGTTTAACACCTCTTGTTTTTAATTCTTTACGCATAACTTTTGCGAGTGGACAAACTGAAGTTTTATAAATATCACTGACTTCTAACATTGCAGGATTGAGCTTGTTTCCTGTGCCCATTGAACTTATTAAAGGAACATTTAATTTTTCACAACGCATAGCCAATTCGATTTTTGAAGTAATAGTATCAATTGCATCAACGACATAATCATATTTTGTCAAATCGATAGTATCAGCATTTTCTGGTAAATAGAACATTTCTAATCCTGTCACAAGACAATCAGGATTAATCGAAAGAATACGTTCTTTCATAACTTCTACTTTCTTTTTACCAATTGTTTCTCTTGTTGCTATAATTTGACGATTAAGGTTTGTCAGTGAGACTTCGTCATTATCCACAATCGTTATGTGTCCTATCCCACTTCTTACTAACGCTTCAACAACATAACCACCAACCCCTCCAACACCAAAAACCAAAACATGTGAGTTTTGTAACTGTTGAAGTTTTTCTTCACCAATTAATAATTCAAATCTTGAAAACATATCATTCTCCTTTATCATAAGTATCTAAGAAATGATGTTTTCCTTCATCATCACTATAGGCAATTATGGTTGCCAAATTGACATTTTCTACACTCTTAAAAACATTCTTTTTCACATTTGGATTCATTGTTTCTAAATATTTCAATAAATTCTTCATTTCTTCTCTTTTAGATGTATGATGAACTTCACCTAATTCTTCCATTTCCTCAGTAAAACGACAAGCACATTGAATAAAATGTAAATCATTATATTCACACCAATGTATAATATCTTTTTCTTCAATAAGATACATAGGTCTAATTAATTCCATACCTTCAAAATTTGTACTATGAAGTTTAGGCATCATCGTTTGAACTTGTGAACCATAAAACATTCCCATTAAAATAGTTTCAATCACATCATCAAAATGATGTCCTAATGCAATTTTATTACATCCTAATTCTTTTGCTTTTGCATACAAAAATCCCCGACGCATTCTTGCACATAAATAACATGGTGATTTTTCAATATTTGTTACGACTTGAAAAATATCTGATTCAAAAAATTCTACAGGTATATCTAATATTTTCGCATTTTCTTCAATCTTATGACGATTCTTTTCATTATATCCGGGATCCATAGATAGAAAAACCAAGCCAAAATCAAACTTACCATGATGTTTTAATTCTTGTAAAAGTTTAGCCATCAACATTGAATCTTTTCCCCCAGAAATACATACAGCAATTTTATCACCAGGTTGAATCATATCATAAGCTTGTACACCTTTAACAAATTTCCGCCATATTGGTTTTCGATATTTCTTTATGATACTTTGTTCAATTTGTTTTGTTCTATCCATAAGTATCCTCCTTTGTGTGTTTCATTTTACATGAACTATTATTTGAAAGCAATTCTTTTGTTTTACATTCACAAAAATTTCATGATTTTTCCACAATATATTCATTTACATTTGTTATATTATTCTTAACAAAGGAGGAATGAAACTTGAAAAGACTAAAAGAATTACAATTTGAAAATGTTTTATTTTACAGTTGTATAATAATGACTTTATTTTGTATTATTTCATCTCTCATATTCCATACTGATCATATTCTTACATTAAGTTTATCTATTATAGGTATATGTGTAGCAAGAATGGACCGCTATTTATAAAAACGAGATTTCTCTCGTTTTTAAAATGCCTTTTTATTAAATATAACTAGTGATAAACCGATACTCATAATAGAAGTCAATAAAGTAATAAGTATTGTAGCTAGATAATCACTAGGATACGTTGTTGATAACAATAAACTCATTGAGTTTAAAAGTTGACTTGGTAAATATTCTTGGATTTGTGGAACCATGCTTAATATATAAACAATCATAAAAACTCCACCAACAAATCCAATAACGCCATAACTTGTACGAAACAAAGTTGAACCAAGTAAAATCAATGCAATCAGCCATATTCCAAATAGATAAACATAACTTGCACCTAAAACCATATGTGAGACGATTTGATTATCCCAAAAATATAAATTATAAAGATATGTTACTACAAAACATAACCAATAACAAATAGTCCATAATCCAATCATAATCATTGCCTTAGCAATAATCACTTTCCATCTTTCTAAACCTTTTGTAAGAATATTAATTAAAGTTCCTTTTTGATATTCATTTGTCAATATTCCACTCATAATAATTACAAAGATAATTAATAATAGTGGTACATTTTTATAAAACTGTGTCCAAGAGGTTATTGCATCTACCTTAATGGTTGTTATGCTCATACCTGATTCAGCTAACTGATCAGACATCATTTCCATCAGCCAAGGTGTTATCTTAGCGATAAATGGATTCATAATACCAAATAAACAAGATATGATAACTAATAAAACAAGCTTGCCACTACGAATTAATTCTAAACTTTCTTTTTTTACAAATGCATACAATGATTTCATTTTTCAATAACCTCCATAAAGACATTTTCCAATGTTGGTTCACACATTTCTATTTTTTGTATAGTCATTTGATGATTTACAATGAATAACATTGTTTGAGTCATTTCTTCTTTTGTCTTTTGAGGATAATACAATTTTGTAGAACTTAGTCTTTGACTTCCAGCTATTTGATTTGCTAAATAATCAGCATCTTGTAAGTTATAGCATTCTATCTCAAAACCATTACTTCTTTGAAGTTTCTTTAAGTCCTCTAATTTCCCCTCCATAGCAATTTTTCCATGATGCAATAAAGCAATTTCATCACAAATACGTTCAACATCAGAAAGAATATGTGTTGAGAAAATAACTGTTGTCTGATTCTTGATAGATAATAATATATCTAATATTTCTTTTCTTCCAACCGGATCAAGAGCTGATGTTGGTTCGTCACAGATCAATAGACGTGGACTATTTAAAAGTGCTTGAGCAATTCCCAATCGTTGCTTCATTCCTCTTGAAAAACCTTGAATACGAGTATGAGTCTCTTTTAAACCAACAAGTTCTAATAATTCACTAGCTTTCTTTTGGATATCTAATGATGACATACCTGATATTTCTCCACATAATTTTAGATATTCCATTGGTGTCATATATCCATAAAATTCAGGAACATCTGGTAAATAACCAATAAACTGATTAGTTTTATTTTGACCATAAGTGACTTTTTGCCCATTAACTTCAATTTCACCTTGATCAATTTTAAGTAAACCTAAAATCATCTTCATGGTTGTTGTTTTCCCTGCTCCATTTTGTCCAATAAAACCATATATTGTATGTTCCTTAACTGCGAAATTCAAGTCATCTAAAACCACATGAGAGCCAAATGACTTAGAAACATGTGAGACCCTTAACATATCCATTAATTATCTTCCTTCCCTAAAACAAAATATAAAACCGGTCCAATAAACTCCATTCCTACAAGTGTCACAATAATCCATAAAACACGATTACCTCTTTTGTAATGCTGATGGGTTAATATGTGATGTAATGTATAAGCAAGTAAGGCAAATTCAACAATAATAAGTGGAATTAAAAATGGTAAAATATCTTTTAGTGTCATAATGTTTCTCCTTTTCTTTTTAATTGTAATTTTAAACTTTGTAAACAATGATCTTCTTTTAATCTATTCAATTCTGCTACCTCTAAAGCTTGTAAAGCACTTTGTAAAATGAGTTTTTTGTTTCTTACTGGATGAACCCCTAAATCTGATTGTTCAAAATAAATATGAATTTGATCAAAGTATTCATCTCCATGAAGTAAAATATGATCTCCTTCCATCATTTCACAAACCAATTTCACAAAGTCAGTTAATCTTTCCAGTGCTTGTTGATCATTTTGATGTTGACAATAAACAATCGCACATTGGTAATAAAATTGAGCCGTTGTATTAGGATTAAGCTTTTCAATATGATAAGTCTTTATGACTTCATCTAGTCTTTTTATCGTTTCTTCACATCTTTGTAAATCTTGAACATGAATACTTAAATAATGGATTGAAAGATTAATAAATTCCATTAAATGCGTATAGATTTCAAATTGAGTAAATTGATGTGCTTGTTGAAATTGGCCTTTCATTTGATAAGCCTGTATCAATATCGATTCTCCTTGATGAAAGAAATGATATGGATTCAACATTTCTTCTAAAACTATAATTACATCATCAATTTCCCCATATTGTAATTGACACATAGCTTTCAACATAATGGCATCATTACAAATTCCATTATCCAAGCAATGCGATGTAATATGACTACAAATTTCAGCAATTCTTTCTAAAATCTCTATCTGTCTTGCTTGAGTTGATGCCATATGACAATGATTTAACCACAATACACATATCTGTAACAAGAATCCATAACAAGAATAATACTTCTTCACCAGAACTTCACTTTTTTCCATCACTTCTTCAAATGCCTCACTAGCAAATTGTGCAGCAAAATCAAAATAATATTTTTGAATTTGTTCTTTACTTAATTGAGGTTTATATCCCAATAGTTCATCAACCGAGATATCGAAGAACGAAGCAAGCTGTGGTAACAAAAGAATATCTGGTAAACTTTGATTAGTTTCCCATTTTGATACTGAAGCTTTTGTAACGCCCATAAAGCGAGCTAATTCTTCTTGTGTGATTTTCTTTTGATGGCGAAGTCTTGATATATTATCACCTAAATGTATCTGATCCATGATTTCCCCTCCTTTATAGTTTCATTATAAATTGAAACATATACAATAACAATGGATTGTAATGATACTTTAGGAAATTTAATCAACTATCACGATACTTTATAAAGATAAGATATTAGAGTTATAAACATCTATAAAGTTCATTCTTTTTGTATAAAACTACAAAAATATAAGTAAATGAAATGAGTTGACATTATAAATGCCAACTCATTTTTATAAATTATTAATTTTATTCTTCACCACTAAAACAATATGTACATAAATCACATGGTTTTAAACCAATAGATTCAATCATATCATCCAAACGATGATATCTTAAAGAAGTGAATTTTAATCTTCTACGGATTTCTTCTAACATCGCTTGATATTTAGGACTATCTGGATTTGCATATTCTTTCAATAATTCTTGACTTGGATTTTCAGTTCCTTCTAAATCACGAATAACCCTTCTTGTGATTAAATCCATTTCTGAACTTGAACGAGAGAAGTTAAGATATTTACATCCAAATAAGATTGGTGGACATGCTGGTCTAACATGAACTTCTTTTGCACCTGAATCATATAAAAATTCTGTTGTTTCTCTTAATTGTGTTCCTCTTACAATAGAATCATCAATTAATAATAAACTCTTATCTTTAATTAATTCTTGAACTGGAATTAATTTCATCTTAGCAATTAAGTTTCTTTGACCTTGACTTGAAGGCATAAATGAACGAGGCCAAGTTGGGGTATATTTTATAAATGGTCTAGCAAATGGAATACCTGATTGATTTGCATACCCGACTGCATGAGCAATTCCTGAATCAGGAACACCGGCAACGCTATCTGGAGTTACATCATCACGTTTTGCTAGTAACTCTCCACAACGATTACGCATAACTTCAACATTGACACCTTCATATGTAGAAGTTGGGTATCCATAATAAACCCATAAGAATGAACATATTTTCATCTTTTCAAAAAGTTTTTGTTCCTGTTTAATATAATCATGAGTTATAAAGACAATTTCACCAGGACCTAAATCTCTTTCATGATGATATCCTAAGTTTAAGAAAGCTGAACTTTCAAAAGTCACACAAGTTGCATCATCTTTTGTACCAATGATAACTGGTGTTCTTCCATATTTATCTCTTGCACAATAGATTCCATCTTTTGTCATAATAAGAATACTCATTGATCCCTTAACAACATCTTGAACATGTTTAATCCCTTCAACAATTGAACCCTTTTGATTCATTAAAGCTGCGACTAATTCAGTTGGATTAATAACTCCCCCACTCATTTCTAAGAAATGAGTATTTCCATATTCAAAACATTGATCTTTTAATTCCTCTAAATTGTTAATTCTTCCAACAGTTGTAATTGCAAAAGAACCTAAATGAGAATTGACTAATAAAGGTTGTGCCTCATTATCAGAAATACATCCAATTCCAATATTTCCTTCAAATTCTTCTACATCCTTATCAAACTTTGTTCTAAAAGGTGAATTTTCAATATTATGAATAGAACGATTAAATCCATTCTTTCCATATACTGCCATACCACCACGTCTTGTTCCTAAATGAGAATGATAATCAATTCCAAAGAACAAATCCATTACACAATCATTTTTTGATGCCACTCCAAAAAATCCACTCATACATAGTTCTCCTTTTTCTGTCATTTTTCACAACTATTTTAGTTTATTTCTTTTTGAAAGTCTAGAATTAATCAATGATTTTTTATAAGTTAACGCTTTCTTTTTAAATTTTTTTAATCTTAAACAAATAATTTATCTTTTTTTACATCTTATAAAACATCTAACTGACATGATATTGTATAATGAAAATAGGTAAGGGAGGAATGAGAATGGACTGTATTCAAATAAGACATGCTAATGAAGGTCAATTGAAAGATATTTCAATTGATATTCCTAAGAATCAACTGGTTGTTTTTACTGGTTTATCTGGTTCTGGAAAATCAACATTATTGATTGATGTTTTATATAATGAATGTCAAAGACAATATTTAGAAGCAATGGCTTTTCAAGGTATACATAAACCTCAAGTTGAAAGTATATCTTATGCATCACCAGCTATTGTTATAGCACAGACAGATCAAAACAAAAACCCACGTTCTACAGTAGGAACCATGAGTGATATTTATACAGATTTAAGAATGATATATGAGAAGCTTGGGGTAAGATATTGTCCACATTGTGGAAAACTTATTTGTAATGCTGATTGTAAAGAAGAAACCAAAAAGCTTCATCAAGACTTTTATGTTTATATGTATTGTCCTCATTGTGGTTATAAGATGGATAAGATAACTCGTAGTTATTTTTCTTTTAATACGAATGAAGGTGCTTGTCCTACATGCCAAGGATTAGGGCATATTCATACAATCAAGAAAGAGAATGTTATAGATGAAAGATTGTCATTAGAAGATGGTGCTATTCGTTATTTTGAAAAACAATATAATCAATATCAAATATCTATTCTCTATAAAGCTTATCAACATTATCATATCCCTATCCCACAAAATATCCCAATAAAACAAATGAGTGAAATTCAAAAGGCTATCTTGTTTGAAGGTGTTGATTGCAAGTCAGTCAAAGAAAAATATCCTGACATCCTTCCACCTAAAAATACGACACAAGGTAAGTTTGAAGGTATTTATCCTATTTTATGGCGACGTTTAGCTGATAAAAATGGTGACTTAAAGCAATTAGGTGATTATTTTGAAGTCATTGAATGTCCTGATTGTCATGGTGAAAGATTAAATGATTTAAGTCGACATATTACAGTTATGAATACTCGTTTACCTGAACTTAATGAATTTTCTTTAGAACATCTGTTGAATTGGATAAGTGATTTAAAAACAAATATAACGACTCAGCAATTATCTTTTGTAAATGACTATATTATAGATATAGAAACAAAAGTGAGTCGTTATATCAAAGTAGGTTTAGGTTACTTAACTCTTAATCGTAAAATCACAACATTATCTGGAGGCGAATTACAAAGATTACGTTTAGCAGCAACACTTGATTCTAAGTTATCAGGAATTATTTATATTCTTGATGAACCAACAGCAGGTTTACATCCTAAAGATACTTATGGATTAATTAAGATATTAAAGAATCTTGTTGAACTAGGAAATAGTGTTCTGGTTATTGAGCATGATGTAGATGTTATGAAAGAAGCAGACTATATTATTGATATGGGGCCAGGTTCAGGAAAATATGGTGGTGAAATTGTTGCTGATGGGACAATGGAAGAACTTTTACAAAACAAACAATCCTATACCGCACAATATTTATTAAAAGAAGAAACAATTCCAACTCACTTTAGAGAAAGTCATCAAGCAATTGCAATTGAAAATGCTTGTATGTTCAATCTTAAAAATATTTCAGTACATATTCCTACCAATTGTCTTGTCAGTATCACTGGTCCTTCTGGTTCAGGTAAATCCACACTTATCTTTGAAGTTCTAGCAAAAAGAAAAGCAAATATATCTGGTTTAGAACAATTTGATAAGATTGTTGAAATTAATCAACTTCCACTTACTAAAATGAAAAGATCCAATGTTGCAACATATAGTGAAGTCTATAGTGAAATGAGAAATGTTTTTGCAAAAACAAAACTAGCTAAAAGTGAAAAATTATCGGCAAAGTATTTTTCTTTTAATACAGCAGGTGGACGTTGTGAGAATTGTGAAGGACTTGGTTATGTTGAAAATAATATGTTATTTTTTGCTAATACGAAAGTCGTATGTCCTGTATGTCATGGACATCAATTTCAAGAAAAGATTTTAAAGATATTATATAATGGTTATTCGATTAAAGATGTTTTAGATTTATCCATTGATGAAGCTTTTGATGTTTTTAAAAACGAACCTAAAATCTTAAAGAGATTACAATTATTACAAGATGTAGGACTTGGTTATTTACAGTTAGGGCAATCATTAACAACTCTTTCTGGAGGAGAATGTCAAAGATTAAAATTAGCTAAAGAATTAATTATGCATCAAGATTCTCAACGTTTTCTTTATTTAATGGATGAACCAACAATTGGATTGCATCCTAAAGATATTGAACATTTCTTAAAATTACTTGATCATTTTATTGAACAAGGACATAGTGTGATTGTTGTTGAGCATAATCAGCAAGTGATCAGACATAGTGATTGGGTTATTGATTTAGGTCCTGAAGGTGGTGACAATGGTGGACAGATTATCTTTGAAGGAACACCATTTGATTTACAAAATTCTGACAGTATAACTGCAAAATATCTAACAAAATAAAAAGAATGGGTTTATCATAAATTGTTATGTCTATGATATCTCCATTCTTTTTATTAACGTAAATATTGATCTATTCCATTTGCAATTCCTTGAGCACATTTTTGTTGAAATGATGAAGAAGCTAAAGATTGATCTTCACGACTGTGAGATAAGAATCCCATTTCAATATAAATTGCAGGAACTTGACTCCAATTCAAACCAGTTAAGTCATTACAATAAGAAACTCCACGATTTCTAATTCCTGTTGCCTGACAATAAGATTGAATTACTTTTTGGGCCAAAGATGAGCTTGCTCCATAAAGTTGTGGACAATAAGGGTTATTCTTTGCAATAGCTATCGTATGGGCACCAGTCACACGACTATCATCTGAACTATCACAATGAAGATGAATAACTGCAGCAGCATTATTCTGATTACCAACTTGCGCTCTTTGTTGATTTGACATATTTACATTTTGACTTGTTCTTGTCATAACAACTGTATATCCTCTTGCCTGTAATTCACTTTTTAATTTTAAACCGATTTCTAGATTGATTTGTGATTCTGTTTTATGAGAGGATATCCCTGTCGCTCCTGTCGTCACTTTTGCTTTGGTTTTTGATGACCCTGGCCCAATTGCTTCTTTTGCATTATTTCCTCTTGCCTGATGTCCTGGATTAATGACTATAACTTTATTATTAGGTTTTGAAACATATGGTGTTGTTGAAGATGTGGTTGGTTGACTTTTATCTTCTTTTAATACTGTTATGGTTAATGTTTTTTCTGTTTTATTTTGATTTTTATCTACTGCAATAATATTAATTTTATAATCTTTTGGTTTTTTTGTATCTATATCATTATGATATGTATAATAATTAGAATCCCCTTCTTTAACCTCACTTTCTTTTTTATATCTCAAATCTCCATCAACTGGATCTTTTATACTCTTAATATATTTTGTTATATCAAACTTTCCACCATATTTGATTTGATCTTTTGTTTTTGTCAAAATAATTTCTGGTGCCTTTGTATCTTTAACCATACATTCATAAGTAAATTCTTTTGTATATCCCTCTTTTTTAATTATGAATTTCAATGTCTGTTTTCCTATCTTCATCTCATCAACCGTTTCTTGATATTGAATTTCACCATTAGTACTTTTTATAAAGCTCTCTGCACTAACTGCTTGTCCATATTCCACTTGATTCATATCATTAAATTCTAAAGATATAGAATCTATGATTTTTTGTTGATGTTGATAATCGAAATAAAAATATCCTCCAATACATAAACAGACAACAACAATCCCAGATACAATTTCTATAACTTTCTTCTTCATTTAAATCCCCCTTACTTATAACCATCATACACTAAATTTATGTATTCAAAAAGGAGAATCGTTATTCTCCCATATCTTTTACTACACGTTTTAAATCAGCACGAATTGGTAATTGTTGTGGACACATTCTTTCACAAGCTCCACATTCTTTACAATTGATTGCTTTTGCTTTCGCTTCCATTTTTTGATATTTCCCTTTAAATAATTTTTCATCATCATATACAAAACGATTATTCCAATATTTAAAGTTACTTGGAATATCAACCCCAAATGGACATGGCATACAATATCCACAACCAGTACATCCATTTTTCATACGTGAATGAAGTGTATCTGAAACTTTTTTAACAATTGCTAATTCTTCTTCATTTAAATTCTGATATTCTTTAAAAGTCTCTAAATTATCTTTCACTTGAGCTAATGTTGACATACCACTTAAAATAACTTTTACTCCTGGTAATGTTCCTACATAACGTAAAGCCCATGATGCAAGTGAAACTTCTGGATTATAATCTTTAAACATTTGTGTGACATCTTCAGGTAAAGTAGCTAGTGATCCTCCTTTAATTGGTTCCATAACAACCAAAGGGACACCTAATTCATTAGCTAAGTCTACACCTTTTTGACCAGCTTGGATTCCCATATCCATATAATTTAATTGTAATTGGCAAAAATCCCAGTGATGATATTTAATAATTTCTTCAAATACATTAAATTCATCATGAAAACTAAATCCTAAATATTTAATTTTTCCTTCATTTCTTAATTCTTCACACATTTCAATAATATGATAATCTAAAACTTTTTTCCATTTATCTGCATCTAAAGCATGTAATAAATAAAAATCAACATAATCAACATCTAATCTTTTTAATTGTGATTCAAACAATTCTCTTGCTTCTTGTTGACTATTTACATTCCAAATAGGTAATTTTGTTGCAAGAGTAAATGATTCTCTATCATACTTTTTTAAAACTCTACCTACAAATGGTTCACTATCTCCATTATGATAAGGATATGCTGTATCAATATAAGTCACTCCATTAGCAATTGCTAAATCAATCATTTCTTCAGCTTCTACCTCATTAATATTTCCATTTTCATCTAATGGAAATCTCATACATCCAAATCCTAACAAAGATGATTCAATATTCAACTTATCAAACTTTCTCTTTTCCATATTTTACCCTCCATATTCTACTATCTATTATAATGAATTTTTTGTGAAAAGAAATAAACTTTGAAAAAATCTAACTGTCTCATTTGTAAAGTTGTGACAAAAATGTTATATTATGTAAAAAAGGAGGAGCAATATTATGAGAAAAAACAAAAAAGGCTTTACTCTTATTGAGATTATTGTTGTTATTCTGGCTGTACTTATGGCAGTTGCTGTTCCTTCGGTTTTAAAATATTTGAATACTGCACAAGAGGCTCCAGCACTGACAGAATGCCATGCGATTGTGACTGCCGCTCAAAAAAGAGTTATTGAAAAATATTCACAAAATCATGATGATGAGATCACTTTAGATGAAGCTGATAATCAATGGATTGAAGATTTTGTTGATAAAGGTGGAAGTATTTTAGAAACAGATGTTAAGAATAAAGAAGTGACAAAGATATTATATAAGGCTTCTAATGGTTTATTAGTTCTTTATGAAAATAATGAGTATAAGATTATTGATGATGAAGAAATTTCTTATTTTAAATCCGCACAAACTATGATGCAACTTGCTAATAAGCTTGAAAAGGAAAATGATATCAAAGCTGATGTAAATGGAAATAACAACAATGGTGAATCTAGTAAAAAACCTGGATGGTCATATAAATTACAAAAAGCTTTTAAAGAACAAAATAATGGTCAATATCCAAAGCTTAATGAAGAAGAACAAAAAACACTAAAAGATGGTAACTATAATGGAGACCCTAACGCTTTAGTTTGGAAACCAATGTATGCAAAAGACGGTACTGTTATTCTTCTTGCTGATACGAAAGGAAGTGCCGGAAGTAATGCATTAGCTGTTATGCTATATTATAACAATCAATACTATGTCAATCAGTTTGCAAACTTTGGATATAGAACAACCTATGTTCAAGAAGCAACTTTAGAATTTGATGAAAATGGAGTCCCTATTAATCCTGATGATAAAAATTTTTGGGTGAAATTGGATAAATAAATATTCAGAAAATTTATAACAATAGAAAAGAGAAGAAAGAAAAATATTCTATCTTCTCTTTTTATTTTGTATAGTAATACATTGGATTATTTGAAACATCTTTAGTAATCCTAGATCACATTTTATTATTGATGAATAAGTTTCCTTTGATTTTACATTAACGAAGAAATCATCAATAGTTCCTGCTTCTACTGTAATTGTTGTGATTTGTTCACCGACTTTAATACTAGAAACATCTGGTTTTGCATATTGCTCAAAATATGCTCGTCTTGTTATTTCAAAATAATCTGCAGATGTTGTATTGGTTTTAAACATATTGTTTTTTGATTTGAATTATTTATATTTCTGATCATTATGTGCTATATCTTGTATTTCATTAATAAAATTTTGAACAGTTTCTATATTTTTTAATAATTCTTGATCTTGACTTAAATGTATTTTGAGTTTTTTCCATATCATTGGTAATATAATACATATTACCTCTAAAAATATAATATCAATTCTTATAATATTTATATTTCCTGCATAATAATGCAATGAATAAATAGCAAATTCACCTATAATGAATAAAAGTGTTTCGATTCTTTATGTATAGTAAATAAAGAATCTTCTCCTTCTAATATTTCATCAATTGTTACCCCTAGAACTCTTGATAATTCTTTTAATAATCAAATGCCTGGTACCCAAGTACCTGTCTCCCATTTCGATATAGCTTTATTTGTAACTGCTAAACTATCAACTAAATTATGTTGAGTCATTCCTACTTGTTTTCTCTTTAATGCAATATACTTTTCTATTTTTTTATTATCCATAATATCCCTACTATAGACAATAAAATTATATATCTCATAGAAAGATTAACAACATATCGCCTACCGATTGACTCTACTATCAAGAGAATTATATCATATTTTAGAAATATCTTGACATAAAGTAAACTCTAAGTGATAAAATAGAACTAGATGAGAGGTAAAGGAGGAAAAATAATGGAAAAATCTAAAGTTTATTATTGTGATATGCACGCTACTGGTAGAATGAATTTACTTGAGAAATTAAAATTTTTAATGAGGAAAGCTGGATTTGAAGATATTGATTTTAATGATAAATTTACTGCGGTTAAGATTCATTTTGGTGAACCTGGAAATTTAGCTTATTTAAGACCAAATTATGCTAAAGTTGTTTGTGATTATATTAAAGAATTAGGTGGAAAAGCATTTTTAACTGATTGTAATACTTTATATGTAGGTGGAAGAAAAAATGCTTTGGATCACTTAGACAGTGCTTATACTAATGGATATAATCCTTTTCAAACTGGTGTTCATACAATTATTGCAGATGGTTTAAAAGGAACTGATGAGGAACTTGTTCCTATTAATGGTGAATATGTCAAAGAAGCAAAAATTGGTCAAGCTATTATGGATGCTGATATAGTTATTTCATTAAGCCATTTTAAGGGTCATGAATTAACAGGATTTGGTGGGGCACTTAAAAATCTTGGTATGGGTTGTGGTTCTCGTGCTGGTAAAATGGAAATGCATAGTGCTGGTAAACCAACAGTTAATCAAGATTTATGTATAGGTTGTGGTCAATGTATTAAAATCTGTGCTCATGATGGACCTAGTATTACTGATCATAAAGCAACAATTGATCATAACAAATGTGTTGGTTGTGGTCGTTGTATTGGGGTTTGTCCTAAAGACGCTATTCAAGCAAGCATGGATGAAGCAAATGATATTTTAAATTGTAAAATTGCTGAATATGCAAAAGCTGTTGTTGATGGTAGACCTTGTTTCCATATCTCACTTGTTATTGATGTATCACCATTCTGTGATTGTCATAGTGAAAATGATATTGCTATTGTGCCTGATGTTGGAATGTTCGCATCATTTGACCCAGTAGCATTAGATCAAGCATGTGCTGATGCAGTTAATAAACAACCTACTATAGCAAATAGTTTATTAGATAAACATGGTCATGATCATCATGATCACTTTACAGATGTATCTCCTGAAACAAACTGGAAATCATGTCTAGAACATGCTGAAAAGATTGGTTTAGGAACACGTGAGTATGAATTAATTGAAATTGAATAATATGATAAAAACAGTAATTTTAATATGAATTACTGTTTATATATATATCTAACGATAGTAAAGACAGCTACTCTATGATAAAATATATATGAAAGAAGGGATCAATATGGCTATTCGTTTTAAAGGAAAATTGAAAAATGATAATTTATTAGAATTAGCTGATATATCACATTACCATAAAATAAAGAGAAATTTTTTAGATTATTTCTTTACTTTTTGCATTCTACTTTTTCCTTTATACTGTGGACTACGTTTACTAATAGGGCCATATAAAGGTCCTGTTTCAAATATATTATTTGGTGATATTATTGGACTTATTATCGTTGTTTTACTTATGATTATTCACGAATATCTTCATGCTATGCAATTTTCAAAAAATCAAAATGTAACAATTTGGTATAAAGGATTTATGATGATGACTTATTGTACAGAAGAAAAAAATCCAAAATCATATATAAAATTACTTTTATTACCAAATATCATTATTGCCCTTCCTATCGCAATATTAACTATATATTTATATTATACTTGTACACAACTCTTATTTATAAAAGTATTTGGCCTATGTAGTTGTATTATCATATTAGGAACAATTAATGATTTATCATATGCTATTTATTTAATTAGAAATTTTAAAAAAATTAAATCCGTTCGTTTAAATCAACAAAATATCTATTACCAATAAAAAAGCCCAATCCGGGCTTTTTTACATGACAAAATAATTTTATATTATTCTATTTCAAAATAATTTATTTCATTGTTTGTATCTTGAACTCTAAAAATCATTTCACCATGCTTTTTTTGATGGTCAATAAATTGAACAGTTACTGTACTTGTAGTATCTTCTTTGACTATTATCTTAGATATTTCAATTGGTAAGGTATAATGAGAAAGCTTTTCTTGTATATTTGTTATATCTTTTATTTTCAAATCATTTAATGCTTCCTTTGTAAAAGTTTGACTAAAACGTTCATCAATATCTTTATCTGCTTCTTCATACATTTTTAATACTTCTTCTGGTGTTTTACCTTCCATAGCAATAAGATTATCTTGTGAATACATGATAACATCTTTAATAACTGTTTCATAATTCATTGATTCTTTCTTTGATTGACATCCGTATACCCCTACCATCAATAATAAAGATACAATCACGATACTTAATTTTTTCTTTTTCATTATAAGTTCACCTCTCTTTATATTATAATTATATCATAGAATTATTTTTATTCCATAAATTATTTATTAAAATCAGTATCATTTATTATTCTTAGTTGTAGGTAGTTATTATTATCAATTTTATAGTATTTTGTATGTTCTATTTCATTAGGTGTACTAACAAGTGATAATTCATATTTGTTTTTAGGTTCAGTTATTTTTTCAATACTCTTTATAAAATCGTTATATCTAGCATTATTTTCTATAATCATTCCATATGCTTCTCTATATAATTTTACATGAAGTTTTGAATATGAATAGGTAAAATGATGAACATAACTATCTTTATATTTATTATAGTATAGCTTTAAATCATAAGATTCGATACTTCCAGATGAATGACATTGTATAAATGAAGATTTATCTATATATTTTTTTTCATCTGATGGAATGATATTTTGTATTTGTTTATTGACTATATCTAACCATTCTTTTTTTGAATAAACTTCATCTAATTGTAAATCTATTGTATATTCACATTGTTTAAAGGTATCTTTATGAGTATTATGATAATCTGTAAGTTTAGCAGAAAAAATTATTCCTCCAACAATTAAAATTACCATCCCTATTATTCTAAAATATTTTAAATTACATATTTTTGCTTCAACTTTATAACCTTGAAAAGCTAGTACTAAACTAGTTAAGAACCATATCAATAATATAAAACCTATCCCTAGTAGAATAAATAATATATCCAATAACTCATAAAATTCATGATACACTAATTGAGTACTATATCTATATAAATAATATAAACCTGTTCCATAAAGAATAATAGTAATAGGATTTATAAAATTATATGCAAACATTCTTATTTTCTTCATTATCTTTTCCTCTTTTTAAATATATTATATATATAATATAGAAAAAGGAAATAGATTTTCATAAATTCTACTTCCTCTTGATATCTTTTTACAAAATAATTTTAACTCTTTTTAATTCTTCTTTTTTATAAATCAATATTATTTCCTAAAGTTGCTACCATGACGGCTTTAATCGTATGCATTCTATTTTCAGCTTCATCAAAAACCACAGAATGTTCTGATCTAAACACTTCATCTTCAACTTCACGAATATCAATACCTTGCTCATTTTTAGCTTTTGCAACTTCTGTTTCAAAATCATGGAATGATGGTAAACAATGCATAAATAATGTAGAATCCTGACCAGTTTTCTTCATCATTTCCATTGTGACTTTATAAGGTGATAACATCTCTACTCTTGGTTTGTATAAAGATTCATCTTCTCCCATACTTACCCAGATATCAGTATAAATCACATCAGCACCTTTCACTGCTTCATCAACATTATCTAAAACTTCTATTTTACCACCAGACTTCATAGCTTCTTGTTGACAATAAGCAAGAACCTCTGGATCGATTTGTAATGATTTTGGTCCTAAACAAACAAAATGCATTCCCATTTTTGCTGCTTCATACATCAATCCATAACAAACATTATTTCTAATATCACCTGTAAAGACAAACTTTACTTCATTTAATGGTTTATTTAAATGTTCTTCAATTGTTAAAAAGTCAGCTAATGTTTGAGTTGGATGGTCAACATCTGTTAAACCATTATAAACAGGAACTCCTGAATATTTCATTAAATCTTCAACTGTTTCTTGTTTAAAACCTCTAAATTCAATCGCATCATACATTCTACCTAAAACTTTTGCAGTATCTTCAATGGATTCTTTTTTCCCCATTTGAGAATTGCTTAAGAAAGTAACATGTCCACCTTCATCAAGGGCAGCCACTTCAAAAGCACAACGTGTACGTGTTGATGTTTTTTCAAAGAGTAAAACTATATTTTTACCTTCTAATGTTTTCCCAATTCTTCCTGCTTTTTTTGCTTTTTTTAATTGATGTGCTAAATCTAATAAATATCTAATTTCTTCTTTTGAATAATCTTTTAATGTTAAAAAACTTCTTCCTTTTAAATTAACCATAACATGCCTCCTATCTTTTAAACATTGTTCCAATACCTTCTTTAGAAAGCATTTCAATTAATATTGAATGTGGGATTCTTCCATCAATAATGACTGCTTTTTTAACATTTTGACGAATAGCTCTCACACAACATTCAACTTTAGGAATCATTCCACCACTAATAATTCCTTTATCTTCTAATCCTTTAACTTCATAAACATGAACAAGTGGAATCAATGTTGATTCATCATCTTTATCAAATAATAACCCTGGAATATCACTGACTAAAATCATATTTTCAGCACTTAACGCTCCAGCAATCTCTGCAGCTGCTGTATCAGCATTAATATTATAAGTATGACCTTCCTCATCAGTTCCAACACTTGCTATAACTGGAATATAGCCTTTTTCTAACATATCTAAAATAATATTGGGATTGATTTTATCAATATCCCCAACATATCCTAAATCATCTTCACATTCATGTTTTTTAGCAACAATCAATTGGTTATCAATCCCACTAATCCCAACTGCATTGCCACCACTCTGCATAATCAATTTCACTAAGTCTTTATTTGTTTTACCAGCTAAAACCATTTGAACAACATCAATAGTTTCATCATCAGTGTATCTTAATCCATGAATAAACTTTGATTCTTTATTCATTTTCTTAAGAGTTCCACTAATTTCTGGACCTCCTCCATGCACAAGAATCACTTTCACACCAATTTCTGATAATAAAACAACATCATTAATGACATTCATTTTCAGTTCTTCATTAATCATAGCATTTCCACCATATTTAATCACAACAATCTTATTGTTATATTTTTGAATATAGGGTAAAGCCTGTGACAAGATTTCTGCTTTAACAATTGAATTTTTATCCATTATGATCTTCCCCTTTATGTTCTATAATCCCCATTAATCTTTACATAATCATAAGTTAAATCACAACCCCAAGCTGTAGCTTGATAGTTTCCATCATGTAAATCAATCAAGATTTCAATTTCATCTTCACTTAATATCTTTAATGCTTGATCTTCATCAAATGGATATCCCCTACCATTTTGACAAACAAGAATACTTCCTGCAGAACTTGCCAGTGTGACTTCGATCTTATCAACATCATATGATGCTTCACAATATCCAATTGCACATAAAATACGTCCCCAGTTGGCATCCTTACCAAACATGGCTGCTTTAAACAATGAACTTGTAATGACTGACTTTGCAACAACCTTAGCATCTTTTTGACTACAAGCGTTATTCACATGACAAGTCAAAAGCTTTGTTGCACCTTCTCCATCCTTAGCAATCCCTTTTGATAATAATTCACAAATATACATTAAAGCATCTTTAAATATATGATAACTTTCATCTTTTTGGACTATTTCTTTATTATTTGCTAATCCATTAGCCATGACACTTAACATATCATTTGTTGATGTATCACCATCTACACTGACCATATTAAATGTATCATCAACAACTTCATGAATAACTTCATTTAACATTTCCTTGGAAATATTCACATCTGATGTCACGAATGCTAACATCGTTGCCATATTAGGATGAATCATTCCACTTCCCTTAGCAATCGCACCAATGTGGCAAGTGACACCATCAATTTCAAATTCTACAGCATATTCTTTCTTGACTGTATCTGTTGTCATGATACCTTCACAAGCATCACTACTTCCTTGGCTATGAAGTGCTTGTACAAGTTCATTCATATGATTTTCAAATGGTACTAAATCTAAAGGTTGTCCAATAACACCTGTTGAAGCGACAATAATATCATTTTCATTAATTCCTAATTCTTTGGCACATAGTCCACAAACAGCATTTGCAATGTCTTCACCATTTGGATTGCATGTATTGGCATTACCACTATTACAAATAATAGCTTTGGCTTCACCATTTAATAAATGTTGTTTTGTAACTGCAATAGGTGCTCCTTTGACTTTATTCAAAGTATAAGTACTTGCTGCATGACACATCACATCACTAACAATTAAAGCTAAATCTTTTTTTGATTTATTTTTTCTAATACCACAGTGAATCCCTGCTGCCTTAAATCCCAAAGGTGCACAAACTCCACCTTGTATATCTTTCATATTCTTTTCCCCCTAGAAAGATGGTGGTACCATCTTTAATCCTTTTGTTTCTTCTAATCCATACATAATATTCATATTTTGAATGGCTTGACCTGCTGCCCCTTTAACCATATTATCAATCGTTGAAACAATGATCAAACGATGATAACGTTCATCTAAATGTAAAGAAATATCACAGAAGTTAGAATATTTAACAAATTTTAAATCTGCAATCTTCCCTTTTGGTAAAACTCTTACAAAATATTCTTGAGAATAATAGTTTTGATATATTTGATAAACATCATCCAAAGAGACTTCTGGTTTTAAGTCAACATATATTGTTGAAACAATTCCTCGATTGACTGGTAATAAATGAGGCGTAAATGTGACTTGAATATCATCATTTGCCATTTTTGATAATTCTTGTTCAATTTCTGGTGTATGACGATGAGTTCCTAATTTATAAGGATGGAAAGATTCATTACATTTTGGAAAATGTGTATCTTCACTGAGTGACTTTCCAGCTCCTGTTGTTCCTGATTTTGAATCAATAATGATATGTTTATTCAAGTTTAATTTTTCTTTTAATAATGGATATAATCCTAAAGTAATAGATGTTGGATAACATCCAGGATTCCCAATAAGAGTCGCTGTTTTGATTTTTTCACGATTCACTTCACTTAAACCATAGACTTGTTTATCATGTAATGCTTTTTCATGATAATCCAATTTATACCATTCTTGATAATCTTGTTCACTATCTAATCGAAAATCAGCCCCTAAATCAATGAATTTTTTATTATTTTCATCACAATACTTTGCATATTTTTCACTTAAACCATGAGGCAATGAAGCAAAAATAAGTTCAGCTTTTTGTAAAACATCTTCATCACTTTCACAAATCATATCACATACTTGGTAAAAAGATGGATACAAATCTGATATCGGTTGTCCTTGATAACTTCTTGCTTCAATAGAAACAACTTTAACTTCATCATGATTTAATAATAATCGTAAAAGTTCTGCTCCAGCATAACCACTAACCCCAATAATTCCTACTTTTATCATGATAAAGCACCTACTTTCTTTTGCATTTTTTGAATTTGTTTTTTAACTGCCTCTGGTGATGGACCACCATCAACCACTCTATTATTCACACATGTTTCTAAAGCAATTGCTTCATAGATATCTTTATCAAATGCCTTATCATGTGCTTGATAAACTTCTAATGGTAATGTTTCTAAGACAAGATCATGATCAATACAATAAGCAACTAATTCCCCTGTTGTTTTATAAGCATCCCTAAATGCTTTTCCATGTTTCACTAAATAATCTGCACAATCTGTTGCATTGATAAATCCTTTTGCGGCAAATTCTCTCATTTTTTGTGTGTTCACTTTCATTGTCTTTAACATATCTGTAAAGACTGGTAAGCATAATTTGACTTGATCAATCGCATCAAATAATGCTTCTTTATCTTCTTGCATATCTTTATTATAAGCAAGTGGTAAACCTTTCATCATTGTGAGTAATGATGAAACATGATTGATGACTCTTGCACTTTTTCCCCTGACAAGTTCTGCAATATCAGGATTTTTCTTTTGTGGCATAATACTTGAACCTGTTGCATAGGCATCATCTAATTCAATGTATTTAAATTCCCATGAACACCACAAAATCATTTCTTCACTAAATCTTGATAAATGCATCATAATAAGCGCTAAAGCATTTGCAAATTCAATCGCATAATCTCTATCACTCACACCATCTAATGAATTTTCACAAATACCACTCATTCCTAATTGTTGAGCAACAAATTCTCTATCGATTGGATAAGTTGTTGTCGCAAGTGCCCCTGACCCCAAAGGTGACACATTCATTCTTTCATAACAATCATCAATTCTTGTGATATCACGATAAAACATTTGAGCATATGCCATTAAATGATGAGCAAAGGTTATGGGTTGGGCACGTTGTAAATGAGTATAGCCACACATAATCGTTTCGGTATGTTGTAAAGATTGTTCAATAATGACATTGATCAAATCAATAAGCATTTGTTTAATGTCTTTCATTTCATCACGTGTATACAATCTTAAATCCAAAGCGACTTGATCATTACGAGATCTTGCTGTGTGTAGTTTCTTTCCACTGACAGGATATTTCTTTGTTAATTCACTTTCAATAAACATATGAATATCTTCTGCATTTGGATCAAATAATAACTTACCAGTTTCTAAATCATTTAATATTTCATCTAGCCCTGTTAAGATGTCTTTTAAACTCTTTTCATCAATAATCCCCTGTTTACATAACATTGATGCATGAGCAATGCTACCCATAATATCATGTTTATACATTCTTGCATCAAATGAAATTGATGAATTAAATGCATTGACATTTTCATTGATTTCTTTTTTAAATCTACCAGCCCATAACGCCATAATCTCATCCCCTTATTTCTTTCTTTGTTGATCTAATAATGCTTTCACTTTAATTGGTAATCCAAATAAGTTAATAAATCCTTGTGAATCCATTTGATTATAATCTTCATCTTCACCAAATGAAGCTGTTTGTTCACTATATAATGTATCAGGTGAAGTCATCCCTGCTCCAATAATATTTCCTTTATATAATTTTAATTTCACATCACCATTAACACTCTTTTGTGTTTCATCAACAAAGGCAAGTAATGCTTTTGTTAGTGGTGTATACCATTGACCATTATATAAAATATCAGCCAACTTTAATGCCACTTGTTGTTTAAAATGTTGTGTTTCTTTATCAAGTGTAATTTCTTCTAAATCAGCATGTGCTTTATAAAGAATTGTTCCACCTGGTGTTTCATAAACCCCTCTTGATTTCATTCCAACAAGTCTGTTTTCTACCATATCAGCAATGCCAATACCATTAGCTCCACCAATTTTATTTAAAGCTTCAATCATTTCAATTCCAGTTAATTTTTCTCCATTTAAAGCAACAGGAATTCCCTTTTCAAAAGTAATTGTAATATATGTTGGTGTATCTGGAGCTTTTTCAGGTGTTACTCCTAATTCAAGAATCTTATCATATAATGGTTCATTAGCTGGATTTTCAAGATCTAATCCTTCATGTGATAAATGCCATAAGTTTTTATCTTTAGAATAGTTTGTTTCTCTGTTAATTTTTAAAGGAATATTTCTTGCCTCAGCATATTCAATTTCATCTTCTCTACTCTTTAATTCCCATACTCTCCAAGGAGCAATGATATCTAATTCAGGTGCAAAAGCCTTAATTGTTAATTCAAATCTCACTTGGTCATTTCCCTTACCAGTACATCCATGACAAATAGCATCTGCGCCTTCAGCTTTAGCAATTTCAACTAATTTCTTAGCAATAATTGGTCTTGCAAGTGAAGTTCCAAGTAAATATTTATTTTCATAAATAGCATTAGCTTTAATTGCTGGGAAGATAAAATCATTAACAAATTCTTCCTTACAATCTGCACAATAATATTTAGAAGCTCCTGTAGCTAAAGCTTTTTCTTCTAATCCTTCAAGTTCATCACCTTGACCAACATCTCCAGCCACAGCAATAACTTCACAACCATAATTTTCTTTTAACCATGCAATAATAATTGATGTATCTAATCCCCCAGAATAAGCTAATACGACTTTTTTATATTGTTTCTTTTCCATAATCTTTTTCTCCTCTTTTTTTAATTTATTTGTGTTTGTTATATTTATGAATCATATCTCCCTAATCGCCGCATTTTCATCACCCTCCTATAAAACAAAAACGCCTCTGGAAAAACTCCAGAGACGTATATATACGCGGTACCACTCTCGTTGTTAGAAATCTTCTAACCACTCTTTCCTTTAACGCAGGTCACGTTCCATTATACTTTTAGTTCCAATGGACTCTCACAGACGCGCTTCATTGACTTCTACTTAGTAACCTTCCACTCTGTGTTACCTCGCTATAAGCGTTCAATCAATTACTCTTTCTGCTCAACGATTTATTTTTGAACTTGCGTCTATAATACAGTGTCACAACTTATTTGTCAATACTTTTTTTATTTCATTTTTTGAAAAAACCAAAATTAATATTTTTTATTTGTCTTTAACCAAATAAATATATTTATTTTTTTAACATCAATTCATACTTTCATTAAGTTTAACATAGTCCTTTATTTTATTCATACAATCTTGGAAATCATGATTTTCAACTCCTTCAATACTGTATTGAAAGTCATTATATCTAACTATAAAAGAACATTTTTGTTCATTATCATAGGTATATCCATAGATAGTAACACCATTCATGTTTTCTATCTGATAATCCTGTTCTCCCATATTTTCTAAACCATAATCAACTTTATATTGGATTTTTGATGAGGTAGTTGTGATCATATATTTCTGTTTATATTCATTATCAAATGTCAAAATGATTTCTTCATCTTTTAATAACTTTTTTTGATTATTTTTGTAAAATATATCAAAATCATAGAGATTGTAATATTTTAGTTTTGAATTTTTTTCGAAATCTGTAATAGTTGTATATTCATCAAGTGTATTCACATCAGGACTACAACTTTGTAATAAGAATGTACAAAAAACATAGACCACAAGAAAAACAATAATAATTCTTAAAGAAAATATAACTATTTTTTTCATATCTACACCTCCTAAAAAGATTTAATCTTATATTTTTATCATATAAAATAAATACTAACTTATCAATCAATATAAAATATTTATAAAAAAAGATAGTGATTTCTAACTATCTTGATTGTTATTTTATTTATATTTATAGATATTTTCTATAAAATAACTAGTTTATAATTATAATTGATTGGATAAAATTCATAATTAAAATAAGCCTCATCATTAGTTGATTCCATTTGAATTTTACATGTTTTATTTGGTAAATTGATATTATAAATAGATTTAACCAAATCACTCATTTGTGGAAGATATTCACTTCCTTCCATATAATCAATTTTCATAAATCTATTTTTAACATTTTCACCTTTTTTATATCGACTCCCTAAAACATAAGCATTATCATCCTTTTCAAAATATATTTCAATTTCAAATGCATCCAATACTCCTGATTCATTACATACAAAATAAGTATATGGGCAAACATATGCTTGTGCATTATCAGGTATAATCTCTTGAATTTCTTCTTCTATTTTATTGATTATCTCAGTTTGAAAATGACCATCATTAAGTACATAATCACTAGGTTTATTATCATAGAAATGTTGATCGTTATAGTGTTGATATGATTGAAAGCCTAAAATGCAAGAACTCCCAATAACTATGATAACCCCAATAATAGATGCATATTTTATATGGCATAATTTTGATTGAACACTATAATTTTGAAATGCAAGAATTAGGCTTGTTAATAACCAGACAAATAATATCAATCCTAAAACAATGATATCAATAATATAATTATAAGATTGATATCTTTTGTATTGACAAATTTGATATATTAATATTACCCACATTCCAGTGATAAGTGGATTAAAAAAGTTTTCTATAAATATTTTAGTTTTTCTCATTTTTATTCTTCTTTCATTATTTGTTGATAAACCTTAATATGTTGTATTTATCTTATCATAATTTTATAGTATCATCAATTTGCTTATGAACTTTACAAATAAAGAAAATGATTTCTATTATAGAAAAAAATAATCCTTTTATAAATTATTGACTATACTAATAATAAAAGATAGGAGGAATTTTTATGGACTATATATTACAAGCTGTCACATATATTTTTAAACATTCTTCTGGATTAGATACTGTTGAATATTTAAGTCGTGTTCATCATCAAGAAGAACAATCTACTCATAAATAATATATATATTTTTAAAAATCAGCTCATGATAAGCTGATTTTTCATTTAAACAAGATTTTTTCTTATAAATACTTTCTTCGCTTTATAAAACATTGCGCTGATTCCTATAAAGACAACAAAGATTTCAAGTCGACCTAATAACATTCCACACATTTCAATAATCAAAACAATCGCTGATGTTTGTGGTCCAGTTAAGCCAATAGATAATCCAACGGTCCCTAATGCAGAGGCAAATTCAAACATCGCACTCTGTAAATCACATTGAGCAAAGTAACTCATTAAGATTGTTCCCACAACATAAATTAACAAATAAATCAAAATATAACTCATCGTATCCTGCATAAGAGTTGCATTAATTTCTGTTCGACCTTGTGCACGATAATGATAAATCTTATTAACACTACGTTTTGATGAAATCTTTTCTCTAAATGTTTTCTTTAAAGTTTGATATGCAATATAAACACGGGTTAATTTCATACCACCAGCTGTTGAACCATAGCCTCCACCAATAATCATTAAAATAATAAGTATAAAGACTGCTGTGGTTGGCCATGATTGATAAGACATGGTTGCATAACCTGTTGTTGATAAAGCAGAAACAACATTAAAGACAGCTACTCTTAGTCCATCACTAATAGATAAATAGAGTGAATAACTTAACATTATTGCGATAAGTATTGTAGAAATAATGACAAGCACAGTAAACAATCTTAATTCACTAATCTTTTCAACTTCACGCCATTTTCTTTTCACCATCAATAATAATACAGCAAAATTAGTTGTTCCAATGACCATTAATAATATTGTAACCCATTCAATTGCAATACTATGATAAGCTCCAATACTATCAACCTGAGTAGAAAATCCCCCTGTTGAAAGTGAACACATCGCATGAAAAATACTATCAAACCAATTCATTCCAAAAATATAATACAAGATACTTCCTAAAACTAATGATACAAAATAAATACCAAAAATCATACGTACAGTATTAATTAATCTTGGTTCTAAACGATCTGGATGCCCTTCAGCATTATATAAATTTGCTGCTTGATTTTCCTGAACAAAGAATAAAATCATCATAATAAATCCAAGTCCACCACAAAACTGCATAAAACAACGATGAAACTGAAACAAATGATTGACCTTAGTTACATCAACAACTGATAATCCAGTTGTTGTCCAACCACTTACAGCTTCAAATAGTGCCTGTACAAATGTCAATTGTCCACTTATAACAAATGGCATAGCTCCAAGAATAATTCCTATTAACCAGGCATATAAAACTGTTAAACTTCCTTCATGAATAGAGCTTCGCCAATTCTGTGGAGATTTTCTTTTTGGTCTTATATAACAAATACATAGTCCTAAGATGATTGCCCACACTGCGGGAATAACAAAAGCATACATTTGAGATATATCTTCTGGATAAAAGATAACTGTTATAAGTGGTATAAGTAATAATATTCCTATTAAAATTAAGAATTGACCAAAATAGTTATTACTTTTGAATATCCTATTCATCTCCCTGTCAACTCCTTTGTTACAGTTTGTTGAACATATTGATCACAAATAACAATCAATGTATCACCAGCTAATATTCTGGTATCTCCTCTAGGTACAATTCCTTGATCATTTCTTAAAATATAACCAATAATGGCTTCTGATGGTAAATCTATTTCCCATAACTTTTTATTAACTGAAGGCATATGATGACCAATCTTTAATTCTAAAATATTGACCCTTCCATCCTCTACTGAAATAATATTTGTCATCTCATCAATAAAAGCTTGTTGTTCAATAATTCCAGTAATAGCATTAATTGCACAAACAACTGAATCAATTCCCATTTGATAAAAGAAGCGTGTTTTTTGTGGATCTCTTACCAAAGCAACCGTCTTTTTCACATGAAATTTCTTTTTACACAATTCACAAATAACTAAATTATCATCATCTTTATTTGTCAACGCTATAGCTATATCCATATTTTCTCCATCAGCTTCTTCTAATACAAAAGGTTTAGTTCCATCACCAAAAATCACCTCTAAATCCTCAATACTTGCTAAAGTCATACAATCATTATAATTATCATTAATAACTGTAACAGCATATCCTTTATTTAATAACGATTGAGCAAGTGACATTGCCTTATGAAGTCCACCAACTAACAAAACATTCTTTTTCATCATTATGCCCCTCTCTCTTTTAAAATATCTTCAATACGATGCACTGATAAATATGTTGGACAAATTGTATCAATATGAAATTCATCATAAACACATTCTCTTTGTGGATCGTATAAACGACATATAATTGTTTTCACATGATAGACTTCTCTTGCGACTTGAGATATTAAAATATTTGTATTATCACTATCTGTCACAACAATCATTGTTGTCTGCTCATCAATCTCTAACTTATCAAATGTTTCTAATTCAGTCGCATCACTAATAAATGTTAAACCACCATAAGATGCTGATAGCTTTCTAAAAGCATCTTCATCACTATCTACAACAATAACTTCATGTCCTTGTTCATATAAATAATCTGCTAAATTAGCACCTAGTCTCCCACATCCCATAATAACTATTCTTTTATTTTCTAACTTCTTATAAAATTCCATCATCCTAGTTTCCTCCTTAACATATTAAATTTTATTGTCTCTTTTTGCCTATCCTTTTCATCTACATCTTGATCACAAAAGTAGTAATGTTTGTAATAATGCATATCTACAAGACGATCAATATTTTCACGTGATGGACGGTAATAAGGAGCTAATGCCCAAGCTGCTCGATAATGTTTCATTGCTAAAACTTTATCTTCTTTTGTTTCTGCAAGAATGCCTAATAAATTTTGTGGTTGTGGAGCATCTGGATAAAGTACTAATGCTTCTTTGATTTTATTTAGACATACTTGTTCATCATCTAAAATGGCTCTGATTTCTTGACTTAATTTTTCTAGAGTCTGATATTCTTCTAAATCTTGGTGAGCCTTCATAATCCGTCTCCTCCTTTTCACTTATATTATAGAAATATTGTTGTGAAGATGGTGTGAGGATATATAAAAAGGTGTGAGAATCGTGTGAGAAAAGAAAAATTCCTATTGATAATAATAGGAATTCATTTGACTTTTAATATATGGTCTATTTTATTATTCTTCATCTGACTTCATTCGATAACCCACACCTATTTCAGTCAATATATATTCAGGAGTTGCAGGATTTTTTTCAATTTTACGTCTTAAACCTGCCATTAAAGCTCTTAATGCTTGTGTATCATTTCCATAACCTTTTCCATAGATTTCCTCAATGATATGACTTGTTGTTAAGACTTTGCCAACATTTTTCATAAATAATGTTAGGAGTTGATATTCTAATGGAGTTACATGAATTTCTTGATTATTCAAATAAACAAGATGCTTATCTAAATCAAGAGATAAATCTTTCACTTTGTAAAGTGTTTGTCTTTGAACTTGAGTAAATCGGTAAAAATGTCGAAAAGCTACCTTTATTCTAGCTATCAATTCAGTTGCTGAAAATGGCTTTGTTAAATAATCATCAGCACCTAGATTTAAAACATCAGCTTTTTCTTGATCTTTATCTCTAGCAGATACAACAATAAGAGGCATCTCTGAAAATTCTCGTAGCTTTTTAATAATATCAGTTCCATCAATATCAGGTAAACCTAAATCTAATAAGATAAGATCAATATTTTCATTGGCTATTTTTCTTAAAGCATCAATCCCATTACTAGCAGTTATATATTCATAATCATTGTTTTCTAAACAATAGCAAATAAACTTTCTTATTTGTGTATCATCTTCAACAACCAATATTCTCTGGCTCATCATTTAACCTCCATAATTTATTGATAAGATTACTTTTTTTAATTATACTCTTTATTCTATAATTAGAAAACAAAAAGAAATATTCAAACCTGATATAGTAGAATATTTCTATATAAAAGTTATATTTTATGAATTGAATAATGAGATTTAACTTTGAAACAATTTTTATGACAAAACCATTTAAATGTCAAATCAACCATTATTAGTTATACTACTAACAATTATAAATTATTAGCTAATTCACTAATAATTCATAGCAGTCATATCTTCATTTGTAATATTTTTTAGGTATTACAATTAAATTATATTTAGCGTTATTATTCTTTGATTGTCTATTTATATATAAACTATTTCTAACAAATCTCAAACTATCTTTATCCATTTGAGTTAACAAAATAATCTTTAACTTTTATAAAAAGATCATAGACAAAGTCTACAATCTTAATATCTCCCCTATGAATATATGATTAATACTACATTAATTTAGAGATGCAATAAAATCAACATTTTTAATCTTGCTTGTATCTTAATCAAAGCATTTCAGCACAACTGACTACTCTTTATCCATTTCATCAAGTACTGATTCTACTTGTGCGATTAGTTCATCTTTATTTGGAATATAATAAGTATATTTTGATGCAAATATATTATTTGATAGTCCTCCTAATGCATATTCTGCATCTACACTTTTCTTATCAGTACATAAAATGATTCCAATAGGATCATTATCTGTTTCATCATTCACTTCTGATCTATAATAATTTAAATACATATTTAATTGTCCTACTGCTTCTGGCATAAGTTTTGTAGTCTTTAATTCAATAAGTACATAACATCGTAATATCTTATTGTAGAAAACCATATCTACATAGTAATGAGTATTGAATAACGTTACTCTTTGTTGAGTTCCAACAAACATAAATCCTTTTCCTAACTCCAACAAGAAATTTTCAATATGACTAACCAATACTTTTTCTAAATCTGATTCCATAATAGGCTTATCATCTGGTAATCCCAAAAATTCTAATACATATGGTTCTTTAACAATATCTTCAGGCTTTTCTATTTCATTTCCTTTTCGAGCTAATTGAAGTACAGTTTCTTTATTTGCTTTACCATTTGATAATAATAGTCTTTCAAATAATGAGTCCAGCTTAATTGTCCAGTCACTGACTGGATAATTGGATACTTTGTATAGAACATCTTCATATTATATAAATTTGCTCGCGAAAATCCTTTTCCAAATCTTTTTGTGAGAGTTTTTGAAAGTGAAATAAGTTGCTTTTTACCATATTCTCCACGTTCATTCTTAAGTTCATCTTCAACTATAACACGACCTATATTCCAATATGTTTCTAAAAGTTCATTATTAACTTTCTTTACAACATTTTTTCTTGCATTTGTAATTAGATTCCCTATTTCATCAACCAAATCAACACTATACATAAGTTCATCCATATTCAAAGATCCTTTCTATAATTTGTTATTTATAAATTAATTTGCTCTTATACTATACCCTTAATTTCAAAAGAAAAAAAGAAGTATCTAAACTTCTCACAAAGTCTAAATACTCTATTAAATTACCAAATTAATAAATGCTATCACTACTACCATTTATCAATTTAATAATACACTAATCCAATACAATGTACTATTATTTTAGGTGATTTAAAACAAATTAGGTGCTTTTTTATAAATACAAAGATCATAGATAAAATCCATGTTCTAGATAACTATTTACGAATAATTTGATTAACGTTTCTTTAGTTTCACAATAAATCTTGCACCTTGATGCTCACTACAATTCTCTGCTTGAATCTCACCACTATGAGCTTCAACAATTGCTTTACAAATAGTCAATCCTAATCCAACACCCTTTGAACCATCAGATGAATTGCTTCCATTATTCGTATAAAACATTTCAAATATCTCTTTAGGATTTTGATTTTCAAATCCTTTTCCATAATCCTCCACAACAATATAAGCCTCTTGATCTTTTTCATAAGCATCCACATATATTGGTTTATCTTTAGATGTATGTTTCATTGCATTATCTAATAAATTAATAATAACTTGTTGAATCAACTTAGCATCCATTGGTACCATCAAAACATCATCAGGAACATGAACTTCAATCTTTCTTTGATTGTTTTTTGTAACATGATAAACAGCACTTCCAATTACTTCTTCAACAGCTTCTAATTGTTTATGAATAACAAGCTTTCCTTCTTCTACCTTTGTTAAACTTAAAATATTCTCAACTAATAAATATAACCAATTAGCTTCTTCATAAATCCCATGAGCTAACTGATAAGTTTCCTCTTGATGATTATTCATATCCATAATCATTTCTGATGTCCCCATAATTCCAGATAAAGGTGTTCGTAAGTCATGTGAAATAGCTCTCAATAAATTACTACGATATCGTTCTTTAACCGTCGCCTCTTTAAGTTTGAGTTGTTCTTTTATAGAATAAATATGATCCAAAGCTAAAGATACATTTTCAATCATAGAAACCAATAATTTATGAGTATTATCATTCATTAATTCTACATTTTCTTTAGGTAAGATAACAACTCCTAATAATTTATGAATACCATATATAGGATAGTGATAGCACTGATTTAATTCTTTATAAGGCTTTCTTAAATACAAAAACTGTGACTGATACTCTTGTAAATCATCTAATATTTCTTCATGCTTACTGTCCTTTGTCCCTAACAAATAGATATAATGTGGACTTTCTTGAAAACAAATAAAACCTATCTCACAATCAAACACTTCAGAAAACATCTCAATAACAACTTTTGACAATGATTGATAATCTAATAAATCTGATAATTTATTTGTTAAATCATAAAGAGTTTTCATATTACGTGCATTTTCATTAGCTAAATCAGTTGATAATTGAATACGTGATGTAGATGCACTCGTAATAATGGCAGTCAAAGTCATAACAATGAAAGTAATAAAATATTTATAATCATAAACAGATAAAGTGTAATATGGGGCAGTAAAAAAGTAATTAAATAAGAAAGTGGAAATAATTGAACTCATAATTCCATAAAAATATCCCTTGGTAAAACGTGATGTCATTAAAACTGCTAAAATATAAACTAAAATAATATTTGTATCAGCCCAATGCCAACTTTGAAAAAGAATACCCACTAGTGATGAAAGACATAATAATCCTAACATTATTAATATTGATATTCCTATTTGTTTTTTATCTTTCATAAAATCACCACTCTTTATGCTTTTCATTATACATCAATTCATAATAAAAGTGGAAAATTTTCCACTTTACTGTTCATTCCATGTTGTTATTTCTTGGTGATCTATAAGCACAATAATTTGTATATTTTGATCATCTTCTTCATTATATAAAAGCTTAGGTCGATTCTTGATTCCAAAAGTGATTGGTATTTCAAAAAATGCATCTTTATAATTAGCTTTCATTGTTATACAAATCCTTCCTTTAATTTGATGATTCCATGGATTCACATACGTCTTAAATTTACATACATCTGATATTGAAAACCAATCTGATATTTGAGCATTTTCTAAAATTGATTTATAACTTTGCTTATCACTATAAACATTATTATTAATAGATTCATAAAAAACTTCCTGACTTTTAAATATAGTTGTATTTGCCATGAATGTGTATACTGGAAATTCTAACCATTCATAATCAATAACATGAACATAACATTGTTCTTCATCTTGGGTAATTGTATACTTGACTTTTAACTTCAAATCATCTTTTTCAACAATTTTATCAACACTCTTACCTTTATTTGAACTTTGTAGATGTATTTGGCTAGGATCTTGATGATAAGCCCTTGAAGTTGTCACTAAAAAACATCCTGAAACACTTATACATAACGTCAAAATATAAATAAACATCACAAACCATGCATTGTGTTTTACTGGTGAAAGTTTAAGTAAGTATTGATGAGTTAATATGTCTTTTTTTACAGATGATAAAGTATAAACCAAAAATATAAACCCTATAACAAACATAATTATAGAAACAATTTCCCATATTCCTTCTAAAAACAAACCTATTATACCTATAATTTGTATAATAATATACGTCGCAAAAAATTTAGTACATCCACTTTCATGACAATATTTATTTAACCCCATATAAATCAAATAAATTATAAGATATGTTATTGGTACAGAGATATAATAAAGATAATCTGCATATTTATAATAAGGTGTTGCAAGTACTGATAAAAAAGCAATATTTATTATCATATCAACAATAATGCAATAATAAGCCTTTTTAAAATACAAACTTGCATCTTTAATCATTCGTAACCCAAAATAAAGACAAAACATTCCAATAATATCAAATATATATTTTAAGTAACCAAAATCTATTTGAAAGGAAAATAACAATAAACCTATTTGTAAATAAGTAATCATTCTGGATAATGGATGAAAAGGAAGTTGCACATATTTTTTTAATTCTATATCATTCATATTTTTTCACCTCTTTTTCTAATAATATCTTTAATTTTTTCCTTAAGCGATAGATAGAACTTTCAACTGATTTATATGTTTTTCCTTTTTCTAGTGAAATAGATTCAATTGTTTGAAAATAGTAAAAATACCGATAAAATAAATCTCTTTCATAAAAACTCAACTGCTCTACAATATAATCCCAATCTATCTCCTTCCCTTGAGTTTGACTTTCAAAAATATCCATACGCTCATATAAGATTTCTTCATATAAACGTTTATTTTTTCTAACATAATTCAATCCTGTTCTTCGTGTAATTAAAGCAATATAATTCTTTAAACTTGCTTGGCAAACATCATAAGATTGTAAATGTGTCCATAATTTTAATAAAATATCATTATAACATTCTTCAACATCTTGATGACTTAATCGTAAATTATAAAGAATATAATGTATAAGCTGCGCGTATTCTTTATCAATATATTCAAATGCTTTATCATTTTGATTTTGAATACTTTTTATGATTTTATTATCCACAACATCTCCCTCCTCATCTATATATACACCAATACATCCCCTTATCCCTCAAAGATTTTTCCATTCACACAATTACTTTGATTACATAAGTTAATATTAGGTTCCCTATTAAAGCGTCATATACTCCTCTTAAATATCATACAGGGAACTTTTCTTTTGCACACATAAATTATCATGAATCATGCAATACAATGACCTATTTAAATACTATTCAATAAAAAAAAGACATTAAGTCTTTCTTTTTATAGTAATTTTAAATAACAACAAGCATATTCAATTCCATCTTCCTTAATATCTTTAGTAATAAAATAAGCTAATTTTTTTACTTCCTCAATAGCATTTCCCATTGCTACTGTACAAGAAATCTGTTCAAACATACCTATATCATTTAATCCATCACCAAAGAAAATAACATCTTCCATACTTCCATGATAATATTCAACAAATTCTTTTACCCCAGCATATTTATCATCTGGTTCATAAGCAAGACTTCCTTCTCGATAACGCATAATCTGATGAGCATTAACAGTGTCAATCCGATCTTCTTCACCTCTATGAATTGCCATAAAAACTTTATATGCATCAGTATTTAAATAGTCAAAAGTTTCATCTATTGTTAATTGAATACCTTCACAATCAAAATCATATTGATGATTTAACATTTGTGAACTAGCAAACAATTCTTTTTGTGATGGGTTAGTCAAAAAAGCAAATGGAATCTTCTTTTCTATCAATTCCTGACTTAGTGATTGAACGATATCATGAGGTAAAGAATGAATATACTGAAGTTTCCCTTCAATAGTTAAACCATAACCCCCATCACTTACAATATTATCAATCCCTAATTTTTGTGCCGTTGGTAATATTTCTATTAATGATCTGCCTGATGCAATAGCTACTTTATATCCCTTATCTTTTAATTGTTGTATTGTTTTTCGTGTAGATGGATAAATCACTTCCTGATTATCAACTAAATCCACTAAAGTTCCATCAATATCAAAAAATATGTATTTCATATTTTACCCTTTCCCTATATTATATTCTGCAATATCATCATTACATTGCCATATTTTTTCTCTCCATATTATTTATTTCATCTCATTTTCGATTCTTTAATTAGTATATCACAGGTTTCATTATTTTCTTAATTATTTATATTTTTAATTACAAAAAAACTAGAACATAGTGCTCTAGTTTCATTTTTACGTCAATATTTATACAATTATAATACTGTTACGTTAGATGCTTGGTTTCCTCTATCACCTTGAGTAATATCGAAACTTACATTTTGACCTTCTTCTAAAGTTTTATATCCATAACCAGCAATTGAAGAATAATGAACAAAAATGTCCTTTCCACCATCAACTGTAATGAAACCAAAACCTTTTTCAGAATTAAACCATTTTACTTTACCTGTATTCATTTGAATACCTCCTTTTTTGTTTGTTAACAAAAGGAAGCTTTGATATAAAAAATCCACAAATGGAGATTGTACATCAAGTGCTAAATACAATCCTTTTTTGTGAATTATAATTTATAACCTTCTATTACTCTCTCACCCTAACACGTTACAATCAATAAGTCAAACTTTATTTTCAATATTTAACAAAATAAAGAAAAAAACAAGATTTCTCTTGTTTTTCATTGATTATAATACTGTTACGTTAGATGCTTGAGGACCTCTGTCACCTTCAACGATGTCGAAGCTTACGTTTTGTCCTTCTTCTAATGATTTGAATCCATTACCATTGATAGCTGAGAAATGTACGAATACATCTTTTCCACCATCAACTGTGATGAAACCAAAACCTTTTTCAGAATTAAACCATTTTACTTTACCTGTATTCATTTGAATACCTCCTTCTTTGTGTTAACAAAAGGAAGCATTGATATAAAAAATTCACATATGGAATTTGTGTACATCAAGTGCTCAATAACAATTCCCAATGTGAATCATAATTTGTTGCCTTTTATTACGGTCTCATCATAACACGTGGTGTTTTATAAGTCAAACTTTATTTCATTTATTTTTTATATAATACAAGTGATTCATAAGGACGTAATTTTAAATGATTTTTTAAATCTTGTTCATGATAATTAGATAAAAGAATTTGATATTCTTCAATACCTTGGATATCAATAAATGTATCTTCAGCATAGAAATTATTTAAGACAATAAGTTCTTCATTTTGATAATATCGCTTATATGCAAAGATACTTGGATGATCAATAAATAAGGGTTCATACATTCCTTCACTAATGATTTGATACTCTTTTCTTAAACGTATTAATTTTTGGTAATATTTAAAAATTGAATCAGAATCATTTAAATCATTTTCAACATTAATTGTTTGATAATTATCATTAACTTGTAGCCAAGGAGTAACATCTGAAAATCCACCATTGATTGTACTATTCCATTGCATTGGTGTTCTAGAATTATCACGTGATTTTTCTTGTAAAATTTTATGAATTTCTTTTTCTGGTAATCCTTTATCTTTTAAAATGTGATAAGCATTAATACTTTCAACATCTCGATATTGATTGATATCAGTAAAGTAGTGATTTGTCATACCAATTTCTTCACCTTGATAAATGTATGGTGTTCCTCTCATCATATGAATAGTGCTTGCTAGCATTTTTGCTGATTCTTTACGATATTGTTGATCATTACCAAAACGTGAAACTGATCTTGGTTGGTCATGACAATTCAAAAAGACTGCATTCCATCCATTTCCTTCTTGCATTTTAACTTGCCAGGTATGAAGTAAATCTTTAAATTCATTAAAGTCAAAAGGCATAGATGTCCACTTTTCTTTATTTACATAATCAACTTTTAAATGATGAAAACTAAAGACCATATCTAATTCTTGATTTGCTGGATTCGTATAACCAATACAATTTTCAACACTAGTTGCTGACATTTCTCCAACTGTAATACAATCATTAACTTTACCAAATGAATTTACATTTAATTCATGTAAGTAATCATGAACTTTTGGTTGATCACAATAGAATTGTTTCCCTAGTCCATCAGGACTATCTTCAAAACTACGTTTATCAATATTATTAATAACATCAAAACGGAAACCTCTAATTCCTTTTTGAAGCCAAAAATTAATAACCTTGATTAATTCATTTCTAACTTCTTCATTTTGCCAATTTAAATCAGCTTGTTTCTCATCATATAAATGAAGATAATATTCATCAAATTCTGGAACATACTTCCAAGCTTTTCCACCAAACTTAGAATCCCAATTAGTAGGAAGTTGTCCGTCTTTACCTTTTTTAAAGAAATAATAATTTTTATATTTCCCATTACCTTTCAATGCTTCTTGAAACCATTGATGTTCTGTTGAAGTATGATTAAATACCATATCAAACATCAAAGAAATATTTCTTTTTTGAGCTTCTGCAATTAAATGATCTAAGTCATCCATTGTTCCAAATATTGGATCTATCTGATAATAATCTTTAATATCATATCCACTATCTCTTTGTGGTGAAGCAAAGATTGGACACATCCAAATCATATCAATTCCTAATTCTTTTAAATAATCTAGTTTTTCAATGATGCCATTAATATCTCCTATCCCATCATGATTTGTATCATTGAAAGATTTAGGATAAATTTGATAAATGACTTTATTTTTAAAATTTGACATAACGATCCTCCTCTATGCTATTTGAATAATATTCTGATTTAATTGAACTTCTTCTTTTTGACAAAGTTCTATATGTTGTCCAGATGTAAAAACAACAGGTGAAATTAATGATTTATGATGACTACGTACATAATCTAAATCAACTTTAGCAATGATTTGTCCTTGTTGAACTTGTTGTCCTACTTCAACTAAACATTCAAAACCTTCGCCATTTAATTCTACCGTATCCATTCCAAGATGAATAAGAACTTCAACCCCATCACTTCGTTTTAAACCGTAAGCATGTTTAGTAGGAAATGTCATAACGACTTCTCCATCAAAAGGGGCAACAACTTCACCATTTGTTAAGTCTACAGCATATCCTTCGCCCATCAAGCCTTGTGAAAAAACCTGATCTTCAACTTCTGTTAATGGCATGACTTTTCCTTGAATAGGTGATACAAAAGTTAATTCTTTTTCTACTTCAGTATTGTCTTCATGAGTTAATTTTTGTTTTCCTACAATGTAAGTTAATCCAAATGGAATAACGATAGCCACTATCATTGCAATGAAGAAATTAAGCATATATTGAGGTAAGATAGATAAGATTCCTGGGATTCCACCAACTCCAATAGATGCTGCCATTGTTCCTGTAGCAACTGAAATAATAGCGGCAATTGATGAACCAATCATTCCACATACAAATGGAAATACATATTTTAAGTTAACTCCAAATAACGCTGGTTCAGTAACACCTAAATAACAGGAAATACATGCTGGAATTGAAACTTGTTTCGCATCCTCATTATCTTTTTGTAAAACAATCATTGCTAAAACTGCTGAACCTTGAGCAATATTAGATAAAGCAATCATAGGCCAAAGGATTGTTCCGCCAAAAGAACTAGCTAATTGAGTATCAATTGCATTTGTCATATGGTGTAAACCAGTAATAACTAATGGAGCATATAAGAAACCAAATACCCCAGCAAATAACCAATTCACTGATGATGTTAATCCTGCCCAAACAATATTAGAAATATAATCTCCAATGACCCAACCAATTGGTCCTAAAATTGTATGAGCTACTAAAACTGCCAATACTAATGAACAAAATGGAACAATAATCATACTAATGGCAGCTGGTGATATTTTTCTAAAGAACTTTTCAAAATATACCAATGCAAATCCTGCCAAAATAGCTGGAATGACTTGTGCCTGATATCCAATCATTTGGACTTGGGCGAACCCAAAATTCCAAACTGGAATATCTGCTGCTGCAGTTGAAGCAACTGAATAAGCATTTAATAACTGTGGTGAAACAAGGGTAATTCCTAAGACAATCCCAAGAATTTGACTTGTTCCCATCTTTTTAGTAATTGACCAAACAATTCCTACTGGCAAGAAATGAAAAACTGCTTCACCAATCAACCATAGAAAACTATCTACACCTGCCCAAAATTGAGATATTTCAACTAAAGTCTTTGTTCCATTTTCAAAAAACTCAATAGCATCTATACAATTTCTAAATCCTAAAATCAAACCACCACAAATCAATGCAGGAATAATTGGTGCGAAGATTTCACCTAAATCGCTCATCACTTTTTGTAATCTTGTTTGTTGACTTTTCGCAGATTGTTTGACTTGATCTTTACTCACACCTTCAATACCACTAATTTCAATAAAATCGTTATAAAACTCTTGAACCTCATTTCCAATAATAACTTGAAATTGTCCTGATTGTGTAAATGTTCCTTTAGCTGAAGGAATTTTTTCAATTGCTTGAACATCAGCTTTATCAGGATCAACCAATACAAATCGCATTCTAGTCACACAATGTGTAACTGCTTGAATGTTTTCTTTACCACCAACTTCTTTTAAGAGCTCACTTGCATCTTGACGAAACTTACCCATAATTTTTCTCTCCTTTTTAAACTTGTACGTACATCTTTGACGAACATATCTTAACATGTACGTACATGTATGTCAACATAAAATAAAAAGAAGTTAATTAAATTTTAACTTCTTGATTCAATAGGTAAACTTTTTGTGCACTTGCGCATATGAATAACAGCATATATAGCTACAATGAATTCAGTGATTGGCATTGTCAACCATAAATAATCAGCATTGATTAGTGGTAACAGATAAATCAAAATGCCACTCAAAACCAATCCCCTACCAACTGATATAACAAATGATGTTTTAGGTTTTAATAATGCTTGGAAATAATATGTTGAAAAAATATTAAATGGTAACAACAAGAAAGATAGACCATACATTCTTATAATAGGAGGAGCTATTTGAAGAATTTCCTGAGTTGGCGTCATAAAAATTTTAACGAACATATTTGGTACAAGAAGTGCAAGAGCAGTCCATAGAATACTAAAGAAAGCAACACTATATAATGCATATTTTAAAGTTTCTTTAATTCTATGACCAAACTTTGCACCAAAATTTGTAGAAATAATAGGTTGTGATGCTTGTCCGACACTATAGGCACAACATTGTACAAAGGTACTAATATTAACAATAATTCCATAAATAGATAAAGCTTGACTTCCTAGATAAGCCATAATTTGTCGATTAAATAAAATAGTTAAAATTCCCATAGCTATATCGATAAAAAAAGTTGAAAATCCGGTAATCACAATCTTTTGTAATTGTTGTAATATATGTTTAGGTATAACAAAATGAAGGGTATTTTCTTTTGATAAAAAATGTGTAAGCATGATGATACAAGAAATGACTGATCCTATTGCAGTCGCAAGTCCAGCTCCAAAGATTCCCATATCTAAAGTAAATACAAAGAAGTAATCCCCAAAGATATTAAATATTCCACCTAATAATACACCTATGGTTGCTAAAGTTGGAGCATTATCATTTCTTAAAAAGGCTGCTAACATTTGTGTAAACAAGAAACATGGTAAAACAAACTTAATTGGTATGATGTAAGTTTGTGCAAGGGCTAAAAGATTTCCTTTTGCTCCAAAGAATATAAATAATTCTTTATCAAAGAAAATAAGTAAAACCCACATGATTAATCCTAAAGCAGTAGAACCTATCACAGCTGATGAAAAGTATTCATTTTCATATTGATGATGACCATCTCTTTGTCCTCTTAATGTACTGAGAATAATTGACCCACCAATTCCCATTAATAATCCCAAACTAAAAATAATATTCCAGATTGGTGCAACAACAGCCAAAGCTGCTGTTCCATCCGGTCCTTGATATTGTCCAACAATAGCCATATCAACAATTGAATATATTGATGTTACTAATGCACTTCCAAATGCTGCAGCCAAATATTTAAAATAAAGTGATTTTAATTTTCCAGTTAAAAAGTCCATTGTATCTCCTCCTTTACATTAAAAAAGCTGGACAAAAGTATAGATTGTTGACCTATACTCTTATCCAGCAAATCATTTTGATTAGCCCTCCGAGCAACACATATTATAGCAAACTCATTTTGAATGTCAAGACATGAAATATCTTTTTATGACCTAAGAACATTTTCATTAATTCTTTCAATTTTATGCTTCTAAATAAAATATTAAATAAGCCCCATGACAATAAAGATAACAACAAACACTCTAAAATAGATGACATTATTTTGACAAATCTATTCTTGGTAATTTATTATTTTTAATCATATCAACCAATATATAACTGATACGTTCCTCATGAGAATGAACAATAGTTTCTAATATTTTGTACTTATCATTAAACACAATACCTTCACTCTTGAATATTGAATAAGCCTTTAACAAATCATCTTTTGAAGCTTCAATGTATTTATGAAAATCATATCTGCTTCCATCATTTAAATGTGCCTCCAACACAACACTACAATTAGTTCCAAATAATCCAGGATCATATTCAGAATATAATACGTCCACATATTTGATTTCATTTAACTTAATAGTTATATTCTTTTCTTTTTTCTGAACTTTATTTTCATATAAACTATTAGGTTGATGAATGATTAATAAATGCTTTTCTAAATCAATTGAATAACCGTTATACTGAGTTCCAATACAAATAATATTTTTGTCCATATTTTGGCGTATAACTTAAGGAAAAGACAACCCTTAGGTCATACATCCTCCTCTCTATTTTATATATCCATTATATCAATTTCATATTTTTAAATCAATGTATTGATCACTTGAAATCTAATATACAATTTATGCAAAATGCATTAATACATACTTTCTTTTTATTTTATATTGTCTTTTATACAAACTATAATCCACATATATTGAACACAATATAAGAATGATTATAGATAAGATGACATCCTTATATGCAAATCAAATGAATATATTTAAGAGAAGACCTTATTTATAATCTCTTTTATGACTTATGAATATTTTTATTGATTCTTTCAATTTTTTGTTTCCAAATAAAATATTGAATAAGCCACATAACAACAAAGATAACAACAAATATTCCAAAATAAATCACACAATCTAATAAAGTATGTTCCATCCATCCTGCCATATAAGAAATAGGAAACATAGCAACTGCAGTTAAAGTAAAATAGATTCCTGTTTGCTTTGCTATACTCCACTGCTCCATATCCCATACAACTGATCCCCCAGCAAAAATCATTCCCAATAAAGCACTAAGTACTGTCTGTAAAACAACAGCATTTATTTCATTTCCTGCATATTCAATAAGTAAAGGAGAACAAACAAAAAACTTACCATTACCATAAATAAATGAAGTTATAATAGAAATAACATAACTTATTGAAATCCCTAATGGTATCCCTAATACCCCTCTTAAAAGCATCTTTTTTTTCATCACTTTCACCTCATATTCCTAATATTTCTTTTATTTTTTTCACATATCTTCTGGAAACATAAGTCACTTCTCCATTAGATAAAAGCAATTGAATAGTCCCTGAAAAACTTAAATCTAATTTTTCAATTGCTTTGAGATTAACAATTTCTGAATGTGAAATTCGAATAAAGTCTTTTTGATTTAATCGATTTTCGATTTCATATAACCTTAACCGAATGACATATTCTCTATCATTGACTTGAGCATAAACTTTTTGTTGTGATGCATAGAATCTAATAATTTGTGATTGTTCTAACAGTTCTACTGTATCATTATAGAATCCAGCAATCATCTCATATTGTTTAGAATTAAGAAACTGTATCAATTCATTAATTTCATTTGTAATTTCTTTTGTCTTAATTAATATGATTGGTTCAACACAGTCTTGATCTAACTCAACTTTCACTTTCATGATGTTTCCCTCCTTTTTCGATTTCATTATATAGAGTTATGAAAAGAAATACCTTTACTTTTAAACAGATGGTTCTTTATTAACTATAAACGGTCAAAAAAAGATGAATGAAGAATCACTCATCTATAATTCTGTTCGTCTTGCAAAATCAACAAATCTAAATTTATCAGGGCGATGTTTTGAAATTGTGTACTGGAATAATGTCGCATCTTCTAAATAAGTATACGATTTAACACAAACCAATAAATCATAGTCTAACATATCTAACAACTGTTTTTCTCTTTGAGTTGCTTTAACAACCGTAATTTCTTTTCTAGCGAAACTAATTTTCAGCCCTAATTCTTTTTCAATATATTCATATAATGAATTCTTAGCATGTTCTATTTTTAATCCATTAACAACTTTTCCATTAAGATAATCAGTATCTAGAATTACTTTTTCTCCATCTATTTTCCTAATTCTTTCAATATGATATATTTTACCACTATCCATATAAAGATCTTCTTTTAATTCATTAGGAATTTCTTCTTCTAAAAACATATTCACAATTGTTTCTACATCTCCATGTAATGTTTTTTGAAGTTCCTTAAAACTCGTTACACCAGAAACTGGAAAAGCAATTCTATCCATATCTAAAACCAAAGATCCTTTTCCCTTGTTTTTTTGAATATAACCATTTTGTAACAACAAATTTAAAGCTTTACGTACAGTATCTCTTGAAGCACCATATTGTTTCATTAATTCATTTTCACTAGGAAGATAAGTATTAGGTTGAATAACTCTTTGTTTTATTTTATCTAACAAATCTTGATATATCATTTGATATTTACTCATAAAATCACGTCCTTTCTTACAGTATACACAACTTCACCCTTTTTATCAATGCATGTCCGTACAAGAAAAGTAGGAATATATAATCCCTACTCACTCTTTAACTCTCGACCATTCATCATATCTTGACATAATATAATAATTCCTACTGCAATCACAAAATTCATAAATAATGATGAATAAGAAATTAGCGTTAGTGTGGCTGTATTCAAATGACCAGTTATGAGGACAAATGCTGTTAAGAATACACTTGGCAATGAACAAACAACCATGATAAACATTCTCATTAAATTTTCAAATATACGTGAAGAACGACTTTTTAAGATTCTCACGGTTAATACACTACCACTCATAAAAACACATATATATCCTATCATATTGATGAGATACATGATTAATGTGATGAAATCTGTTTGATAATAAATCCCTACAATGATCAATGAAATTGTCATAATAAGTATCACCTTAATAAACGTTGGTAACATAACAGCTATTAATTTTTTTATTGGTTTATCTGGAATAAGATAGATTTGATAGTTCTTTAATTCAGTTGCTAGTTCACTATTTTGTAGTGATGTAAAGATATATAAAACCATCATATAAATAAAGAAACCAAATCCTAAACCAGTAAAAATTGCCAAAACAATATAAATAGAGATTGTTATTAAATCATTAGCTGATAAAATATGTCCTGTTTTTTTCATTAGTAAGAAGTTTTTTGACATAACTGCAAAAGCTCCTGATTGAAACTTTCCTGTTACATTTTTGACCTTTACATCTTTCATAGCATTTTGATTACCTTCTTTTAATGATTTATATCTTTTTGAAAAATCTAAGGAATCTTGTAATGCTTGTTCATAAAAATCACCTTGATAATTAATGAATAATAAATAAATGATGATATATGTTAATAATAATAAAGCAAAACCAATAAATACGAAAAGATATTCTTTGGTAACATAACTAATTAAACCTAGTTTTAGCCAACCAAAAACAGGAACAAAATAAAATAATGGTGATTGAATAAAATCAATGAATAATGTCTTTAATTCTCCTGTTTGTAAATAAGTCATTATTAAAGTCATCATAACAATAAAAACAAATATACCAATAATCACTTTAGATAATATATTATATTTCTTATCACCAATGGATAAAACATATAAATAATCACTTAAAACAAGAAAAATAAGAATAGTGAATATAACTCCAATAATCAATAACCATACAAACATTGGTTCAAAAGATAAACCACTACTCATACCAACAAAAAATATTAAAGCAAAGAAGCCTATCATAACTGATTGAACAATTGTTTGTAATGTAAGATATGCCATAATTTGTTTTCTAGTAAAAGGACCACTAAATAAGAAAAAGGCATCATTACCATAAAACAAGGCTTTTTTAGATGACATTAATGTAGAAAATAACATTAATGCGAGAAAACCTATTAATACTAATATTGATGTGTGTAAATCCAGGGTAACCATCATTGGTGAAGGACTGCGTTTAATTGTAAACATGCTGATAATAATAAATCCATATAAAAGAACCATACAAACTGTAAATATTGCACTGGTTGGTTTTTTAAATAAATTTCTTATATTTGCTTTTGATTTTAAAAACCAAAGTCGTAAAAGTGTTTTCATATTATTCACCATCCGTTAATTCAAAGAAATATTCTTTCAAAGATTCCTCTTGTAAATCTTCTTTTCTAACATGTTTAATAATATGTCCTTTATTCATAATATAAGCTTCATCAAATATATCACTGACAATATCAATAATATGGGTACTAATTAAAATTGCACAACCTTCATTAGCCAAAGCTCTAAATAATTTTAAAGTATCTTCAATACTAGCAGGATCAAGACCAACCATTGGTTCATCAACTAATAAAGCTCTTGGTTCAATCATAAACGCCAATAACATGCTTAGTTTTTGAGTCATCCCTTTACTTAATTCTTTAGCCATTTTCTTTCTTTTTTCTGTTAATTTAAAGAGTTCTAAATATTTTTCAGCTTTTTCTTGATAATTTTTGATTTGATAAGCATGTCCAATAAAATCAATATGCTCATCAATTGTCAATAAATCATATAAGATAGGTGTTTCAGGGACATACCCAAAACAACGTTTTGCTTCAATTGTATCATTGCGATAACCACATATCTTGATAACTCCCTCAAATTTTAATAAATTAGCAATACTTTTAATCGTCGTAGATTTCCCTGCCCCATTAGGTCCAAGTAAAATTGTAATCTTACCACTTTCTGCTACAAGATTTACATCATCTGCAGCCTTAAATTGATCATATCTTTTTGTTAAATGATTAACTTCTATCATAATATCCTCCTTAACTAGAAATAACTAGTCATTGCTAGTTATTTCTCACTATTTCAATTTTTCCTACACCACCAATACGTTTATTGGTATAAATATCCCACGTTGTACGGATTGTCACTAAACAAGGCATATAAGCTAACTGCATTCCATATCGTATTCTAATATAGAGTTTCAAAGTTGGATTGCTGCTAGAGGTCTGATTGATTGCTTGTTTTAATTTATCAATGTCATCGGGATGAACATTTCTATACATATCCTCATGATATTTTTCTAAACCAACTCTACCCAATATATTATAATGCTGTAAAGTACGATACTCACTATCATATTCAAAATAACAATCCGATAATAACTCTGTATAAGCACGATGATAGGAACGTTCTCTTTCTAAATTGTGCATAACAAAGTTTTCTTCTTCATTTTGAAAGCTTTCAATTTTTTCACCAGATAAAGCTTGAGCTGTTTGATGAACTTCATTTTCTATATTTTTAAAACAGTCAAGAACTTCTGGATTAATCATTCCACATTCACCATCATAAATCATTTTCACAGCTTTTGAATGATGATAAGCTGATTTATAGACACGGGTATTCGTTAAAGCATCATAAATATCTGCAACGGATACAATTTGTGCCCATAAAGGTATTTCATCTTTCTTTAAACCATCAGGATAGCCTTTACCATCCCATTTTTCATGATGAGAACGAATGACATCATAATAATATTGATATGTTTTTTCATTATACAATCCTTTAAATTGTTTAATAATTTCACAACCATACATCGTATGCTTCTTCATTTCATTAAATTCTTCTTCAGTTAAACGTGCTGGTTTATTTAAAATTGTATCACTAACAGATATTTTCCCAATATCATGTAAAATTGACGCCATTCCTATTTCATGTATCATTTCATTAGATATATCTAATTCTGGATGGCATTGTTGGTATTCTTGCATAAGTAGTTCTGTAATAAAACGAACACGATAAATATGCTCTCCTGATTCAATGCTCCTAAATTCAACCAATGTTCCTAAAGATTCTAAAACTTCTAAACGCATTTGATTTAACACTTCAATGCTTTCTCTTAATTCTTTAGTTTGTGTATCGACTAGCCATTGTAGACGATATTTATGACTAAATAAAGCAGTTAAATTTAATACTCTTGCTTTAAATATATTAGGATTATATGGTTTTCTGATAACTTCGTCTATCTTTAAAGAAAAAACTAAATTATATAATTCATCATCTTCTGTTCCATCTATAAAAACCATTGGAATTTGTACATCTAAATGTTTAGATAGACAAAAATCAAGAAAATCTTTGATTTCATCTTTATCCATACTATCATCAATCATAACAATTCCAATTTGACTATGATTTGCTTCTAAGCTTTCTATAGCTTTAGAAATATCTTGTACAATAATAGGTTTATAGTGATCATTAAAAATATCTACAATATTTTGGTTTTGTAAATGATTTTTCCCAATTATAAGCATATAATTATGATTTGTTGGCATATGATCACCTTCTATTCACTATTATTATATTGCATTTTTAGATTGAAAGAAAGGATAGCCCACTTTTTAAAACAAATTATATAATTGATATTTATTTAATGAAATATCTTTTTTATCTAATTCATAAACAATTTGACTTAAAACATAATATCCATCATTAATATAAATTTCAAAAATATGTTGATCATAATAAATTTCTAAATCATATTGTCCATTTAAACATGGTGTATGATTGATATTACATACCTTATCAGCAACAATTGATACTTTTTCTCTATCACAATAAAGACAATCATTTTTAATACTTAATTTTAATCCCCCTAAGCTTATTTCTTCTCCTTCTTTTAAAGAAGTCAATAATTGAAATGGTTGATTAAAATCAATAATCTTTGCCTCTTTAGTAAATAGTCTTTTTATATGAGGATGGACCTGTTGATAAATATGTCCATTTTTATTTATTATGACTCTTGGCATTGTTAACATCCCACACCAATTTTCATCTTTAGCTGGTTTTCGCATTCGCATCCAACCAAACATTGTTCTTTGTTGATACTCATCGAGAAATGTTTGTGGCGCATAAAAATCCAAACCATAATCTAAATACATATAATCCCCTTGTTTTTTTAATGTACATGTATCTTCATCAAAAGAAACACACATAATCACAGCATTGCTGTTAGGATAAGGTGGTTGATTGATATTTTCTGGTGAGAATATTAAAAAATATTGATTATCTAAGCAAATTAAATCAGGACATTCCCACATATCTCCAATATCGGCATCAGTATATCTATTTTTGTAAGTGAAATTTAAACCATCTTCACTTTCATAAAATAAAACTTCACCATCATAGCCCTTATCACTAGGTATTTTACTTCCAACACTCATATAAACATGTCCATTTTTTCCAATCCAGACTTTAGGATCTCTAGTATGTCGTTTATCACCTAATTTTTCATCCTCAATAACATCAACAACAAGATGTTTATCATTTTGATTATCAAATGTAAAACCATCTTGAGATATAACAACAGATTGTGAAGCGATTAAATCATCATCACTGTATTGAACATGAACATATTCTGGATTTTCTTTAGCATAACGAATTGATGTATAATACAAATACAATTGATTATGATATGCAATTGCTGAACCAGAAAAGCATCCATTACGATCAGCATATTTTGATGGATACAAAGCAATTGGCAAATGCTCAAAATGAACAAGATCATTACTCACAGCATGTCCCCAGTGCATTGTTCCCCACTGACAAGTATAAGGAAAATGTTGATAAAACAAGTGATACTTTCCTTGAAAATAAATTAAACCATTTGGATCATTCATCCAGTTTTGTGGTGGTGTAAAGTGTAATTTTGGTTTCATTGTTTCTCTCCTTTTTTAAAAAAGATATTCCCTAGGAAATATCTTCTAAGTAATCAATAACATCCTCTAATGAATCGACAATCTTTGTTGTTTTAGCTGCATAGTCAGGTTCTGGATATTTCATATCCGGTACACAAATAACATCAATATCTCCATCATAGGCTGCTAAAATTCCTGCTTCACTATCTTCTAAAACAAGTGCTTCTTTTGGTGATACACCTAATTTTTCACATGCGGTTAAAAAGATTTCAGGATTTGGCTTTCCATGTGTCACTTCATCTCCACAAATACTATCATCAAAATATTCAGTAATTTGTGCGTTTTTTAAAATTTCATCAACTCTTGCACGAGCACTTGATGTTGCAACAATTGTCTTATAGCCATGATCTTTTAAATAATGTAATAAATCATCTAAGCCTTTTTTCTTAGGAACATATGCGCGTAAACTCTCATCAATCCAAACATGAACATCATCCCATACCTCATCCATAGGAAAAGATTCACCATAATGATCAATAAAAACTTGGCATATTCCAACTTTATTCTTACCTAAACAATTTCTATATAATTCTTCAGTAAAATCATCATGTCCTAATAGATGTAACTTTTTAACATATTCATTATAAGTGACTCTCTCACTATCAATCATTAAACCATCCATATCAAATATAACTGCTTTTTTCATATTCATCCTCCACTCTATTTTATTTTATCAATAATAAATATGAAAATCTATCTCTATTCAAAATATGAAAAAAACTATAATTCTTAAAAATCAGATCAAACATTTAAATATGAATATATAAAGTCTTTTATTAATAATAAATCAAAGGTTCTCCATCTTCACTTTTAAAATAGCATATATCAAATTAACAATATATTCACCTGAAAACAAATCTACCAATACATCTACATCATCTTTTTCTTGAGTAAAAAAAGTAATATTATCTTTACATAATTCCATTACATTTTTTTCCTTACGTCCCATTAAAGAAACAACATAATTCCTTTGTTCAGATAGAGTTTTTGCGATGGTTTGAATCATTGGATTTTTACCAGATAAAGCAATAATAATCGAAACATTTCTTTGATCTAATTTCTTTATATAATTCATATTTAAACCATCATGAAACATACAAGATAAACCTAATGACTGTAATTTAAAAGCCATTTGTTTTGCAATAACGTTCGCTATTCCTACCGCATATATATCAATAGAAGAAGCACTTGATATACGATTACACACTCTTATAACTGTATTTTTATTAAGTAAAATATTGGTTTTTATTAATGCTAAGGCATACATTTTAGAAATAATACTTTGTGTTTCTTCATAACTCGAAAAATATTGAGTTGGTTGTTCTAAAGCAATATCATCGACTTTAAAATACTCGTTTCTTTCAATAATTAAACGTGAAATAAACTCACGATAAGAATGATATCCCAATTTTTTATAAAATCTAATGACTGATGATTGGGATGTATAACTATTTTTACCAAGTTCAATACTTGTCATTAATGATAAATCATTATTTTTATCTAAGATATATTGGCTGATTTGTTTTTCTGATTCAGTTAAATCATTAGCATCCAATAATTTTTCTATAATCATTATAATTCCCCCCCTTTTTCAAAGTTTTTTAATGTACTTCAATTATAATATTCCTTGTAAAAAAATGTAGTTATGCTTCTTAAATAAAAATGTTTTATCATCTTTATTTTTCAATCATTCATCTCCAATGAAAAAAATTTTTCAAAAAAATAGAAGAACTTGTATTCGTTCTTCTATTTATAGAAATCATCATACATTTTTAATGCTTTATCTAACACTTTAACGCCATCCACCATCCCATAGTCCCTCATTTCAATAACATCAAAAGGAACTTTTCCTTCACATATTTTCTTAACATTTCCAATAGCGTATCTAACTTGAGGACCTAATAATAAAACATCAAATGTTCCCATTAAATTTTCAATGTTTTTTTCAGGTCCAGCATCTACAGTCACTTCAACACCTCGTTTTTCTGCTTCTTCTTGCATTCTTAACATCAATAAACTTGTTGACATTCCTCCTGCACAAGCTAATAAAATTCTAATCATTTCTCACATCTCCTTTATTTACTATCTTGACTATATCTTATTTTGTCATAGATAGACATATAGATTTAAGAAGATGAAGCAAAGTTTCCATTATTTCTTATTTTTATATAAATTTTTGACAATTTTAAGACATGAATTAAAATTGGTGTCTAATCACTTCTCTTAAAGAGAAGTGATTATCTTCATAATCGTATATGAATATACAACAATTTGTTATTCCTTTCTTTAATTCTTCTGTTGGATCTTGAATAGCTCTTAAAAAGTTAAAACAAGCACCACTATGAGAAACAGCCAAAACACTTTCATGGTCATCTTTTTCCATAATATCCGTTAGTGTTTTTAACATTCTATCTCTAACTGTATTCGAAGATTCACCACCAAATTGAAGATAATATGTTTCACATTCTTTAGGTGTTGCACAATTCAGACGTTCACTTTCACCTTCTAATTCACCATAGAACATTTCCTTTATACCTTTTATTCTTGTATAAGGCATATCTGTAATAAGTTCTAATGTATCACAACAACGTTCACTTGTTGAGGAATAAGCATGATCAAATGTAATATGATTCTTTTTAAAATATTCTCCTGCCACTTGAGCTTGATGTATCCCTAATTCTGTTAATGGAGAATCGCACCATCCTTGAATTTTCTTTTGTACATTAAACATCGTTTGACCATGACGCATTAAATATAATGTTTTTTTCATGATAAAACAAATGCCTCCCCAGGAGCTAAAACTTGAATTCTATCTGGATTCACAACTTTATCAAATAATGTTTCAGGATTACCATTAAACGGTGACATATCAGGTGCATCAACACATCCCCAATGAATACAAATCAATTGAGCATTTGGATAAGTATTGGCAAGCTTGACTGCTCCTTCTAATGTTATGTGCCATTCATTATCTGCAAAATCAAATAAGATAACATCAGGATTAGGCATATGCAAATGTTCATCAATGAGTTTAGAATCACCTGGTAACCAAATTGTTCCATCCTGTGAATCTATCCAATAGCCACAATAATCTTCTACTTTCCATTCACGATAATTGTACTTTGATGATTCATTTTGCCAATTGTGCACAGCTTTTGTGAGGGTAACTTTAACATCATTCACCATAAAAGACTCATCAATATCATGTCCAATCCCTGGAATATTTTCTTCTCTCATGACTTCAGCTACATATTTTGTAGCATGATATGATTTACAAACATTTAAAACATCATGGCATGTTGGTCGACTAAAGTGATCATTATCAATATGTGTAACCAATAAAGCATCTAATGTTGGAATATCTTGAGGTAAGATTGGCATATCTATTAATAATGGCATATCAAATCCTTCTAATAGTGGATCAATCATAATATTTGTTCCATGACTATTGATCATAATACTTGCATTTCCTAACCATCTGATTTCTGTATGGTCTATTTTTTTGAAAACTTCATCTGTTATTAAATGTATCTTAGGAGCAACAGCTTGTCCTTTTTCATTTATTTTTATCATATATCTTTCTCCTATTGATGTCCTACAATATTGTGTGGAACATATGCTTCTTCTAAATATTTTATATCATCTTCACTTAATTGAACTTGGAAAGCACCAACAAAATCATCTAAATATTTTTCTTTTGTAATTCCTACAATGGGCGCAGTGACACCTTTTTGCCATAACCACGCTATTGCAACCTGCGATCTACTCACATTATATTTTTGAGCAATTTGTGCAACTCTTTCAACAATAATTTGATCACTATCTTGGGTTATATCATACTTTCTTTTTGCAACTTGATCTTCTTGAAAACGTTTTGAATCACTATCCCAATCTCTTGTTAATCTTCCTGCAGCTAAAGGACTATAAGGTACAAGAGCGACTCCTGAATCTAAACAAAATGGATTCATTTCACGTTCTTCTTCACGATATAATAAATTATAATGTCCTTGCATAACTGAGAATTTTGTCCAGCCATTCTTTTCAGCAACATATTGTGCTTTTTGAAATTGCCACGCATACATACTTGAAGCTCCTAAATAATGAACTTTTCCTGAACTTACTAAATCATTTAAAGCGCACATTGTTTCTTCAATCGGTGTATGATAATCCCATCTATGAATATAAAGAATATCAATATAATCTGTTTGTAATCTTTCTAAACAATGTTCAACTTCTTGCATAATTGCTTTTCTAGAAAGACCTTGACCATTTGGCTTATCACTCATTTTTTCACTAATCTTTGTCGCAATTACAATTTCATCACGAGAGGCATAATCTTTTAAAGCTCTCCCTAAGATTTCTTCACTCGCTCCTAATCCATAGACATTAGCCGTATCAAAGAAATTAATTCCTAAATCTAAAGCCTTTTTAATAATCTTCCTTGAATCTTCTTCATTTAATACCCAACTATGAATCCATTTTTGAGGATCTCCAAAACTCATACATCCCAAACAGATACGAGAAACATCTAATCCCGTATTTCCTAATTTTACATATTCCATAATTTTCTCCTATTTTAATTGATTATAATCTTCATCACTGACTGCTTCTAACCATTCATTACTTGAATCAGCTGCAGGAATTTCCACTGAAATATGTGTAAACCAGCTATCTTTTGCTGCCCCATGCCAATGTTTAACTTCTGGAGAAATATGAATAATATCTCCTGGTTTTAATTCCTGCGCAGGTTTTCCCCATTCTTGGTAATAACCTCTACCCATTGTACATAATAAAATTTGTCCGCTTTTATGATGAATATGCCAATGATTACGACATCTTGGTTCAAATGTTACATTCGCCATTGGTCCTCCTGTCGTTGTTAATCTTTTTAAATAACTTTGTCCATCAAAATACTTAGCATAAGCATCATTAGGGTCTCCTAATCCAAACAAAACATCTTTTTCTTCCATTTTCTTATCCTCCTATTTTGTCACTTCATTAATAATTGTTATAGCATTTAATGTTCTTGGAAAACCAATATAAGGTTGGCACTGTGTTATTGTTTCAATCAATAATTCACGACTATTTCCAACTGTGATATTAGCTCCAACATGTCCTCTTAATTGATTTTCACAACCACCTAAAGTCGCTAACGTAACCATTGTCATAAGTTCTCTGGTTTTTAAATCTAATCCTTCTCTTGTATAAAAATCACCAAAACAATATTCTGATAAATATTTTTGAATATGTTTTAATTCTTGTGAAGCTTGATCATGATTAGCTTGAATATGGTCTTTTCCAAAAGCAGCACTTTGTACTTCAAAACCCTTTTCAAATCTTGTTTTTTCATTCACTGTTGCTTGTGGTTTTGTAGAAATATTATGTTTTTTGAAAATAAGATTCACTACTTCTAATGCTTCTTGAACTTTTCCTAATCCAATATAAGGCGTACATTGATAAATGACTTCTTTGATTTGAATAGGTGAAACTTCTGCTTTAATAGCTGCATTCACATGTTCTTTTAAAGATGTAAGGGTATGATTTGTTGTATTTACAACAATTAAAATCAATTCTCTTAATCTTAAATCTAGTGTTCCATGTTGATAAACATCTCCATAGATATAATTTTTCATAATCGTTTGTAACTCTAGATCATCATTTAAAATATCTTCATCATGTAATTGTTGAAATAACTCATTGGCTTTGTTTAAATCTCTCATTTTCTTTTCCTCCTAATGTTGTTTTGTGAAAGTTGAAGTGATTGCTAGTAATAGAACTGCTAAGGCAATCATTATCAATGCAATCATAAATGCGTATATATATGAACCAAAGAAATCATAAATATATCCAACCATTGATAGTGAAATGGCTGCTCCTAAATTGGATGCAAAGGAAATACTAGGAAAAGCTTTGGCATAGTTATTACTACCAAAGAAATGCTTTGTAAGTAATGGTAAAGCCACTGCTCCAATTGAATAACAAGAACCAAATAAGAATGCTCCAACTAATAAGAGAAATTCTGATTTTCCCATCATCAACATCACAATTCCTAAAGTATTCGCAATAATCATAACAATTGTTGCTTTTATTGAACCAAAATGATCACTCAATGTTCCAATAACTAATTTAGAAATAATATTTCCTACCATTCCTGCTGATAAAAGTGAAGCTCCAACAACACTACTATAACCAATAGATTCAGCAAATCCTGGAAGATGTTGAGTAACGCTTGTAATACAACTACACATTAAACCAAAGACAAAGAAACTGATAAAAGCAACTGTTATAAAATGGAAAGTTGGACTTTCTACAGAAACATCATTTTCTTTCTTTTCTTCATAACCATATGGTAAATACCCATCATCCCTTGCATCAACATGAAATGGGTATAAAACTGCTGGTAAGCATAAACATAAAAGAATAATTGCTTTTATGATATAACCCATTTGCCATCCAAATGTTTCAATACAACTTGATAAGATAGGTGAACAAATAGAACCTGCTAAACCACTAAATCCAAAAACAATACTTGTTGCAAGACCATGTTTCTTTTCAAACCAGCCATTAATAACCAAAGTTAATGGAACAATTGAAAACATGGCTGTACTCATTCCTCGAATAGCACCTAAAATATAGAATACAATAGCACTATTTCCTAATGCCATTAATCCAGTTGAAACAACAGCAGTAAAAACACTGACAGTTAAAATCATTTTATAAGAGAACTTTTCCATTAAACGTGGAACAAATAATGAAGTGATGGCTGTGACTAACGAGAAAATTGTCATATGCATCGAAAATGTTCCTCGCATCATATGCAAACTTTCTGAAACAGGTGTATAGAAAACTCCTGATGAGTTAATAGACACCCCGATTGATGAAGCTGCTAAACCACAACATAAAGCTAAAATAATCCAAGGTTTTTTATTGTTTGTTTTCATTGTTTTCCTCCTTTAATTTATAAATTAAACAATCTAATGTATCTAAGTTTTTTTGACGTTGATGAATCTCATCTAAGATGTTATTTCTTTCTTGTTTTAAAATTCGAATTTTTTGGATTGATGTTGATTGTCCTTGTTCATCTAATTGAATATATTTCAAAATGTTTTCAATATGGACACCGGCCTTTTTTAAAGTTAAGATTAAACTTAATCTTTCAATATCCAAATCATCATACTCTCTTATGCCATTGACTCTTTTGACTTGATTAAACAATCCGGCTTTTTCATAATATCTTAATGCAGTCATGGGAACGTTATACTTTTCACTGACTTCTTTAATTTTCATAACATACCTCCTTACAACAAAAAATGTAGATATTCTTTTGACATCTACATTTTATAGTTTCTATTCAATTATGTCTAATACCTATAATCTATTTCATATAATGCTTACTAGGCATTATATGTTTTCTTATAGTTTGCAAGTGCTCCTACAAGATTAGAATCATTATAATAAGTACATGGTACAATTTGAACTCTTGGAATTGGGATTGGCATTTTCTCATAGATTTGATCTAATGATTTTTGAATGTATTCATGTAAGATAGGTTGTTGACTAATTCCCCCACCAACAGCTATTTTATCTGGATCAACAGTTGCTTGAATATTGAATAATCCCATTACTAATTTATCAGTATAAGCCTTTAAAGCAGTTAAAGCACGTTCATCACCTTGATTACAGTATTCAAAAGCTTTCATACCATCAAATGTTTTTGGATCTTCTCCAACTGCATGGGCAATAGAAGCCACTAAATATAAAGCACTGCTATCAAATCCCCACTTAGCTTCAAAGCCAACTTGTTTTGTCCAATCCGTAGATAGGTAACTAAACTCACCTGCAAAACCATGAGTTCCTGTAAAAACTTTATCACCAATAGTGACACCACCACCAATACCACTACCAATGATACAAACTGCTCCTACATCAGTACCTTTTAAACTTCCATATTCAACTTCACATAAAGCTGCACATTTTGCATCATTTTCAATTGTTAAACGATTTGTTGTAACTGACTGTAATTCAGCTAAAATGTCTACTCCTAGATTATATTCCAAAGCACCAGGAACTTGAACTAAACGTGTATGTTTATTGATAAGTCCTGGTAAAGACATAGCAATTCCATCTACTCTTTCTTGATATTTTTGATAAATAGATTGAACAGCTTGTTTAAATTCTTCTAATCCTTCTTTTGGAGTTGGTACTTTTCCTTTTTCTAACATTTCTAATTCATCATTCATAAGTGCATATTTGATGGCACTTCCACCGACATCTAAAACTAAATATTCCATTATAATCCTCCTATTTTTCTTTGTTTTATTATAACATGTCTTTTTTAAGCTTTAAACGTTTGTCTGATTTTTTCAATTAGACGTGACATCGCTGGTGAGAATATCTGATGTTTTTTCCAGACAATAACCGTCCCAGTTTCTAAAGTCGGATAGAGGGGTACAAAAGTAACTGGAATTTCCTCATCACCATAAAATAACTTATCAATTGTAAAAGCATATCCCATACCTTCTGCTACCCATATTGCTGCATTATAAATAAGATTATGGGTTGCTATAATATTCAGTTTTTCATGATCTTCTCCAAACCAATGTGCGATTTCATTTTGGACTATTGAACGTTGAGGAATCAATAAAGGTTGATTAATTAAATCTTGAGGGGTTACATGTTCTTTTGAAGCTAAAACACTATCATTAGGAACAATAATTCCCCATCTATCTTTGTAATTAAGTCTGGCAAAATCATATTTTTCAATATCAACCGGTTCGGTAAGAAGGCCAAAATCAATTAAGCCTTTATCAATTCTTTCTTTAATATCATCGGCCTGCCCACTAAATAAGTGATATTGAACTTGTGGATATTGTATACTAAATTCTTTCATCATCTTAGCAACTTGACGCATTGCATAAGTTTCTCCAGCCCCTATGTAAATTTCTCCCGCAATCAAATCTTCTCTTTGTAAAAATTCTCTTTCTGTTTTATCGGCTAAATCAACAATTTCTTCTGCCCTTCTTCTTAACAACATTCCTTCTTCAGTAAGCGTAATTTTATTCTTGCCACGAATATATAATTGTGCTCCTAATTCATCTTCCAATTGCATTAACTGTCTAGATAATGTTGGTTGAGTAATATGTAAAACTTCTGCAGCTTTCGTTATATTTTCTTCTCTTGCGACTGCAAGAAAATATTTTAAAACTCTTATTTCCATCTTATTTTCTCAACCTCCTTTTGAGCACGATCTATTAATTTGTGATAGAGATAAACATCATGTTCACTAAAATATTGATGATTAATCATATCAATATCAATCCATTCCACTCCACTATTTTCTTTTTCACATATCTTTAAAGGTTGATTCTCATCACATATCAATAGATAAGCAACCGACAAATGTAAATGTGTATTCACATAACAACCATTTTTAAAATGACTGGAAACCGGCAAAATATCTAATGAAGCAATTTGAGAAGATAAGGGTTGGATATCTTTAACACCGGTTTCTTCCCTTGCTTCTTTGAGTGCAACAGCTAATAAATCACTTTCTCCATCGGCATGTCCACCTGTCCATGCCCATTTTTTCATAATATTATGGTGAATCATCAAGACTTTTGTAAGAGTCGGATTCATAATAAATCCAGAACTTGTGATATGGGCAACATAATTATCTCTTGTTAAAATATGGGGAGATTGTTCGATTAATTGAATAATGACTTTTTGGTCTTGGATTTCTTGTTCATTAATTGGTTGATAATTTTTAATATCATCTTTAAAATTCATACTTCACCTCACACAATCTCAAAATCATATAAATCATCTTCAACTTCATCTACATAAGCTTCAACTAATTCCCAATTCACTTTTTCAAACTCACCATCATGATAATCAAATAATCCATCTGCTTTCACTGTTGTAGGGTCTATACCCCAATCAAGACATGCTGTTTGATAAATAAAGATTCCTGTATCATCCATATACTTTGTGAGATTATCCACATTAATTCCTTCTACTGCAATAACTTCAATCCCTTGACCATAAGTATCTTGTAAATAATGAACCATTTCTTTTCCCTTCAAAGCATTTTTTTGTTGACCACTTGTATAAATTCCTTCAACACCCATTGTAATTAAAATACACATTGTTTTATCTATATCATAAACACAATCAATAGCTTGATTAAAAAAAGCTTTCTTATGATAAGAATGAATTAAATCAACCATCTTTCTTGTATGAACAATATCAATATCACATTCTTCATCTAAAAAACCAAAAGCAATCCCATCAGCACCATTATCTAACAAAACTTCTGCATCTAACATCATCGTCTCAAATTCATCATCATTATAATAAAAACCAGCCGTTCTAGGTCTCACTAAACAAATAACCTCTAAATCTGTATTTTCTTTCACCTTTAAAAGTGTTCCAATACTTGGCGTTAATCCACCCAAATATAATCCATTACTTAAAATAATGCGAGAAGCTCCACCATTTTGTGCATTTAATGCATCACTATAATTTCCACATCGAATTTCTATTTGTCTTTTCATTTTTATATCACCTGTATACATTATAACGCTTCATAAAATAGATTGAAAATTTTTTTATAAAAAATGAATACTTTAGTCTTTACTTCACAAAATAATATCGGAGTGATGAAAATGTCAAAAGAAAAATTGAATAAACAAAACAAAGAAAACAAAAAAACTGCTACAGACAATCAATGGACTAATAACAATCTAAAGTATTATCCAGATGATAGAAAACGCCAGGATGGACCCGGCGGTAATTAATCGATACATTGAGCACCTAAGATACAGAGAAAACTGTATCTTTTTTCATTATTTTAATAATGATTCTGATATAAAGCATTTATGTGTGAGTTGTAAATACTCAACAATTTTATTGATAAGATATGAATCAACACCCAAACTTTTCCAAAAAAGTAAATTTAAATTTAATAATTCCCATTCAACCAAGACAGTTCCATAAAAATCAAATTCATTATATTTGATAATATTTTGTAATAATTCTATTTGTTTATAAACATCTGTCTCTTTAAAACCTGATACACCTCTTGGTGGTAACCCCTTATAATCGTCGCCATAATAAACATCAACAATCTTTATTTGATTGACGATATTCTTATTAAAATTATGAAGATCCTCTGCTGGTATCCATAATTCTAAATGCGTTTCATTCCCAACACAATGAACATCATATTTTTCTATATATGAATCTTCAACATCAAATTCAGTTATAAAACCTACATATCCTGAATTTTTATCTTTTACATTCCAAAAAGCTATTTCCTTAGCATAAGACTTATTTAAAACTGGATAGAAATAAGGTTGTTGTTTTTGTCTAGGAGGAAATGCTTTACAATCTGTTTCTAATATTTTTTTCATCTCATATAATCCTACTGGTCTATATAGTTTCATCTTCATACCTCATCTTCCATATCTTATACAAAGTTTTTTTATATTTATATATTACTTGATAAAACTTTTTATTGCTAGAAAATTATTCTGTCATAGATATTTTAAATAATGATTCTTGTATGTAAATAAAAATAGTGAAAGAAATTATTCATTACCTATATCATTAAGATAAGAAAACCAGAAATTTAATTCTGGTTTTCTTAGTGCATGTCCAATATTTCTAATATATCTTCCTGATTGTTTATCATAACAAATTGCTTTGTTAATTGTTCTAACTCTTTTCGATTACAGTTTCTAATTAATTGAATTGTTTCTTTTGATAAATATCCAATCTT
>NZ_SMCQ01000007.1 GCF_004343035.1 Longibaculum muris
ATAAAAAATAACTTAATGTGTTTTTTAGTTATCAAAGAAAAAAAGGACTGAGCGTCCTAAATGGTTCAAAAACCACTTAGTCGTTACAGCCCCTTTTTCTTTGTGACAATTGTCATATAAAGAGGTGAGATTTGACATAGTGATTTTATGACATTCGACAACTGGAATGAAAACGCTTTAATGATAGAATATGAGTGTCTTATAAAGGAGGGAGAAAAGTGAAATATGTTGTCTTAGTCAGTCATGGATTATTTGCTGAGGGATTATTTGATGCTTTAAAGATGTTGGCTGGAAAAAGAGATGATGTTATTGCTGTTGGGTTACATGATGGACAAAGTGCAGATGAATTTGCCCAAGTATTTAACCAGGCAATAAGTCAAGTAACAAGTGATGATGAGATTATTTTGTTGGGGGATTTAATTGGTGGTTCACCTTTAACGACGGCAATGAATGTGATTGCTGAACATCAAATGAGTCAAAAGACATTAGTCATTGGTGGTATGAATTTACCTTTAGCATTAACAACAGTGCTTATGAAAGATGCTTTTGATCAAGAGTATCTAAAGGAACAGATTTTAAATGAAGCACATGGTGCTTTAAAGGAATTTAAAGTTGTTAGTGATGATGAGGAAGATATTTAAAAGGAGGAGATAATAATGGCAGTAACTTTTATTCGTATTGATGATCGTATGATTCATGGACAAACTTGTACACGTTGGGCTAGAGAATATCCTTGTGATGGATTGATTGCTGTAAATGATAAAGCCGCAACAAATGATGTTTTAAAAGCTGCTTATAAAGCAGCAAGTGGTAAAAAAACATTTGTCTGGACATTGGATGATTTTAAGAAAAAATCAGCTAAAGTACTTGCAAGTGATACACGTTATTTCTTAATTGCTAAAAATCCTATAGACATGTGTAAGATTTTAGTTGAACAAGGATTTCAATGTGATATTGATACAGTGATTGTAGGACCTTGTAATGATCGAGAAGGGGCAATTAAATTAGGTAATAATCAATCGATTACTCAAGATGAAGCTGATGCTTTTGAGAAAATGGCAAAAGCTGGTTATAAGATTAAGTTCGCATTACTTCCTGATGTTTCTATTGGAACTTGGGATGATTTTAAAGGTAAATTTGGATACTAATAAGAGGGGAGAAAAAGTATGGAAATTAGTTGGTTACAAGCAGCATTGCTTGGATTATTTGCTTGTTTATCAAGTATGCCTGGACTTGGTGGAACTTCAGTTGGGAACTACACTTTAGGGAGACCATTAGTCGGAGGTTTAGTATGTGGAATTATTTTAGGTGATATTGCAACTGGCATTTTAGTTGGGGTAGCTATGCAAGTTGTTTATATTGCTTTAGTTACACCAGGGGGAACAGTTTCTGCTGATGTTCGTGCAGTCAGCTATATTGGGATTCCATTAGCAATGATTGCAATTAAGAGTTATGGTTTAGATGCAGCTTCAGCTGATGGGGCAGCTATGGCAACTTCATTTGGAACAATGGTTGGAACTTTAGGAACAGTTTTATTCTATGGAACAGCAACAATCAACTTGGCATGGCAACATGTTGGATGGAAAGCCGTAGAAAAAGGTGATTTTAAGAAGCTATATGTTGTTGATATGGTTTTACCTTGGATTTCTCACATTATTTGTTCATTTATTCCTACATTGATTATGTGTAAAATGGGTGCTCCTATGGTTGATATGATTAAAACATATTTACCAATGGATGGTGTTGCAATGATGACATTATTTACTGTAGGGTCTTTATTACCTTGTGTTGGGATTGCGATTTTATTAAAACAAATTGTTACAAAAGCAATTGATTTTATTCCATTTTTCTTTGGATTTACTTTAGCTGCTGCATTAGGAATCAATTTAGTGTCAGCAACAGTTATTGCTGGTATGTTTGCTTTAATTAACTATCGTATTAAAATGTTGACTGTACAAAAAAGTGCAACAGTTGATGTAGATGATGACGAGGAGGATATTTAAAATGGATAAAAAATTAAGTAAAAAGACTCTAACGAAATCATTTCATAATTGGTATTATGGAAACTTGACTTGTTTTTCACAGGAACATATGCAAACATTCGGTTATTTATGTTCAATGTTGCCAATTGTAGAGGAGTTATATCAAGATAAAGAAAGTCAATCAAAATCAATGAAAACTTATACAGCTTTCTTTAATACTGAACCACAAGTTGGATCAGTGATTGTTGGGATGACAGCAGGTTTAGAAGAAGCTAGAGCAAATGGTGCTCAAGATGTTGATGATGAAACAATTAATGGTTTACGTGCAGGGTTAATGGGACCTCTTGCAGGGATTGGAGATTCATTAGTTGTAGGAACTATTATTCCTATTTTACTTGGGGTGGCAATGGGAATGTCAACAGGTGGTTCACCACTTGGAGCAATATTCTACATTGTTGTTTGGAACTTGTTTGCTTATTTTGGAATGAAGTTCTTATATTTTAAAGGGTACGAATTAGGTGGAAAAGCTGTTGATTTCTTAGTTGGATCACAAGGTGAAGCTTTAAGAGAATCAATTACTATGTTAGGTGGTATTGTTATTGGGGCAGTTGCAGCCACATGGGTCAATGTCACAACATCATTTACTTTGATTGCTGAAGGGGCTAAAGAACCTTATTTGGAATTACAAAAAACATTAAACAGTGTTTATCCAGGATTTTTAACTGCTGCTTTTGTTATGTTATGTTGGTATTTACTAGCAAAAAAGAAAATGTCACCAATTAAAGTTATGTTATTATTAGTTGTTATTGCATTTGTTGGTGTCTTATTAGGATTCTTTAATCCAGGTTTAAAATATTAAAAAGGAGACTTATCATGGAAACTCAAATCAAACAATCATATATTAAAGAAATTCAATATCAAACACAAATGATGAATCATTTACAAAGATGGTTAAGAAATTCTATTATTTTTTCCTCAATATCCTTAGTTCTTGTTTTATTTGGACCATCTTTACATTTTGCATTAAGAATTATAGGTATCATAAGTATGATTATAAGTATTCTTGCTTGTTTTGTGATTGGACTTGGTTTGAAGAATGGTAAGGATAATATCCAAAAAATAATTGATTATATAAAATGATAAAAAATGCTTTATTTCAATTACTGGAATAAAGCGTTTTATTTATGGAGGGTAGAATATGTATCGTATTGTCTTTAGTGATATTGATGGAACATTATTAAATGAACAACATCAAATGACACCTTTAACACGTCAAGCAATTTTAGATTTACAACCAGATATTCCTTTTGTTATTGTATCAGCACGTAGTCCATCAGGAATATATCCAATTTTAAAAGAGTATCAATTTTATTGTCCAATTATTGCCTATAGTGGAGCTTTGATTTTAGATGATAAGCGAAATATCATTTATGAAAAAGCAATGAAATTAAATGATGTGAAAGCAATTATTGATTATATAGAGAAACAAAATTATGATTTAAGTTGGAACTTATATGCATATGATCAATGGTTTGTTAAAGATAAGAATGATCCTAGAATTATTCAAGAAGAACAAATTGTAAAAGCATCTTCTTTAGAAATAGATTTATTTACATGTGATATATCTTGCGTGCATAAAATCTTATGTATTTGTCATCCTCAATCATTAGAAATTATTGAAAGAGATTTAAAAGCTCAATTTCCTCATTGTACAATTATGAAATCATCTGACCATTTACTTGAAATAATGAGTGAAGGAATATCTAAAGGGAATGCAGTGGAAAGAATGTGTCAATTGTGGTCAATTGATTTAAAGGATGCTATAGCTTTTGGTGATCAATATAATGATTTGGATATGTTACAGAGAGTTGGTTATGGTTATGCAATGGGAAATGCACCTGATGAAATTAAAAAGGCAGTTGAAAGAGTGACTGATGATTGTAATCATGATGGAATTTATAAAATTTTAAAGCAACTAAAAATCAAATGATTTTCATTTGTAGATAGGTAAGCGTATAATAGGTGTAGGAGGTTTTTTAAAATGAAAAGATTATTAAATTGTACATCTAGTGAAATGGTTAATATGACCAAAGAAGAATTAAAACAATCTATTTTAGCATGTGAAGGAAGAACTGTTATGACAGAAACAGTTGTATCAATTCCACCTTTACTTGGAGATTTAACAAATGCTGAACTTGCAGTATCATTTGGTAGTGATATGGTTTTGTTAAATGTATTTGATTGTAACAATCCGCAAATTATGGGGTTACCTGAAACTGATGAACCTATTAAACTCTTAAAGAAATTAATTGGTAGACCAGTAGGATGTAATCTTGAACCAATCGATGTAGATGCAAAGATGATGGAAAGTCGTCAAGAAATAAGTAGTGGACGTCATGCAACAAAAGAAACATTTATCAAAGCAAAAGAACTTGGATTTGATTTTATTTGTTTAACAGGAAATCCTGGAACCGGAGTCAGCAATGCTTCTATTGAAAAAGCAATTCAATTAGCAAAAGAATATTTTGGTGGAATGATTATTGCTGGTAAGATGCATTCTTCTGGAATTGATGAAGAATTAGTAGATTTAGTCAGTATTGAAAGATTTATTGATGCTGGAGCAGATATTATCTTAATGCCTGCAGTTTATACTGTTCCTGGTTTATCTGAAGAAGAAGTGAGAAATGCTTGTAAGTTAATTAAATCTAAAGGGGCTTTATCATTAAGTTCAATTGGAACTTCTCAAGAAGGTAGTGATGAAGCAACCATCAGAGAAATAGCATTAGTCAATAAACGTTGTGGTATTGATATTCAACATATCGGTGATGCTGGATGGTGTGGTATTGCTTTACCAGAAAATATTATGGCATTATCTATTGCAATTAGAGGAAAACGTTGGACATATCATAAAATGGCTTCATCTATTAATCGATAATAGTTATTGTAGTTGGTAAGTGGCTACAAGTAAAAATAACTATCTCTAACTTTGTTAAATGAGATAGTTATTTTTATTTGGCTTATGACTAGTGAAATGTTAGAAGTAAGTAAAAAGAAACAGTTTTATCTGTTTCTTTTAAGGAATTGAATCAGTTATTTTTCTTCATATTTTAAGGCTTTTTGACCTTGAGCACCTGAGGAAATCCTAATAACATTTTCAACATCGTAAACAAATATTTTTCCATCCCCAGGATGTCCAGTATAAAGAACTTTTTTTGCAACATTGACAACCTTTTCAACAGGTATATCAGAGACAACAATTTCAATTTTTAATTTTGGTAATAATTGCATATTCACTTTGGCTCCACGATAATATGATGTTTGACCTCTTTGAATACCACATCCAGAGACATGGGTTGCAGTCATACCAGTAATACCAATGCCATCCATTGCACGTTTTAAGACCTCTAATTTTTCTGGTCTTGTAATAATAACAACTTTACTCAATAGTGAAGATGTTTTTTCATTTAATATAGGGGAATTTAATGGAATATCATGTGATGTTTCTAATTCATTTGATGGAAGCATATTATGACGTGGATCAAATGAAACATCCATAGCAAATCCTGCATAAGCACTTTCTAATCCATGTTCTAATTTATCCAAACCAACAATTTCTTCTTCCTCACTAACACGTAAACCAATAGTATATTTAATAATCAAAAAGACAATTGTCATTGTCACAGCTGTCCATAAGGCAACTGCACCAATACCAGTGAGTTGAGTGATGAGAAAATCAAATCCACCACCATAGAATAATCCAAGAGCTTTAGGCATTGTATCTGTTCCACAAGCAAATAACCCAACACAAATAGTTCCTAACAATCCACATCCACCATGAACAGCGACAGCACCAACGGGATCATCAATTTTTAATTTATAATCAAGTAACCATACAACAAATACAACAACCAATCCTGCTAAAATACCAATAATAGCAGCACCAAAGATATTAACAGCATCACAACCTGCTGTAATTGCAACCAAACCAGCTAATGAACCATTAAGCGTCATAGCAACATCTGGTTTTCCATATTTTATCCATGTAACTAACATAACAGTACAAGTCGCAAGTGCTGGAGCGACAGTCGTTGTAGAAAAAATGGTAGCTAATTGTAATCCATTTTTTGCTGCTGCTCCATTGAAACCATACCATCCAAACCAAAGAATGAAACAACCTAAAGCACCAATTGTTATATTGTGTCCAGGAATCCCATTTGGACTTCCATCTTTATTAAACTTTCCAATACGGGGACCTAATATTTTAGCACCAATTAAGGCAGTAATTCCACCAACCATATGAATGGCACATGATCCAGCAAAATCATGGAATCCCTTTTGTGCTAGCCAGCCACCACCCCAAATCCAATGGGCTTCAATAGGATAAACAATCAAACTAATGATAATACTGTAAATACAATAAGATACAAATTTTGTTCTTTCAGCCATTGCACCTGAAACAATTGTTGCAGCTGTTGCACAAAAGACTAAATTAAAAACAAAAGATGACCAATCTGTACCAGTAAAATTAAATAAAGGATTTTCACCCCAACCAAATAAACCTCCAACGTCAGTCCCACATAAAAATGTATAACCAACAATTAAAAATGCGACAGTCCCCAAACAAAAATCCATCAAGTTTTTCATGATGATGTTTCCCGCATTTTTAGCTCTGGTAAAACCTGCCTCTACCATTGCAAAACCAGCTTGCATAAAGAATACTAAGGCAGCACCCATCAAATACCAAATTCCAAAAACTTCATTCAAAATCTCTTGCATATTTTCTCCCTCCTAAAAACTTTATTCCTATATAAGAAAAAGGCGGATTTTAAAGTTTTCACTTTAAAAACACGCCTTTGTGCTTATATAAGTTATACATTTACAAAAAAAGCTTCTGATACAATCTGTATCAAAAGCGTCTTTGCTTATGTATGGGCATAATATAACAAAAACTTTTTAAAAAGTCAACAAAAAATTCTAAATAAAATAAACTTTTTTATTTTATTTGTAAAAAAGACAAATGGTTAATAAATAATTATTATACTAAAAAAATATTGACATCATTTGTTAAATCGCTTATGATAAAAAACATAGATATATGGGGCGCATAAAGATGAAATCAATTTCATTTCTTTATAGCGCCTTTTTATATATTTGAGGAGGGGAAAAATATGAATTATACGATTGAAGATATGAAGTTGTTTTTAAAAGAACATGATGTACAATTTATTCGTTTGGTTTTTTGTGACATTTTTGGAAATCAAAAAAATATATCTGTTAGACCATATCAAATAGAAGATATTATTGAAAATGGTTTAGTATTTCAAGGAGGATTGTCAAAAAATCAAAAGATATTATTAAAACCTGATTTGACATCACTTGATATTTTGCCTTGGCGACCACAAAGTGGTAGTGTTATACGTTTCTTTTGTCAGATTTGTGATGAGAAAGGAAATGTCTTAGAGAGTGATTTAAGAACATTACTACAAAATCAACAAGATAAAATAAAACAAAATGGTTTTGATATTAAACTACAATTAGGAACATCGTTTTATTTGTTAAAAAAAGATCAGTCACTTATTGTTCCACATGATGAAGCAGGCTATTTGGATGTTGCACCAATGGATCAAGGAGAAGATATTCGTCGTCAAATATGTTTGAATTTAGATGATATGGCAATTCAAACATCGTTATCATATCATGATTATGGACCTGGACAAAATAGTGTTGATTTAACATATCAAGATGTTTTAACAGCTTGTGATCAATTTATTACATTGAAGTGGGCTATTCAAACAAGTGCTGATTTGTATGATTTAATAGCTTCTTTTGGGGAATTTGAAGAATGGCACGAAAATGCTTTGCATATGTGCTTTTACATTCATGATGAAAAAACATGTCAAAGTTTTTATGAAGGAATCTGTAAATATAGCCAAGATATATGTAAGTTTTTAAATTTATCCAAAGAACCTTTAGATTGTGTGTTATCAAATCATTGTATTGAATTCATATCAATACGACCAACATGTCAACCTTATCTTGTGACTTATCTTTTCTTAATGGCGGGACTTTATGGTATAAAAAAAGTACAAACAAAGACTTTTATCCAAGATATTCTGTCACTAACTTTATTGGAAAGCTTAGCCAAGAAGGAGTAAGAATATGTTATCATGTCTTGTATGTACTTCAAAAAATGATCGATTTCAAGCCATAAAATCATTGATTTTCAATGTTTCTAAAAGTGAAGTGATGTGGGCTCAATATCAAGAAGATATTGCTAAAAACTTAGCCAATTCAGTAGTCGATGTTTTCATTATTGATTTACCCTATATAGGCGATCATCATGAAATGCGTTTTGTGATGTCTTTACATCAACGATATCCTGATATTTGTATGATAATACTAGTAGCACATCAATATATAGATAAAATTCAAGAACAGATTGAGGGATTAGGTATTTTGATAGTTGCCAAACCATTGCAAAGAGATATATTTAAACAATTCTTGACTTTTGTGTCTAACTACCAATGTCATATGAAAAATTATCAAATGCAACAAAAAAAGCTCCTGAAACAAATATCGGAGATGAAACAATTTTATTTAGCAAAATGTTTATTAATGGAAAATGAATATATGTCAGAGAGTATGGCTCATCATTATATTGAAAAAGAAGCAATGAATCAAAGAGTATCAAAAATAACAATAGTCAAAAATATTATCAATAAATATGGAAGGGATTGATTATCAATCCCTTTCAACTTCATTTTCATAAAGTGATGTTACATAATGACCATTAAAACATGCCATACATAAATCACATGTATGTTCTTTTTTAAAATGAATTGATTTTTTTATTCCTTCTTCAGAAATAAAATACAAAGAGTCAGCACCAATATATTGGCACAATTCATGAACATCCATTTTATGAGAGATAAGCTCGCTTTGTGTGGATGTATCTACACCATAGAAACAAGGATATTTAATTGCTGGTGAGGCAATTCTTACATGAACCTCTTTGGCACCAGCATCTTTAAGAAGTTTTACAATACGTTTAGAAGTTGTCCCTCTAACAATGGAATCATCAATCATAATAACACGCTTATTATTAACAATAGATGATACTGCTGAAAGTTTCATACGAACACCTTGACTACGTAATTCTTGAGTTGGTTGAATAAATGTACGGCCAACATATTTATTTTTAATTAATCCCATCTCATAAGGAATCCCAGCTGCTTCAGAATATCCGATGGCTGCAGAAATAGAAGAATCTGGCACTCCAATAACAATATCAGCATCTACATGAGATTCCTGATACAATTGTTTACCAGCAAGTTTTCGTGTCGTATGAACATTAATGCCATCAAGATCACTATCAGGACGAGAAAAGTAAATGTATTCCATTGCACATATTTTATCTTGAATAGGCTCATCAGTGTAAAGCATTGATAATAACTTTCCATCTTTGACTCTCACGATTTCTCCAGGTTCAATATCTCTTAAAAATTTTGCCCCAACTATATCTAATGCACATGTTTCAGAAGCAAAAACATAACCTCCATTAGGTAATTGTCCAATTGATAGAGGTCTTAAACCATATTTATCTCTCACTGCATAAAGACGATCTTCTAACATAATCAATAAAGCAAAAGCACCATCTAATCTTTGTAAAGCTTGACAAATTCTTTCAATCATTCGTCCATTTTGACGTTTAATCAAATGTCCAATCACTTCTGTATCAGAGGATGATGAAAAAATACTTCCTTGAATTTCTAATTCATATTTTAAAAGATTTGCATTGACAATATTTCCATTATGACAAATCCCTAAGTCACCTTGCATAGTTCTAAAGAGAAATGGCTGTACATTGGCAATTCCCCCACCACCAGCCGTTGAATAACGGACATGACCAATTGCCATATCCCCACTTAATGCTTGAATTTGAGAAGCGTTAAAAACTTCAGTAACAAGTCCTTCTCCCTTATGAACAGTTAATTTATGTTGATTGGAAACCAAAATTCCAGCTGCTTCTTGACCTCGATGTTGTAGGCTATGTAATCCATAATAACAAATTTGTGCAGCGTCTTTATGATTTGCAATACCAAAAACTCCACATTCTTCATGTAATTCTTTTAAATCATACATATGTTATTGTCCTCCTTATTTTTTGATTATACGTCTGGTCATCATAATAATCAATAAAAAATTATTGATATAATAATTTTTTAGCAAAAACTATTGACATTTTTCAAAAAACAGTGCATAATTCAAGGCAAGTAAGCGACAAGGGAGTCGAGACAGAAATGTTTTGACCCCTTTGTCGCTTATTTTAGTATAACAAGAAGGAGTGATTATATGAGTAAAAGTATTACAGAATTATTTGGTGAATTAGTTTTTGATGAAGATACAATGGAACAAAGATTACCAAAAGATACCTTTAGAGAATTACAAAAAACAATGAAAGAAGGGCGTTCTTTAAATATTAAAATTGCCAATGCAGTAGCGAATGCGATGAAAGATTGGGCACTTGAACATGGTGCAACTCATTATACGCATTGGTTTCAGCCAATGACTGGAGTCACTGCTGAAAAACATGATGGGTTCATTAATGTTAATGGTAAAGGAAAAGTAATTTTAGAATTTTCTGGAAAAGAATTAATTAAAGGCGAACCAGATGCTTCTTCTTTTCCAAATGGAGGCTTAAGAGCAACTTTTGAAGCACGTGGATATACAGCATGGGATCCAACATCATATGCTTTTATTAAAAATAATGTTTTATGCATTCCAACAGCTTTTTGTTCTTATTCAGGACATGCCTTAGATAAAAAAACACCATTATTAAGAAGTATGGAAGCAGTTAATAAACAAGCTTTAAGAATTTTAAAATTATTTGGAAATGAAACTGTAAAATCTGTAAAGACGACTGTTGGACCAGAGCAAGAATATTTCTTAGTTGATAAAAAATTCTATGAACAAAGAAAGGATTTAATTTATACTGGAAGAACGTTGTTTGGAGCACCTTCACCAAAAGGTCAAGAGATGGAAGATCATTATTTTGGTACTATTAAATCAAGGGTTCAAGAATTTATGAATGATTTAAATAATGAATTATGGAAATTAGGTATTTTAGCTAAAACTGAACATAATGAAGTTGCACCTGCCCAACATGAATTAGCACCTATTTTTACAACAACTAATATTGCAACTGATCATAATCAATTAACAATGGAATTAATTCAAAGAATTGCTAAGAAACATGATTTAGTAGCTTTATTACATGAAAAACCATTTGAAGGTATTAATGGAAGTGGAAAGCATAACAACTGGTCACTTTCAACAGATACAGGAATAAATCTATTAGAACCAGGTGAGACTCCACATGAAAATGCACAATTCCTATTATTTTTATGTGCAGTATTAAAAGCTGCTGATGAACATCAGGATTTATTAAGATTGTCAGTAGCAACAGCTGGAAATGATCACCGTTTGGGGGCCAATGAAGCTCCACCTGCTATTATTTCAGTGTTCTTAGGTGATGAGTTAACAGAAATCTTAGAAGCTATTGAAAATGATCAACCTTATGATGGTAAAGAAAAAGAAATTATGAAAGTTGGAGCACATGTTTTACCTAAATTTGCTAAGGATGCAACAGATCGTAATAGAACATCTCCTTTTGCTTTTACTGGAAATAAATTTGAATTCCGTATGTTGGGATCAAGTGCTTCTATTGCAGGATGTAATATTGTATTGAATACAGCCATTGCTGATGAATTAAAACAATTTGCAGATGTTTTAGAAAAAGCACCAGATTTTACTTCAGCATTACATGCTTTAATTCAAGGTACAATCAAAGAACATAAACAGATTATTTTCAATGGTAATGGATATGATGAGAGTTGGGTTGAAGAAGCCCAAAAGAGAGGATTATTGAATTTAAAGACAACACCTGATGCTTTACCTTATTTTATAAAAGAAAATAATATTGAATTGTTTAAAAGACATCATGTTTTGGATGAAGAAGAAGTGACTTCACGTTATGAAATTATGATGGAAGAATATGTCAAAGTATTAAACATTGAAGCATTAACAATGGTAGATATGGCAAAGAAAGAGATTCTACCAGCTGTGTCTCTTTATTCAAAAAGACTTGCAGAAACTTGTTTAATGAAAGAAAAATTAGTTTCTCAACAACAATGTTATGAAAAAGAGACATTAGAAAAAATGACACAATTATTAAATAAGGCATATCAAGCTTTAACTCATTTAGAAAGTATCTTAGAAACTTCAAAAACAATCAATGATTTTGAGCAATTAGCATTTTTCTACCGTGATAATCTTATTTTAGCAATGAATGATTTACGTGAACCATGTGATGAACTTGAAACAATGACTGCTCAAGATATATGGCCATTCCCTACATATGGGAAACTCTTGTTTGGAATTATCTAGAATATAAGGAGGGAATCAATGTGTGTTCTATCATGGGATATTGTGCCAAAGACGTACCGTTAGATTTATTTAATAAAGCTTTTAAAAAAACCTTATCACGAGGACCAGATGCAACAAGAGTGCTTGATATTGGGGAGGGAGTGTTAGGATTCCATAGATTATCAATTATGGGGATGAATAATCTAGGAATGCAACCATTTAAGTATCAAGAATGTTATGTTGTTTGTAATGGAGAAATTTATGGTTTTCGTAGATTAAAAAAACAATTAGAGGAAAAGGGATTTCAATTTATGGGGGATAGTGATTGTGAAATCCTCCTTCCTCTTTATTTAGAAATGGGAACAGATATGTTTTCTATTTTAGATGCTGAGTTTGCTTTAATTCTTTATGATGGAAGAACACATGAGTTTATTGCGGCTCGGGATCCTATTGGTATTCGACCATTGTTTTATGGTTATGATTGTCATCATCAAATTGTATTTGCTTCTGAGGCTAAAAACCTCGTTGACTTATGTGAGGAAGTTTTTCCGTTTCCTCCTGGTCATTATTATCAAAAAGGTGAATTTATTTGTTATAGAGATATAAGTCAAGTTGAATCTTATCATCAAGATGATTTAGAAACAACTTGTCAAAATATCCATGATTTATTGATAAAAGGAATTGAAAAAAGATTGGATGCAGATGCCCCAATTGGTTTTTTATTAAGTGGTGGATTAGATTCTTCCTTGGTTTGTGCTATAGCCAGTCGTTTTTGTAAGAAACCTATTTCAACATTTGCAATTGGAATGCAAGAAGATGCTATTGATTTAAAATATGCTAGAGAAGTCGCAGAATTTATTCATAGTCAACATACCGAAGTCATCATTACAAAAGATGATGTCATTGCCGCAATTGAGCCTGTTATTTTGACTTTAGAAACATATGATATTACGACGATTCGAGCATCTATAGGGATGTATTTGATTTGTCGTTATATTCATGAACATAGTGATGTTCGTGTTTTATTGACAGGTGAAGTTTCTGATGAATTGTTTGGTTATAAATATACTGATTTTGCGCCTAATGCTAAAGAATTTCAAAAAGAAGCACAAAAAAGAGTAAAAGAACTTTATATGTATGATGTTTTACGTGCTGATCGTTGTATAAGTGTTCATTCTATGGAAGCTAGAGTTCCTTTTGGAGATTTGGATTTTGTTGATTATGTGATGCATATTGATCCAACGTTAAAAATGAATACCTATGGAAAAGGAAAGTATTTATTGCGTCATGCTTTTGATAAAGGTTATTTGCCTCAATCTATTTTAATGCGTGAAAAGGCTGCTTTTTCAGATGCTGTTGGCCATTCTTTAAGTGATGAAATTAAAGCATATGCTGAAAAATTATATACAGATGAAGAATTTGAAAAGAAAAGAGAAAAATATTCTTTTGCGACTCCTTTTACAAAAGAGTCATTACTATATCGTGAAATATTTGAAAAATATTATCCAAATCAAGCACATATGGTTAAAGATTTTTGGATGCCAAATCCACATTGGAAAGGATGTCAAGTTAATGATCCATCAGCACGTATGCTTTCTAATTATGGGAAAAGTGGAGAATAGAAAGGATGAGAGAAATGCAAAATGGAAATCAATTAGATTATACACGAGAACATGATGCTTGTGGGATTGGTGCAGTTGTTCATATTGATGGGCATCAAGATTATAGTGTTGTTGATCAAGCATTAGCAATTGTTGAAAAACTTGAGCATCGTGCAGGTAAAGATGCCAGTGGCGAAGTTGGAGATGGGGTTGGGATTCTTTTACAAGTTTCACATCATTTCTTTTATAAAAAAGCAAAAGAGCTTGGCATTCAATTAAGCATAGCAGGTGATTATGGGGTTGGAATGTTTTTCTTCCCTCAGGATCCATTAAAACGTCATCATGCTATGAAATTATTTGAAAGAATTGCTAATAAAGAAGGGGGACAATTCTTAGGATGGCGTGAAGTTCCTTGTCAAAAAGAGATTTTAGGAAAGAAAGCAAACGAATGTATGCCATCTATTTACCAATGTTTTATTGAAAAACCAAAAACATGTCAACAAGGCTTGCCATTTGAAAGGTTATTGTATGTTATAAGACGTGAATTTGAAAAATCATGTCCTGAAACTTATATCTCATCATTATCTTCACAAACTATTGTTTATAAAGGGATGTTTTTAGTTGATCAATTACGTTTGTTCTATAATGATTTACAAGATCAAGATTATCATAGTGCTATTGCTTTAGTTCATTCACGTTTTTCAACCAATACAACTCCTAGTTGGCAAAGAGCTCATCCTAATCGTTTTATTGCTCATAATGGTGAAATCAATACAATCAAAGGGAATGTGGATCGTATGCTGGCTAGAGAAGAAACATTGCATTCAACATATTTTCAAAAAGATCTATCAAAAATTTTCCCTATTGTAGATACGCAAGGTTCAGATTCAGCAATGCTGGATAATACTCTAGAATTTTTGTATATGAATGGGATGGATATTGCAAAAGCCTTGTTAATGTTGATACCAGAACCTTGGAAAAATCAAGCAATGCCTCAAAATAAGAAAGATTTTTATCACTATTATGCAACAATGATGGAACCTTGGGATGGACCAGCTGCTATTCTTTTTTCTGATGGTATTAAAATGGGAGCATTACTTGATCGTAATGGTTTAAGACCAGCACGTTATTATCTCTTAGATGATCAAACTTTAATACTTTCTTCTGAAGTTGGTGTTTTGGATATAGATGAAACTCATATCATTAAAAAGGCAAGACTTGAACCAGGAAAAATATTACTTGTAGATACTCAAAAACAAGAGTTAATTGAGGATAATCAATGTAAAATGGACTTTGCCAATGAACATTCTTATGGAGAATGGTTAAATTATTATGTGATGCATCTTTCTGATTTACCTGCACCAGATAAAAAAATACGTATTCATAGCCAAAAACAAAGAGATGTGCTATATAAAACATTTGGTTATACATATGAAGATGTGAAAGATCAAATTTTACCAATGGCACAAAATAATGTTGAACCTATTGCATCTATGGGAACGGATATTCCTTTAGCATTAATGAGTCATACACATCCATCATTATTTCATTATTTTAAACAACAATTCGCCCAAGTCACAAATCCACCTATTGATTCATTAAGAGAAGAAGTGGTTGTTGATACAACTGTATATTTGGGTTCACATGGAAATCTTTTGGTTGATCAGCCACAGAATTGTAGAGTTATAGAGATAAATAACCCAATTTTAGATGGTCGTGATATTGAAAAATTAAAATCAATTGATAAACCTGGTTTTAAAAGTCATGTGATTTCTTTGTTGTTTTATAAAGGAACATCTTTAAAAGAAGCTATTGATCATTTATGTTTAGAGGTTGATAAGGCAATTTATCAAGGGGTTAATATTTTGATTTTATCTGATCGAGGAATTGATGAAAATCATTTAATTATTCCTTCTTTATTAGCTGTTTCAGCACTAGAGAGTCATTTGGTTAAAACCAAAAAGAGAACAGCTGTTTCTCTTGTTTTAGAGAGTGGAGAACCAAGAGATGTTCATCAATTTGCTTGTTTATTAGGTTTTGGAGCAAGTGCTATTTATCCTTATTTGGCTCATGAATGTATTATGGAAATGATTTCCTTAGATATGCTTGATAAAGAAGAAAACAGAGCAATTGAAAGTTATAACCATGCGATTTTAAAGGGGGTTGTAAAAATTGCTGCAAAGATGGGAATTTCAACTTTACAATCTTATCAATCAGCTCAAATTTTTGAAACCATTGGTTTGAGTAAAGAATTTATGAGTGAATATTTTCCACATACAACTTATCATATTGGAAAATTAGGAATTGAAGATATTGAAAAAGATGTCCGTTATCATCATGATCATGCATTTGATTTATTAGGATTAAAATTAGATACATCATTAGATAGTCTTGGATTTCATAAATTTAGACGAGGAGAGCAGAAAGAAAAACATTTATATACACCAGAAACAATCATTTTATTACAAAAAGCAACTCAAACAGGCAACTATGCATTATTTAAACAATATACAAAACAACTTATCAAAGAACAGACATTTTCTATTCGTCATCTGTTATCTTTTGATACAAGTCAGTGTACACCTATTTCTATAGATGAAGTGGAAAGTGTTGAAAGTATTGTTAAACGTTTTAAAACAGGGGCTATGTCTTATGGGTCTATTTCTAAAGAAGCACATGAATGTCTTGCTATTGCAATGAATAGATTAGGTGGAAAGTCAAATTCTGGTGAAGGTGGAGAAGATAGAGAACGTTTATATAGTGAGGCTAATAGTGCAATTAAACAAGTCGCAAGTGGGCGTTTTGGAGTGACAAGTGAATATTTGGTGAGTGCAAAAGAAATTCAAATTAAAATGGCTCAAGGTGCTAAACCTGGTGAAGGAGGTCATTTACCTGGTGGGAAAGTATATCCTTGGATTGCCAAGACACGTTATTCAACACCAGGAGTCACTTTGATTTCTCCACCACCACATCATGATATTTATTCAATTGAAGATTTAGCTCAATTAATATATGATCTTAAAAATGCTAATGATCAGGCTCGTATTAGCGTAAAACTTGTTTCTGAATCTGGAGTAGGAACAATAGCATCTGGTGTTGCGAAGGCTGGTGCCGATGTCATTTTGATTTCTGGTTATGATGGAGGAACAGGAGCAGCCCCTCAAAGCTCAATTCATCACGCTGGTTTGCCTTGGGAACTTGGTCTAATAGAAGCTCATCAGAATCTTATTGAAAATGGTTTACGTTCACAAGTTGTCTTGGAGACGGATGGAAAATTGATGAGTGGAAAAGATGTTGCTATTGCAGCTTTGTTAGGAGCTGAAGAATTTGGTTTTGCGACTGCACCACTTGTAAGTTTAGGCTGTATGATGATGCGAGTTTGTCATTTAGATACGTGTCCAGCAGGAATTGCAACACAAAATGAATGTTTAAGAAAACGTTTCAAAGGAAAGCCAGAGTATGTTATGAATTTTATGCGTTTTGTTGCGATGGAATTACGTGAAATTATGGCTGAATTAGGCTTTAAAACAGTGAATGAAATGGTTGGACAAAGACAATGTTTAAAAATCAATGAAAATTTACAAGACCATCAAATGATTGAGTTAGATAAACTCTTTTCTCCTTGTTCTTTAAATGTTTATCATCAATCAAATATTCATTCAATTCCACAAAATCAAACCCTTGATAAGAGTGTTTTATTGCCACATTTTTTACCTTACTTTAAGAAATATTTACCGCATCAAGAAACGATTTCTATTTCAAGTTTAAACCGTAGTGTAGGAACTTTATTAGGTAGTGAAATGACACGTATGTTTAAAGGACAAATTCAAGATGATATGTATCAAGTTCATTGTTATGGTGGAGCCGGGCAATCTTTTGGAGCATTTGTGCCTAAAGGACTGACTATGACTATAGAAGGTGATGCAAATGATTATTTTGGTAAAGGATTGTCAGGTGGGAAACTTGCGATTTTCCCTTGTAAACAGGCAAATTATACTGCCAAAGATAATGTCATTATAGGGAATGTTGCACTTTATGGTGCAACTTCTGGAGAAGCTTATATCTGTGGTCAAGCAGGTGAACGTTTTGCTGTACGTAATTCAGGGGTGATTGCTGTTGTTGAAGGTTGTGGAGATCATGGATTGGAATATATGACTGGTGGAAAAGTTTTAGTATTAGGAAAAACTGGAAAAAACTTTGCAGCTGGAATGAGTGGTGGAATTGCGTATGTTTTAGATGAAGATCATGATCTTTATTTACGCTTAAATGATGAACTTGTAATGATGAGTGAATTAAATGATATAAGTGATCAAGAAGATGTCAAAAATTTATTAAAAAAACATATAAAAGCAACATCATCAAAATTAGCAAGAGATATTTTAGATGATTTTGATAATAAAAAGAAACATTTTAAAAAGGTGATTCCAATTGACTATGCTCATATATTAGAACTTGTTGAGATGGAACAAAAACAAGGATATCAACAAGATGAAGCAGCTTTACGTGCATTTTTAAAGGTTCATAAAGGAGGATAAAAGAATGGGACAAAAAGATGGTTTTTTAAGATATCAAAGACAAGATAATGAAGTCATTGAACCAAAACAACGCATTAAGAATTTTCATGAATTTCATCATCCTTTAGATTCTCAACAAAGACGTATTCAAGGAGCACGTTGTATGAATTGTGGGGTTCCTTTTTGCCAGGCAGCAATTGAAATAGAAGGTAAAATAACCGGATGTCCTTTGCATAATTTAGTTCCTGAATGGAATGATGAGATATATCATGGACATGATGCTCATGCTCTTTCAAGATTATTAAAGACAAATCCTTTTCCCGAGTTGACAGGACGTGTGTGTCCTGCATTATGCGAAAAAGCATGTATCTGTGGATTGCATGACGAACCAGTAACGATTAAAGATAATGAACTATTCATTATTGAAAAAGCTTTTCAAGAGCAAATGATGAAACCTATCAAACCCACGGTTTTAACGGATAAGAAAGTTGCTGTAGTAGGAAGTGGTCCAGCAGGATTATGTGTAGCTTATAAATTGAATCAAAGGGGACATCAAGTAACTGTTTATGAAAAAGAAGATCGTGTAGGGGGATTACTGATGTATGGCATACCTTCGATGAAATTAGAAAAGTCAATTATCATGCGTCGAGTAAAGATGATGGAAGAAGAAGGAGTTGTTTTTAAAACAAATGTTGAAGTAGGCCGAGATATAACCAAAGAACAATTATTACAACAATATGATGCTGTTGTTCTATGCTGTGGAAGTCAAAAAGCACGAGATTTAAAAGTTAAAGGACGTCAAAGTCAAGGAATTTATTTTGCTGTTGACTTTTTAAAAGCTGTCACTAAAAATGAATTGGATCAAAAGCCATGTCCATCAGCTCAAGGGAAAAATGTTGTTATTGTTGGTGGTGGTGATACGGGTAATGATTGTGTTGCGACTTGTATTCGTCAAGGTTGTACTTCAGTAACACAAATTGAAATGATGAGTGCTCCACCAACTGTTAATCAAAAACCTTGGCCACAATGGCCTAATGTTTTAAAGGTAGACTATGGACAAGAAGAAAGCCTTGAAGTTTTTCATCAAGATCCTCGCGTTTACAATACCATTATTAAAGAGTGTTTGCACGATAATGGAAAATTAGTAGGAGTGAAAACATCTAAGGGAAGTTTTGTTAATGGAAAATGGCAAGAAAAACCAGCAAGTGAAAAGTATTTAAAAGCAGATTTGTTATTGATAGCTGTTGGATTTGAAGGTGTTTTAGATGGGATTCAAGAAGCATTTGATTTAGAACTTACATCACATCATACAGTTAAAACATTACCACATCATTATCAAATTAAAAATTCTCAATTCTTTACTGCTGGAGATATGCATAGAGGTCAATCGCTAGTTGTTTGGGCCATTCAGGAAGGTTTGGAATGTGCAAAAGAAGTTGATTATTATTTAATGGGATATAGTTATATGAATGAGTAGTGATAAAATTATATTGAAATAATAAAAAATTATTAATTTTATCTTGAAATAATGATAAAATTTGTTTATACTGATAAAAAAATAAAAGAAAGGATTGATGAATATGATAGTTGTGAATAAAACACATACAACAAGAATCTTATTTTCATATCTTTTCTATTCTCAAAAAACATATCATGATGATATGTTTTTTTCTAAATGAAAGGGGAAACTATGAAAGCTTATTTAATATTAGAAGATGGTCATATTTTTGAAGGAGAAAGTTTTGGTTCAACAAAGGAAGTTATTTGTGAATTTGTGTTTAATACTTCAATGACAGGCTATGTAGAAGTTTTAACAGATCCTTCTTATGCTGGACAGGGTGTTGTTATGACATATCCATTAATAGGAAATTATGGAGTTTGTTTAGATGATCAAGAATCTTCTCAACCACATGTTGAAGGCTTTGTTGTGAACGAATTGTCAAGAAAAGGAAGTCACTTTAGGAAACATATGGAATTAGAAGATTATCTTATTGAAAATGATATACCTGGTATTCAAGGAATTGATACGAGATATCTTACTAAATTGATAAGAGATAAAGGTTGTATGAATGGTATGATAACGACAACTTATTATGATGATAGAAATAAAGTTTTAGAAAAAATAAAAGATTATAGAGTTAAGGGTGTTGTAGAGGAAACAACTTGTCAAAAAGCTTATACTTTAGGGAATGGTAAAATAAGAGTTGCTTTATATGACTTTGGTGCTAAGAAAAATATTGTTATGGAATTGGTTAAAAGGGGATGTTGTGTGACAGTATATCCTGCTTGGACTTTGGCAGAGGATATATTAAAGGAAAACTATGATGGAGTTATGTTATCAAATGGTCCAGGTGACCCAAAAGAATGTCAAGCGATTATTCAACAGATAAGAATCTTAAAAGAGAGTCATATTCCTATATTTGCAATATGTTTAGGACATCAATTGATGGCTTTAGCTCATGGCTTTGAAACTGAAAAATTAAAATATGGACACCATGGAGCTAATCATCCTGTCAAAGATATGAATACAAAAAGAGTATATATATCTACTCAAAATCACAATTATGTTGTGAAAAACATAGATAAAAAGATTGCTAAAACATGGTTTTTAAATGTTAATGATAACACAATTGAAGGAATTGAATATTTAAAAGAGAATATCAAAACTGTACAGTTCCATCCGGAAGCATGTGCAGGACCTACAGACACTGGATATTTATTTGATGAATTTATAGAAATGATGGGAGGTAATCAAAATGCCTAAAAACAAAAATATTAAAAAAGTTTTAGTGATTGGTTCAGGTCCAATTATTATTGGACAGGCTGCCGAATTTGATTATGCTGGAACGCAAGCTTGTCGAGCTTTAAAGGAAGAAGGAGTTGAAGTCGTTTTAATCAACTCGAATCCTGCAACAATCATGACTGATAAAGATATTGCTGATAAAGTTTACATTGAGCCACTAACAGTTCCAGTTGTTAAACATTTAATTGAAGTGGAGAAACCAGATAGTTTACTGCCTACTTTAGGAGGTCAAAATGCCTTAAATATAGCAATGGCATTGACAGATGAAGGTTTTTTAGAAAAGCATCACGTTCAAACAATAGGAACATCTACAAAGTCAATAAAACTTGCTGAAGATCGCTTGGAATTTAAAAAAATATTGGAAAGTATTCATGAACCATGTGCTCCTTCCATTGTGGTTAATCATGTAGATGATGCTTTAGAATTTGCGCGAAATATTGGTTATCCAGTTGTAGTGAGACCGGCATATACATTAGGTGGAACAGGTGGAGGAATTGCGCATAATGAAACTGAACTTCATGATATTTGTTCAAATGGTTTAAGACTTTCACGTGTCAATCAATGTCTAATTGAAAAATGTATTGCGGGATGGAAGGAAATTGAATATGAAGTTATGCGTGATAGTGCTGGCAATTGTATTACGGTTTGTAATATGGAAAATGTTGACCCAGTAGGTGTTCATACAGGTGATAGTATTGTTGTTGCACCAAGTCAAACTTTAAGCGATAAAGAATATCAGATGTTAAGAAGTTCAGCATTCAATATTATTCAGGCATTAGATATCCAAGGTGGATGTAATGTACAGTATGCATTAAATCCAAATAGTTTTGAATATTGTGTTATTGAAGTAAATCCACGTGTATCTCGTTCTTCTGCTTTAGCTTCTAAAGCTACAGGTTATCCTATTGCTAAATTAGCTGCGAAAATTGCTTTAGGATATCATTTAGATGAAATTAAAAATGCCGTGACTGGAAAAACATTTGCATCTTATGAACCAACTTTAGATTACATTGTTTGTAAGATTCCTAAATGGCCTTTTGATAAGTTTGTTGGAGCTTCTCATGAATTAGGAACACAAATGAAAGCTACAGGAGAAGTCATGAGTATTTCCCAGTGCTTTGAGGGAGCTTTAATGAAAGCAATTCGTTCACTTGAACTAAAGATTCTTGATTTACATATTCCTGTATTGGAAAATATGTCAAAAGATGAATTAAAGAAAAGATTGGAAGTTATTGATGATCAAAGAATCTTTGTGATTTCTGAAAGTTTAAGGAAAGGAATCAGTGAGGAAGATATTCATCAATTGACAAAGATTGATATGTGGTTTATTGATAAAATTAAACATCTTATAGAAGTTGAACAACAGTTAAAATCAGAAGAATTAACAGTTGATTTATTAAAACAAGCAAAACGTTTAGAATTTCCTGATGAAGTGATTGCTAAATATAGTGGACAAAGTGAGGAAACAATCCAAAAAATGCGAAAAAGTCATCAAATTGTTGCTGTTTATAAAACTGTAGATACTTGTGCTGCAGAATTTGATGCTTCTACACCTTATTATTATTCTATCTATGGGGGTCATAATGAAGTTGATTTTCATTCTCAGCGAAAAAAGATTATGGTTTTAGGTTCAGGACCAATTCGTATTGGACAAGGAATTGAATTTGATTATTGTTCTGTTCATTGTGTTTGGGCCTTAAAAAAGGCTGGATATGAAACAATCATTGTGAATAATAATCCAGAAACTGTTTCTACAGATTTTGATATTGCTGATCGCCTTTATTTTGAACCATTGACTAAAGAAGATGTAGCAAGTATTGTGGAAAGAGAAAAGCCAGATGGAGCTATTGTTCAATTTGGTGGACAAACAGCGATTCAATTAACACAAGCTTTAATGAAAATGGGGGTTAAGATTTTAGGAACATCGGCAGATAATGTGGATGCGGCTGAAGATCGTGAAAGGTTTGATGATATTTTAGAAAAATGCCATATTGACAGACCAAAAGGTTCAACTGTCTTTACTGTAGAAGAAGCAATTGAGACTGCTCAAAAATTGGGCTATCCAGTTTTAATTAGACCTTCTTATGTTTTAGGAGGAGCTGGTATGGAAATTGCATTAAATGATGGAGATGTGAAAACATTTATGGATATTATAAATTGTCAATATCAAGAACATCCAATTTTAATAGATAAATATTTGGCCGGTAAAGAAGTAGAAGTTGATGCGATTTGTGATGAAAATGGTGTTTTGATTCCTGGAATTATGGAACATATTGAACGTGCTGGAGTTCATAGTGGAGATAGTATTTCTGTATATCCAACACAAAAAATTAAACCAGCAATCAAAGATGTAATCGTTGATTATACACAAAGATTAGCTAAAGCATTGCATGTAATCGGATTGATTAATATTCAATTTATTGTCTATGAAGAACATGTGTATGTTATTGAAGTAAATCCACGATCATCACGTACAGTTCCATATATTTCTAAGGTAACAGATATTCCGGTAGTAGATATTGCTACTAATGTTATTATGGGAAAATCAATTCAACAACAAGGTTATCATTATGGATTGGTACCAGAAAAGAATATAGTTGCAGTCAAAATGCCAGTTTTCTCTTTTGAAAAAATTAAAGGAGCAGAAATTAGTCTTGGACCTGAAATGAAATCAACAGGGGAAGTCTTAGGAATTGCAACTACTTTTGATGAAGCCATACATAAAGCCTTTATAGCAACTGGAATTCAATTACCAAAGAAAAAGAATATTATTTGTACAATTAAAGATAGTGCTAAAGAAGAATTCTTACCTATCGCAAAGCAATATGAGGCATTTGGATATACTTTGTATGCTACATTAGGAACATATGAATACTTAAAGGCACATAATATTGATGTTCATCTTATCAATAGAATTAATGAAAAGTCTAATACATTATTTGATTTGATGTTAAGTGACACTGTTGATCTGGTAATTGATATTCCTACTAGAAATAATAATTTAAAGGATGGCTTTTTAATACGTAGATTTGCTGTTGAAGCAGGAATTCCTATTTATACATCATTAGATACAGCTCAAGCATTAATTAATTGTTTAGAAAAAAGCCACCAAGAAAATTTATCTTTAATTGATGTGGCACAATTATAGTTTCATCTATGAATAGGTAAAAGATGTTTGCTTAAAGTATATTGACAATCGTTTTTTTATAACATATAATGTAACTGAAAAAAGGAACAGCCGATAAGCGGTTATGCCTTGGATTTGTTAAGTAGAAATAACTACCTTACTTTACCAGAGCAGGGGTAGTTATTTTTTTGCTTTCAATTCCTTATCTATGATGATAAGAAGCAATTTAACAATTAAACTTAATAGTGCTATGATAAATGTCAGCAATGCCAACATCATCATAACAGCTTCATAAGTATTCATGTTAATCACCTCCGTTTTTCATATTTCCAAATCATTGGATATCTATGTCAACGAAGGTTATGTACCTTCAATCTTACGACCTCACACTTTACCAGAGACAGAGGTCGTTATTTTTTTAGATTTATTTGCAGTGAAAAAGGATTGGTGGCATAATAATATCAATTGGAGGGATAATGATGGCAGTGATAGGTATTGATTTAGGAACAACAAATAGTTTAGCGGTTGTTTATAGAAATGGGAATGTGGAATTGATTCCTAATCAGTTTCATGAATATTTAACACCAAGTGTTGTGAGTTTGGATCATAATGAATTAGTTGTTGGTAAAATTGCAAAAGAACGTCTTGTGACTGATCCTGAACATACAACATATTTATTTAAACGTAAAATGGGGAAAAGTGAAAAGACTCAATTAGGTTCAAAAAGTTATTTGCCAGAAGAATTATCTGCTTGTGTAGTCAAACAATTAATTGAAGATGCACAAAATTATTTAGGTGAAAAGGTTGATGAAGTTGTTATTAGCGTACCAGCTTATTTTGATGCAACCCAAAGACGAGCAACGAAAGCAATTGGGGAAATATTGGGAGTAAAGGTTAATCGTTTGATTAATGAACCTTCTGCTGCAGCAATTGCTTGTCATCAAAGTGATGATTTTGAAACTTTTGTTGTTTTTGATTTTGGTGGAGGAACATTGGATGTTTCTGTTGTTGATTGTTTTGAAAATGTTGTTAGTATTAATGCGATTGCAGGAAATAATCAATTAGGTGGAAGTGACTTTGATAAAGCAATTGCTTATTATTTTTGTCAACAAAATGATATTGATTTTGTATCTTTATCAAAAGAAGAACAAAGAAGTTTATTATTATGTAGTGAACGAGCAAAACTATCACTTCGAGATTCATCGTCAACGACAATGAAATTAACATTATCCAAACATCAATATGTTTGTGAATTAGATAATGAGATTTTATTTTCAATTACAAAACATATCTTTACTGAAATTAAAAAAGTGATTGGTAAGGCTGTTAAAGATAGTGGTTTTAGTGCTGAAGAATTAGATAGTCTTATTTTAGTAGGTGGTTCTAGTTATATGCCAGTAGTGAGAGATTATTTAACTCAGCTACTTAATATACCAGTATCACAAAGTGAAGATATTGATTTATTGGTTGCTAGGGGACTTGGAAAATATATTGGTATTAAACAAAGGGAAGCAGATGTAAAAGATTTATTGGTGACTGATATTTGTCCATTTTCGCTAAGTACAGGTGTGCATAATCCAATTGATACAGCTAAGGATTTAGCAGAAGTTATTATTCCCCGTAATACCGTTCTACCAGCAAGTGAGAGCGTTACTTTGCAAACTGTCAAAAAGGGGCAGACACATGTCAATGTTACTGTTTATCAAGGGGGAAGAAATGTATGCCAAAGATAATTTGTTTTTAGGCAGTGTCGATATTCAAGTTCCTCGTAATTTTAAAGAACATGAACAATTTCAAGTCACTTATTCATATGATATTAATTCAATGTTATATGTAGAAATTGATATTTTATCAACTCAAGAACATTTTACGTATCAAATTGGACAAACTCAACGTTTAGAAAAAGTTACAAAGTATAATCATTTAAATGCTGTTAAAAATGTTTCTCTGCAATTAAATCAAAATCCAGAATATGATGCTTTAATGGAAAAAGCAAAACGTATTTTTACTGAATTAGATCCAGTTACAAAAGATTATTATCAAGCAACTTTACAACAATTTATTGTTCATTTTAAGCATTACCATAACAATATTAAAAAGAAACAAGAACTCTTAACAATTATGGAAGATTATATAGATAAATTTGAAAAAGATATGGATTATGAAAATTTAGATATTTTTTCATCCTTTGATGATGAAGGAGGACTTCCTTCATGAAAAGTATATGGGATATTTTAGGAATAGAACCAACTCATGATAAGAAAATCATAAAACAAGCCTATGCAAGTCAAAGTAAACTTTGTCATCCAGAAGATAACCCAGAAGCTTTTAAGATTTTACAACAAGCTTATAAATCAGCATTAGCTTATGCATCAAACGAGAATTATTCAAGGAGTTCTTTAAAAAGTACAATTGAAGTCAATACAAAAAAGACACATAAGGTTTATGTTGATAGTCAGGACGAGGAAGAAACAAAAGAGATTTATCCTTATTCTAAGGATGTTGATTTAGATGATTTAGAAATAGAATCTTGCTTATCAAAAACTCATAAGTTATTTAAAGATGAGAATATCTTAGAACAGTTTGATGATAATCAAGCATATCAGGATTATCTATTTGAAAGTTTTATCAAACAAATAGGAAAGCGATTAGATGAAGATAAATTACAATTACTTGTAGAAAATACGAATTTATTGATTCAATGTCATGATCGATATTTTTGTATAAAAGTAGATGATTATTTAAGTCAATGTCGTTTTCATTTGAAAAGATTCAGATATGCTTATTGGGTGAAAGTATTAGGTGATCTGCATTTTGAAAAAACAGCTGAGAAGTTAAGAAAAATTCAAATTAAAAAGAATCGTTTACCTATAAGTGCCTTTTTTCCTATTATTGTCGTTGTAGTTATGAGTATTCTTTTTGATAGTCCAACTCCAAAACAAAAAATACCTCAATATAAACCACATGTTAATATTGTTAAACAAGACACTGTTGATACAACAAATATTGATTATTATACAAATGTTCCTTATCTGAATGGAGTTAAATATACTAAGAATAAAGATGAATATATTCTTAAAAATAAAGAGGGAAAGATTATTGCTAGTGAAGTAAAGACAATACAATTTACGAATAGTCCAATAATTCTTTATCAAAAAAATAAATTTTATCTACTTGATACAAGAGATATGAAAACAATCCAAAGAACATATAAAGCAGCAATGGTAGTCAATGTTGTAAAAGATGGAGTAAGTCAAATAGAAAAGATGTATGTAGCAAGTTATGATGGTTATTATTGGAAGTTGTATGATTTAAAGGGGAATGCAGTTTATCAATTTGAAGAAAAAAGGGATCAAAAAGATATCCCTAAAACAATTTATCTGCATGATCAAAAGGCTACTTTTGAGCCTTAAGAGTATTTTTTTCATTAAATGAGTTGATATAAAAAAAGAGAATGAAGATAGTTTTATTTGATTAAAACATGTCTTGATTCTCTTTTATTTTGGAAATTACTTTCTAAAAAAATAGCAAATAAAATCAATTATGATAAAAAAATGAAAGTAATTTCTAAATCCCTTCCAAAGATTGCAGGAATTATGAAATAAAAGTATATTGGTGTTACAGGAGGGAAAAAAGATGGAAAAAATTCACAACAATTTAATTGTCTCATGTCAGGCATTAGAAGGTGAACCTTTGCATTCTTCATTCATTATGTCAAAGATGGCTTTAGCAGCTCAAATGGGTGGAGCAAAAGGAATAAGAGCCAATAGTGTGGAGGATATTCATGCGATTAAAAAAGAAGTCGATTTACCAATTATCGGGATTATCAAAAAAGACTATGTGGGAACTGATGTTTACATTACACCAACTATGAAAGAAGTCGACGCTTTGGTAGAAGAAGGGGTAGATATTATAGCAATGGATGCCACAATCCAATCACGTTTAAATGATTTAAGTCTTGATGATTTCTTTAAAGCTGTTAAAGAAAAATATCCTCATCAATTATTTATGGCAGATTGTTCAACCGTAGAAGAAGCGATTCATGCTGATGAATTGGGATTTGATTTTATTGGGACAACACTTGTGGGGTATACACCACAAAGTCAAAATTTGAAGATTGAAAACAATGATTTTGAGATCATTAAAGAAATCGTGAAACATGTTAAACATCCAGTTATTGGAGAAGGAAATATTGATACTCCTGAGAAAGTTAAAAGAGTTTTAGAGTTGGGTTGTTATAGTGTTGTCGTTGGTTCGATTATTACAAGACCCCAAATCATTACAAAAAGATTTGTTGATAAAATAAAAGATGAAAAGAGGGAAGAAAAATGATGGATAAAATATCTAATTTACTATTACCGATTGCTGAAAAACTTTCTAAAAATAAATATCTTTCAGCAATAAGAGATGGTTTTGTTTCAATTATGCCATTGGTTTTAACAGCATCATTATTTACATTAATTAATTGTGTTTTTGTTGGAAAAGGAAATTACTTAGATAAATGGTTTGGTATGCCATGTACTGGATTTGCACAAATTGGAGGTGTTATTGGTTCAGCTTCGATGTCAGTAATGGCTATCTTACTTGTATTTACAACTTCAAAAGCATTAGCTTCACAATATAAAATGGATACATCTATTACTGGAGCAGTAGCGGTTGTTAGTTTTCTATGTTTAACACCATTTGTTTCTGATGCAAAATTAGGAGAATATGTAACGACTTATTATTTAGGTGCGGCTGGTATGTTTACTGCATTTATATCAGTGATTGTTTCTGTAGAATTATTAAGATTTTTAATGAGTTTTAAAGCTTTGCTTATTAAAATGCCAGAAAGTGTTCCAACTGGAATTGCAAGATCATTTAATTCAATTATTCCAGTGGCTTTAACAGTTATTCTTTTTGCTTTATTAAGAATTGTAACTGATGCTATGGGAGCACCATTAAATGATTTAATCTTTACTTGGATTCAAACCCCATTTACAGCGATTGTTTCTTCACCAATTGGAATGATTATAATTTATATCTTGTATATGTTATTATGGGGATTTGGGATTCATTCAGCTTATATTTTTAATCCAATCCTTGAACCGATTTATCTTGTTAGTTTAACAGCTAATGCAACAGCTATTGCAGCGCATCAAAGTGCCACGGCAATTATCACAAAACCATTCCTTGATTCTGTTGCCTTTATGGGTGGAGCAGGAAATATGTTAGCTTTAGTTATTGCTATTTTCATTGTTTCAAAAAGACAAGATTATAAAGTCATAGCAAAATTAGGTTTTGCTCCAGCGTTATTTAATATTTCTGAACCTTTAATGTTTGGATTACCGGTTGTTATGAATCCGATTTTAATTATTCCAATGATTTTAACAACTCTGGCTGGACTTGGAATAGGTGCACTTGCCACTCAAATTGGGCTTATGGCACATACTTATGTTTTAATTCCATGGACAACACCACCAGTGATAAGTGCCTTTTTAGCAACCGGTGGAGATATTTTATCAGGTGTTGTTGGTTTAGTGATTTTGGTTATTTCGATACTTATTTATATCCCGTTTGTTAAAGTTATGGATAAAGAGGCGCAGGTACAAATTGAAGAATAATGTTATTGTCTTTGATTTAGATGGCACTTTATTAGATAGCAATAATCAAATGATTGGAGGTGCTAAGACATTGGCTTGTCTTAACACACTTCAACAAACGGGATGTACACTTGCTATTTGTACAGGACGTCTAGATCACGATATAGTAAAAATATGTCAAGAGTATGGTTTAGATATGAAACATCGAATTTCTCAAAATGGAGCTGTTTTGTATCAGGACAATCAACTCAAAGCTACCCTTCTTGATAAGCAGGAAGCTTTAGATATATACCATGAATTAAAAACAAAAGATATAAGAATAGAATTGAATACGATTTCTAATCGTTATTGGACAAGTGAAAGAGACCCACTATTTCCTAAAGAATTTTATGATTCACATATTATAAAAGAAGATTTTGAAGATATTCTTTTATATCAACCTGCAGTTTTATTTTTAATTGTTGCTCAAGAACAACAATTAAAACAAATTGAAGAAACAATAAATCAAAATTATCAATTCACAAAAGCAATCAGAACATCACAAACTTCTTTAGAAATTGTTCACAGTAGTGTTTCTAAAGGCGAAGCCTTAAAGATTTTATATCCAGATTGTCAGATTTATGCCATAGGGGATTCACCAAGTGACTTTGAAATGTTCCCCTTTTCAAAAATCGGGTATCTTGTTTCAAATCAAGAATGTCATTATCCTTGTCAAAGAAAAGAGACGATTTTAGAAGCTTTGCAAGATATCATAAGCCATATTAAATAGCTAGCGACTTTAAAAAGGAAACAATTTTGTTAATTAGATAGAGGAGAAAAAAGATGAAAACATTATTTATACCATTAGATGAAAGACCATGTAATTATATATTTCCACAGCTGCTTGTCACTCATAAAACAGATGTCCATATATGTATTCCCCCAATTGAGTTACTAGGCCATAAAAAAAGTCCAGCTGATACAAAGAAATTAAGTGAATTTCTTATAAGTCATGTAAAAGACTGTGATAATCTTGTTCTTTCAATAGATATGTTATTGTATGGTGGATTGATTCCTTCTCGTTTACATCATTTAAGTGAGAAAGAAGTGAATGAAAGATTAGATATTGTTCATCAAATCAAAAACATCAATCCCCATATAAAAATATATGCTTTTCATTGTATTATGCGTGCACCTAGTTATAATTCAAGTGAAGAAGAACCAGATTATTATGAAGATTTTGGATATGCTTTGTTTAGAAGAAAGTATTTATTAGATTATCAAAAAAGACATGGGCTTTCACAAGAAGAATTATTAGAATTAAAGAGTATCCATATTCCTCGTGATATTATTGATGATTATGAATGGCGTAGAGATTTTAATACACAAATGAATTTAAAGGTGATTGATTATTTAAAGAATGGAGATATTGACTTTTTAGTTATTCCACAAGATGATTCATCACCATATGGCTATACATCGCTATCTCAAAAGAAGGTTGTTGATGAAGTCAAAAAGTCTCATCTAGAACAACAAGTCATGATATACCCAGGTGCTGATGAAGTATCAATGTCATTATTTATAAGAGCTTATCATGAATATTATCATCTTGAACCAAAAGTTTATCCTTTTTATGCATCGGTTTTAGGTCCAACTATTGTTCCAAAATACGAAGATCGACCTATGTTTGAAAGTCTTAAATCACATATCCGTGTCTGTCGTGCTAAAATGGTTGATACTCCACAAGAAGCTGATCTTATTCTTGCGATTAACTCACCAGGAAAAATTATGCAAGAATCATTTGTTGATGAAGTTGAAAAGGATATTTCATATACAAGTTATCGTAATTTATTAGATTTTGCTTATAAAATTAAGGATTACCTTCAAGCAGGGTACCAAGTTGCTTTATGCGATAGTGCTTATAGTAATGGTGGTGATTATCAATTAATTGAATATTTAGATCATCTTAATATTTTAGATCAGCTGATAAGTTATGCGGGATGGAATACGAATTGTAATTCTTTAGGAACAACATTAGCCCAAGCTTTTTTGGGAAGAAATCAAAAGCATTTATGTTATCGTATTATTGAAGATGTATTCTATCAAACAATTGTAAGAAAACAAATAATTGATTGTGATTTAATAGAGTTAGGTTTATCGTATTATGATTTTAAAGATCAACAAGATATTGTTGAAAATCGAATTTTAAATCAATTACAAGCTTACTATGATTCATTGAATATGTCTCATCATTATCCTGTGCATATCCAACGTATTTGGATGCCTTGGAAACGTATGTTTGAAATTGGAATGGAGATAGAGGTATAAAATGCGAGAAACAATGACATATAATCCTTGTTTTTATCAATTAAGAGAAGGTCAATTACAACGTATGTTAGAGATTATTTCTCATAACAAAGAGGCTAAACCTCATGGTGTTGTCTTTTTTGGAGATTCATTAACACAGATGTATGATCTTGATAAATATTTTCCCCAAATCCCCTTGAAATATAATTGTGGAATTGGTGGAGCCACATCAGAGGAATTATTATGGTTTGTTGATGAAGCTGTGATTAAATATCAACCAAGTCTTGTTGTTATGATGATAGGAATTAATGATTTAGGACATACAGTCATGTTATCACCTAAAGATATTGCTAATTATGTAAAGAGTATTATTGATTTAATAAGAGGTAATTTACCAGATACTCAAATTCTGTTATTATCGACATTACCATGTGTTGAAAGTTTAAGAGATTATCATCATGTTTTAGGGATTCGATGTAATGACTTGGTGAAAATGATTTATATTCAATACCAAGAACTTATTTTAGATAACAAAACAACTCTTATTAATGTTTTTGATGAATTTATTGATGAAAATAATGAAGCAAAAACAAAATATTATCAAGATGGTTTACATTTAAATGAAAGAGGTTATCAAAAACTAACAAGCCTCATTGAAAAGAAAATACAGGATTATTTATAAAGGGAATATTGTTTTCCCTTTTTGTGATATAATAAATGGTAAGAAAAAAGGAGAGACAAGGATGCTATCATATAATAAAAGTATTATTCCAATTATTGAATCATCATATGAAGATTTAACAAATGTTGAAAAGATGATTGCTGATTATTTTTTAAATGGGGTAGAAAATGATGAGTTATCATCTAAAGATGTTTCAAAAAAGTTATTTGTTTCAGAGGCATCATTATCTCGTTTTGCCAAGAAACTAGGTTTTAGTGGTTATCGCGAGTTTCAATTTGCTTATAAACAAAAACTTCCATCTTCAAAAGAACTTGATTTTCTTACCAAGCAGGTTTTAAATTCTTATCAAAAAACATTAGAGAAAACATATTCATTAATTAATAATGATCAAATGATAAGAGTTGCTATGATGTTAGATGAATATGAACGTGTTTATGTTTATGGAATTGCTTCATCAGCAGTTGTAGCAAGAGAGTTTAAATTACGCTTTATGCGACTAGGATTAGATGTTGATTATTTAGCTGAAGCACATTCAATACGTATGAATGTTAGTAGAGTTAATGAAAAATCTTTGGTTATTGGGATAAGTGTTAGTGGTAGAACATGGGAAGTTGTTGAGGGATTAAGGGAGGCTAAGAAAAAAGGCGCAAAGACCATTATGATGTCAGCCGCTAAAATTTATGAATATCGCTCATATTATGATGAATTGGTACTGATAGGGGGATTAAAGAATTTAGCTATCTCAGATAAGATTTCTCCACAAATTCCAGCGTTGATTGTTGTTGATATTTTATATGCTCATTATTTGCATTATAATAAGGCAACAAAAGAAGAAAAATTAAAACTGACTTTAGAATATATTAATTATGAAATAGAGGAGTAATTTAAAGAAAATGCACCAGAAGTGCATTTAAAAATACTTTTCATTATGCATATTTAAAAAGGCTTGAAAACCACCTTCAACATAGTAAGCGCGATATCCTTTTTGTTGAAGTTCTCTGGAGAGCCTTTTTGTTCTTTCCCCACTATAACAAATCAAACATAGTGGTTTATCTTTAGGTAAATAATCAAGCTTATTTATGAGTATATCATAAGGAATGTTTTCAAAGTTATAGATGTGTAATTGATCATACTGATAGCTTTCTCTTATATCAATAAAATAAAATTGATTTTGATAAACTATTTTTTCAAGATTATAAATAGAAATTGCATTATTCATTATAAGTCACCTACCTTAAAGTATTCAAGAGGGCGAATAATGTTCTTATAGTGAGAAATTTTACGAAATTTGTGACTAACAAATAAAGTGAATTTGTGGTATAATAATAAAAACACAACGTGTTGTTACCGCAACGTAAGTTCAGTTGGTGCAATACGTTGTTTTGTTTTAGAAAGAGAGGTATTTAGATGTACCAAGTGAATGAAATCATTTTATATGGTAGTGAGGGAATTTGTAAAATTGACAATATGATGACACGTCATGTCAATGGTCAACCTATTGAATATTATGTATTAAAACCAATTAAGAGTGAGAGTTCAACAATTTATGTTCCAACTTTAAATGAAGAATTAACGAAGAAAATGAAAAGAGTTTTATCTTATCAAGAGATTATTGATCTTATTCATTTTATTCCTGATAGTGAGCTTTTATGGATTGATAATGATAATTTAAGAAAAGAACGATATAAAGGGATTTTAAGAGATGGGAATCGTCAAGAAATTATGCAGTTGATTAGAACTTTATATTTGCATCAACTGAAATTAAAAGAAGAAGGAAAGAAGTTTCATGCAAGTGATGATAAATTTTATAAAGATGCTGAAAGAATCTTGTATGAAGAATTTGCCTATGTATTAAATATTTCTGAGGAAGAAGTTGTTCCGTTTATTTGTCAGGAGATTGATGTTAAAGAAATAGCATAGATAGAAAGCAATATCTTTTATAAAGAGGATATTGCTTTTCTTGTGTTTTTTCGTCAAAATACGGGAATTGTTAAGAAAATGAATAATTTTTCATGTTTCATTAGGTGGCTTGCTAATTGCTTCACATAAGATACAAAATCAATTGAAAATCATGGATAAGAGTGTTATAATTCAGGCATGGAGGAATGTGAAAATGGATAAGAAAACAATCAAAGATATTGAAGTCGCTGGAAAAACTGTCTTAGTTCGTGTTGACTTCAACGTACCTAGAAACAAAGAAACAGGAGAAATTACTAATGACAACAGAATTGTTGCCGCTTTACCAACTTTAAAATATTTATTAGAACATGGGCCAAAAGCTATCGTATTGTTCTCTCACTTAGGTAAAGTGAAAACTGAAGAAGACAAAGCTAAAAATGATTTAGCTGTTGTTGCTCCTAGATTATCTGAATTATTAGGAGTAGATGTTAAATTTGTAAATTGTACAAGAGGAGAAGAACTTGAAAATGCTGTTAAAGAAGCAAATAATGGTCAAGTGATCTTAGTACAAAATACACGTTATGAAGCTGGAGAAAGCAAGAATGATCCAGAATTAGGTAAATATTGGGCATCATTAGGTGATGTATTTGTTGAAGATGCATTTGGTTCTGTACATAGAGCTCATGCTTCTACAGCTGGAATCCCTGCTCATTTACCATCTGCAGCTGGTTTCTTAGTTGAAAAAGAAATTGCTTATATCGGAAAAGCTGTAAGCAATCCAGAAAGACCAATGGTTGCTATCTTAGGTGGAGCTAAAGTTTCTGATAAAATCTTAGTTATTGAAAACTTATTAAAAATCGCTGACAAAGTTATTGTTGGTGGTGGTATGACTTATACATTCATGAAAGCTATGGGTCATGAAATTGGTAATTCTTTAGTTGAAGATGATCGTATTGAAGTAGCTAAAGAAATTATCGCTAAAGGTGGAGATAAATTAATCTTACCAGTAGACTCTGTTATCAATAATGCATTTGCTGAGTCAGGTGATATCAAAGTATGTGGTGAAGATGTACCTGAAGGATATATGGGATTAGACATTGGACCTAAATCTGTTGAAAACATCAAAAATGCATTAGCTGGTGCAAAAACAGTTATCTGGAATGGACCAATGGGTGTATTTGAAATGGAACCATTTGCTAAAGGAACAATTGCTGTATGTGAAGCATTAGCTAACTTATCAGATGCTAACACTATTATCGGTGGTGGAGATAGTGCTGCTGCTGTTATGCAATTAGGATATGCAGATAAAGTTTCTCACATTTCTACTGGTGGAGGAGCTTCATTAGAATACATGGAAGGTAAAGTATTACCTGGTATTGCTGCAATTGATGATAAATAATTAGGGAGAAATGAAAATGAGAAAACCAATTATCGTAGGAAACTGGAAAATGAATAAAACAATCGCTGAAACAAAAGCATTTGTTGAAGCTGTTGATCCAGCAGTGAAAGATACTGCTGATTGGGGTATTGCAACTCCATATTTAGCATTACAAACTGCTAAAGAAAACGCTAAAAACTTAATCGTAGCAGCTGAAAACTGTCATTTTAAAGATAGTGGAGCTTATACTGGTGAAGTGAGTGTTGGAATGTTAAAAGAAATCGGAATTGAATGGGTTATCTTAGGACATTCTGAAAGAAGACAATATTTTGGTGAAACTGATGAAACAGTAAATGCTAAAATGTTACAAGTTTTAAATAATGATATGACTCCAATCGTATGTGTTGGTGAAACATTAGAAGAATATGAAGCAGGAACAACAAAAGAAGTTGTTAAAACTCAAACAGTTGCTGCTTTCAAAGATGTATGTCCAAAATGTGCAAGCAGAGTTGTAATTGCATATGAACCAGTATGGGCTATTGGTACAGGTAAAACTGCAACTAATGAAATTGCTCAAGATGTTTGTGGATATATTAGAAGCGTTGTTGCTGAATTATATGGACAAGAAGTGGCTGATCAAGTGAGAATTCAATATGGTGGATCTGTAAAACCAGAAGGATTAAAAGCTTTATTAGAACAACCAGACATCGATGGTGCTTTAGTTGGTGGAGCTTCTTTAGTAGAAGATTCATATAAAGCAATGATTGCTGCATTAGATTAATAAATTAGAACTGCTTTGGCAGTTCTTTTCTTTTATTAAGAAATTCTTAAGAATTGTTTTGTTGACATTAATTTTTAAAATGTTTACTATATGTTTATACATGGAGGGATAAGGATGAAATATAAAGGAATAATTGGTTGTTTATGTTTATTGATGTTGGTTGGTTGTGGCACAACAAAAAAAGAAGAACCTACGCAAGGACAAAAAGGTCTTTATGTTGGTTTAGATGGAAAACAAACATATAGTGAAGCTGTAAAATATTTTAATTCACGTGTGAATTATTATTTTAGTGAAGCAACAGATGAAACAAGTGATACTTATAATGAATATTATAAGGGTCAAGATCATATTTCATTAGTGAGTAAAGCTTTATATAAGGATGCAGATGTAACGACATTAAATTATAGTATTGCTGATGGAAAAGATTTCCATACCCTCTTTATGGTTGATAGCCAGACATATGCTTATGATGTTGCACATGATTATAATGAGACAATTGATGCAATGTATCCTGATTTAACAAAAGATGAAAATAGTGAGTTATTAAGTGCTGAAAGAAAAGATCAGAATGGACAAATTGAATTAACTCTTAAAGTAAAAAGAAATCAACAATATCAAGAAAATGATTCAAGTGAAATTGTTTATTTTGTGAGTCAATTAAAGATTTCTAAAGATGGATATATTGTGGAAGATAAAGTAACTTATTATACTGATGATAAATTTGAAGAAGTGGCATATGAAGGTTTAACAACAACATATAAAGATTTTAATAAAAAGAAATCAGATGATTTACAAAAAGAAATTGATTTAATGAAATCATGTGATGGAATGAATGATGATGAAGTGAAAACAGAGCTTCATTTAGAGTCATAGATTTGTCTATGACTTTTTTTCTATCTTTTTTATATGAATTTTGTTATGATATAGAACTGGTGAGAATATGACAAAATTAAAAAGAAAAGATTTATTATTTTTAGGTTTAACATTATTTTCGATGTTCTTTGGAGCAGGGAATTTAATTTTTCCACCTTTTTTAGGTGAGCAAGCTGGCAATCAAGCGATTATTGCTGGTTTAGGGTTTATTGTTAGTGCTGTAGGTTTACCTGTTTTAGGGGTTATTGCGGTTGCTAAGGCTGATGGTTTAAATACTCTAGCAAGTCGTGTACATCCACGTTTTGCTGATTTATTTACCTTATTAATTTATTTATCTATTGGACCATGTTTAGCTATTCCTCGAACCGCAAGTACTTCTTATGAGATGGTGATTGCGCCATTTTTTACGCAACAATTCAAATTTGTACCAATTCTTTATTCATTTGCCTTTTTTGCATTAGCACTTTATTTGGCTTTGAATCCAGAAAAACTATCAGATCGTTTAGGAAAAGTTTTATGTCCATTATTATTAACTTTAATTACGATTATCTTTTTAGGCAGTTTCTTTGTTGAAATTCATTATGCGATGCCTAGTGGAAATTATGCACAACATCAATTTGTTCAAGGCTTTTTAGATGGTTATCAAACTATGGATACAATTGCAGCTTTAAACTTTGGAATTATTATTGCTTTGAATATTAAAAATAAAGGCTTGAAAGATGCAAAAACAGTTGTGAAATATACTATTAAAGCTGGAATGATTGCTGGTATTTGTTTAGCTATTGTTTATGGAGCTTTGATTCATATTGGAGCTTTATCTTCTTTTGTAACAGGACATCATAGTAATGGTGCGCAAACTTTAACGGCATTTATGCAATATTTATTTCAAAATATGGGGATTGTTATTTTAGGAGCCGTTTTCTTTATTGCTTGTTTAAATACTTGTGTTGGATTGATTTGTTGTTGTAGTGAGTATTTTGTTGAAAGATTTGCTTATTTAAGTTATAAACAATGGGCTTTTGTTTTTGCGGTTGTGAGTATGTTGATATCTAATATTGGATTAGATATGATTCTTCATATTTCCTTACCTATTTTAAACTTACTTTATCCTTTATCAATTGTCTTAATTTTCTTAGCATTTATTCATCGTTATATTCAAAAATATAGTTATGTTTATCAAATCACAATGTTATTGACGGGGATTGGAAGTTTATTAGGGATTGTTCCTAATCCAATTATTCATTCTATTCCCTTATCACAATATTCATTAGGGTGGATTCCTTTTGCAGTGATTGGATTGATATTAGGAATTGTTTTATCAAAGAAAAATATTGATAATTAAGCAATTTTTCTTGTTTTGTCGATTATCTTGAAATAAACCGGAAATGTGATATACTACGTATTATCCAAAGATTACTAACAAGTCATTATGTCGAGTAATGAACTTGTTTTCTTTCATTTAAGGAGGATTTATGATATTAAATATTATTTTATTGATTGTTGGATTTATTTTATTGATTAAAGGTGCTGATGTTTTTGTTGAAGGTGCAAGTAAGGTTGCAGCGATGTTACATATCCCACAGATTGTCATTGGCTTGACCATTGTAGCTTTTGGAACAAGTGCCCCAGAAGCGGCAGTTAGTATTGCTTCAGCTTATAAAGGCACTGCTGGAATAGCAATTGGAAATATTATTGGAAGTAATATTGCGAATGTTTTGTTGATTCTTGGGGTTGCTGGAATGATTGGTGAATTGGTTGTTAAGAAGAATACGTTCTTTATTGAATCACCATTTGTGATTGTAATTACTATTGTTTTGTTGTTTTTAGGAGTGAATGGAAAGAATATTAATCGTATTGATGGTGCAATTTTATGGATGTTCTTTTTAGTTTTTCTTTATTATCTTTATCGTTTGACTAAAAAAGGTGATGATAGTGCAATTGATGATGTGCCTGAATTGGATCAAAATGATCGTTTATGGAAATTAATTATTATGATTGTTTTAGGAATTATTTGTGTTGTAGTGGGAAGCCAGGTAACAGTTGATGCAGCGAGTTCTATTGCCAAAGAATTTGGAGTTAGTGATCGTATTATTGGTTTAACGATTGTTTCGATTGGAACGTCTTTACCTGAATTAGTGACTTCAGTGAATGCATCGCTCAAAGGGCGTAATGATATTGCGATTGGAAATATTATAGGAAGTAACATTTTTAATATTTTATTTGTACTTGGAACAGCAGCTTTGGTGGCTCCTAGAGGAATACCATTTGCTAGTGGATTTATGCTTGATGGCGTAATTGCGATAGCGGCTGTCGTGCTCTTTATGCTGTTTGTCGGCAAAGATATGAAGCTTAAAAAGTATGGTGCTTTTGTAATGTTAATCTCATATATTTGTTATGTGGTGTATATTTTGTAAAAAAATTCACGAGGGAAAGGGTTTACATAAAATGTAAGCCTTTTTATTTTGGCTTTTTGTATCATCTTGCTTGTTTTTTCACAAGGAATATAGTATATTAGCCATGTAAAGAAAATATAAATTTTGGAGGAAAGAAAATGGCAGAGAAAAAAGCTGTAAAACAAGAAGCCCCAAAGGCTGAATTGACTAATGAACAAGTAGATGCTCATATTGATGAATTAGTTCAAAAAGCATTAGGAGCCTTAGAAAAATTTGAATCTTTTGATCAAGATGCTGTTGACTACATCGTTGCTAAATGTTCTGTTGCTGGGTTAGACCAACATGGTGTATTAGCTGAAGCTGCAGTTAACGAAACAGGTAGAGGTGTTTTTGAAGATAAAGCTGTTAAAAACTTATTCGCTTGTGAATATGTAACAAGTAATCTTCGTCACTTAAAAACTGTTGGAATTATTAATGAAGATCCTTTAACTGGAATTACTGAAATCGCTGAACCAGTTGGTGTTATTTGTGGTATCGTTCCAACAACAAACCCAACTTCTACAGTTATCTTCAAATCTTTAATTTCATTAAAGACAAGAAACCCAATTATCTTCTCATTCCATCCATCAGCTTATGAAAGTTCAGTTATGGCTGCTAAAGTCATGAGAGATGCTGCAATTGCTGCAGGTGCTCCTGAAAACTGTATCCAATGGATTGAAATCAGAGGATCTATGTATGCAACAACTGCATTAATGAATCATCCAGGTGTAGCAACTATCTTAGCTACTGGTGGTAATGCAATGGTTAAAGCTGCTTACTCTTGTGGTAAACCTGCTTTAGGTGTTGGGGCTGGTAACGTTCCTGCATATGTAGAAAAATCATGTGTATTAAAAAGAGCAGTTAACGATATCGTATTATCAAAATCATTCGATAATGGTATGATTTGTGCTTCTGAACAAGCTGCTATCGTTGACCATGAAATTTATAAAGAATTTAAAGAAGAAATTTCTCGTTTCAAAGTTTATTGGGTAAATGAAGCAGAAAAAGCTAAACTTGAAAAATATATGTTTGGTGCTGAAGCTTATAGCGATAAAGTTAATGAAGTGGGAACTGTAAATGCTAATGTTGTAGGTAAAAATGCAACTTGGATTGCTGAACAAGCTGGATTCAAAGTACCAGAAGATACTCAAATCTTACTTGCTGAATGTAAGGAAGTTGGACCTAATGAACCATTAACAAGAGAAAAATTATCTCCAGTTTTAGCTGTTTTAAAAGCAACTTCTACTGAAGATGGTATTGCTAAATCAGCTGCAATGGTTGAATTTAATGGATTAGGACACTCAGCTGCTATCCATACTCAAAATCATGACATTTCAGTTGAATTCGGATTAAAATGTAAAGCAATTCGTGTTATCGAAAATGCTCCATCTACATTTGGTGGTATTGGTTCTGTTTATAATGCATTCATTCCTTCATTAACATTAGGATGTGGATCTTATGGACATAACTCAGTATCAAATAACGTAAGTGCTGTAAACTTATTAAATATTAAGAGAATAGGGAGACGTAACAACAATATGCAATGGGTTAAACTTCCTCCAAAAATCTACTTTGAAAGAAATTCAATTAGATATTTAAGAGACATGAAAGTCATGGAAAAAGCCATGATTGTTACTGATAGAGGTATGTACAATCTTGGTTATGTAGATAAGATTGAAGATGTTATCAAGAGAAGACGTAATAAAGTTGACTTAGAATTATACTTCGATGTAGAACCAGATCCAAGTATCGATACAGTTAACGAAGGTGTTGAATTAATGAGAAAATTCGAACCAGATGTTATTATCGCATTAGGTGGAGGTTCTTCAATGGATGCTGCTAAAGTTATGTGGTTAATGTATGAACATCCAGAAGTTAACTTCGATGATATCAAACAAAAATTCATGGATATCAGAAAACGTGCATTCAAATTCCCTGAATTAGGAAAGAAAGCAAGATTAATCTGTATCCCAACAACATCAGGAACTGGATCTGAAGTTACACCTTTCGCAGTTATCACTGATAAGAAAGCTAACAAGAAATATCCATTAACTGACTACTCATTAACTCCAACAGTTGCAATTGTTGACCCAGAATTCGTTATGAGTTTACCAGCTGCTATTGCTGCTGATACAGGAATTGACGTATTAACTCATGCAGTTGAAGCATATGTATCTATCTTAGCATCTGACTTCACTGATGGATGGGCTAAACAAGCTGTTAAGTTAGTATTTGAATACTTAGAAAGATCTGTTAAGAATGGTAAAAACGATCCAGAAGCAAGAGAAAAAATGCATAATGCTGCAACAATCGCAGGTATGGCATTCGCAAATGCTTTCTTAGGTATGAACCACTCATTAGCTCATAAGATCGGTGGAGAATGGCATATTCCTCATGGTAGAACAAATGGTATCTTATTACCACATGTTATTAGATACAATGGTACAGTACCAACTAAGTTAAATATCTGGCCTAAGATTGAAAACTATAAAGCTGATGTTAAATATATGGAATTAGCTCAATTAATTGGATTAAATCCTAAGACTCCAGCTGAAGGTGTTGCAATGTTCGCTGATGCATGTGAAGAATTATGTGCAAAAGTTGGTGTTGCTTGCAACGTACAATCTCAAGGTATCGATAAAGCTGCTTGGGAAGAATCAGTTCATAGAATGGCAATGAATGCTTATGAAGATCAATGTACTCCAGCTAACCCTAGAATGCCTATGGTTAAAGATATGGAAGCTATCTTAAGATTAATCTATGATTATGAATCAAAATTTGCTGATAAAGCATTAAAGAAATAATAAATAACCAAAATTTATTTGAAAGACGTTGCTTCGTTTGCAACGTCTTTTCTTTTATCGTAAAATAAAAGTAAGAAGATATAAAATGAAAGGGAATGACTATGAAACTAAGAAAAGGTAACTTAAAAACAAAATTATGTCAACTCGCATTGATACCAGTCATCTGTTTAGGCTTAGCAACATTAGTTATTGCCTCTGTGAGTGTTTATATATCAACGGCTAATGAAACAAAAGATGGTTTAAAGAATCTTGCTTATATGCTTCATCAAATGTGTGATATTGATGGTGAAGGAGATTATTGGGTAAAAGGTCAACATTTGATGAAAGGTAATGATGTTTTTGATAATAATTATAAGATTGTTGATAATATCAAAAGAACATCTAGTGTGGATGCAACTATTTTTTATGGTGATGTGAGAATGATTACAACCATCCATAATGATGGTAAACGTGCAATTGGAACCCATGCAAGTTTGGCTGTGGTTGAGAGTGTATTGAAAAAAGGAAATGATTATTTTTCTAGGCAGGTTTCTATAGGTGGGGTTTCTTATTTTGGTTATTATACACCTTTAACGAATCCTGATGGTAGTATTGTAGGAATGGTCTTTGTTGGAAAACCAAGAATTGCGGTTGTAGAAGCAGTGATGGCAACAGTCTTTTGGATTTTCTTATTAACTTTACTTGTCGCTGGTTTTACAGTTATGATGTCGATACATTATGCTCATAAAATTGTTTATTCATTGGATAAAACAAAAGAGTTTTTAGGTAATATAGCCAAAGGAAATGTAGAAGAAAAGATTGATCCAAATATTTTAAAACGTAATGATGAGATTGGTGAAATGGGGAATTTTGCAGTTAGTTTGAAGCAATCTATTAATCAGCTTGTAAGTACTGATTCATTGACAGGGTTATATAATCGAAGGAGCTGTGAAACGATTTTAACAAAGATTATTGAGGAAAATAAGAAATATAAAACCAAATCAGTGATTGTGATTGGAGATATTGATTTATTTAAACAGGTTAATGATACATATGGTCATCAAATTGGCGATCTTGTTTTAAAAGAATTAGCGATTGTTTTTAAGGAACATATGGAACATAAAGGAATTGTTGCTCGTTGGGGTGGAGAAGAATTTATGTTTATATATGAGCGTATGGATATGGAGCGAGTTTATGAGCATTTACAAGAACTTATGAAAGCTATTGAAAATATGCAGATACCTTATAATGATGAAATGATTTCAGTTGGAATGACATTTGGGGCAGCATTATGTGATCAGGATTGTGATATTGATCAGATTATTAAATTAGCTGATGATAATCTTTATTATGGTAAGAATCATGGCAGACATATGATTGTTATAAAATAGGTGGAAGTGATAATATGTATATTCGAACTCAAAATCAGTATTCTAAATTTACTACTGATGAATTAAGTGAGTTATTAGGACAAACAACATTTCAAATTAATAATTTTGGTCTATGGACAAGTGATCATGATAATCAAGCAAGTTATATTTCTAATGATATTGAGATTGTTTATTATCAAAAAGGTGGTTCACGTACTCTCGTTGGGAATCAATCTTATCAATGTCCACCAGGAAGTTTTCTTATTCTTGAACCTTTTCAATTAAATACATCAATTAATGAAGGATATGATGAATATGCTTACTATTATTTTCATTTTGATATAGAACCAGTTTCTTTAAAACATCAGTTTATGTCTTTACTTACAAAACATGGTCATTTGATTTATCCTCATGAAATGAAAAACTTTGAAGAAATGTTGTATCGTCTTTATATTGAATCACAAGAAAAAGAAATGGGATATTCAAGTATTATTACATCGGCTTTAATTAGAGTGGTTGTAGAAATTATGCGAGCTCAATTAAAACGTGGACAAGATGATCATATTGAAATGATACATTCACCTTATATTGAATTAGTTAATGAGGCTATCACTTATGTTCAAATTCATTTGTATGAACCAATACGTTTACAACAGATGGCACAAACATTAGGCGTATCTTCAGGCGTATTATATAAAGCTTTTATAAGTGTGTTATCCTTGTCACCAGCAAAATATATTCATCAACAAAAAATCCAATATGCTCAAAATAAATTGTTATTAGGAGAAAGTGTGACAGCTATTGCTCAAGAACTAGGTTATTCATCAGCTTATCATCTATCAAAAGACTTTAAGAAGATAGTAGGGATGAGTCCAAGAGATTATAAAAAACAACTCCAACGTTTGTGAAATATTAAACATATACGAATTTGTATATGTTTTTTAATATTTTAGATATGTTTTGTGTATGTGTAAGTGTTATCATAAGGTTATAGAAAAAATGAGGAGGTAGAATATGTTATTATTAGAACCGATAAAAGTAGGGAAAATCACATTAAAAAATCGTATTATGTTTCCACCAATGACAACGGGTTATGAAGAAAGAGATGGATCTATTGGACAACAAAGTTTTAACTTTTATAAAAGATTAGCTCAAGGTGGAGTTTCTTATATTGTTTTAGGAGATGTTGCGCCAGTGAATACAGTTTCTCCAACTCCAAAATTATTTCATGATGGTCAAATTGAAGCATTTGCTAAGTTGGCTAATGCTCTCCATAGTTATGACTGTAAATTAGGAATACAAATTTTTCATCCTGAATATGATGTTGATGCCTTGGCAGAAATGTTTAAAAAAGGAGATATGCAAGCAGCTCGTGCAAAACTTCATCATGATATGCTGCATTATATTGATGAAGTGACTGAAGAACAATTATCTGCAATCTTAGAAAAAATAGGTGCTTGCGTTAAACGTGCATATCAAGCAGGAGTTGATGTTGTTGAAGTGCATGGTGATCGTTTGGTAGGTGCTTTATGTTCACCAATCTTAAATCATCGTGAAGATCAATATGGTGGAAGTTTTGAAAATCGTACACGTTTTGCCTTAATGGTAGTCAAAACAATTAAAGCCAATGCGCCAGATATATGTATTGATTATAAACTTCCAATTATTACTGAAAATCCATTACGTGGTAAGGGTGGATTAAAGATTGATGAAGCTATCTCATTAGCAAAAATTCTTGAAGAAGCAGGAGTTGATATGATTCATGTTGGCCAAGCAAATCATACAGGGAATATGAATGATACGATTCCAGCAATGGGAACACAACCATATTGCTTTATGTCAAAGTATACAAAACAAATTAAAGAAGCTGTGCATATTCCTGTTTCATCAGTAGGTCGTATTTTAACTCCAGAAAATGGTGAAGCAATGATTGAAAATGGAGTATGTGATATCATTGGATTAGGACGTTCTTTATTAACTGATCCAGATTATGTGCGTAAACTTGAAAAAGGTGAAGCTCATCGTATTCGTCATTGTATGATGTGTAACAAGGGATGTACGGATGCTATTCAAAATAGAAAATTCTTAAGCTGTGTTTTAAATGCAGAAAACGGTTATGAATATGAAAGAGTAATCACTTCAGCAACAACGAAAAAGAAAGTTGTGATTGTTGGTGGCGGTCCAGCTGGAATGGAAGCAGCACGTGTAGCTAGATTAAAAGGTCATGATGTTGTTTTATTTGAAAAAGAAACAACTTTAGGTGGTCAATTAAATATTGCTAGTGTACCACCTAGAAAATCAGAAATGACAAGAGGTATTCATTATTTGACAAATGAAATGAAAGAGTTGAATGTTGATTTAAGACTAGGAAAAGAAGCTAGTCCAAATTGTATTATGGAAGAAAATCCTGATCATGTTATTATTGCAGTAGGGGCTTATAATATTGTGCCTCCGATTGATGGTAGTAAACAGCCTCATGTCTTAGATGCTTGGAAAGTCTTGAATCATGAACAATTACCAAGTGGCGAAGTTGTTGTTATTGGTGGTGGTTTAGTTGGTGCGGAGACAGCTGAATTATTAGCAGAAATGGGATGTCATGTCACAATTGTTGAAATGTTGGATGAGATAGCTAAAGAAGAATCTTCAACAGTTAGACCAACTATGTTTGAAACATTTGGAAAACATCATGTAACATTATTAACGCAAACAAAAGTTACCCAAATCAATCCTACGCATATCAAAGCACAAAAAGCCGATGAAGAAATAACGATTCCATGTGATTATGTTGTTTTAGCAGTAGGGGCAAAATCACAAACCTTTGATATAACACCACTTATTGAAAAAGGAATAGATGTTCATTTTATTGGTGATTGTCATGAAAAAGCTTCAGATATCAATCACGCTATTGAAGAAGGCTATTTAATTGCTAATTCATTATAATCCTCAGATACAATATAAAGACTTCAAATACGTTGCTTTTGACAACGTATTTTTTTATAATAAAGATATAAAGGAGGGGGAATATGGAATCGATATATGGAACTTTTATGACATCAGGTTTTGTTGTTTCATTAGTTACAATTATTTCATGGTGGATTCTTTTTAATAAAGCTGGATATAAGGGATGGTACGCGATTGTTCCAATTTATAATGTTTATATCTTTTGTCAAATGGTAACGGGAAGTGGTTGGTTTTTTCTAGCTATGTTGATACCATTTGTGAATGTCTTTGTTTTAATATATTTGTTATATAGGCTTTCACTTGTTTTTGGACATGGAATTTTATTCACGTTAGGACTTGTTTTTATGGAGCCATTGTTTATTTTGATTTTAGCATTAGGGGCTTCGTCTTATCATTCAAATACAACTTATTTCTAAAAGAAAAATAGAAGTGATGATTCACTTCTATTTTCATATAGGGGATTATTTATTTTTCCAATCTTCGTACATTTTTAAAGCTTGATCTAAAACTTTAGATCCATCCATCATACCATAAGTACGCATGTCGATGACTTCAACAGGAATTTCACCTTTTGTTTGCTCTTTGATAGAGTTTAAACGGAAACGAACTTGTGGCCCAATTAATAAAACATCACATGGATCAGCAGCGTATTCAGTTGTTAATGCAGTTTCACTTACAGCCCAAATTTTAGCTTCCAAACCTCTTTCACCAGCAGCTTTTTGCATTCTTGTTACTAGTAAACTTGTAGACATACCAGCACTACATGCTAACATGATTTTAATCATTTTATTTTTCCTCCTTATAAATCATATTCTTGCTATATTTATATTATACACCTCAAAGATTTAGAATGAAAGAATAACATTTACAAATTTATTGACATCTCAGCCTTCCTCATTTACCATAAGAATATGTAAAAATATTTGTTGATTGGTGAGTCTTATTTTAATTTATAAATGTGGATATTTTGTCTTATAAAGTTAATATATAGAAAGGAATTTATATGAAGAAAAAAGATATTATTGTGATTGTTGTATTATTAGTGGTTATTGGTGTAGGGTATTTGGTTTTTTCAATGATGCAAGGGAAAAAGGATGTTGTTGAAGTTTATTATAAAGATGAACTGATAGAGAAAATTGATATTTCAGTTGATAAAACATATACGTTTAAAGGAAGTTATGGAAAGTTTTCTTTAGAAGTGAAGAATCATGAATATCATGCTGTGAATGTTGAATGTCCAAATCATGATTGTGAAAAAATGGGATGGGTTAAAGAAGGAAGTTCTAAATCTATTATTTGTGTTCCAAATGAAATATATGTTATTCAAGCAGGAAATGAAGATCAGGTTCAATGAAAAATAAATATTACTTCTTTATGACCTTTTTACTAGGGTTGTTGTTTGTTTTTGTAGGAATTTTTGCTTTTTTAAATTCAGCTTATTTTATGTATATGATTGTTATGGTGTTGGGTATTTTGATTTTTATTGATACTTCATCTTTATTGAAGAATTTAAAAACCAATATATTAGGGATTTTGATTCATTTATTGTTTGCTTGTATATTTATCTTTACACCAAAATTACCTTTATCAATTGTTGTTATGGTTTTTGCTTTATATGTTTCAATAATGGGGATTTCGCATTTTGTTACATATTGTTATTATCGTAAAGAGAAAGTAAATGGGAGATTGTTGTTTTTGTTATCAGCAATTGTTTTGATTGTGGTTGGTATAAGTTTTATTTTATCTCCGAGTGTTCATGCAAAAGAGATGACTTATATTTTTGTTTTATATACTTTGTATTTGGGTATAAAGTATATGTTTGCTTCAATGAAAGAACTGTTATCAGAAAATCGTAAAAATTCTTTAAAACGACGAATACGTGTATCGTTACCAATATTTATGGTTGCTTTTATGCCGAGGGTAATGATTGAGTATATTAATGAAAAATTAGAAGTTGAAGATGAGATAATGAAACAGGATGATGATTTATCATCAGTAGAGGTTTTTGTTCATGTGAGTAAAGATGGTTTTGGGGCTATTGGACATGTTGATATTTGTTATCAAAATGAAGTGATTGCTTATGGGGCTTATGATGAAGCATCAACACATCTTTTTGGAGCTATTGGAGAAGGCGTTTTGTTTATTGTTGATAAAGAAAAATATATTTCTTTTTGTCATAAGGATGATATGACAAGTCATATTTTTGCTTATACATTGACTTTAAATGAAGTTCAAAAAGAACGTATTGAAGATACAATTGATGAATTTAAAAAAGGATTGGTGAAATGGGATCCACCTTGTATTAATAATCAAGAGTCACAAGATTATGCAAGTCGTCTTTATCAAGGAACACATGCTTCATTTTATAAGTTTAAATCAGGGATGTTTAAATATTATTTTGTCATGACAACAAATTGTGTTTTGCTAGCTGATCGTATTATTGGAAAATCTGGAATTGATATTGTAAATATGAATGGGATCATTACACCAGGAACTTATTTGAGTTATTTTGAAGAAGAATATAAAAAAGAAAATTCGAGAGTTATTGAAAAACATATTTATTAGCTATAACAGGTTTGTTATAGTTTTTTCTTTTGAATAAAAAATATTCTTTGTTTCAAATAAATTCGTTTTTTTCACACATTTATTTGATTGTTTTCTAACATTGATTTTTTAAAATGAAGATGTTAGGAGGGATTGAATATGATAAAAAATGCGATATTAAGCATAAAGAAGAATGTTGGTAAAACAATACTATTATTGGTCTTGATGTGTGTGATTGCAAATCTTGTTATTGCGGGGTTGTCAATAAAGAATGCAACATCAAAATCAATGGAGCAGGTACGTACATCTTTAGGTAGTGATGTAACTCTTACATACAATATGCAAAACATGATGAAGAATCGTGATAAAGGTGAAGCAATGGATGAGGTTATTAGCCCAGTTACAATAAAGATGGCTGATCAGCTAAAAAATTTAACATATGTTAAGAGCTATAATTATACTGTTAATGTAGGAGTGACAAGTGATGATATTGATCCTGTTGAAGTGAGTAAGAGTGAGGATTCATCAACCAATGCTGATCGTAAGAACTTTATGGGTGATATGCCTAAGATGATGGATCAAAATGATTTTACTGTTGTTGGGAATACAACGATGGAAAATATGAGTGAGTTTTTAAATGAAAATTATGTTTTAAAGAGTGGACGTTTACTTACTCAAAAGGATGCTGATAGTAAAAACTGTGTTATTGAAACAACATTAGCGAGTGATAATGATTTAAAAGTTGGCGATACTTTTAGTGTTACATCAACAAATGCGGATAATGAGGAAATAATAGTTAAACTGAAAATTGTTGGAATTTATACAATGCAGACAAATGATCAAATAGGTGGAATGATGAGTAATCGTCAAAATCCAATTAATCAAATTTATACTGGTTTAACAATTGCACAAAAATTAAATGATAGTACAACAAATATTTCTAAAGCTATTTATTATTTAGATGATCCTGAACATATTGAGGCATTTAAAGCAAAAGCAAAATCAGTAACGGATATTGACTTTGAGACTTATACTTTGGATGCTAATGATCAAGTTTATCAAAGAAGTATTGATTCGTTGGAAAATATGGAACAGTTTGCGACTATTTTCTTATGGGTTGTTATTGGTGCAGGAAGTGCTATTTTATGTTTGATTTTGATTTTAACAATGCGTAGTCGTTTTTATGAATTTGGGGTGTTTTTATCATTAGGACAATCTAAAATAAAAATCATGTTACAGCAATTGTTTGAGATATTGATGATTGCAGTTGTATCTTTTGGTATTTCTTTAGGGACAGGAAAGATGGTATCTAATGTTGTGAGTTCAATGTTAGAGTCGACTCAAAATAGTCAAAAACAAGTGATGATGGAAATGCCTAATGAAAAAACAACGGAAGCATCATCTGGTAATACAAAACAGGATTTGTTTGATAAAGCTATGAATGCTCCTACAAATAGTGAGTTAGATGTTTCTTTAACACCACAAACAGTTATTCAATTAGCTGAAATTACAGGATTGATTTGTTTGGTTTCTGTCGTCTTACCATCAATTTATATTTTACGATTATCACCAAGAGAAATTCTTGTGAAGAAGGAGGGGTAGGTATGGATGAAAATGTAATTTTAACGTTTGAACATGTTGATTATTATTATCAAGATGGTTCAAGACAAGTCAATATTTTAAAAGATGCCAACTATTCTTTTGAAAAAGGAAAGACTTACGCAATTGTTGGAGCGAGTGGTAGTGGTAAAACAACATCACTTGTTTTAGCTGGAGGATTGGATAAACCAAAAGAGGGACATATTTTATATAAGGGTGAAGATATTGCTAAAATTGGTTTTACAAAATATCGTTGTCTGGATGTATCGATTGTTTTTCAATCCTATAATTTAATTACTTATATGAATGCTGTTCAAAATGTTGTGAATGCAATGGATATCGCACATATTAAAGTACCACATAAAAATCAATATGCACTCAATATTTTAAAAGAACTAGGGTTAAGTGAAGAAGAATGTAAGAGAGATGTTCGTAAGTTATCAGGTGGTCAACAGCAACGTGTTGCGATTGCTAGAGCAATGGCCAAGGATGTAGATTTGATTTTGTGTGATGAACCAACAGGAAATTTAGATCCAGAAACATCACAAGGAATTATTCAAACATTTATTGATTTAGCACACCTAAAGAATAAGTGTGTTATTATAGTGACTCACTCTAAAGAGTTTGCTAATTGTATGGATATTCAATTACAGATTCACCAAGGAAAATTAGAAAAAATAAATGAATGTTCACAATAAATTCATATGTCAGAGTTATGATATAAGTGTCTTAAGAAAGACACATAATACAATCTATAGGCGACCCCTCTCCCTAAATATAAATCGTCTATAATAAAAAAGAACGTATTCCCCACGTTCTTTTTTTGTATATCAATATTTGCTTATTGCATATTTTTATAGGTGGATGTATAATATATTTGAAAAAGTTGTCCGAAAAAAAAGAAAAATGAGAATTTTTTGCGTATATAGTAGTAGGGGGATATTTTCTCCTTAGAAAGGATGACTTTTATGGATAGTATTGAAACATCGGCTGCAAAATTTTCTTCTGATTATTTTTTTCATTATCTTCTTCACCATTGTGACGAGGTGAGAAATCTGTTTGTTTCGCATTTGAGTGATCACCCCATCTTGAATACGGAGCTTACTGTTGCGGATTTCTATCAACGCAAAGAAAATGCTAAAAAGCGTATTTTGGATGTTGCGGTGGTTGATGACCAGGGATATTACTATGATTTAGAGATGCAAAATGGGGATATTAACAGATCTGAAATGATTAGATTTTTTAATTATGCATCACTTTTGTTAGATTCACAAATTAATAAAGGAAAAGACTATAATGTGAAAACAGTGAAAACGTTGATTATTTATACGGGTAAACCTATCCGTGATCTTGAGCATTTTGAACATCGTTTTGAGTTGATTGATTCTGATTATTTGATCAAGCTAAAAGACGGACCGATTGAAATTGAAATATTACAAATAGAAAGAATGGAGGAATTAGGAATGGAAGTTGTAAATAACGATCAATTTTATCGTATTGTACATATGTTTTCGAAGAATGAAGATTTTATTGATCATCATGATGATGAATTGTATACATTAGTGCTTGATCACTATAATAAGTATCTTAATTCAGATGAATATATTGCGAATCTACAAATAGAAAGAGATCGTCGTGCATATCATACTGGAATGATACAAAGTAGAAAAGAAGGAGTTGAGGAAGGAAAGATAATTGGAAAACAAGAGGGAATCGAAGAAGGAAAGATAATTGGAAAACAAGAGGGGATCGAAGAAGGAAAGATAATTGGGAAACAAGTGGGGATTGAAGAAGGAAAGATAATTGGTAAGCAAGAAGGAATTGAGGAAGGTATGTTAAAAGCAAAAAGGGATTATATCTTAATACTTTTTAGAAAAGAATTTCCTTATGAAGATACTCGCTTTCTTGAAAATTTATCTATTGAACAGTATGATGCGATTATGAAGTTATTGAGTGAAAATGGGAATCTAGAACAGATTTATGAAGTATGTCATATCTTCTTATAATTGAGTGTTTGAGCATAGTATATAAACTTAAAGGGTATTGATTAAAATCCAAAAAGTAAAGAAAACGGAGGAAATGAACAATGGGACAAAATGATAATCAGTTTTATCAGATGGAATCAAAGGATGACAATTTTGTTGATGATGATATTGCAATCCATTTGTTGGTGAGAGAATATTACAAGGAGCATCTTGATACTGGTGAATATATTGCTTATTTACAAAGGGAAAGAGATTGCCGAGCATATCATACTGGAATGATACAAAGTAGAAAAGAAGGAGTTGAGGAAGGAAAAATACTTGGAAAACAAGAGGGAATTGAAGAAGGGATAAGGATTGGAAAAGAAGAAGGGTATGAAGAAGGGATAAGGCTTGGGAGAGAAGAAGGAAGAAAAATTGTAAAACAGAAGGAGATTGAAGAAGGAAGAAGACTTGGAAAAGAAGAAGGAATATTAGAAGTTAAAAGAGATTGTGTCTTAATGATTTTTAAAAAAGAATTTCCTTATGAAGATACACATTTTCTTGAAAATTTATCTATTGAACAGTATGATGCAATTATGAAGTTATTGAGTGAAAATGGAAGTCTTGAACAAATCCATGAAGTTTTAAAAAAATAGGGTCAACTTCTCGTTGACCCTATAATTATATAATTTGAAAATGTTTTAACGCATTATAAATACCATTATCTTGAATGTCAGTTGTAATATAAGTGACTTCATCAAATAAAAGTGGATTACTATTCCCCATAGCAACAGCTTCTTTGGTGAATTTAAGCATTGGTAAGTCATTTGTAGAATCTCCAATACTTATTGTATCATCAATAGATATATGTAAATAATCAGCTATAAATTGTATACCAGTTGCTTTAGAATAAGGTAATGGGACAATTTCTAAGAAATCAACATCTCTTTGAATAATATCAAAATCATCAGCCAATAAAACTCTAAATGCTTCAATATCAGATTCCTTTGTATACCAAGAAGCAAACTTATCAAAAGGAACAACATCATTTTGATTATATTTATGAACAGGAAATTTTTCCTTAATATATCTTTGTTCAACTCCTTGAACAAAAGGATGATATGAAACTTCTGGGAAATAAACACCATAACGTCCTTCTAAAACTGTATCAACATGATATTCATGTGTTTTTTGAATGATTTTCTGTCTTAATTCATCAGAAATATCTACATGAAAAATAGGTTCGCCATGATATTCAATATATGTTCCACATCCACATATATATCCATCAAAAGGAATATCAGTAATCACTTGATCAATTGTAGAAATTGGTCTCCCAGTATTAATAAAACATTTATGTCCGTTTTGTTGAGCAAGTTGTATTGCTTTTTTAGTTGAATCAGGAACAGTAAAAGTTTGTTCATCTAGTAATGTTCCATCAATATCAAAAAATATTAATTTAGTATCCATAATTTCCTCCATTTCATTAATATCATAGCTATAATTAAAAAATAGGTCAAGATATAAAGAGGAAATAATCAAGTTGTATTGCGAAAAATTTTGCACTGTGATATAATTTCTATTAAATTTAAAGAGGGGATGATGCGGATGTATAAAATATTACGTAAAGAAAAACTAAATGATGTTGTTGAATTAATGGAAATCCATGCGCCAAACGTTTCTAGAAAATGTGAGCCAGGACAATTTATCATTTTAAGAGTCGGTGAAGATGGAGAAAGAATTCCTTTAACAATCGCTGATTTTGATAGAGAAAAAGAAACTATTACAATTATTTATCAAATTGTTGGATATTCTACTGAACAGTTAGCAAAATTAAATCAGGGGGATGAGTTAACTGATTTTGTAGGACCTTTAGGTGAACCAACTCAACTTCATCAATCAAAACATGTTGTTGGGGTTGCTGGGGGAGTAGGAAGTGCACCTTTATTTCCTCAATTACGTGCTTTAGCCAATATGGGTGTGGAATGTGATGTCATTATTGGTGGTAGAGAAGCTCAATATGTCTTATTAGCGGAAGAATTTAAAAAATTCTGTAAGAATGTATATATTACAACTGATGATGGATCACTTGGACAAAAAGGATTTGTTACTCAAGTATTAGCTGATTTAATTGAAAAAGGTGAAACAATTGATGAAGTTATTGCGATTGGACCTGTACCAATGATGAAAGCTGTTGTTGGTGTAACAAAACCTCATAACATTAAAACTTCTGTTTCATTAAATCCAATTATGATTGATGGAACAGGTATGTGTGGATGCTGTCGTGTTAGCGTTGATGGAAAAATTAAATTTGCTTGTGTAGATGGTCCTGATTTTGATGGATTATTGGTTGATTTTGATGAATTAATCGCAAGACAAAAGATGTTTAAGAGTGAAGAAGCACATATCTGTAATTTAACGGGGGTGAAAAGATAATGCCAAATATGTCATTAGAAAAGGTAAAAATGCCTGAACAAGATCCAAATGTAAGAAATAAAAACTTTGAAGAAGTTTCTTTAGGGTATACAAAAGAACAAGCAATGGAAGAAGCAACACGTTGTTTAAATTGTAAACATCAACCATGTAAAAAAGGATGTCCTGTAGGGGTACCTATTCCTGAATTTATTGCCGAAGTTGCTAAAGGGAACTTTGAAGAAGCTTATGAAATTATAACAAGAGAAAATGCCTTACCAGCAATTTGTGGACGTGTTTGTCCGCAAGAAAATCAATGTGAAGGAAAATGTGTCCGTGGAATTAAAGGTGAATCAGTAGGAATTGGTAGATTAGAAAGATTTGTTGCTGATTATCATAGAGAACATGGACAAAAGAAAGCTTTAAATATTGAAAAGAATGGTAAGAAAGTTGCAATTGTTGGAAGTGGGCCAGCAGGTATTACTTGTGCAGGTGAACTTGCTAAAAAAGGTTATGATGTAACTGTATTTGAAGCTTTGCATAAAACTGGGGGAGTTTTATCTTATGGTATTCCTGAATTCCGTTTACCTAAAGCTTTGGTTCAAAGTGAAGTTGATGGTGTTGCTCAATTAGGTGTTGATTTTGAAACAAATGTTGTAGTTGGAAGATCAATTACAATTGATGAATTACAAGAACAAGGATATGAAGCAATATTTGTTGGAAGTGGAGCAGGACTTCCACGTTTCCAAGGAATTCCAGGTGAAAACTTAAATGGTGTTTATGCAGCTAATGAATTCTTAACACGTGTTAACTTGATGAAGGGATATGAATTTCCTAAACATCCTACACCAGTAAAAATTACTGATACAGTATGTGTTATTGGAGCAGGAAATGTAGCAATGGATGCTGCAAGAACAGCAAAACGTTTAGGAGTTAAGGATGTTTATATTGTTTATCGTAGAGGAGCAGAGGAAGTTCCAGCCCGTGCAGAAGAAGTGCATCATGCTAAAGAAGAAGGTATCATCTTTAAATTATTAACAAATCCAGTTAAAATCAATGGTGAAGATGGATGGGTTAAATCTATGGAATGTGTTGAAATGGAACTTGGTGAACCTGATGAAAGTGGAAGAAGGAGACCAGTTGTTAAAGAAGGATCTAATTTTACAATTGAAACAGGAACAGTTATTGTTTCAATTGGACAAAGTCCTAACCCATTGATTAGACAAACAACACCAGGACTTGATACTCAAAAATGGGGTGGAATCATTGTTGATGAAGATACAATGAAAACAAGTAAAGATGGTGTTTATGCTGGTGGTGATGTTGTCACTGGTGCAGCAACTGTTATTCTAGCAATGGGTGCTGGTAAAAAAGCTGCTCAAGCTATTGATGAAGCACTAAAAAATAAATAATTTATTTGAGGAGATGTTATCTCCTCTTTTTTTGTAAAATGATATGGAAATTTTTGTATTTAAAGTGAATATTATAGCTAGTGTGTTTAAGGTGTTTGAAAAGATTGCTTAAAAGCAGATATTGTAACATCAATAACAAAATTATAATTTGTATATGAGTTTTAATGATAAGTTTATGTTAATTCTTTTATCTTTTCAATTTAATGATATAATTAAAATCAAGAGGACGTGGTAAAAATGAAAAACAAAGATTTGGCGTATGATAAATATCAAAGGATGAATTTTTATTGGTTGAAAACACATGTTAAACTTTTATATATAGGTTGTTTAATTGGATTTGTAGTAGAAGTAAGCATGATGTTTGCAATTTATCAAATTGATTATTTATCTTCTAGTTTTTCACATTATATCCACAAGTATGTATTGTTTCCTACTCTTGTTAATTTAATGGTATGTTTTTTGGCATCATATCTCGTAAATAATCGTAAAATATCATTTAAATCAAAACAATATAGTGTATCTATATTGACTGTCATATTAACTTTTGTATTTTCTTCAGTCCATAATAGTTTTGTGTCAGTCTTAATCTTATTGGGATTTCCAATACTTATTACAATTATTTACGAAGATGAAAAGTTAACAAGTGTTGTGACGGTATTAAGTTTAATTTTAATGTTTATAAGTAGTTGTTTTTTAGAATGGGATCCAGATAAAGTCTTTAATTCAACCTATCTTTTAAATACTATGGTTATTATGGTTTCGACTTTTTTGCTTTGGGTTATTAGTTGTTCAATGATTCATTTTATTGAGAAGAAAAGTAAAATTATAATTGAGGATAGTATGGAAAAATTTGATTTGGAAAAAAGAATATATATTGACGGATTAACACTGATTAAAAATAAGGATGCTTTTGATAAAGAAATGGATGAAATCACGAAAGATTCTAAAAATATTTATCATTTGGTGATGTTTGATATAGATTTATTTAAAGCTTTTAATGATGATTTTGGTCATTTATTTGGTGATAGAGTTTTGACCTCAGTAGGAAAAATATTATTAGAAAATATTCCTGAACAATCTGCTTATAGATATGGTGGTGATGAATTTTGTGTTATATTTAAAAATTATTCGGAACATGAAATTGAAGAAAAATTAAAGTTGGTGCAAAAGCAATTAAAAACAACTCAAATAAAGGGTGTGTCTGTAGAAATAACAATAAGTATTGGAGTTGCGGTAAAAGAAAATATAATGACTAAAGAAGAATGGATTGCAAAAGCTGATAAAGCTTTGTATTTATCTAAAAATAGTGGTAGAAACCAAATCACTTTTAGTCAATAATAAAAAACAGAAATTCAATGTTTGAGTTTCTGTTTTACTGATTTTGTTTATAAATCAAACTATTGTAAAGATGAAAATATATGATAAAATAATAACCGTGTGACTAGTGTGTGACGATAAATTATTATACTTATAGTATAAAATATTAAGGTAGAGGTGAATGCGCTATGAAAAAGAAAATGACTCTTATGATAGTGGCTGCTGGGTTATTTGTTGTAGCAATAGTTGGTGGTTCAATTGCATATTTTACTGCTGATACAAGAGCTAAGAATGCTATTACTGCTGGTAACTTAGGAGTTGAATTAAAAGTAGATGAAGAAAAAGTATCTCAATATATTGAAAATAATGGATTGAAAGTATCTGGAGCACTTCCGGGAGATAGATATGATTATCCAATTTATGCATATAATAGTGGGGATTTTCCATCATATATTCGTATTACATTAACAAAATATTGGAGTGACAGTCATGATGAAAAGAATTTTGACGCAGATTCAGCAAAGATTCTATTAGAAAATAATAACTCTGATTGGATTATTGATACATCTGATGAAAATAATGAAGTTGTTTACTGTTACTATAAAAAACCAATTGATAGCAAGACATCAACTACTCATGTTGTTGATGCAATCAAAATTGCTGATTTAAAAAATGCTGATCAAGATTTGTATTCACCATTAACAATAAAAGTTGATGTTGAAGTTGATGCGATTCAAAAAGTTGCAGCAAAAGATGCCATTTTAGCAGAATGGGGATTAGATGCTCAATTTGATTCTAATGGTAATATTGTAAGTATTAGTGAGTAAAGGGGGAATCTAAATGAAAAAGTTACTAATAACAGGTTTAAGCATATGCTTGTCTTTATTGTTAAGTGTTAATGTAGCAAAAGCTGAAGATGATTCACCTTTTATTACTTTTGATGGTAATGCATCTCAATATTTCGAATTTAATACAAATCAAAATGAATTGACTGATAAATTCATGGGCATGATGCCTGGTGAAGAAAGAAGTGAAACTTTTACATTAGTTAATAATGATCAAAGAGAAATGAAGTTTTATTTAAATACACAAGTTTTAAAGGATTTAAGTGAAGATAGTAAAACAAAAGGTGCAGTTTATGAAATCTCATTTACAAGAGATGGTGAAGAATTTTATAGAGGAACTATTGGTGGTGAAGATGGTTCATTAGTTGATTTAAGTGGTCAAAGCATGGGTGAAAACATGTTGATGGCTTCATTAAAAGAAAATGAAAAAAGTGTAATTAAAATGTCAATTGGTATTGATGGTGACTCAATGACAAATAGTTATCAAAATGCTGCTGGTGAGTTACAATTTGAATTCAGTGTAGAATATGATGATCCTGAAGTAGTACAACCAACAATTGTAGAAAAAATTGTCAAATTACCAGGGAAACAAATTAACAGATATATCAATGCAGTAAAAACAGGTGACTATACAGAATTGTTACCACTAGTTGTTGGTTTAGCAATTAGTGCTGGATTAATTCTTGTCTTAGTTAAAACAAGAAAGAAAAAAGATACAAAGGAAGGAGAATAATCATGAAAAAATTAATGAAAACATTATTTGCAGTAATGGTAATGGTTAGCATGATTGCTCCTGCTACTTTGACAAATGTATCAGCTGCAACAAGAAAATATGAAGTAGTTTTTAGATCTGGATCACAAGGAACATTTAAAACAGAAGGATTAAAAGGTGATTATGTCATTAATAAAGATCATACTGTTATTAAATATACAGTAAATGCTAATGGGACTTTTCCAGATGTTCCTGAATTAGACATAAAAGAAGGATATAGAAATAATTCTTGGAGTCCTGTATTGCCACAAGTTGGGACAAAAGTTCAAGAAAAACAAGTTTATGTTGCTAAATATATAAAATTAGTTAATGCTGTAGAATTTACAGTAAAATATGTAGATAAAAATGGTGTTGAATTAGCTACACCATCAATCTATACAACTGATTTAAATACTGAAGAAATCGTTAGAGCAAAAACTATTGATGGATATCAACCAGACTCTTTACAAAAAAGATTGGTTGTATCTAGAGAAAATGTAGAAATTCAATTTGTTTATACATCTACAAGAGAAGCAGAAAAACCTCCTGTAATTGAACAAATCGTCTATGTTGAAGGAGAACCAGTTTATGTTGATGTTGTTAATACAACAACAGTTGGTGGAGGAGCAAATGGTGGACAAGCAAATAATCCAACAAACCAAAATCCAACAACAAACAATCAAAATGATAATCCAACAGTAGAAGTGGAAGATCCTAATACACCTCAAGCTAATGGAGACGATACAACAAATGTAGATGATGAAAAGACACCATTATCTAAAGGACAACAAACATCAGGTAACGTTTTATATGTTGCTGGAACATTAGGTGTTATTGTTGTTATTATGGCAGTTGTATATCTATTAAAGAAAAAAAGAAATGCATAGATGGTGAATAATGTTTGATAAGGTCATGAAATTCATCATGACCTTATATTGATAAATATATCTTTGGTTTCATAATTTCTATGAATATGAATGTCTGTGACCTTTGCGTGACTAAAAAAATATAGAATTATGGTAGAAGATAGAAAAATCCTATTGATATATAGTAAGGAGGCTAAATTATGAAAGGAAAAATCCAACAAAGAGTAATTAATTTATTATTATGTCTTTGTATGATATGTGTAACTGCTTCAAATGTATTTGCTGTTACAGGTGATGAGCCTAGTAGCAAAGAAGAAACTAGAGAGGTTATTGATTGGAGTGTTACAAATAAGGATGGTTATAAATTTATAGCTAGTAATGAAAAGGAAACTGTCCAATCATTAGATGTTGATAATGATAAGACAGGTGTGTTGAAAAAAGCACCTGTAAATGATATAAATAGTAAATTACAAGTTCCTAATTTAGAAGATGGACAAATTTGGAAAGGTAAACAAGTTAAATATCTTGGTGATTCAGTATATGAAATCACTATTAAGTTTACTGGAAAAACTTTTACAAAGAAATATACTGAAAATAATCAGGTTAAATACGAATATAATGTAAATCCAATTAAAGAGGGTACAACAAGCGTACTAACTGATACTATTGGTGAAGGATTTTCGATTGTAAAAGTACCTACAACAAATGTAAGTGGTTCAAATGTTGAAACGTCTGGTTCACAAGTTAAGTGGAGTGTTCCTTGGGATAAACAACCATTATATGATAAAGATGTTGTTGGTACTTTAATTTATCAAGTTAAGTTAAATGATGGTGCTAAAGTTAATACAATTTATCAAACAGGTGACTTATTAGCAAAGATTGAAGCTAATGAATATAATACTTATTATTATACACATGAGCAAGTAACTACTAATGTTCCTGTTATTATAAGTTGGAATAATAGAACATCAGGATATGATAGTCAAGGAAATGAATTTAAAGGTATTAATTCTGTAACAATAAAAGGCAAAGAATATAAAGGAAATCCACAAAGTGAAGATATAACTTTTGATGGAGAGAGGTATGCATCTTCTGATCAAACAAGCAAAGAAGATTATACATTAGCATGGCGTGCTGAGCCTGCAAAAGATAATGCAAAGGGAAAAATTTATTATATTTTAGTTTTTGATCAAAACGGGAAATTGTTATATAAACTTGAGAATGAAGATGCAATAACAGTTCAAAACCCAGGGGGAAATGGAACAGAATATGCATTTACGATTACAGAGATTATCCCAAATGGGAAGCCTATTGAAGGTCGTAATCCATCTGCAATTGATGCTCAAGAATTTGGTCAAATTAGATTGACACAAAAAGATATTAAGGATTTATTAGAAGTTGATAAAACAGCTGATTTAGTAAATTGGGACGCAAGAAAATACAATGTTAAAATCACAGCTTCATCTAAGCTTGAAGTTGCAGAAGAAAAGCCTATTGATGTTGTATTAGCATTAGATGTTTCAGGATCTATGTTGTTCCCAAGTAAATTAAGTAAGGTTTCTAATACTGAATATACAAAAGATGGCTTATCTAAAGCATTTGGAGACAACAAATTTGATCGAAATGGAACTTATTATGTTATTAATGATCCAGCAGGTAAAGCTACTGTATATAGAATAAAATTTACAAAAATCAATGGCATATTACCGATTCCTCTGTACAGGGTGAAGGAAGTACTATAATTAGTAATAATAATTATTTATCTGATAATGGAAAATATTATGTATACACAGCAAGTGATTCAACTCAACGTTTTCAATATGTTAAAGGTGCTGCTAGTACATTTGTAAAATCATTGAATCAATTATCTAAAGATAGTTATGTAGGTATTGTTCCATTTGCTAAAACAGTTCAAGAGGAATATCCATTGACAAAAGTGGATGGTAAGGTCTCAAACTTTATATCAAAAATAGATCAATTAAGTACAACTGGTGGTACTAATCAAGTAGCTGCTTTAAATAAAGCAAAAGCAATGTTGGATAGTTCTGAAAATAAAGAAAATCCAAAATATGTGATATTATTAACTGATGGTTCAATTAATGCTAGACGTCCAAATAGTGATATTAAGTTCAATAATGATGATATTAAACAAGCTGCAGATGAACTTAAAGCTGCTGGCTATACACTTGTTACATTAGGTGTAAGTTTGGGAGATATTCAAACAGCCAAAGATTTATTGCAGGCAATTGCAAGTAAAATGGTTTCAGGAAATAAACTAGCATATGAATTAGCATATGGTACTGAATATCCAGATGAATTAAATTCAATTTTTAATTCAATAGTAAGTTCAGTTATGGGTAGTAGCTTAACTAAATGTGTGATTAAAGATTATATTGATCCTAGATTTGATTTATTAAATGATGAAGGACAAATTGCTAAAGTTGGTGATTCAGTAAATGGTGGTATTGTTGATAAAGATCCAAATGGATGGTATGTAATCTGGGAAAATCAAACAATTGGTAATAAAATTGGAGATACACCTGGTTGGGAAAAGAATATCACTTTAGTAGCAAAAGAAGATTTCTTAGGTGGAAATGTTATTCCTACTAATGGTGAAGGTTCACATGTCTCTGTTCCTTTTGGTGATAAAGATGGAAACATTAATAATTGGCAAGATATGAATTTACCTAAACCGACTGTAAATGTAAAAGAATTAAAAGGTATAGAAAAAGAAGTTGAACAAACTTATTTCTTAGGTGAAACTATAAATACTAAAGAATTGTTGAAAGTATTAATAAATGAATTAAACACTACACATGAACAAGCAACGGCAATTGCGAAAGAATTATTAGAAAGTGGAAAAACAGTTGCTGATTATAGTTATGGAGATACAAACGATGTAGTTGGTCAATTAAAATTGGCTATTTCAACTGAAAATGGTAATCTAAATAATCATGTTGCAACTAAAGTTGGTAAACATGTTGAAAAATATCAATTGAATGTTAAATATATTCCTAAAGACTATTCATCAAGAGAAGATGTTATGAGTAAAAAAGGTTATGAAATGCCAAATCAAACATTTGTTAAAGATGGTGGAATGCTTGTTACTAAAGAATTTAATTTATTAACAGGAACTGCTTGGGTCAATGTTATTGATGGAAAAATTATGATTACAAAAACAATTGATAAGTCAACAAACAACGGTACACAAGGTGATCCAATCTTCACATTTAAGATTGAAGGAATAACTGCTTCTGATAAAGCTTACTTAGAATATAGAACAGTAAGATTTTCAAATGTTGGAGAACAAACTGTTACTTTAAATGGATTAGAAAAAGGTGTTTATACAATTACAGAGTTAGATACAATGAGATATAAATTGTTAGATATTACTGTTGATGGTAGTGCACCAGTAGCAAAAACTGATAGTAATGCTAAAGTTGCAATTGGCTATACAGGAATGGATAACGAAAAAACAAATTTAAATGCTATTCAAGGTAATGTAGTATTTAAAAACAGCTTAGAGAATGATAAATTTATTTCTGATACTGATGTTGTTACTAACAAATTCAGTGTTGATGAAAATGGTAAAGTTACGATTACAAATGAGTATTATAACAATAACAATTAATAGGAGGGATAATATATGAATATTTTGAAAAAAGTAAATAAAAAAACAACAATTATTATCTCTCTAATAGTTGTTGCTGTAGCATTGGTTGGAATATCTATTGCTTATTTAAGTGATTCTGCTGGGACATTAGTAAATACATTTGATGCGGCAAGTATTCACACTGATATCGAAGAAGAAGTTGATGGTTCTTTAAAGAAGGATGTTAAAGTTGCAAATAATGATAAAACTGATGCATTAGTAAGAGTAAGATTAAGTATTTCTAATGAGGAATTATTTAATCAATACTTTGGATTGAAAGATCTTGGTAATAATCCTTGGGAATTGAAAGGTGAATATTACTATTATACAGAAGTATTAAAGAGTAAGACAAAGACTCAATCATTATTTACACGTCTTCTATATAAAGATGGAAATGAATATAAAGATTTTCCATTTGTAGAAGATAGTGAAGGAAATTATGTTCTAGATTCTAGTGCAACTGATAGAATGAAAGAAGCATTACAGATTTTAAATAGTGTAGAAATTACGGTATATCAAGAATCTGTTCCGGTTAAATTCTCTTATAAAGATAATGGTCAAACCATTCAATTAAATGCTGACCAAAATGGAAATGGTTTAATTGATACTGATGAAGAAAAAGCAGATGCTGAAAAAATCTGGAATTATTTTGAAAGTCAAAAATAGAGGTTCATTTGAACCTCTTTTTTAAAGAAAAGGGGACCTAATATATGATGAAAAAAGTATGCAATATTTTAAGTGGAATAGTTTTTATTATTTTATTAGCTTTAGCGATATTAATGTTTGTTCCAAATTTTATTGGGTATAAAGGATTTGCTGTTATTAGTGGAAGTATGGAACCAAAGATACCAGTTGGATCAATTGTTTATGCTAAAGAAGCAGCATTTTCTGATTTGGAAGTGGGAGATGTAATTAGTTATAAAATTAATAATGATACAATGGTTACACATAGAATTTATTCGATTGATGAGAAAAAACAAACAGTTGTGACAAAAGGTGATGCCAATGAAAAAGTTGATACTGCTGAAGTAAAAAGTAACCAAATTGTTGGGAAGGTAGCAATGAGTATACCATTAATTGGTTATATTACAATTTATGCTAAAACCCCTATAGGAATTATTGCAATTTGTGCCATTGCTGCTATTCTTATTTTATTAAACTTCTTACCTGATATTTTTGAAAAGGAAAATAAGAAAGAGGAAGAAACAAAGTAAATAATAAACTCAAATGTTTTGTTAAAATACTTGAAAGTTTTTAACAAAACATTTTATTTGTGACCAAGATGTTACTATTGTTATATATAATGGAATCATAAAAGATAGAGAAAATCTTGAAAGGGAGGAAATAATATGAATAAAAAGAAATTAGGAGTCACTTTAGGAAGTTTAGCATTAGTAGGAGCAATTGGATTTGGCGCTACTTTAGCATATTTATCTGATACAGCTGGTACATTAACTAACACATTTGTTGTTGGTGATAACATTAGTATTGAATTAGATGAAGCTAAATATAACGAAACTGGTAGAACAAATGAAGGAAATGAATATACTGATATTTTACCAGGTGTAGCATTTGAAAAAGATCCAACAGTTACTGTTAATACTCCAACAACTGAGTCATATGTATTTATGGCTATGAGAGAAAGTGAACAAGTAAAACCAACTGATTTTAATAAAGATTGGGTTTTTGTTGATGAAGTAGGTAGTGTTAAAGTTTATAGATATAATAAACCTGTAAATAACGAAATGTTAAATGGTGAAGAAGATATTGATAAAGATCGTAAGGGTATTCAATTACCAGCTTTGTTTAATCATGCTAAATTAGATGAAAATTATGATTTAGACAATGAAACTATTATTGAAGATATTTTAGTAAGAGCTGCTGCTATTCAAACAGGTGGTTTAACTGAAGATCAAGCATATGCTCAAGTAAAAAATTTCTTAGTTTCATTTGCTAGATAATTAAATAAATTAAAAAAAGGTGAGGACAAAATATGAAAAAGAAAAAAATAACTACATTAGTGGCTAGTTTAGCCTTAGTTGGTGCTGTTGCATTTGGTGCTACTTTAGCATATTTCACTGATAGTGATAATGCTACTAACACAATTACTATGGGACATGTTGATATTGATTTAACAGAACCTAATTATCCAGGTGGAGAAGAAGGCGGAAAAATTGAAAATGTTGTTCCAAATCAAAACATTGTAAAAGATCCAACTATTACATTAGTAGATGGTTCTGAAGATGCATATGTTAGAGCTAAAATTGAATATAAATTCGATGGTCAAGATATGCCAGAAGAAATGGTTAAAGAATTAGAAGCTAATATTGATGTTTTATCTAATTGGGTAAAAGGTGAAGATGGATATTTATATTTCCAATATAAATTAACTTCTGAAAATAACAGCGTAAAATTATTTACTCATGTTGTTATTCCTGAAAAATGGGGAAATGAAGTAGCTAACAAAGCTATTGAAATTAAAGTAAGTGCTGAAGCAATTCAAGCAAATAGTTTTGAACCAACAAGAAATGAATTAAATGAAATTGTTGCTTGGTCATATGAAGATGGTACAGCAATTACTCCAGAAACATATAAAGCACAATAAATGTAAATTTAAAAGTCAATCATTTTGATTGGCTTTTTTGTATGAAAAGATATCGAATTTATTTGAATGTTGTGATATCATATGAGTAATCTTTATATTAGGGAGAAATTGATGATGAATAATAAAGGAATTGCAAAACTGTTAAATTTGATTGGTATAGGTTTATTGGTAATGATTATAGTAATTTTATTACCACTAACATTACCTAGGGTGTTTGGGTATGATATATATGGCATCTTAAGTAATAGTATGGAGCCAAGTATCAGTACTGGTAGTGTTATTTATGTAGAAAAAGTAGATGCATCTCAAATCAAAGTTAATGATATTATTACTTTTAAAATGGATAGTCAATCAGATGTTGTTGCAACACATAGAGTTGTAAAAATAAATGATGATCAATCTTTTGTAACGAAAGGGGATCATAATAAAACAGAAGATGCTATGCCAGTTAATCAGAAAAGATTGATTGGAAGAAGTGTCATGAGTATTCCGTTTCTTGGTTATATTTCACAATATTTATTTTCTGATTATGGAATTGCACTTATTATTGTGATGTTCTCATTAACTATCCTTTGCTGGATTGGAGCTGATTATTTTAAAAATAAGAACATATAGCATTAAAATGCTAGATGTTTTTTTGTGTAAAATATTTACACAAATACTAAAATTTATATTCAGAATTTCCTAAATTCACTTTTTACAATAACGTTTGTACCAGATAGGGTGATATGATATAATAATTTTGTGAATTATTAAACGAATTTATATAAAAAGATGCTTGTATTTTAGATAAAAAAGAATACAATAGTAGTGCCTTATTTATTTTTGTGAAAGAGGGATAATATATGGAAAATGACACGATTTATGTAACGATGTTTAAAATGTTTACAGTTCGTTTTGGGGATATTATGATTAATGGTGATGATATGAAGTCAGATAGGCTATTAAGACTTTTTGCTTATTTGTTATATAATCATGAAAGAATTATTCCTTCTAGTGAATTGGTTGATATGTTATGGTGTTTTGAGGAAGTTGATAATCCAATTGGAGCTTTAAAGAATTTGGTTTATCGTTTAATAGTTTTATTGAAAAAGACTTTTAGTATTAGTGATTTAATTACAACTGGTAAGGGATCATATTCTATTAATAAAGATTATCATATTGAGGTTGATGCTTTGAATTTTGAAAAAGAGTGTCAAAAGGAAATGAATACGATTGAGGAATATGAAGAATTTAGTTGTTTATATACAGGTAAATATTTAGTTGAGGTTGAAGATGATCATAATGTGATTACGAAACGTACTTATTATGATTCTGTTTATATTGAACGTATTATGGAGTATGCAAATTTACTTGAAGAACAAGGTGAGTATGCAAAGATGGAACATGTTGTGAAACGTGCTCTTGAAATTAATCAGTTAGAAGAAGAATTGTATGAATTGTTGATTAGATCGTTATATTATCAAAAACAGTATAAGCAGGCAGCTGAAATGTATCGTAAAACTACAGAGTTGCTTTATAAGTCTTTGGGGGTTAAACCTTCTGAGAGTATGCAGGATTTGTTTGAGTTAATTAAAAAGCAAAGTCATAGTGAGGATGCAGATATTATTGAGATTCAAAAGGATTTGGCTGCTGAAACTCCTGAGGGAGCGTTTTTATGCGAATATGGAACGTTTAGAGAAATCTATAATATGCATTCACGTTTGATGGGAAGACTTGGTATATGTGCTCATATGTGTCTTGTGAGTGTTGTGAATAGAAAACCTAAGGATGATGAAGCTGATCAGAAATATGTTGAGAAGATCATGGAAAAAATGCAATCTGCGATGTTGAGTGGTTTACGTATTGGTGATGTTTTATCACGTTTGAGTGTGAATCAATTTATTGTTTTACTTCCTAGCTGTAATTATGAAAATTCGAGTATGGTTATGAATAGGGTTTTAAGAAAAATTAGATATTCTTTAAATCATACCCGCTTTGATTTAGAAGTGACCATTGAAGAAGTTGAAACTAAGGGGTAAACTATGGATAAGTATATAAGAAGTATGTCATTTAATATGATTCATTTATGTATTGATGATTATGAAAATTATAAAATCAAAGGCAGAGCCTATAACAATACTCGTCAAGAAGTTATATGCTTTAATGATATTGATGATATCTTTATTCAGTTTGATCGTATTTTTGATGATAATGGTCAACCCCAAGCATCTCAATCATCAAGAAGCTTTACTCATCCAAAACCACTTGGAAGATATCAGTTTAGACCCGAGACTTATAATGATTATGATGAATTTTTAAATGAGGTTGGGAAAAAGGCCACTTTAGATTTGGTTATTAAATCAAGAAAAAGATCAACATGGCAAGGAATTATTATTTATAATGGTCAAGAAATTGCATTTGATAGCATTTTAGAAATGTTGAATTATGTCATTTCTTTCATTGAGAGTTAATTGTTATAAAAAATATATAAATGTGACTGTTGTGTGACATTAATCATGTATTATATGGCTGGTAGGTGGTTATAGATGAAACAGATGAGTCATAAAAATAACAATTTTATAATTAACATTAAAGAAACACAAAATGATACTTGGCAAGGAAGTATACAGTGGATTGAAGGTAAAAAAGAAGAAAACTTTAGAAGTGCCTTAGAAATGATTAAACTCATTGATTCTGCTTTAAATGACCAAGACCCATATCATAAAGAATAAAAAAACAATGATTGTATAGTAACATTCATTGTTTTTTTATTGCCTAATTTATTTACTAAATATTTATTAATGTATTAGTAAATAAATTGAATATATTTAGTAAAAAATATTTGACAATCAATCGCATTGTGATAGAATAAAGATAGAAAAGATAGGAGGAAAATTATGAATCATGAAATTAATAGACTTATTCATTTTGGGTTTAATCATAAAATGTTAAAAGTTGAAGATGAAGATTATGCAGTGAATTTATTATTGGATTTGTTTCATTTGGATACATTTGAAAAAGAAGATATTGAGGAAGATTTAAAAGAGTGTACACCTATTCTAGATAATATGCTAGATTATGCAGTTAAAGAAAATCTTATTGAAGATAACATAACAGCTAAAGACCTTTTTGATACACGTATTATGAATTGTTTAATGCCTCGTCCTAGTGAAGTTGTTGAAACATTTAATGATTTATATCAAAAGGATTGTCAAAAGGCTACAGATTACTTCTATGATCTTTCTATAGCATCTAATTATATTCGTAAAAGTAGAACTGATAAAAATATTCGTTTTAAAAAATATTATCAATATGGAGAAATAGAAATCACAATTAATCTTTCTAAACCAGAAAAAGATCCAAAAGAAATTGCTAAAGCAAAATTAATCAAATCAAGTGGTTATCCAAAATGTTTACTATGTAAAGAAAACGTTGGATTCAGTGGGGATTTAAATCGTGCAGCAAGACAAACCCATCGTATTATTCCACTTGATTTAGATGAACAACGTTATTATTTACAATATTCTCCTTATGTTTATTATAATGAACATTGTATTGTCTTTAATGAAGAACATCGTCCAATGGTTATTAATCATGATACCTTTACTCATTTACTTTCTTTTTTGGATATGTTCCCACATTATATGTTAGGTTCTAATGCTGATTTACCAATTGTTGGTGGTTCTATCTTAACTCATGATCATTTCCAAGGGGGGCGTTATACTTTTCCAATTGAAGGAGCTAAAATATTAAAAACAAACTATTTAAATAAATATCCAGACTTAAAAATAGAAGTTATCAAATGGCCTTTATCAACAATTAGAGTTACTTCTTCAAATAAAGCAGAAATTATTCAATTTGCTGATGACTTATTAGCAAAATGGAAAAATTATTCAGATAAAGCATTAAATATCCTATCACATACAGATGATATCCCACATAATACAATAACTCCAATTGCTAGAATGAAAAATAACGAATATCAAATGGACCTTGTTTTAAGAAACAATCGTACAAGTGAAGAATATCCAGATGGTATCTTCCATCCACATCAAAATTTACATCATATTAAAAAAGAAAATATTGGTTTAATTGAAGTTATGGGATTAGCTGTTTTACCAGCTCGTTTAAAAGATGAATTATCTTTATTACGTGATTGTTTAATTCAAGAAAAGAAAATTGAAGATTATGATGTTTTATTGAAACATCAATTATGGTATGAAGAATTAAAAGCAGAAAATGAAATTACAAATGAAAATGTTGATGATATCTTATCGTTAGCACTAACAAAGAAATTTGTTAATGTATTAGAGGATGCAGGAGTCTTTAAAATGAATGATGAGGGTATTGATAGTTTTATTCATTTTGTTGAATCTATGGAGGAATAAGGGATGATTAAAGTTATTGAAAGAGTTGATGATCATATTGATTTGATTTCAATGAAAAATGATCAATTAGAAGTTGTTGTTTCTAATTTTGGTTGTACAATTATCAAAGTATTAATGAAAGATAAAGATGGAAATGTTGATGATGTTGTTTTGGGATATGATAATTTTAAACAATATCAAACATTGGATGCTTATTTAGGTGCCTTAGTTGGAAGAATTGCTAATCGTATAGGTAAAGGTGAATTTACTTTAAATGGGGTTGACTATCATTTAGCTATTAATAATGGACCTAATCATTTACATGGTGGAATAAAAGGCTTTAGTTATCAAATCTTTGATTATGAAATCAAAGATGAAAAGACAATAGAATTTCATTATCTATCTAAAGATGGTGAAGAAGGTTATCCAGGTAACTTAGATTTTAAAGCTATCTATCAGTTAGATGGAGATACTTTAAAAGTAAGATATCTCGCAACTTGTGATCAAGATACTATTATTAATATTACTAACCATTCTTACTTTAATTTATCAGGTAAAAAAGAAAATATTTATAATCATCTTTTAACTGTAAAAGCTGATTGTTTTGCTTGTATTGACCAAGATGGTTTACCAACTGGTATGATGCGTGAAGTCAAAGATACACCATTTGATTTTAATGAAGCAGGATATATTGGAAATCATATCGTTCAAGAAGATGAACAATTAACTCTAGGAAAAGGTTTTGATCATCCATTTATTTTTACTGCAAAAGAAAATCAAGTGATTTTACAACATCCAGCAACTGGAAGATGTTTAACTGTTTCAACAACATTACCAGGAGCTCAAATATATACAGCAAACTATTTAGATGGTCGTTTAGGTAAATATGGACAACATTATTATGAAAGAGATGCTGTGTGTATAGAAACACAAAACTTACCTGATGCGATTCATATTGAAAAAAATCCATCAACAATTTTAAGGAAAGGTGAAACATATGATGAGATGACATCATATCGATTTGAGGTAAAGAAATAATGAAAAAAGCAAGTTTAGTTATTAAAGAAATTCAAGATAATCAATATAATGCACTTTTAAAAGAAGTCTATGTTGATGAAAGTTTAGTAGAAAATCAAAAACAAAGATATGTCAAAGCGATTGAAAAGTTCATATCTTTATATGGTGATCAAGATATTGAAATCTATAGTACGCCAGGAAGAAGTGAAGTTTGTGGAAATCATACAGATCATCAACATGGTGAAGTTTTAGCAGCCGCAATTAATCTAGATATAATTGGGATTGTTGCTAAGGATGATAAAGCAGTAAAAATCTTATCAGATGATTATGATATTCAAGCAATTGAAATAAATGATTTAACAAAAAGAGATGAAGAAATTGAAACATCAGAAGGTCTAATAAGAGGTGTTTTAGCAAGATACCAAGAATTAGGATTTAAGATTGGTGGTTTTAATGCTTATATGACAAGTGAAGTTTTACAAGGCTCTGGTTTATCTTCATCAGCGGCTTTTGAAGTCATGGTAGGAACTGTTTTATCTGGTTTATATAATGAAATGTCTATTGATCCAGTGACAATTGCTCAAGTTGGACAATATAGTGAAAATGTTTATTTTGGTAAACCTTGTGGATTAATGGATCAATGTGCTTGTTCAGTTGGAAGTTTAATTCATATTGATTTTAAAGATAATGATCATCCAGTAGTTAATAAGATTGATGTTGATTTTCCTGAATTTAAACATAGTTTATGTATTGTTGATGTGCATGCATCACATGCTGATTTAACTAATGATTATGCATCCATTCCTTATGAAATGAAACAAGTTGCAAAATTCTTTGGTAAAGAATTTTTAAGAGATGTCAGTGAACAAGATTTCTATGCTCAATTACCAGAAGTTAGAAAAGCAACAAATGACCGTGCTGTTTTAAGAACAATTCATCTTTTTGAAGAAAATAAAAGGGTTGAAAAAGCTGTTAGTGCTTTATATAATGGTGATTTTGATGCATTTAAGAAAGTTATAAAAGCATCAGGAGAAAGTTCATTTAAATATTTACAAAATATCTATTCAAATAATTATACTGATCAACAAGCAGTTTCTATTGCTTTGGCTCTATCAGAAGAAATTTTAGGCTCACAAGGAGTATGTAGAGTTCATGGTGGAGGATTTGCTGGAACGATTCAGGCTTTTGTGAAGGATGAATTTGTAGAAAATTATAAAGCTGAAATTGAAAAATATTTTGGCATTGGTTCTTGTCATATTCTAAAAGTGAGAAAGTATGGCGGAATGAAGGTTTTATAGAACTCCTAAGGGAGTTCTTTTTTAATTATTTAGGAAAAGTAGGACAATTGATTTGAACTATGTTATGATAATGTTGTGATAACAGTTTATTGGGATAAAGAGGGTGAAAACATTGAAATGGAATATTGTAGCAGAATATATTTCATTGGTTATTTTGGCAATTATTTGGGTCTATGCAAGAAAGGGAAGTCATTTACCAACTTTGAAAAATAGAACCTTTCAAGGATGTCTGGTGATGAGTTTTTGTGCAATTCTTTCAAATATTTTATCAACAACAATGATTTATCATTATCAACAAATTCCATGTTTTTTAACATGGATTGTGACAAGTATTTATTTTATATTAACTCCATTAATGGGATTGTCGTATTTTTTATATACTGTTTCAGTCATTTATCATGATAATAAGGAATTAAGAAAAGTGATGATTATAGCTTTTGTTCCAGCAGTTTTTTATGTTGTCTTAGTTATGATCAATCCTTGGAATCATTATTTGTTTAGTATAACTTCATTAGGATATACGCGAGGAATAGGAATTTCTAGCACATATATTATTTTTTATGCTTATTGCATAGCAAGTATTATTGTGACCTTAAAAAATATGAAACATATGGATAAAACAATTCATCGTATTCTTTCCACTTTTCCTATTTTAGCAGTTGTTGTTATTATTATTCAACAAATCTATCCAAATGTAATTTTATCAGGTTCTGCAGCAACTTGTGCTTTATTAATTATATATTTACATTTACAAAACAAACAAATTTCTTTAGACTATCTAACTTCCTTACCCAATCGTCAAGAATTATTAAGTATGTTAGATATTATGTTACGTCGAAATCCAGAACAAGATTTTGTTTTAATGGTTATTTCTTTACGTAATTTCCGACAAATCAATAATACTTATGGACAACCTATAGGAGATGCATTTTTAAAAGAAGTGAGTAGTTTTTTGAATCATATTGGTCCTAAACAAAATGTATATCGTTTTAATGGTGATGAATTTGCTTTATTGTTTACACATGTTAATGAAGCTGAAATGAAAAAATGTGTAGAAGTCATTCAAAAACGAATGAAACATTCTTGGAAAGTCAATGATTATCGTATTTATTTATCGCATGTGATTGGAGCTGTTCGTCATTTGGATCATTTACAAACAATTGAACAAATCATTAATGCGATTGAATATGCAATAAATCGTGCAAAAGTAAACCAAGAGGAAGAAATCTGTTATTGTGATCAAAAGATGTTAGGACAATTAGAAAGAAAGAATCAGATTATTCAAATACTTAAAGAAAAATTAGAAGATGAAAGTTTTGAAATGTATTATCAACCTATTTATGATTTAAAGACACAACAATTTATTCATTTAGAATCTTTGATGCGTTTAAACCATACACCACTTGGAAGTTTGTCACCAGCTGAATTTATTCCAATTGCTGAAGAAACAGGTTTGATTATTGAAATCACATATGTCATCATAAAAAAAGTATGTCAATTTATAAATGATCTACAAAAATTAGGTATAGAACATAAACTGATTCATATTAACTTTTCTGCTATTCAATTCTCACAACCTGATTTAAGTGAAAAAGTCTTACAGATTATTAATCAATATCATATTCCTTTATCTTCAATTGAAATAGAATTTACAGAAAGCACACTAGCAAAAAGCAGTCAAGTTGTTAATGAATTTGCTTTAGAAATGATGAAACATGGCATTTATTTGGGATTAGATGATTTTGGTACAGGTTATTCTAATTTAACGACAGTGATTAATATTCCTTTTAAGACTGTTAAATTGGATAAGAGTCTTGTTTATGCTGCAATGGAAAGTCATCAATCATCACTTGCAATTCAACATATTTCATCAGCTTTTCAGGAATTAGGGATGAATATTATTGCTGAAGGGATTGAAACAGTTGAACAAAAGGATATGATGGAAAAGTTTCAAATTAATCAAATTCAAGGTTATTATTATGCCAAACCTATGAGTGATAAAGATGTAGAAAAATTTTTGTTGTCATATCAAAAGAATAATCCCATTTAAAGACTATACTTTTTTTAAAAAATTTAGTACAATACTTTTATAGGAGGGGATATTATGTATTGTCATCAATGTGGAAAAGAAATTAATGATGAGGTGAAGTTTTGTCCGTATTGTGGAGCGCCTATAGATTTAGGACAAACACAAACAGACCAGGGATATCAGCCACTTCAAGATAATCCTTATAATCAACCATATAATCAAAGCTATAACAATTCTAATGTTAAAGCAGATGATGCACCTAGTGCTGGTTTTGCTGTTTTATCATTCTTTATTCCAATCGTTGGATTAATTTTATATATTGTATGGAAAAATGAATATCCAGCTAAAGCTAAATCTTGTTTAAAAGGTTTAATTGTTGGGGTTGTTTTGTATGTTATATCACTTTGCTGTATGTTTGCAGCAATTGGTAGTATAGCCACTGATTCTGAAGAAGATCTTGAGTTTAATGGTTATTATAATGCGGTTGTAGAAACAATACCTTATGAATCAATTGATTAAGTTTATTATTGAACGATTGAGTCATTTTGGAGAAATACCACTATGTAATGGAATTGCTTCAAGAGCACCACATATTGGTGGATTTTGTTTTCCATTATGTTATCGTTGTACTTTTATTTTGATATTCTTTGCAATTTGTATGGTGATTTTTTATCGTCGACAAGTTCGCATGCCTTATATGCTGATTGTTATATGTATGATTCCTATGATTGTTGATGGGAGCCTACAAACATTTTTTGCTGTGATAAGTACTAATTTGAAAAGAGCAATCACTGGAGGACTTTTTGGAATTGGTTTAGCTGCTTGGATGACTCGTTTATTTTTATATTTGGATGAAGATATAACATCTAAAATGAGGTCGGAGAAAAGTGGATAGACCTTTTCTTTTTAGCTGGGAATATCTTATGATAGTAAAAAATTATCAGTTATTATCATGATAAAAAAGACTAGGACTTTTATAAAATATAGTGTATAATGTCATTCGGAGGCGAAAGACATGTATAAGCAATTAGAGCCATATGGAAAATTGGTTGATTTTTTAGGTGAAGCTTTAGGTGATAATGTTGAAATTGCCTTGCATGATTTAACTTCTCAAGAACAAGAGATTGTAGCTATTGCTAATAGTCATATTTCTGGTAGAGAAGTAGGGGCAAAGCTTTCTAATTTATCAATCCATTATTTAGAAACCAAACAATATAAAGATCATGATTATGTAATGAACTATAAAACAACCGGACCAGATGGGAAGTTATTACGTTCAGCAACTTATTTTATCAAAGAAGATGGTAGAGAATTACCAATTGGAATGTTATGTGTTAATGTTAATATTTCTGATTATGAATATTTAGAGACAACGCTTAAGAAAATATTAGGGATTAAAGAAAGTAAAGATGTTGAGTTTAAATTAGATAATCCAATTGAGATTTTATCTTCACCATTGGATGAAATGATTGATTTATATATTAAGGAATGTTTAGAACAAATGGGATTTCCTAGCTATTTCTTAGTAGAAAGATTGAATGTTGAAGAAAAAATAAAGGTTGTTAAGTATTTACAGGAAAAAGGAACTTTTAAAGTTAAGGGAGCAATTGTTTTGGTTGCTGAAAAATTAGCTGTCAGTGAACCAACAATTTATCGATATTTAAAGAAAATGTAGAAAGGGTAAGATGTTATGAAAGATATTGTATTTGTAAGTGGGCATAAGAATCCTGATAGTGATTCTATTTGTAGTGCAATCGCATACGCTGATTTCTTGTTTAAAATTGGTCGTTATAATGCAGTACCAGTAAGATTAGGGGAAATTAATAAGGAAACTGAATATATTTTAAAGAGATTTCATTTAGAAATCCCTGTCTTATTAAAAACTGTGAAACAAAAAGTAGAAGATTTAGATTATGATAAAGTTACTGTTTTTTCTAAAGAATTGACTTTAAAAACAGCATGGTCTTTAATGAAACAACAAAATTTAAAGAGTGCACCAGTTTCTGATGATCATAATCAATTGTTAGGGCTACTATCAACTTCTAATATTATTGAAGGATATATGGATGAATGGGATAGTCAAATCCTAAAAGCAGCAAATACACCAATTGAAAATGTTATTGATACATTGGATGCAAGTATTTTATACTTAGATAAACAATTAAAAACAATTAAGGGAGAAGTACATATTGCAGCTATGACTGGTGAAGAAGCCATGAAACGTGTCAATGAAAATGATGTTGTAATTGTTGGTGGTGATCGTGATGAAGCGGTTGAACATTTGATTAAAGCAAAAGTTTCTTTAATTATTTTAACTGGATCACTTGCGATTTCTAAAAAATTATTAGATAAGTGTGAAGCTGAACATATTAGTGTGATTTCAACACCATTTAATACATTTATGGCATCACAACAAATTATTCAAGCTATTCCAGTTGAATATGTTATGCAAAAAGGCGGTTTAATGACTTTTTCAACTGATGATACAGTTGATTATGTTAAAGAAGTCATGAGTGAAACACGTTTTAGAAGTTATCCTGTTTTAGATTTTATGGGACGTGTTGTTGGTTCTATTTCACGTTTCCAAGTCTTAAATGGTATGAAGAAGAAAGTTGTACAAGTTGACCATAATGAAAGAAGCCAAGCTATTGATGGTATTGAAGAAGCTGAAATTTTAGAGATTGTAGACCATCATAGAGTTGCTGATATTCAAACAATTGGACCTGTTTTATTTAGATCAGAACCAGTTGGATGTACAGCAACAATTGTTGCAAAATGTTATAAGGAACATGGATTGGAGATTCCTTCTGATATGGCGGGTATTATGTTAGGGGCTATTATTAGTGATACTTTGTTGTTTAAGTCTCCTACATGTACGCCTACAGATACAAAGATTGCTAGAGAGTTAGCTCAAATTGCTGGTGTAGATATTCAAGAATTTGGAATGGAAATGTTCAAAGCAGGAACTTCATTAGCTGGTAAAACAGTTGAAGAAATCTTTAATCAAGATTACAAGAAGTTTACTTTTGGAGATTTATCAGCTGGTGTCGCACAAGTCAATACAATGGATATTGAAGGATTTGCGCCTTATAAAGCTGAAATGTTAGCTTATATGGATCAAGTTGCTAGAGAAAACCACATGGAATTTACAATGTTATTGTTGACTGATGTTATCAATGCAACAAGTGAAGTTTTTGTGGCTGGACCTCGTCCTGATTATGTAGCAAATGCCTTTAAGGTAGAACTTGTTGATCAGCAAGCAAGTTTACCAGGGGTTATTTCTCGTAAGAAACAAGTTGTTCCAGTTATTACGGAAGCTTTAACTCAATAATTAAAAAATAGGTTATACTGTATTATGGTATAACCTATTTGTCTTTTTATAAGAAAATATCATGCTTAAATAAGATGATGTTTTTTTAAACAATGATAAATCCCATCGTCATCTATATCATTAGTGGTTTCATCAGCTGCATCTTTGACTTCCTGAGAAGCATTTCCCATGGCAACAGCAATTTTAACCAATTCAAACATATCAATATCATTATGCCCATCACCAAAAGCCATTGTTTCATCAATGGAAATATTATAATAGTCTAAGACTTTTAAAATTCCATTTTGCTTTCCACCTTGTGAAGGAATAACATCAATTGCTAAATCATGCCAGCGTGTTTTTTTACAATGAGGCATAGCTTCTAAAATTTTTGCCTCATCATCTTGGGTGATATCATAAGGAATAACTTGATAGATGGGATTATCATAGCCACGTTTTAAATCATTGATATCAGGTAATGGTGTAGAAATTGCATCTTGAACAATTTGAACAGCTTGATTGTGATAATTGATATACATTAATTCTTTTTCTACAAAGATACAAGGAAAAGAATCATTTTCAATCAATTGAATAATGTTGTGAATATCTTGTTGATCGATTGGTAAATCATAAATCACTTCATTCTTGTTATAACAATATTGTCCATTTAATGTAATATAGCCATCAAATTCTAAATTATCTAAAGGAAGATCCTTCATTTCAGATATATGACGTCCTGTCGCAATAAAGGTATAAATCCCTCTTTCTCTCAAACGTTTTAAAGCGATTTGAGTGGATTGAGGTATTGTGCGTGTACGATGTGATAGTAATGTCCCATCAATATCAAAAAAGATTGCTTTAATCATTTGAGATACCTCCAAAATCATAGTATAATCATTATAGCATAAAGTGAGGGGAAGGACATGAAAAATTTAGCTCATAGAGGCTATAGTGTAAAATATCCAGAAAATACAATGGAGGCTTTTATTAAGGCCTATGAAAAAGGTTTTGATGGGGTAGAAACGGATGTTCATTTAACCAAGGATGGAGTCTTGGTTTTAATTCATGATGAGAAAATTAATCGAACCAGTACGGGGAAAGGCTATGTAAAGGATTTAACAATTCAAGAGTTAAGACAATATAATTATTGTTATAAGAGTTATGGGCATTATGATATTCCAACTTTAGAAGAATTGTTGAGGTTTATTCAGGATAAGGATTTTATAGTGAATATTGAATTAAAGACAGATGTTATTCATTATCAGGATATTGAAGAAAAAGTTTATCAGTTGGTAAAAAGATTAAAAGTTGAAGATAAAGTCTATTATTCATCTTTCTATTTACCATCACTTTTAAAAATGCGAGAAATTGATCCTCATGTTTATGTTGGATATTTAATGGAATTTCACTATAAAAAGAAATATCAAGAGCTCATTGAACATGATTTAAAAGCCTTTCATCCACGATATAATTTTCTAACCCAAGAACATATCAAAACATTAAAAAATCAAAATATTTTTATTGCGACATGGACAGTTCCAAATTTAAAAGAATATCAACGTTTAATTGATTTGGGAGTGGACATAATAATATCAAACGAATATTTTAAGTGAGGTACAAAGATGAAAACAACTGGCATGGTGAGAAGAATTGATGAATTAGGAAGAATTGTTATTCCTAAAGAAATAAGAAAACAATTAATGATGAAAGAAGGAGAAAGCATTGCTTTTTCTTTGGAAGATGAAAAAATTATTTTAACCAAGTTTTCAATGGTGCATAAAATAAGCAATAGTACACAAATGTTATTGGAAGGTCTCTATAACAAATATCATAATACTTTTATGATTTGTGATAAAGAAAGCATTGTGATTTGTTCAGCTGATGGATTAGCTAAATATCAAAGAAAACGCCTTCCTAAAGATTTGGTATTATTGATTGAAAATCAAGAAAAACAAATTGAAGTGATGATGGATTTCTTTGGTCAAGAAGAAAAAGTGACAATCTATCCACTTTCACAAGAAGCTGAAAGTGTTGGGGCTTTATTGATGTTGACAAGACAAACCCCATATTATACAATGGATGAAACTTTATTAGAATTTATAAAGGACGTTATTGAACAGGAGATAGAATCATGCGTTTAGATAAGTTTTTAAAGGTTTCAAGAATTATTAAAAGAAGAACGTTATCCAAAGAAATTAGTGAATCTTCACGTGTAAAAGTAAATGGTAAAATTGCTAAACCATCAACAAAATTAAAGATTGGTGATGTGATTGAAGTGGAATTTGGTCGTAGTATTTTAACAGTCAAAGTCAAAGAATTACGTGAACATGTTTTAAAAGATGATAGTTCAATGTTATATGAAATTCTTGAAGAAAAGAGGAAAGAAGAAGTTTATAGTGATTAGACTTCTTTTCTTTTTGCATATTTTTATTGTTTCTATCATAGGATAGCTTAGGAGGTAAAAATATGGATAATAGTTTACATTTTGAACAAACACCTTATCATCATATATGCTTAAAAGATCGTAAGACACTTGAGTTAACAGGAGTGAAAAAGATTGAAAGCTTTGATTCTTATGAGTTTTTGATTGAGACTTCTTTAGGTTATTTAAATATTACGGGGAGTGATTTGACTTTAGTGCGTTTAGATCAAGACCAAAATGAAGTGAGTATTAAAGGAAATATTGATAGTATGAGTTATGTTTCTGATAAGAAAAAACCACATCAAAAAGATAAAATGTTTAATAAATTATTGAAATAATGACTTTATTAGTTCAGTTTCAGTGTTTATTTTATTCTTTTTTATTTGGTTTTGTGATGAGTGGTGTTTATCATATCATGAATCGCTTTTTATATGTTGTTCCTGCTTTTATTCGTTATTTGTTTCAGGTTATTATTGGATGTTTTTTTGGGATTCTTTATTTTTATGGATTAGTAATACTTAATGATGGAATCTTAAGATTATATTTCTTTGTTTTGGTATTTATTGGATATTTATTTTATCAAAAGTATTATGCTTTTTCACTTTTATATTATTTAGAGAAATTTGTTTTGCTTTTGAAACGAATTATCGCACCTTTTCGCTTCTTTTTTCGTTATATTAATGTTATAATACAAAAAAGAGTAAAGAAGGTGAAATTAAAATGGCGAAGAAAAAAGAACCAAGATATAAAAAATTCTTAGGACTCATTTATTTAGTGATTTCTGCTGTTTTAATTTACACTTTATGTGTGAATGCTTATCGTGTAGTTGGAAGAAAGCAAGAATTAGCACGTTTAGAAGAAAGAAAAGTGGGACTTGAAAAGGAAAAGAAATCGTTATCTGAAGAAGTGAAACTTTTAAATGATGATGATTATGCTGCTCGATATGCCAGAGATCAATATATTTTTCCTAAAGATGGAGAAGAAGTTGTAAAATTGCCTGACACTAAGAAATAAGCTAACGCTTATTTTTTTGTGTTGTATAAGGAGGGACAGTATGAATGTATCGTTTCGTATGCGTATAGAAGAATTAAAAAGAGATCGTAAGATTACGGTTTATTTACCAGAGGATTACTATCATAGTGATAAACGTTATCCTGTTTTGTATATTCAAGATGGACAAAATGCGTTCTTTGATCGTCCATCTTATAGTGGTGTCAGTTGGGGTTTTTTGGAATATGTGCAATTGATGCATCTAGATATAATCATGGTAGCAATACCATGTAATTTTAATGATTTTAAACGTATGGATGAATATGGACCTTGGCCAATTAGTGAAGAATTATCTTTTCAGGAGACTGGAATGAAGGGAAAAATCATTGGTGGTGAAGGAGATAAATATGTAAAATGGATGATTCATGAATTAAAGCCTTACATTGATAGACGTTTTCGTACAATGAAAGATGATACTGGCATTGTTGGAAGTTCAATGGGTGGTGTAATTAGTGCTTATGCAGCTTTGGCTTATCCTGAGGTTTTTCGTAAGTGTGCGGCTTTATCAACGGCTTATTGGTTTTATTTAGATGAGTTTGAAGAAGTTATTGATAGTCATGAGTATCCACCGGAAAATCGCTTTTATTTTGATTTGGGTGAATTTGAAGGCTGTGGAAGTGAGTTAATGGATGAATGGTATATTGAAAGTAATAATATGATTTATAGTTTATTAAAAGACAAAATGGAAAATTTAGCGTATCATTATTTTGAAGGGGCTAAGCACAATGAAAGTGAATGGCGTCAACGTGTACCATTATTTATGGAATTTTTATATGAGGGGTGAAGAAAATGTATAAGATGATATTATCAGATTTAGATGAAACTTTATTGGTGAATCACCATGTTCCTAAAGTAAATCAAGAAGCTATTTTCAAAGCAAAAGAGAAAGGGGTTAAATTTGTTCCGGCAACAGGTCGTGCCTTTAACATGATTGGGGAAATCTTGCAGGAAATTGATAACTACCAAAAAGAAGATGAATATTCAATTTGTTTTAATGGTGGTTTGATTGTTGAAAATAAAGATGCGAAGATTCTTTCTTTTCAAGGATTACCTTTTGATTTAGCTAAAGAAATGTTTGAAATGGGTAAGAATTTTGATGTATGTGTGATGATTTTTACTTTGGATTGTTGTTATATTTTTAATGCTGATCCTGATGAAGTTGAAAGAAAGACGGTTCAAAAGGCCCGTTTTGAAGTTATTGATGAATACAATATGGACTTCTTAAAGGATGATCATATTGCAAAATTGTTATATGAAAAAAGAGATATGGATTATTTAAAGGGAATTGAAAAACAAATTCAATCACATGTTGAAGGAAGATTGGCTGTAAGTTATTCTTCATACCGTTATTTAGAATTTAATCCTATTGGAGTCAGCAAAGGGGCGGCTTTAAAGTGGTTAGCTGATTATTTACATATGGATATTCAAGAAACAATTGCGATTGGAGATAATTATAATGATACATCAATGATCAAAGCTGCAGGACTTGGCGTATGTGTCTCAAGTGCAACAGAAGATATTCAGGCAATGTCTAATTATGTAACGAAGGCTGATTATGATCAAGGGGCAGTTGCTGAGGTTATTGAGAAATTTGTTGAAGGAGGGCAGATGGATGGCTTATAAGATTATTGCGAGTGATATGGATGAAACGCTTTTAAATGATCAGCATGCAATTTGTCAAAGAAATATTGATTTGATTTTAAAAGCTAAGGAAAAAGGTGTGAAATTTGTTCCTGCGACAGGGCGTGGATTTATGTCCATTCAACATGATTTAAAGACTTTAGGGCTTTATGATGAGGCTCAAGAGTATGTGATTTCTTTTAATGGTGGGGCTTTAACTGAGAATAAGAATAATCAATTGATTTATTTTGAAGGATTGTCTTTTGAAAAAACAAAAGAAATTTTTGAATATGGGTTACAATGTGATGTTTGTCAACATGTTTATACAAAAGATACAGTCTATGTTTTTAATTTATCCAAGTCTGAAGCACAAAGAATTAAAGATCAAAAAGTTGAATGTGTGATTATGGAAGAAAATTCGATTGATTTTTTAAAGGATGAACCAATTTCTAAGATTTTGTATCAAAATACTGATGTTCCTTATTTAATGAGTTTAGAACCAAAAATGAAACATATTTGGGAAGGTGAATGTGCTGTAAGTTATTCATCTAATCGTTATATGGAGTTTAATAAGATTGGTGTTGATAAAGGAGCTGGACTTAAACATTTGGCTCAAATATTAGGTGTGGATATTTCTGAATGTATTGCTGTGGGGGATAATTATAATGATTTACCTATGTTAGAGGTTGCAGGATTGTCAGTAGCTGCACAAAATGCTGTTGATGATGTAAAAAAAGTTTGTGATATAACAACTCAAGCAGATAATAATGAAGGTGTCATTGCTGAGATTATTGAAAGGTTTATTTTATAGTTATGGATTTTAAGACACTGATTAATCAAGAAAGAAAACTTCCTTATTATCAGCAGTTAGAAAGTTTTGTGAATCAAGAATATGCCTCTCACACGATTTATCCACCACGTAATCGGGTTTTTCATTGTTTTAATTTTAAAGATTATGATGATATTAAAGTTGTGATTATTGGTCAAGATCCTTATCATGAAGAACATCAGGCTAATGGATTGGCATTTAGTGTTGAACGTGGGGTACAAATTCCACCAAGTTTAGTCAATGTTTATAAAGAAGCACATGATGATGTTGGAATTGATATTCCTAAGCATGGTGATTTGTCCGCTTGGGCACATCAAGGTGTTTTATTGTTGAATACGGTTTTAACTGTTCAAGCTCATCGTGCAAATTCGCATAAAGATAAAGGCTGGGAAACCTTTACAAATCATATTATTGAAGCGATGAATCAAAGAGAAAAGCCACTGGTTTTTATTCTTTGGGGAAGGCAGGCAATTGATAAGGCGAAGATGATTGATCAATCTAAGCATTATGTGATTACAAGTCCTCATCCTTCACCTTTATCTGCTTATCGTGGGTTCTTTGGCTCTAAGCCATTTTCTAGAACGAATGCGTTTTTAAAGAGTCAGGGAATTGAACCAATAGATTGGAGGATTCGATAATGTTTGAAAATGTACAGGATGCTATTGCATATATTGAATCAAGAAGAAATAAAAGAAGTATTGATGAATTTAGAGAAACTTTAAATAAGTGTCGTATTCCGATGAAACAAAAGAATATGATTCATATTGCTGGAACAAATGGAAAAGGTTCAACAGTGAATTATTTAAGAAGTATTTTAAATGCTCATGGATATAAAGTAGGAACTTTTACTTCACCTTATTTGATTTGTCATAATGATCGTATTCGTGTTGATGATGTTCCTATAAGTGATGAAGATTTGTTGTATTATATTAATAAGTATTATGATGTTATTGAAGAAGATGGCTTATCAATGTTTGAAATTGATGTTTTAATCATGTTGGCTTATTTTGAAACATTGGATTTGGATTATCGTATCATTGAAACAGGAATTGGTGGATTGCATGATAAGACAAATGTTATTGATCCAATTATTAGTGTCATTACAAATATTGGCATGGATCATCAAAAACAATTAGGTGAAAGCATCTATGATATTATTAATGAAAAGATGGGTATTATTAAACCTCATCAAATGTTTATTACCAGTGAAACAAAAGGGACTATTTTAGCTCGTTTACAAGAACAATGTGATGCGCAAGGAGCTATGATGTATGTTGTTCCAGAATATCAGGTTTCTCGTTATCCTTTCCATTTCCGTTATCGTGATATGGCTTTTACGCTTGAAAATCAAGGAATTTATCAAGTTACAAATGCCCGTCTTGCTTTAACGATTGCTTCAAAGCTGATTCACTTAGATTCAACACTTACAACTCCAGCGATTGAAAATGCCTCATGGAAAGGACGTTATGAAACATTGCCTTATCATGAACGTAGTGTAGAAATCGATGGCGCACATAATGTACCTGGAATCAAAGCATTGATACAAACTTTACGAGTAAAAAATGAGAAGGATATTAGTATTATCTTTTCGTGTTTAACAGATAAAGACATTACACCAATGTTAGATATGATGCTTAAGGAAGGATATACTGTTTATTTAACAACATTTAATGATGAACGTGCAATTGATTTATCAAATGTTGAATCACGACCTGGATTGATTATTGTGGATAGTTTCATGGAAGCTTTAAAGGCTGCCTATGTGAAGAAAACACATATTGTGATTACGGGTTCATTACATTTTATTTCACGTGTTCGTAAATATTTAATTGAAGAAGCAAAAAAATAAAATATTTATTTTGAGACTATTCATTGTGAATAGTCTTTTTTTCATATAGTATAGGTTATAGAAGGAGAGTGATAAGGATGAAAGTAGTTCAACTTAATCAAGAAAACGCAAAAGTGGTTGCCAAGCTTATGCATGGAATAAAACCTGAATGGTGGCCAACTTTTGAAGATGCTTATGGTCAACTCACAAACATTGATGAAAGTATTGGCACAGTTGGTTGGTATTTATCAGATGAGAATGGCAATCCTCTAGGATGGGCACTGTTTAGGGAAATGAAAGCATATTTATCTTTAGAATTAGAGTGTTCTGGTTTTAATGATAAGGGTGTTTTTAAGCTAGAACACAAACTTAAAGATTTATTTGATGTTGCAGAAAAATATGCAAAATCTAAAGGTTATACAACATTAAGAACTGGTATGAGTTCTCTAGATTTTAATATTGATGGACAAAGAATAGATAATATTGCTGAAGCTTTGGAATCTTTAAAAACGCAAAGAGTTGATTATTATTGGTTATTAGATTATGGTTTTAGGGTTATGGGGATACATCCTAATGCTTATGGAAATAATATGCATTGTATTTTATTTGTTAAAGAATTAGAGTGAAGATTTAATTCCTGAATTAAAAAAGGCAATATTGCCTTTTTTAACGTGTATTGAAATTAATCGGTTCATCAAATTCTGCCCAATCGAAATAAACGAATTGGAAAAGATAGAATTTTTGATTCTTTGGATCACGAACAATAAAATGATCCCTTCCAACTTGTTCAATAATACCTTTGTATGCACGATCACGCCAATCAGTGCTGCCAGTATAGGTAAAATAGAATGTCCCAAGCTTACCAATATTTAAACGTAAAATATTCTCTAAATAAGTTTGTGTAGATATTGGTGTTGGTAATGCAGCAGTTTGTGAAGTCTGCATTCCTTGCAAAATTGATTGATTATCAGTATTAGTATCCATAGACCCTCCTACAAGTCACAATTTAATTTTCCCCCAGGGGCATAAAAACAGTGGTTTTTGTATCGACCAGTGAGATTTCCATAAAATTGATCTGGACATGATACCCTTGCTCCAGGGTTTTTAAACCATAAGGCATCATAAGCTGGTTCGACACGATATCCGTCGATATTTCTTAATGCAAGTTCTCGCTCTTTAGCGTTGACGGGTTGGTTGAAAAGTGGCTGATCAACCCCAGCAAAAGCATTTTTTTGGTATACAACCTCATAAATATTGCGGGTGTTTTTAAAAACATCACAATTAGCAACAACCCGATTAACAATAACATTTCCTACCATTAACATTCCTTCGTCACCTTCACCAAGAGCTTCTGATTTCATGATTCTGGCTAATAATTCTACGTCTGAATCATTGTATGTTATTCTTGGAGACAAATTCATCACCTCTTTTTAATATATGCAATTGTAAAGAAAAATTGCTTAAATTCAAAAAAGATTGGAAAGATGAATGAAATTTCGATATTGTAAAAAATTGAAGATTTTTTATTTATGAAAATGACATGAAATTGTGTTTTTTTAACTAAGTTTGTGATAGAATAGATTTATAGGTAAGCACTTTCACATTCAAAGTTTAGGAGGAAAAAATATGAGTAAAGAAATTGTTGCGATGATCCTAGCAGGTGGTCGAGGAACACGTCTGGAAGCTTTAACAGCTAAAGTTGCGAAACCTGCTGTCTATTTTGGAGGAAAATACAGAATTATTGACTTTCCTCTAAGCAACTGTGCAAACTCAGGGATTGATATCGTTGGCGTTTTGACACAGTACGAATCAGTATTATTAGGAAGCTATGTTGGAGCTGGTTCTAAGTGGGGACTTGATGGAAATAACTCACTTGCAGCGAATTTACCAGCACGTGAGAGAGGGGAAGTTGGTGCCACTTGGTATGCCGGTACTGCTGATGCGATTTATCAAAATATTAGTTTCTTAGATCAATATGATCCTGAATATGTTTTGATTCTTTCTGGTGACCATATTTATAAAATGGATTATGCTGATATGTTAGCTGCTCACAAAGCTAAAAATGCTGATTTAACTGTTGCAGTTTTAAATGTATCTATGAAAGAAGCAAGTCGTTTTGGTATCATGAATACAAATAAAGATGGAACGATTTATGAGTTTGAAGAAAAACCTGAAAAACCTAAGTCTACATTAGCATCTATGGGTATTTATATTTTCACTTATAAAGAATTAAGAAAATACTTAATTGAAGATGCTAAAAATGAAGAAAGTAAACATGACTTTGGTATGAATATTATTCCAATGATGTTAAATGAAGGTAAGAAATTATATGCTTATGAATTTGATGGATATTGGAAAGATGTTGGAACTGTAGAAAGTTTATGGCAAGCTAACATGGACTTGTTAGATGATAAAGAATTAGATCTTTATAACATCAAGAAAGATTGGAAAATTTACACTGAAGATACATTGAGTAAACCTCAAATTATTGGAGAAGAAGCAAGTGTTAAGAATTCACTTGTTACTCAAGGATGCATTGTCAATGGTGATGTAGAGGGTTCTGTTTTATTTAATAATGTTTATATTGGTGAAGGTGCTAAAGTTGTTGATTCTGTCTTAATGCCAGGGGTATTGATAGAAGAAGGAGCAGAAGTTTACAAAGCTATCATTGATGAAGGTGTCGTTATTAAAGCTAAGAAAGTTGTCAACAAGGATGCTAAAGTAGTAGAACTTGTTAGTGACAATGCGAGATAGGGGGTTAACAAAATGGCAAAAGTCGTTGGATTAGTAAATTTACACTCTGATGTTTCTTATAAGGGATTAACTGAAAGAAGACCAGTTGCATCTGTTAGTTTTTTAGGAAGATATGGAATTATTGATTTTGTTTTATCTAATATGTCTAACTCTAATGTAGATACTGTTGGGGTTTTGATTAAAGAAAAACCAAGATCTTTGTTTAAACATTTAGGAAATGGGAATTCATGGAATTTTAACTCTAAATCTGGTGGGGTTTCATTGTTATATAATGAAAAATATGCAAATAGCCCTATGTATAATCATGATATTAATAATTTAGTTGAAAATATTGCGTTTTTAGAAAAAGCAAAAGCAGATTATATTGTCATTGCACCAGCACATATTATTACAACTATGAATTATGCTGAAGTCATTGATGCTCATGCAAGATCTGGGGCTGAAATTACAATGGTATATCAAAGAATTAATAATGCTAATGAGTCATTTGTTGGTTCAGATTATTTAAGATTAAAAGGTAAACAAGTGACTGAAATTAAAAAGAATAAAGGTAATCGTAAAGAAAGAAATATTTCATTAGAAACTTATGTTATTAATGCAAAAGTTTTATTGAAATTAATTGATTATGCGAAAAAGATTAGTTCTTTCTTTGATTTAAAAGATACTTTAGCTTATTTATGTGATGAAAGAAAAATCATGGCTTATGAATATAAAGGATTCGCAAGATGTATTGATTCTTATGATGCTTATTATAAAGTAAGTATGGAATTCTTAGATATGGACGTTTCTACTCAAGTATTCAAGAGTACATGGCCAATCTTCACAAATACAAATGATACACCTCCAACAAAATATCTAAAGAATGCACAAGTGAAGAAATCATTTGTTGCTAATGGAGCTATTATTGATGGTGAAGTTGAAGGAAGTATTCTTTCTCGTAATGTTATTATTGGTAAGAATGCAGTTGTTAAGAATTGTATTATTTTAAATGGATCTAAAGTTAGTCCTGGAGCTCATCTTGAAAATGTAATTATTGATAAAGATGCGCGTATTGAAAAGAAAACTGAATTAATTGGTGACGCAGAACCTCTTTATGTTAAAGAAGGAGATGTTGTTTAATGAGAATCGTTTTTGCAACAAGTGAAGCCAATCCCTATATTAAATCTGGGGGATTAGCTGATGTTTTAGGATCACTTCCTAAAGCACTCGTTCAAAAGGGTCATGAATGTATTGTTGTTTTACCAAAATATCAAGATATGAAATTGGCTGATACATTGGAATATGTTATGAGCTATGATATTTGGGTAGGATGGAGAAAATGTTATTGTGGTGTCTTTAAAGCTGAGTACGATGGTGTAACTTATTACTTTATTGATAATGAACAATATTTTAGAAGACCTGGATTATATGGATATGATGATGATAATGAAAGATTTGCTTATTTTGATTTTGCCGTTTTAGAATTATTATCACATGTAGATATTAAACCAGATATTCTACATTTGCATGATTGGCAAACTGCTATGATTGCAACTTTATACAAAGAAAGATATGCTTATTATGAATATTATCAAGGAATTAAAGTTGTCTTTACAATTCATAATATTGCTTATCAAGGAAAATGTGATCCAGCATTGTTAAGTGACCATTTTGGTTTAGATAATTATCTTTACTATAATGGAAATTGTCGTAATGATGGATGCTTCAATATGATGAAAGCTGCTATTTTCTATAGTGATGTGATTACGACTGTTTCACCTACTTATGCTCAAGAAATCTTAACTGATAGTTTTGGTGAAGGTTTACAAAGTATTTTACAAATGCGTCGACATGATTTGTATGGAATTTTAAATGGGGTTGATTATGATACAATTAATCCATCTACTGATCCGCAAATTGTTGAACATTTTGATGAAACAACAGTTGATGAAAAGAAAGTCGCAAATAAGTTAGCACTTCAAAAAGAATGTGGACTTCCAGTTGATCCGGATATTCCATTGATTGGAATTGTTACAAGATTAACTTGGCAAAAGGGACTAGATTTAATTATTAATCGTATGGATGAATTAATGAAACGTGATGTGCAAGTTGTTATCTTAGGTGCTGGTGATTTGAAATATGAAGAACCATTAAAAGGATTTGCCGCTTATCATAATCAAAAATTATCATTAAATTTAAAATATGATTTTGGTTTATCTTGTCGTATCTATGCTGGTTGTGATATGTTCTTGATGCCATCATTATTTGAACCTTGTGGTTTATCACAAATGATGTCATTACGTTATGGAACAATCCCAATTGTAAGAGAAACTGGTGGATTGAAGGATAGTGTTGAACCATATAATGAATTTGAAAATACGGGAACAGGATTTAGCTTTAAGAACTATAATGCACATGAAATGATGGAAATTATTGATTATGCTTTAGAAGTTTATAAAGATAAAGACAAATGGCGTGGATTAGTGCATCGTGCAATGAATGCTAAACTTGATTGGGACAAAAGTGCTGATGCCTATTTGAAAGTTTTTAATTCATTGTTAGATTAGGTAAAAGGGATAGGGAAAACCTATCTCTTTTATGCTGAAATAAGAAATGATTTGCTTTCTTGTTTATTGTTTAGTACAATGGATGTGGTAAGGAGGAGAAAAGATATGCGTACTTTCTTGAAAATTTTTACTGTCATAGCATTGATTTTGGTTTTCTTTGCATGTGGAAAAAAAGAAGTCGTTGTTTCTTTGGAAAAAGAAGGCGTCGAATATAAAGTTGGCGACCAAGTTTCTTTTTACTATCCTAAAGATTTTACCTTAGATACAAACTCTGAAAATAAACAAATCATACGTTTTATAAAAGATGAAGAAGTTATCACTTATACAACTATTCAAGATGATACAGATAATAAGCTTGAGGATATGCCTGAACTTTATGCTGGGCAACTTGAAGAAGATGGAGCAAGTGAGGTTGGCTATAAGACAGAGAAAATAGATAGTGGTTTGAAAATTTATGAGTTTACTGGTATCTTTGAAGCAACAGGTATAAAATTTGAACATGTTGTTTATTTCACTGATCAAGCAACATATGATTTTGCTTACCTTGCTCCACAAGAAGTTTATGATGAAAATATTCATGTGATATTACAATATTTACAGTCGTTAACTGTTCATCATTATTCTTGATAAATAAAATTGAATTTGATATAGTATAAATAAATTATAAGTAAGAATGAAGAATGAATGAAATGGATAGAGAGAGCTGGGATGGTGGAACAGCTTCACGGATGATTTTGGATGCACTTACTTGAGTCTTTTGAAAAGAAAGAACGTAAACTTGCGTTAAAAGTAATGGAAAGCATACAATAAGGTGGAGGCATAGGAATGCTCTTTATTGTTTGCTTTTTTCATTTTAAAGGAGGAAACTATGAAATTATTTAATACTTTAACAAACAAGAAAGAAGAATTTGTCCCAATTAAAGAGGGAGAGGTTAGTATTTATGTATGTGGACCTACGGTTTATAATTATGTTCATATTGGAAATACGCGACCAATGATTGTTTTTGATGTTTTAAGAAGAACTTTTGAATATTTAGGATATAAAGTGACTTTTGTTTCTAATTTTACAGATGTTGATGATAAGATTATTAAGGCAGCAAAGGCTGAAGGAATTAGTGAGAAACAATTAACAGATAAGTATATTAAGGCTTATGAAGATGTGAGACGTGGATTGAATTTATTATTTCCAACTTATGCTCCACGTGTAACGGAAACAATGCAGCCAATTATTGATTTTATTAAGGATTTGGTTGATCAAGGTTATGCTTATGAAGTTGATGGTGATGTTTATTTTAGAGTGACTAAAATTAAAGAATATGGAATGTTATCAGGAATTAAAGTTGAAGACTTGATTGCTGGAGCTAGCGAACGTGTGGATGACAATGATAAAAAAGAAAGCTCTACAGATTTTGCTTTATGGAAAAAGACAGATGAAGGGATTCAATTTGATAGTCCATGGTCTAAAGGGCGACCAGGGTGGCATACTGAATGTGTTGTGATGATTAATGATATTTTCGATGATGGTCGTATTGATATTCATGGTGGTGGACAAGATTTAAAATTCCCACATCATGAAAATGAAATTGCACAATCTATGGCTTGCCATCATCATCCAATTGCAAATGTATGGATGCATAATCAAATGATTAATATTAATAATCAAAAGATGTCTAAGTCTTTGGGAAATGTTTTATGGGCAAAAGATTTATTAATGGAATTAGGATGCAATGTCTATAAATGGTTAATGCTTTCTACACATTATAGAAATCCATTAAACTTTACTGAAGATGTTTTGAATAATGTGAAAAAAGAAGTAGAAAAAGTAGAAAATATTATCAAACAGACATCACTTTATTTACAAGTTAATCATTATAAGAGTGAAGAATTTTGCAAAGAAAGTGTTGATCAAATGGTTGAGGCTTTGTCAGATGATTTAAATACATCATTAGCTTTAACTCAGATTCTTGGACAAGTTAAAGTTTTGAATCAAGCAATGCGCAACAAAGATAAAGATAATGCAATGATTTCAAAAGGATATCAAACATTATTACGTATGCTTGATGTGGTGGGATTTGTTCATGAGGTTAAGGTGTTAAGTGATGAAGATATTGAATTATATCAACATTGGCAAAGTGAAAAGGCAGCTAAAAATTTTGAAGTAGCTGATCAATTAAGAGAAAAATTGCAGGCAAAAGGGATTATTTAAGATGAGACCAGATTTAATGAATGCTTTAGCTTTGGCCTATTTAGGTGATGGTGTTTTTGAGGTTTATGTCAGAGAATATTTGATTGTAGAAAAGCAAATCACAAAGCCTGATTTATTACAGAAAGAAGCCATTCGTTTTGTGAGTGCGAAATCTCAGGCCGCTTTTATGCAAGCAGCCATGGCTAATAATTGGGTCAGCGAAGAAGAAATAAGAATTTATAAACGTGGAAGAAATACCAAGAGTAATCGTGTGATGAAGAATACAAGTGTTATTACGCATAATCAATCTTCTGGTTTTGAAGCATTGATTGGACATTTGTATTTATTGAAGAATGAAGAAAGAATTCAGGAGATTTTTGAGTTATATAAGAATTTTGTGGAAAATAATTGATAAGCTAAGAGTTTAAGATATGAGGAGTAATTATGAGACAATATATTTATGGAAAAAATACTGTTTTTGAATCTTTAAAGGGAAATAAACCGGTGTATGAGGTTTATATGATGAAGAATGTAAAAGATGAAAAGTTAATGGCTTTAGCGAAAAAGAAGAATGTGAAAGTGAATATAGTGGCTCAAAAGAGTGTCTTAAATAATCTTGTTGGGAATGTTGTTCATCAAGGAATTGTGGCACAGGTGGAAGGTTATGATTATTATGAAATTGATGAGATTTTATCATCAATTCCGCCTCATAAACAACCACTCTTATTGATGCTTGATGGTTTAGAGGATCCTCATAATTTGGGAGCTATCTTAAGAACTTGTGATTCGATTGAAGTTGATGGGGTCATCATTGGTAAAAATCGTAGTGTTGGATTAACTCCAACAGTTGCTAAGGTTTCAACTGGTGCGATTGATTATGTTAAGGTTGCTCAAGTTACCAATCTTTCGAGAACTTTAGAAGAGCTTAAGAAAAAAGGCTTTTGGGTTGTTGGTTGTGATTTGGATGAATCTCAGGATTACCGAGCTGTTGATTATAATATGCCACTTGTTGTGGTGGTTGGATCAGAAGGCTTTGGGATATCAAGATTGGTGAAATCACAATGTGATTTTAATGTTGTTTTACCAATGTGTGGGCATGTGACTTCACTTAATGCTTCAGTAGCGACAGCTTTGATTCTTTATCAAATTTATAATTCTCGTCATCCCCTATAAGAAGAAGGGAGGTAACGATGGAACGTTACAATGACTATGAATTACTTTATTTGTTTCATTGTGGTAGTGATGAGGCGAAAGAAATTTTATATCATCGCTACTATAAGTTAGTAGCAAAATGGGTTCAACCTTTTTTATACCATGGTCGTATTCATGGTTGGGAGTTTGAGGATTTTATTCAAATTGGCATGTTAGCCTTCTTTAAGGCTATTGATAGTTATCGTGATGATAAACAAACCAGTTTAAAGACGTTTATGAAAGGTAATATTTTAAAACGAGTCATCAGTTGTGTAAGGCAAGGACATTGTATTGAAGAAAAAATCAATGCAATTGAGTTTTCATTGGATAATTGGTTGGATGAAGAAGAACAATATCGTTATGAAGATGTTGTCGCAGACCCCAATGAAGATTATCAGCCACATGCTTCCTTAATTGTGAAAGAACAATCAACATATTATCAAGAGCGAATTTATGCAGTGACTTCCCCTCGTGAATATCAAATCTTACTTTACAAAAAAGCAGGTTATGAGGAAGAAGAAATTGCTAAAAAGCTGAATATAACGCTTAGAAGTGTATATAATGCAGTTTATCGTTGTTCAAAGAAGATAGAAGGCATTGACGAGTTTGAATAAATGTGTTAAATTATAATAACGGTAAAGGAGTGATGGGCATGAAACAAAAAGTTATCTTGGTATGTAGTGAATGTTTGTCACGTAATTATTCAGTTACAAAAAATAAACGTGTAAACGTAGAAAGATTGGAACTAAGAAAATATTGTAAGAAATGTGGAAAACACACAATTCATAAAGAAACAAAGTAGGAGGAAGCAGATGAAAATCAAGGAATGGTGTACGCTTAAAGGTATACGAAGTGAAATCAAAAATATCCATTGGTTGACAAAAAAAGAATTAGCTTATAATTCAATGATTGTTTTAGTTTTTTGTTTTTTATTCGGAGTATATTTTTATGGCAGTGATGCAATTATTGCATTAATCTTAAAGGCATTGGGGATGAATTAATATGTCAGGAATGAATGATGAAGGAAGACGCTGGTATGTAGTCAATACTTATTCAGGTCATGAAAACAAAGTTAAAGAAAACTTAGAAAAACGTGTTGAATCTATGGGGTTACAAGATTGTTTATTCAATATTGTTATTCCTGAACATGTGGAAACTGAAATTAAAGATGGTAAGAAAATCAATAAAACAAAAAACATGTTTCCTGGATATGTTTTAGTTGAAATGATTATGACTGATGAAGCTTGGTATGTTGTACGTAATACATCAGGGGTTACTGGATTTATTGGTTCTTCTGGTGGAGGAGCTAAACCTTTCCCATTACCAAAAGAAGAAATTGATCCAATTTTAAAAAGAATGGGAATTCAAACTTCACAATTGGAAATTGATTATGAAGTTGGCGATGAAGTGAAAGTTCTTTCTGGACCATTTGCGGGTAGACAAGGAAAAGTTGAAGCGATTGATCGTGAAAAAGAAGTGGCAACTGTTCTTGTTGATTTCTTAGGAAATGCAACTCCTATGGAAATTGAATTAGTTCAATTAGAAAGAGTGGATTTATAATGATGAGACCTTTGGGTCTCTTTTTATTTAAAAAAAGTTTGATAAATTCAATAAAAACACTTGCATTATTGAAAAGATTATGTATAATAATTAATCGACGCAATATGTGTTACTATGCGTGGGAGGATTGACATCCAACTGACCACAGCACGGACAAATTTTAATAGGAGGTGTGTCGCGTGAGCAAGAAAGTCGTAAGAGTTATGAAAATTCAATTCCCAGCTGGTGGGGCAAAACCAGGTCCAGCTTTAGCAGGTGCTGGTATTCAAATGCCAAAATTCTGTACAGCTTTCAATGATCAAACAAGAGATCGTATGGGAGAAACTGTACCAGTTGTTTTGACAATTTATGAAGATAAGAGCTTTGAATTCGTTTTAAAGACAGCCCCAACTGCTGAAATGATTAAAAAAGCATGTGGTATTAAAAAAGCAGCTTCTGATGCTAAACAAACAGTTGCTACTTTATCAGCTGATAAATTAAAAGAAATCGCTGAATACAAAATGCCAGATTTAAATGCAAATGATTTAGAAGGTGCAATGAAAATTGTAGCTGGTACTGCTCGTAATATGGGTGTAAAAGTTGAAGGCTTAGAAGCCTAATTTAATGAAGAGGAGAAAAGAAAATGGCTAAAAAAGGTAAAAGATATCAAGAAGCCGCTGCTCTTATTGAAAAAGGTAAAGCTTACCCAATTGAAGAAGCAGTTGCTTTAGTAAAGAAAACAAGTAATGTAAAATTCGATGCAAGTGTTGATGTTGTATTCAAATTAGGATTAGACACAAGACATGCTGATCAACAATTACGTGGAGCAATCGTGTTACCACATGGAACTGGAAAAACTAAAAAAGTATTAGTTGTTACTCAAGGAGCTAAGGTTGAAGAAGCTAAAGCTGCTGGAGCAGATGTTGTAGGTGGAAAAGAAATCTTAGAAGATATCCAAAAAGGATGGTTAGATTTCGAAGTTATGATCGCTACACCAGATATGATGGCTGAATTAGGTAAATTAGGTCGTATCTTAGGGCCTAAAGGATTAATGCCTAACCCTAAAACAGGAACAGTAACTATGGATGTTGCTAAAGCTGTTCAAGAAACTAAGGCTGGTAAAGTGACTTACCGTACTGATAAAGATGGTAATGTGCATATGCCAATCGGTAGAGTTTCATTTGATGATGAAAAATTAGCAGAAAACTTTAAAGTGATTTATGATTTATTAGTTAAATCTAAACCATCTTCTGCTAAAGGAACTTACATGAAGAACGTTGTTATTTCTACAACAATGGGTCCTAGTGTAAAAGTTGCTTCTTTATAAGAAGTATAAATTAGTCGCAATCAATATACCGTAGACAGCAACGGGGAAACCTTAATTATGTTGCCGAGGTGATATTGTCAACTCACATTGACAAAACTCCCTCGTTTTAGGGAGTTTTTTAACGGATATATTGTTGCATATATAAAAATTTTATAGGAGGTGTAACAATGTCAAAAGAAATCTTAGAGGCTAAACAACAAGTCGTTAATGAAATTGCTGAAAATTTAAAGAATTCTCAATCAGCAGTTGTTGTTGAATACCGTGGATTAACTGTAGCTGATGTCACTGAATTACGTCGTGCTTTAAGAGCTGAAAACGTTGGATTCAAAGTGTACAAGAACAAATTAGCTCAAAGAGCTACAGAAGAAGCTGGTATGGCAGAATTAAACGAATATCTTGTTGGTCCTAATGCAATCGCTTTTGGTCATGAAGATGCAGTGGCTCCTGCTAGAATTTTAGCAGAGTTCGCTAAAAAACACGAAGCTTTACAAATTAAAGCTGGTTATGTAGAAGGTAAATTCTTACCTAAGGAAGAAGTTATGGCAGTAGCTAAATTACCTAATCGTGAAGGTATGTACTCAATGTTACTTGCTTGTATGAAAGAACCTGTTGCAAAAGTGGCAAGAGTTATTCAAGCTGTTGCTGATGCAAAAGGTGGAGAAGAAGCAGCACCTGCTGCTGAATAGTTAATCAAAAATATCAACGGAGGAAAATAAAATGGCAAAATTAACACATGAAGAAATCTTAGCTTACTTAGAAGAAGCTACAATTTTAGAATTAAATGAATTAGTAAAAGCAATCGAAGAAAAATTTGATGTAACTGCTGCTGCTCCTGTAGCTGTAGTTGCTGGTGGAGATGCAGCTGGTGCTGATGCTGCTCCTGCAAACGTAACAGTAACATTAACTGATGTTGGTGCTACTAAAGTTGCAGTTATCAAAGCTGTAAGAGAAATCACTGGATTAGGATTAGTTGAAGCTAAAGGTTTAGTTGACAAAACTCCAGCTGAAATCAAAAAAGATGTTCCTGCTGAAGAAGGAGCTAAGATTAAAGAACAATTAGAAGCTGCTGGTGCAACTGTAGAAGTTAAATAATTGTTACACACATTAGAGCCCTTTAAGGGCTCTTTCTTTTTTAAGGAGAAAAATAATGGCACATTATTATACAAATAATATTGATTTAAAATCACAAGAAACAAAGATTCCTTTTGATTATCGTGATCATCATTTAACTTTTGTGAGTGATTTTGGTGTTTTTTCAAAAGATAGAGTAGATTATGGTTCACGCGTATTGCTTGAATGTATGAACATTTCATCATCTCATCAATCTTTACTAGATGTTGGTTGTGGCTATGGGACTTTAGGTATTTCTTTGAAAAAAGAATATCCATGGTTGCATGTTGAAATGGTTGACGTGAATGAAAGAGCTGTTCATTTGGCTAATGAATCAATTCAATTAAATGGTGTGGATGATATTGAGGCTTATGTGAGTTCAATTTATGAAAATGTTTCTCATTGTTTTGATGTGATTGTTTCTAATCCACCAATTAGGGCTGGTAAAAAAGTTGTTTTTGATATTTTGGAAAAAGCTTATGATCATTTAAACAATCAAGGTGAATTGGTGATTGTGATTCAAAAGAAACAGGGAGCTCCTTCGGCTAAGAAAAAAATGGAAGAAGTTTTTGGCAATTGTGAAATTGTAAAAAGAGATAAAGGATATTTTATTTTAAAATCGATTAAGCACTGATTTTTTAAATTTCAAAAGAAATTTTGAAATTTTTGATTTGGTATTGACTTCAACTAGTCTCTATGCTAGTATAATACAATGCCTACTCATGTATAAAAAGCAGTGTTTTTTCGCTATGCTTTGATGATGGAGATAGAGATAATTGATAAGGAGTGAAGCGGACTTGGAAAAGAATGTAACTCAAGCAAAAAGTCGTATTAATCGTCGCAATTATTCAAGAATTAGTGGTTCTTTAGAGCTACCTAATTTAGTAGAAATCCAGACAAATTCTTATGAATGGTTTAAGACTGAAGGGATTAAAGAGGTTTTTAATGATGTTTATCCTATTAGTAACTTCAATGAAACATTAACTTTAGAATTTGTTGATTGTCGTTTTGATGAACCAAAATATTCAGTAGATGAAGCAAAGGATAGAGATGCTAACTATTCAGCACCTATTCGTGCTACCCTTCGTTTAGTGAATAACGGAACTGGTGAAATCAAAGAAAATGAAGTCTTTATGGGAGATTTCCCTTTAATGACAGATTCAGGTACTTTTATTATTAATGGTGCTGAACGTGTTATTGTTTCACAATTAGTACGTTCACCAGGAGCATATTTTGCTGATGCTATGGATAAAAGTGGGAAAACTGTCTTTACTGGAAGTGTTATCCCATCAAGAGGAACTTGGTTGGAATTTGAAAATGACGCCAAGGATGTTTTAAATGTGCGTATTGACCGTACTCGTAAGATCCCAGGTACTATTCTTTTACGTGCTTTAGGGTTAAGTAGTGATGAAGATATTATTGAGGTGTTAGGTGATCATGAGTTTATTAGAAATACTCTTGCAAAAGATCCAACACATAACACTGATGAAGCTTTAATTGAAATTTATAACAAGTTAAGACCTGGTGAACCAGCAACTTTAGAAGGTGCAAATACGCTTTTATTTGCTAAGTTTTTCGATGCAAAAAGATATGATTTGGCACGTGCTGGACGTTTTAAACTAGGTAAGAAATTAAGTCTTTTAGATCGTATTACAAATCGTGTTTTGGCTCAAGATGTCAAAGATATTGATGGAAATATTGTGATGGAAGAAGGAACTTTATTAACAAAAGATAAAGTTGATCTTTTAGCACCTGTTTTTGCTGCTGGAGCACATTGTATTGATGTGAAAACAAATGAATTAATGAAATCACATGGTAGAGTTCAAGTGATTGAAGTTTATGTAGATGAATCTAAATCTAAAAAAATGAAAGTTGTTGGAACTGATTTATCATTAGATTGTAAATTTGTTACAATTTCTGATATGTTAGCAGCTTATTCATATATGTTAAACTTAGTGGATATTTATGATTCATTAGATTTAGCAAGTGACGATAGAGTGAACTTAATGAGCAGAATTGGTCTATTAGATGATATCGATCATTTAGGAAATAGACGTGTGCGTTCAGTAGGTGAATTAATTCAAAATCAATTTAGAATTGGTTTATCAAGAATGGAAAGAGTTGTTAAAGAAAGAATGTCATTATCTGAAGTAGATAGTGTGACACCTCAATCATTAACAAATATTCGTCCATTAACTGCAGCGATGAAAGAATTCTTCTCATCTTCACAATTATCTCAATTCATGGATCAAATCAATCCATTAGCTGAGTTAACAAATAAACGTCGTTTATCTGCCTTAGGACCAGGTGGTTTATCAAGAGATAGAGCTGGATATGAAGTGCGTGACGTCCATCCATCTCACTATGGTCGTATCTGTCCTATTGAAACTCCTGAAGGTCCAAACATCGGGTTGATTTCAACACTTGCTTCTTATGCAAAAATTAATAAATATGGATTTATTGAAACACCTTATCGTAAGGTTAATAATAGTATCATTAACGAAAGTGATGTGCGTTATTTAACAGCTGACGAAGAAAAGAATTATATTATTGCCCAAGCCAAAGTGCAAATTGGGGAAGATGGTCGTATCTTAGATGAACAAGTTATTGCTCGTCATTTAGGAGAAAACATTATGGCGAAGCCAGAAGAAGTTGATTTCATCGATATTTCGCCAAAACAAATCGTATCTGTTGCAACATCATGTATTCCATTCCTTGAAAACGATGATGCCACTCGTGCCTTAATGGGTGCCAACATGCAACGTCAAGCCGTACCTTTATTAAATCCACATACACCATTTGTTGGAACTGGTATGGAATATCAAGCAGCCAGAGATTCTGGAGCAGCAGTTGTTGCTAAAAAAGAAGGTTTGGTTACTTATGTTGATGCGAAAAAGATTATTGTTGAAGAAGATACTGGTCCACATAAATATCGTTTAACTAAATTTGCGATTTCTAATGCTGGAACTTGTATTAATCATAGACCAATTGTTAAAGTTGGAGATAAAGTCTTAAAAGGGCAAATCTTGGCTGATGGTCCTTCTATGGAACAAGGTGAATTAGCTTTAGGACAAAATGTCTTAGTTGGATTCATGACTTGGAACGGATATAACTATGAAGATGCCGTTATCATGTCTGAAAGATTAGTTAAAGAAGATGTATATACATCAATTCATATTGAAGAATATAGTATTGAATGTCGTGATACAAAATTAGGCCCAGAAGAAATTACAAGAGATATTCCTAACGTTGGTGAAGAAGCTCGTAAGAACTTAAACAGCGAAGGTATCATTATGATTGGGGCTGAAGTAAAAGAAGGAGATATCTTAGTTGGTAAAGTGACTCCTAAAGGACAAGCTGAATTATCTGCTGAAGAAAAACTTTTATTAGCTATCTTTGGTGAAAAATCTAGAGAAGTTAAAGATAATTCATTAAGAGTTCCTCATGGTGGAGCTGGTATTGTTCATGATATTAAAGTCTTTGAAAGAAAGAAAGGCGATGAATTACAACCAGGTGTTAATAAGGTTGTTAAAGTTTACATCGTTCAAAAACGTAAAATCTCTGAAGGAGATAAGATGGCTGGTCGTCATGGTAACAAAGGGGTTATCTCTAAAATCTTACCAATTGAAGATATGCCACACTTAGAAGATGGAACTGTTTTAGATATCATGTTGAACCCATTAGGGGTACCATCTCGTATGAATATCGGACAAGTTTTGGAATTACACTTAGGTTATGCTGCAAGAGAACTTGGAATGTACTTTGCAACACCTGCCTTTGATGGTATCAACGCTAAAGATTTGGAAGATATTATGAAAGAAGCAGGAATGCCAGTTGATGGTAAACAACCTGTTATCTCAGGTCGTACTGGAGAATACTTTGATTCAAAAGTATCTGTAGGTATCATGTATATGATTAAGTTAGCCCACATGGTTGATGATAAATTACATGCAAGATCTGTTGGTCCTTACTCATTAGTTACACAACAGCCACTTGGTGGTAAAGCACAAAACGGTGGACAAAGATTTGGGGAAATGGAAGTTTGGGCACTTGAAGCTTATGGTGCTGCTTACACATTACGTGAAATCTTAACTGTGAAGTCTGATGATGTTGTTGGACGTGTAAAAACTTATGAAGCGATTGTCAAAGGACAAAAATTACCTGAACCAGGATTACCTGAATCATTCAGAGTATTAAAGAAAGAATTACAAGCCTTAGCATTAGATATTCAAATGTTAGATGCTGATGGTCATGAATTAGATGAAAGAAAGATTGAAGATGAAGAACGTCGTTTCCCAACTTCAATTGATACAACTCCAGAACCAGAAGAAGCAACTCAAGAAGTTGTTGAAGAAGAGGTAGAAGGAGATTTCTTAGAAGAAGATGAATCATTTGATGATTTAGATTCTGTAATTGATGAACTCTTCACTGATGATGAAGAAGAAAGTAACGAAGAGTAGGAGGGAACAATGAATGGCAGATGTCAATAACTTTTCAGCAATCCAAATTGGATTAGCTTCTCCAGAAAAAATTCGTGAATGGTCTTATGGTGAAGTTAAAAAACCTGAAACTATTAATTATCGTTCTCAAAAACCAGAAAAAGATGGTTTGTTCTGTGAAAGAATCTTTGGACCATCTAAGGATTGGGAATGTAGCTGTGGTAAATACAAAAAGGTCAGATATAAAGGTGTAATCTGCGATCGTTGTGGTGTTGAAGTCACAAAATCTTCAGTCCGTCGTGAACGTATGGGACACATTGAATTAGCGACTCCTGTTGCTCATATCTGGTACTTAAAAGGAATTCCTTCAAGAATGGGACTTATCCTTGATATGTCACCAAAACAACTTGAAGAAATCATTTACTTTGTATCTTATGTAGTTACGGATAAAGGAAGTACACCATTAGAATACAAGCAAGTATTATCTGAAAGAGATTATCGTAACTGTTATGAAAAATTTGGTCATCAATTTGAAGCAAAGACTGGTGCAGAAGCTATCAAGATCTTGCTTCAAAAAGTTGATCTTGATGAAGAATTTGAATTGGTTACTAAAGAATTAAAAGAAGCCCAAGGACAAAGACGTTCTAAATTGTTAAAGAGACTTGAAGCGATTGAAGCCTTTAGATCTTCTTGCAATCAACCTGAATGGATGATTCTTGATGTGCTTCCAGTTATTCCACCTGATTTACGTCCAATGTTACAATTGGATGGTGGACGTTTTGCAACAAGTGACTTAAATGATTTATATCGTCGTGTTATTACACGTAATAATCGTTTAAAGAAATTGTTAGAATTAGGAACACCTTCTATTATCGTGCAAAATGAAAAACGTATGTTACAAGAAGCGGTTGATGCTTTGATTGATAACGGTCGTCGTTCAAAACCAATTACTGGGGCTGGTGGTAGACCATTAAAATCATTGAGTCATACTTTAAAAGGTAAACAAGGTCGTTTCCGTCAAAACTTACTTGGTAAACGTGTTGACTATTCAGGACGTTCAGTTATCGCAGTTGGTCCAGACTTAAAGATGTATCAATGTGGTATTCCTCGTGAAATGGCATTAAACTTATTCAAACCATTTGTTATTAGTGGTTTAGTGAGAGAACAAATTGCCACAAATATCAAGGCTGCAGAAAGATTAATTGATAAGATGGATGATGCGATTTGGCCAATCGTTGAAGAAGTCATTAAAGAACATCCAGTTTTATTAAACCGTGCACCTACACTTCATAGATTAGGTATTCAAGCATTCGAACCTAAATTAGTTGAAGGACGTGCAATCCGTCTTCACCCACTTGTTACACCAGCGTTCAATGCCGATTTCGATGGTGACCAAATGGCTGTCCATGTACCATTAGGTGAAGAAGCAATTCAAGAAGCAAGACAATTAATGTTAGGGTCTGGAAATATCTTAGGACCTAAAGATGGAAAACCAATCGTTACACCATCTCAAGATATGGTGCTTGGTAACTATTATTTAACATTAGAAGAAGCTGGAAAAATTGGTGAAGGTAGTGTTTTTGCTGATGTGAATGAAGTTTTAATGGCATATGATGCTAAAACTGTACATTTACACACAAGAGTAGCAATTAGAGGTAAATCTTTAAAAAATAATACTTTCACTGAAGAACAAAACAATAGTTATTTAATTACAAGTGTTGGTAAGATTATCTTTAACCAAATCTTTGATGGTAATTTCCCATTCATCAATGATCCAAGTAAAGAAAACTTAGAGGCAACACCTGCTAAATATTTTGTTCCAATGGGAACTGATATTAAGAAACATATTCAAGAACAACCTATTATTAAGCCATTAGGTAAAAAGGCTTTAGGTAATATTATCGATGAAGCATTTAAATTGAATAAGACAACAGAAATTACAGAAATGCTTGATAAATTAAAAAATCAAGGATTCTATTATTCAACAATTGCTGGTATTACAGTATCTGTATACGATATCCAAGTACCACAAAGTAAGTACGTTTTATTTGATCATGCTGATGAAAAACTTGAAGTTATTAAGAAATTATACCGTAAAGGTAAAATTACTGATGAAGAAAGACATAACATTGTTATTAAGTTATGGGAATCTGTTAAAGATGAAGTACAAGCTGTCGTAAAAGAAGAATTCGAAGCTGATGCTAAAAACCCAATCTTCATCATGTCTGACTCTGGTGCCCGTGGTAATATCTCTAACTTTACTCAGTTAGTAGGTATGCGTGGGTTGATGTCTAACCCTAAAGGGGAAACAATTGAGTTACCTATTAAATCTTCATTCAGGGAAGGTTTAACAGCATCTGAATTCTTCATTTCTACCCATGGTGCCCGTAAAGGTTCTACCGATACAGCCTTAAAGACTGCCGATTCTGGTTACTTAACAAGACGTTTGGTAGACGTTGCACAAGAAGTGATTGTTACTGAAGATGACTGTGGAACTGATAGAGGATTCATGGTTACTGAATTATATAACACATCTGACAATTCTGTTATCGTTCCATTATATGATAGACTTGTTGGACGTTATTCACAAAAAGATATTGTTCATCCTGAAACTGGTGAAATCATTGTTAAAGCTGGTGAAATCATGGATGAAGCAACAGCTAAAGAAATTACTGATGCTGGAATTAAAGAAGTTGAAATTAGATCTGTACTTGGATGTAAAGCAAAAGATGGTATCTGTAGAAAATGTTATGGTCGTAACTTAGCAACAGGTGAAGAAGTTGAAATGGGAGAAGCTATTGGTATTATGGCTGCACAATCAATCGGTGAACCTGGTACACAGTTAACAATGCGTACATTCCACATGGGTGGAGTTGCTGGTGGAGCAGACATCACTCAAGGGTTACCTCGTATTCAAGAGTTATTTGAAGCTAGAAATCCAAAAGCTAAATCTATTATTTCTGAAATTGAAGGTGAAGTTTCTAACATCATTGATAACAATGGACGTGCTGAAGTTGTTGTTTCTAACTTATTAGAAACAAAGAGCTATTTAGCTCCTTACGGTGCAAAATTAAGAGTATCTGTAGGCGATGAAGTTGGTATTGGTGCTAAGATTACTGAAGGTTCAATTGATCCTAAAGAATTATTAGCAGTTGCTGATGTAGAAGCTGTTGAAAACTATATCTTAAAAGAAGTTCAAAAGGTATATCGTTTACAAGGTATCGAAATTTCTGATAAACATATCGAAGTTATTATTCGTCAAATGTTAAAGAAAATTCGTATTGTTGAAGGTGGAGATACTGGAGCATTACCTGGTACACATGTTAATGTACAAAGATTTACTGAATTAAATAAAGAAGTCTTAAAGAATGGTAAACATCCAGCTGTTGGTAGACCTATCTTATTAGGTATTACAAAAGCTTCACTTGAAACTGAATCATTCTTATCAGCTGCATCATTCCAAGAAACAACAAAAATCTTAACAGATGCTGCTATTAAGGGTAAAGTTGATCACTTAAAAGGATTAAAAGAAAATGTTATCATTGGTAAATTATTGCCAGCTGGTACAGGATTAAGAGGGCCTTTAAAATCTCCTGAAACAATTGCAAGAGAGGAAGAAGAAGCTCGTAAGGAATTAGAATTAGAAGAAGCTGAAAAATTAGAAGCTGAAACTCTTTCTGAAGATTTATTAAGTACTGAAGCTGATGAAGAATTTACAAATGTTGATTAAATAAGTGGAGCAAGGTAACTTGCTCCATTTAATTTTATTGATAAATTCAAATAAATTTGAAAAAAGTGTGTCAAGCAAATTTGAAAATGTCTCAAAAATCGTTAAACATTAGCACCAAAATTTCGGTGCTTTTGTTTTGCGAGATAATTTAGATAAGAAGCTT
>NZ_SMCQ01000008.1 GCF_004343035.1 Longibaculum muris
TCAAAGGAACTGATTATGAAGATAGAAGAAAGTTCAGATGATAAGATAGATGCTTTAACAATCAAGATTATTGATGCAAGAAGTGAAGAAGAACTTATAGAAATTTTATCTTAATACATATAAAAAGAGTAAGTATAGTCTCAAAAATTGACTAACTTACTCTTTTTTATGATTCTATCCTATCATCAATCAATTAATATTTTGAATAAATAATGAAATATGATACAATAGTTGCGGTGATAAAATATGATATTAGCATGCTCATCTTTAAAAAAATCATTTCAAGGAAATGATTTACTTAAAGATATTACATTTAAAATTGAAGATCATGATAAAATAGCAATTATTGGAGTCAATGGTGCTGGAAAAACAACTTTACTAAGAATACTTTGTGAAGAAGAAAGTTATGATAGTGGAGATATTTTTAAATCTAAAGATGTTGTGATTGGTTACTTATCTCAACATAATACTTTAGATCCAACACTGTCTATTTATGATGCTCTCTTAGATGTCTTTAAACCTTTAATTCAAAAAGAAAAAAGAATTAGAGAATTAGAAGCCCTGATGGCATCTTCTTCACAACTAGAAAACATTATGAAAGAATACGATCAATTAACTTATGAATTTGAACGTGATGGTGGTTATAGTTATGAAAGTCAGCTCAAAGGTGTTCTCAAAGGATTAGGCTTTAGTGAAGAAACATGGTCAATGAATATTGGAATCCTTTCAGGTGGACAAAAAACACGTATTGCTTTAGGTAGACTCTTATTACTAAAACCTGATTTATTATTGCTTGATGAACCAACTAACCATCTTGATGTAGAATCTATTGAATGGCTAGAAAACTATTTAAAAAACTATCCACATGCAATCATTATGGTTTCTCATGATAGATACTTTATTGATCAAGTAACAAATCAAATCATTGAAATAGAAAATGGAAAATCAACACTATATAAATGTTCTTATGATCAATATGCTTTATTAAAGAAACATAATCGTGAAGTAGAATTAAAGCATTATATAGATAATCAAAAAGAAATAAAAAGAATGCAGGAAAGTATTGATTTATTAAAATCATTTAATCGTGAAAAACAAGTCAAACGTGCAGAAAGTAAAGAAAAAGCATTAGAGAAAATGGAAAAAGTTGAAAAACCTGATGCTATGCCACAAGCAATTCGTATACAATTTCAACCACTTGTAGAATCTGGTTATGATGTTTTAAAAGTCAAAGATTTAGCTATGAGCTTTGATAAACCATTATTTGAAAATGTTCAATTTGAAGTCAACAAACAAGAAAGGGTTGCATTAATTGGTCCTAATGGAATTGGAAAAACAACATTATTCCATATGATTTTAGGTGATTATATTCCTCAACATGGAAAAATCAAATTAGGAAGTAAAGTCATGATTGGTTACTACGACCAAGAACACACATCTTTATCTTTCCAAAAAACAATCTTTCAAGAAATTAGTGATACTTATCCACAAATGAATAATACTGAAATTAGAAATGCCTGTGCTTCTTTTCAATTTAAAGGTGAAGATGTTTTTAAAACAATGGATATGTTATCGGGTGGAGAAAGAGGTCGTGTTGTTTTAATGAAATTATTATTATCAAGATGTAATTTCTTAATTCTTGATGAACCGACTAACCATTTAGATATTGAATCAAAAGAAGTTTTAGAAGATGCATTAATGAACTTTGAAGGAACCATTCTTTTTATTAGTCATGATAGATATTTCATTAATAAATTAGCAACAAAAGTTGTTGAAATGAGTTCTCATGGTAGTCATACTTATAGTGGTAACTATAGTCAATACATAGAAAATAAACAAGTTAATAAAGTAGAGAAAGAAAAAAATGTTTCTTATTTAGAAAGTAAAAAAATACAATCTGAATTAAGAAAACAACAAAATCAAATCAAAAAGATAGAAAAAGAGATATCTGATTTAGAATTACAAATCAAACAATACAATGAAATGCTACATCAAGAAGAAATTTTAAATGATTATCAAAAATACAATGAAATTGTAAAAAACATTGATGAAGCCAATCAAAAATTAGAAACATTAATGGAATCCTGGGAAGAATTACAGATTTAATGAAAAGAAATAGACAAGCGCTATTTCTTTTTTTATCAAAAAAGAATAATCCATAATGAATTATTCCCTTTCTTCTCTTGTAATTTTAATTGTATTTTCTAAATAGCTGTTTAATATTTCGGCTTTCATTTTCATTCGATTAACAGCCAATGTTTCATAAACAGCACAATATTTATCAGCTAACATCACAATATAGCTTTCTTTAAATCTTGGTGGCTTAACCGTTAAAGGAAACATATGTTTTAAAATAATATCCCGTTCTTTTTCATTAAGATTAAAATCCACTCTTGCATTCTCATAAGCATAATGTGGGTGTTTAAATGCATGATTACGATTTGATGATGAAGGAACATGCCAGTCATATAAAAAATAATCATGTAATAAAGCCCCTCTAATTAAACTTCTTACATCAACATTTAACCGCATTTTTTTAGCAATAACTAAACTCATATAAGCAACAAACAACGAATGATCATAACAACTTAATCCACCATGTTGAATAAAACTCTTTTCTCTTAACATGTTTTGTGAACTTAAAATATCAATTCCATGTTCAAGTAATAATCCCATTGGTAAATCATAGTACACAATTATCACCCTCTCTTGTTCCAATATCATTGTATATAAAGTTATGTTTTTTTTCAATAAATATAACTTTTATTTTTTCAACTTTTGTAAAAATAATCACAAACAACTCATTATTTATTATAATGATAATAATCATAAAATAAAGGAGAGTGTCAAATGTTACACAAAAAATTAAAAGCATTTCCTCAAGATTTTCTTTGGGGAGCAAGTACATCAGCTTATCAAGTCGAAGGAGCTAACCTAGAAGATGGAAAAGGTCCATCTTGTCAGGATGTTAAGGAAGTGCCAGAAGGAACTTCAGATTTAACTGTCTGTGCTGATCAATATCATAGATATAAGGAAGATATTGCCTTAATGGCAGAAATGGGATTTAAAGCTTATCGTTTTTCAATTGCTTGGACAAGAATCTTGCCTCAAGGAATTGGTGAAGTCAATCCAAAAGGAATTGAATACTACAACAATGTCATCAATGAATGTTTGAAATATGGAATTGAACCAATCGTAACTATGTTCCACTTTGATATGCCTGCGGCCTTAGATGAAAAAGGATCTTGGTCTAACAGAGAATCTGTAGACTGGTTCTTAAACTTTGCTAAGGTTATGTATGAAAACTTCGGAGACAGAGTTAAATATTGGTTAACAATCAATGAACAAAATGTTTTAACATTATCAGGACCAGTGATTGGAACATTACATTTACCAGAAGGGTGTACAAATGAATTAAAAGAAATCTATCAACAAAATCACCATATGTTAGTCGCACAAGCGAAAGCTATGGCATTATGCCATGAAATGTTACCAGGAGCTAAGATTGGACCAGCCCCAAATATTTCTCTAGTTTATCCAGCAAGCTGTAAACCAGAAGATAATCTAGCAGCTCAAAATTATAACGCTATTAGAAACTGGTTATACTTAGATATGGCAGTCTATGGTGTTTATAATAACTTAGTATGGGCATGGTTAGAAGAACATGATGCAACACCAGAATTTGCCAAAGGAGACGAAGAAGCATTAAAGAGTGGTCATCCTGATTTTATTGGATTCAATTATTACAACACTGCAACATGTCAATGGGATGATGGCAGTGAGAAAGTTTCTACTTTTGCTGATCAACAGACAGCACGTGGAGAAGCAGGAATGTTCAAGGGATTCAAGAATCCAAACTTACCAACAACAGAATTCGGATGGGAAATTGATCCAATGGGATTCAGAGCAACTATTCGTGAAATGTATTCAAGATATCGTTTGCCAATGATCGTTACAGAAAACGGATTAGGGGCTTATGATAAATTAACAGAAGATGGAAAAGTCCATGATCAATACAGAATTGAATACTTAAGAAAACATATTGAACAAGTACAATTAGCAATCTCTGATGGATGTGAAATGATGGGATACTGTCCATGGAGTGCAGTGGACTTAATTTCAACACATGAAGGAATGGTTAAGAGATATGGATTCATCTATGTAGATAGAGAAGAATTTGACTTAAAGACATTAGACAGATATAGAAAAGATTCATTCTATTGGTATAAAAAAGTCATTGCAACAAATGGGGAAGATTTATCAGATTAAAAAGTAGAACTTGTCATTTTCGACAAGTTCTTTTATAATACCACAAAGAGGTGGTTCTATGAAAAAAATAAAATATTTTATTCCAGCTATTATTTTAATGATAATTATCTTTTCCTTTTCTCAACAAACAGGTGAAGAATCTTCTGGATTAAGTAGTCAAATTGTTGTATGGATACAAACTCATTTACATATAACAATTTCTGAATTTCTTATTAGAAAAGCAGCTCATATGAGTGAATATGCTTTGCTTACTAGTACTTTTATTTATGGTTTCTATCACTGTGATTACTCACTTAAACAAATTCTTTTATTCTCTTTATGTGCAACTTTCTTATATGCATGTAGTGATGAAGCGCATCAATTATTTATTGGTGGACGTGCTGGTCAATGGAGAGATGTTTTGATAGATACAAGTGGTGGCGTGATTGCTTCAATCATTTATTATTTTATTCATCCATATATAAAGAAAACTCACTAATTGAAAGTGAGTTTTTTATTCGTAATTTAATAAGTTATGTTTTTTCAAAATAGGTTTAAATATTTTCATAAATATTCCTAAAGTTGGTCCAAAAGTTAACATACCAATAATTGTTCCTACCCCAATTGACCATGATATCTTAAAAATAAGCGTTAAAATGACAACTGCAATAACACTTAAAATATCAGCACCTTGTCTTACAACATGAAATTTAGCAGAAATAACATTCGTCAAAGCCATACAAAAACCTTCTAATGCAAAAGTCACTTCATCTAGTAGCATAACAATAGATACTCCAAATGCACAGACTGTACTTCCTGCAATATACATCAAAATTCCACCAACAAATGAATTGAATTCAAATGTAAGTACCTCATACAATACAAAATTAATCACTACTCCAAGTAAAACACTTAATGGAACTTGTAATAATTGAATTGGTTTAAACTTCTTTCTTAAAATAATTATTTGTCCAACAACACATGAACAATTAAAAACAATTCCCATTGTTCCTACTTCAATCCCAAAAATATCAGAAGATGATTTAGCTAGTGCATCCCAAGCTCCTACTCCAATATTTGCCTTTAAAGTAAATGCACAAGCAATTCCTACAGTCATAAACCCTAAAACTATCAATATATATCTTTTAATACTTTTATTCATCTCTTTCCCTCCATAGTGAGGTCTATTATATCGGAAAATTTTAATTTGAAAATTAAATTTCATAAATTGAAAAAAATGATAAGTCTTTTTTGACTTACCATTAATTTATCTTTTTCTCCATTAAATAACGTCTTAAACGAATGCCCCTTCTTTCCACTGTTTGTTCTTCCAAAACAAGATATCCTTGTCTTTCAAAGAAAGGTCTTGATGTAATAGAAGCAGCTGTATTCATATAAACAATTCCCTTTGCTTTCGCATATTTTTCTAATTGTTTAGTGATGAGAGTGGCTATTCCTTGGTGTAAGTAATCTTTATGAACATACAATCTATCCAAATATCCTGTCTCACCAACATTGCCAAAGCCAACAATCTTTCCATCTTTTTCAACAACAAGGGTATGATTCTTATTTAAAGAAGCTTCCCAACGATAAATATCAGGATCACTTGGTGCCCAGGCATCTAATTGTTCAAGCGTATAATCATTAACACATACATTATGGATGTTTTCATAAAATAACTGTAAAACTTCTTGTAAATCTGTCGGTTTATATAGTCTTGTTTTCATAAATATCACTCCTCTGTATAAAATATTATAGCATAATCAAAAAAAATAAGAAAGGAAGTCTATTCCTTTCTTACTAGATTCCAAATAATAAGTCTAAATATGTTGGAATTGGCCAGTATTTAGCATCTACTCTTGTTTCAATAACGTCAACAGTTTCACGTAATGAATTCATTGCGGCAAAGACATGATCACGCCATAAAATAGATTGTTGTAAGATATCCTGATGACAATCTTGAGCTTCTTTAATAAAGCTATCTAATTCATCCATTTTTTTCTTCATTTCTGCCAATAATTCAGATAAATATTGAACATCTTCCATCAAAAATTCATTATTAACGCCAGCTTGTTTGACTTCTAATGCGGTTTTTGTAATATCACTTAAATATTGAATAGCCGCTGGATAAATTTCATTTCTTGCCATCTTTGAAGCTGTTAAAGCTTCAACTTGAATTGTTTTATTATAATTATCAAGTAAGATTTCATAACGTGAATCAAGTTCAACTTCACTATAAATTCCTAAACGAGATAACATTTCAATATTCTTTTCATCTTTTAAACATAGCATAGCATCGACAGTATTCTTACGATTTGGTAAGCCCCTTCTTTGTGCCTCTGCTTCCCATTCAGCTGAATATCCATCACCATTGAAAATAATACGTTTATGCTCAGCCATAAAGTCTTTAATAACTTCCATTGGTGTCTTTCCACTCTCAATTAAATCAGCCATTTCTTCCATTTCAGCTGCTAAAATCGCATTTAAAATCGTATTAGGTCCAGCAATAGATTGTGAAGAACCAACCCCTCTAAATTCAAATTTATTCCCTGTAAAAGCAAAAGGAGATGTACGATTACGATCAGTATTATCCTTAGAAAAATCAGGAATAACTGATACCCCAGTTTGGAATCTCTCTGAACTTGTATCTTCCAATTCTTTACGATCAGTAATAGATTCAATAATATGATCTAATTCTTCACCTAAAAACATTGAAATAATAGCTGGTGGTGCTTCATTAGCTCCTAAACGATGATCATTACCAGCTGTTGCAATTGTCATACGTAATAAATCAGCATACTCATCAACCGCTTTAATTGTACAAGCCAAAGTTGCTAAGAATGGTAAATTATCCACAGGATTATCACCAGGATCAAATAAATTCACACCCGTATTTGTAACAACTGACCAGTTATTATGTTTCCCTGAACCATTCACTCCAGCAAATGGCTTTTCATGTAACAAACATCTTAATCCATGCTTTTTAGCAATATCTTGCATCAATTGCATAAGCAAATGATTATTATCTGTCGTAATATTTACTTTACGATAAACACATGCAACTTCATGTTGAGCAGGAGCAGCTTCATTATGCTTTGTCTTTGAAGGAATACCATAACGCCATAACTCCTTATCCAAATCTTTCATAAAAGCTGATACTTTCCGTTTTAAGCTACCAAAATAATGATCTTCTAACTCTTGACCTTTTGGAGCCATTGCCCCAAATAAAGTACGCCCAGTTAATTTTAAATCCATTCGTTTTTGATAAAACTCATCAGCAACTAAGAAATATTCTTGTTCACTTCCTACTGATGCTGATACACGTGTAATACCTTCCATTCCTAACAATGGTAACAAATGACATGATGCCTTTGTCAAAGCATCAACAGATTTTAAAAGTGGTGTTTTCTTATCTAATGCTTCACCTGTATATGAACAAAATAATGTTGGAATATATAAACTTTCATCTTTTACAAAGGCTGGAGATGTGCAATCCCATGCTGTATATCCTCTTGCTTCAAAAGTCGCACGTAAACCCCCAGAAGGAAAAGAAGATGCATCAGGTTCCCCTTTTCTTAAAGTCTTTCCACTGAATTCTAAAACGGCTTTATTACCATCAGGTTCTAAGAACGCATCATGCTTTTCAGCAGTTAACCCTGTCATTGGTGTAAACCAATGTGTAAAATGTGTTGCCCCATTTTCAACAGCCCAAATCTTCATTGCATTGGCAATAACAGTTGCTGTTTCTTTTGCTAAAGGTTCTCCTTTTGCTAAGGCTTCATGAAAAGCTTTATATGTAGATTTAGGAATACGTTCACGCATAACATCATCACTAAATGTTAAACAACCATATTCTTCTAGTAATTTATTCATTTCCATTGAATTCAAATCCCCCTTATCTTTGCACCCATTGTATCAATTTCTGTTAGTCATGTCTATAAAAAATCTTATTTAATTTTATCATAATGATAAAATTCTTAACAAAGAAATGATCGAAAAGATTGTATTTTTTTAACAAAGGTCTATACTTATAGAGGGGTGAAAAAATGTTTAGTCAATTTAATACATTAATTATTCATAGCAATTCTCAATTTAACAATCAAATAAAGACTTACCTAGAAGATAAAGAATATCTTTGTAATCAAATTAGTCAATTTAAAGAATTTGCTGATTATTATGAAAATCATACTTATGATTGCATTATTATCGAAGATGAATTTCCACGTATTAAAACCAAAGAATTCATTGTTCAAGCTAAATTAAAAGGACAACCAATAATTATTGTTTTAACAGATACTCTTTCACCAGATTATCTTGAATCATTATTAAATGCAGGAGCTGATGATTATCTAGTTGAACCATATGATTTAAAAGATTTAGATACCAAAATACAATCAGTCTATAAAAATGGAATCTTAAGACCTAGACGTATTTATCGTTTTAAAGATATTGTTGTAGATACAACATCAAGAACTTGTTCTTGTAATGGGAAACCTCTCAACCTTACCAAAAACGAATTTAAACTTTTAACAATACTCATATCACATCCATACCAACCATTTAGTATTTCTTATTTATTTGAACAAGTTTGGGGATCTTCTATCTATGAAGATGGAACATCTATTCCTGCACTTGTCAGCAATCTCATTATGAAATTAAGATTAGCAAATAATGAAGAAGAATATATTAAACGTTTTGGTAGAGATAACTATAAAATGGCATTTTAAAAGGAATCAGAAATTAATCATTTTCTGATTCCTTTTGCATTTTCTCTTTTGCTTCTCTTTTCTCAGCTTTTCTTTTTTCTTTACGTGCTTTCTTTTCTAATTTTCTATGAACATCTGTGTATTCCTTAACTGTACAGTGAATTCTTTTATTTGCTTTGACTACAGCATCAACAAATTCAACTCTACCAACAGGAAAACAACAATAACGTTTTTTAGTATTTGTATAAATTTCAATTGCATGTGGACGAGTCACTAAATCTGCCATTCTTGGAACAGGATCACAGATTGTTTCACATTCCATTAAATCAACATGACTATTCTTCCATAAACGATAATGGATTGTTAAAGTTCTTTTCTCAATTGAATATTTATATGGTCTACACCCTAAGAAAAAAGCATAACAAATAACACCAAAAACAATAATTGTAATAATTGTAGAAGTGTCTTGTGTAAAGATTGTAAAAAGTGTATACAATGCATACGCGATTAAAAAGATAAGAGTCGCCGTATTCATTCTTACTTTGAATTCTTTGATTTCCATAAAATGCCTCACTTTCTTCTCTATTATACATGAATTTCATTTCTTTGACAATCTCACAATGATAATAGATGAAGATTAATTCTTTAAAAAAAGGACGGTTAATAACCGCCCTTTAACATTCATATTGTACTTAAATATCTTATTCAGCAGCAGCTGCTTGTTTGTTTTGATATTTTTCGTATGCAATTAAGAATGGAATGTAAATTACTGTTGATAAAGCAATTACAATAATTTGTGATACAGCACCCATGATGCTTCCACCTGTTGCTAAGAATCCTAACAATAATGGTGGCATTGTCCAAGGTACTTCGATTACGATTGGTGGACAGAATCCGATAGTTACTAATAACCAACCTACGAAGATACATGCTACTGGAGCTAAGATAAATGGAATACCTAAGATTGGGTTTAATACTAATGGGATACCGAATGTTACAGTTTCATTGATATTGAATAATCCTGGAACGATAGATAATGTAGCGATTGCACGGTTATCTTCACGTTTAGAGAAGATGAAGATTGCAATAACTAAACCTAAAGTTACCCCTGAACCTCCCCATTCAGCAAACATTTGCATCATAGTTAAGTTCATTGTGTAATATCCATGAGCTTTGATATCTGGAGTTAAAGCGATTGTTTTTCCTTCTGTGAATATTGCAGTATTTGCATATAACATTGGACGGAAGATTGGTTCTTTAACTGCAGATAACATGTTGTTACCATGAATACCAACTAACCAGAATAATGAAATTAATACATACATGAACATTACTGCAACGATGTTGTCACCAATAATGTCAACTAATGGTTGTTGAATAACTGTTTTAATTAAGTCATTGAAGTATTGACCAGTAGTCATGTGTACTAACCAACCAATTGTTCCAACTACAACTAATGTTAAGAATGTTGGAATTAAAACTTCGAATGCACGAGATACACCTGGAGGTACTTGTTCAGGCATCTTGATTTTTAAAGCGTCCATTTTACGGAACATACCATAAATTTCAAGAGCTAAGATACCTACGATTAATGCAGTGAATAACCCAGTTGCTCCTAAGTAATCACCATTAAATCCAGTGAATGTTCCAACTTTAGTTAAGTCAGCTACGCCACCTTTAGTTAAAACATCTCCGATTGAGATAGCATCTCCAGCGGCATTAGTTAAGCTACTTGCTAAACCTGTTACAGAATGAGCTGTAGGAGTAACAACTGCCCAAGCCATGAAACCTAAAACTGCAGGGAAAGCACCTGTTTCACCATTAGCTTCTCCGATTTCTTGAGCTACTAGCATTACGATACCGATAGAAATACATGAGATAGTACAAAATTGAATTGCAGCAAACACATCGTTAATTGGAGCTAAAGCCATGATTGGTTTAAAGATACCACCAAGACCTTGAGCGTTCCCGTTGACAACGTTATCATTAACTAAAACGTTAGTCCAAAGAACACCAATAGCACCTGCGATAGTTGCTGGCATGAAGTTTTGGAATGCGTTCTTGATTGATCCTAAATATTTGTTTTGACCACACCAAGCACCAACGCGTCCAAGCTTATCAGCAAAAGCGTCCATATTTTTTCCTCCCTTAAAATATTTTTGACACTAATAGTATAAGATTTATTTAACAAAAAGTCAATGCTTTTAATTTAAAAGTATGGTACTTTTTCAAAAAAGTACCATTTTAGGGCATTTTTTTTATTCATTTTTTTCGACATTTTTTTAAAATATGAAAAAAATCATGAAATTTTCATGATTTTTACTGTTGTACAACGATTGTTTGAAACTCAAATTCAGCATAATGATGTCTTGCTAATGTGTATTCAAAGATCGAACCATTGCTTAAATATGAAATTTATTCTTCTTGAATATAGGGTTCATTTTCTTTTAAACCAAGATATTGTTGTTCTAAAGGAGTAGATAAAGCAGCATTAATTGTTAAATGACAACTTTGAATCTTTAACTTTAAAACTTTTTCTATATATTCATAAATAGAACCCTTTAAATGTTCTAATTTTAAATTAGGAATTAACCCAATAGGCATATAACTAATATCCAAAAGATGTGGTTTACGATCTAAAAAACGCAAACGAATGATATGATAAACAAAATCTCCTACTTCAATCTGTAGTTTCTTAGAAAGATGTTCATCAGCTGGAATGACTTCAAACTCTAAAACTTCACTTGTTACTTCTTTAATTCCTGCATACTTTGCCGTTAATCCTCTAGCAAATTTATTTGTTGAGCTTTCCAAAGATGGATCATAATCTTTAACAAACGTTCCTGCCCCACGACGACGAATAATCAATCCTTCTTTGACAAGAATATCCAAAGCCTTCTTCATTGTTTCTTTATTACAGTGATAGCTCATACATAAAACATATTCATATGGCAATTTTTGTCCAAAAGTATATTCACCACTTTTAATCTTTTGCCGTATGTCATCAGCTATATCTTTGTACTTAGCCATGAATATCACCTCACCATAATAAAAATACCATACTTTTACTTTAATTTCACGGTTTTTTTATATTTTTTTAATTATTTTATAATTTTATACTTTGTAACAATGTTTTTTCTAATGAAAAAATCTTTAATTCATGATTTTCATAAACTCCAAAACTCTTTCCTCCCACTTTTGGTAAAGAGATAGAAGATGGATTAAAAATAACAATTCCATCTTTTTTCTTAGCTATTGGTTTATGATAATGTCCATACATCAAGATATCCCCTGATTGAAGTAAAGGCATATGATCTTCATCATACAAATGACCATGTGTCATAAAGAAATGATGCCCATCAATATAAAGTTCACTATAATCTGCTCGCATTGGAAAATCTAAGACCATTTGATCAACTTCTGCATCGCAATTTCCCCTTACCGCTATAATTTTATCTTTATATTGGTTTAATAATATTGCAACTTCTTTAGGTTGATACCCCTTTGGTAAAGGATTTCTTGGACCATGATACAACAAATCTCCTAGCAATATCATACGATCCATCTTTTCTTCTCCGAAGATATCAATCACTTTCTTTAAATCATCTAAAGACCCGTGAATATCAGAAATAATCATCCATTTCATTATTCCAACCCCTCCAATTGCACTCCTACCGGGCAATGATCAGAACCCATAATATCAGTATAAATATAGGCATCCTCAATATTATCTTTTAAATCCTGAGAAACAACAAAATAATCAATACGCCATCCAGCATTCTTCTCTCTTGCCTTAAACATATAAGACCACCAAGAATAAACTTCCTTATCAGGATACTTATATCTAAAAGTATCAATAAATCCAGAATCTAGTAATTCTGTAAATTTTGCTCTTTCTTCATCAGTAAAACCAGCATTCTTATGATTTGTTTTATCGTTCTTTAAGTCAATTTCCTGATGAGCAACATTTAAGTCACCACAAATCACAACTGGTTTATTCTTTTTCAAATCATTAACATATGTTCTAAAAGCATCTTCCCAGACTTGACGATAGTCTAATCTTTCTAACTCTCTTTTAGAATTAGGGGTATAAACAGTGATAAAATAGAACTTCTCAAATTCTAAAGTAATCACACGACCTTCTTGATCATGTTCTTCAATACCTAAGCCATAAGTGACATGCAATGGTTGTTTCTTTGTATAAATAGCAACCCCACTATAACCCTTCTTTATAGCATCATTAAAATAAGATGTATACCCATCAAATTCTAAATCAATCTGTCCCTTTTGTAACTTTGTCTCCTGTATAGCAAAAATATCAGCATTCACTTCTTTAAAAAAATCACTAAAACCTTTATTCACACAAGCTCTTAATCCATTTACGTTCCAAGATACACATAACATCACTTATTCCTCCTTTAGACAAGAAAAGGGGTTAAACCCCCTCCTCTATTGCATATCTGACAATTGTCTTTAATTTCTCTGTTGCAACCTTTTCTGGATCATTTAAATAAATCTCATGATGCAAACCAATCAGTTTCATTCCTTGAACTGTGATATATTCCATAATTTGTTTTGTTGTATCAATCTCTGTATTATAAGCACCTTTATGCATCATCTGTACACAACGGCCTTCTTCCATTTTCTTAAGATAAGCATCAACAATATATGGATTATCTCTTTTAGCAGCAACATACTCTTTAATCATTTCAAATGTTTTTTCATCTAAAATCTTAGGTTGGGCAATCATCAATGTAAACTTAATCATCTTTTTTCTTGTAACATCAAACTGACTATTATCATAAGTATCCCATAATCCTTCTAATGGTGAAATTAAATATAAAAGATCCATCTCTTGTTTAAAATAATCTTTTATAGCTTTTGATAATATATGTAAAGCATCAGACTTCAATTTAAATTCTTCTACATTCGGATTCCCAATTCCGTCAATCATAACAAAATTGAATTCCGGCACATCAACAACATCAATTCTTTTTGTTGAAGCATCGTATTGTTTCTTATATTCTTTCCTAATGCCTTCTTTCACTAAGGAATTCCTCCTTTCACTTGCCCTACCATTATATATAATTTAAAGAGAAATTTCCAGCTAAATTTAGGATTTTTTTATTTTTTATCACAATAATTTTCATTTTTAACACAAATTAATTATCGTTTTTCACAAAAAAATCTTTTAGATTTCTCTAAAAGATTAGCTTTCATCCCATAAAACAAGACTTTTTTCACTTTTTGATTTTTTCATATCAATAATTCTTTGATTCTCTGAACCCCTAAATTTCAAACGAATATTTTTCTTATCTAAAATAAAAGGTCCATCGACTAAATAATCAATATAACTCAAAAGCTCATCAGTAACATCACAATGAACACGTCCACCAGCCAATAAATCTTCTAAGACATAGCCAGTATAACACCAAACATCCTTATCTGGATAAGTTTGATGAAACTGTCTTAATAAAGGCAATAATCCTTCTTGATTAGTTGGCTCCATTGGTTCCCCACCAAGTAAAGATAACCCTTTAATATGGACTGGTTTCAATGCTTCCATAATTTCATCAATTGTCTCTTGTGTAAACGGTTGTCCATAATGAAAATCCCAAGCCACTTCATTAAAACATTCTTTGCAGCGGTGGGTACAGCCTGAAACAAAGAGTGAGACCCTCACTCCTGTTCCATTTGCTATATCAACCTTTTTTATCGTTGCGTAGTACATTTTTATAAGTGGAGAACACGTTCTTTAATTTCTTGTGTTCTTCCTTGATTCCAGAATTGTGTTCCAATATAACCACAAGTACGTCTGGCAACACTCATCTTATCTTGGTCTGTATTTCCACAGTTAGGACATATCCAAATTAACTTACCATCATCATCTTCTTTAATTTGAATTTCACCATCATATCCGCATTCCATGCAATAATCACATTTTGTATTTAATTCTGCATACATAATATTTTCATAAATATGTTGCATAACTGCTAGTACGGCATCTAAGTTATCTTGCATATTAGGAACTTCTACATAACTAATGGCTCCACCTGGAGATAATTGTTGGAATTGAGATTCAAATGTTAATTTTGTAAAAGCATCAATTTCTTCAGTAACATTCACATGATAACTATTTGTAATATAGTTTTTGTCAGTAACACCTGGAATCTTACCAAAACGTTTTTGTAAACATTTAGCAAATTTATAAGTTGTTGATTCAATTGGTGTTCCATATAAACTAAAGTCCATATTTTCTTCAGCTTTCCATTGTGCACATTTATCATTTAAATGCTGCATAATTTCTAAAGCAAAAGGTGTAATTTCTGGATCTGTATGAGACTTTCCTGTCATATATTTGACGCATTCACAAAGTCCAGCATATCCTAAAGAAATTGTAGAATATCCACCATATAATAATTTATCTAAAGTTTCACCTTTTTTAAGTCTTGCTAGAGCACCATATTGCCATAAAATTGGAGCCACATCACTAGGAGTCCCTTTTAAACGATTATGACGGCACATTAAAGCTTCTTTACATAAATCCAATCTTTCATCCATAATACGCCAGAACTCTTTTAAATCACCCTTAGATGAACAAGCCACATCAACCAAGTTAATCGTTACAACCCCTTGGTTAAAACGTCCATAATATTTAGCACGTTGTGTATCAGGATCAACATATGGAGTCAAGAAACTACGACATCCCATACATGTATAACAATGTCCCTCACCATTTTTATCAATCTTTAACTCTAACATTTTCTTTTCAGAAATATAATCAGGAACCATACGTTTAGCAGTACATTTAGCAGCTAATTTTGTTAATTCCCAATATTTACTATCTTCATGAATATTGTCTTCTTCAAGAACATAGATTAATTTAGGGAATGCAGGTGTCACATAAATACCTTGTTCATTTTTAACCCCTAAGATTCTTTGATTCAATGTTTCTTCAATAATTAAAGCCAAATCTTCTTTTGTTTGTCCTTCAGGAACTTCATTTAAATACATGAAAACTGTCACAAATGGAGCTTGTCCATTTGTTGTCATTAAAGTAATGACTTGATATTGAATCATTTGAACACCACGATTCACCTCTTTACGAACCCGATATTCTGCTAATTCATTAATTTGTTGCTCAGTTACTTCAATACCTTCCTGTTCAAATTCTTCACGTACTTCTTTTCTTAATTTTTGACGACTTACATCAACAAAAGGAGCTAAATGAGCTAAACTAATACTTTGTCCACCATATTGAGAACTTGCCACTTGCGCAATAATTTGTGTAGCAATATTACAAGCTGTTGAAAAACTCTTTGGTCTTTCAATCATTGTTTCACTAATAACTGTTCCATTTTGTAACATATCTTCTAAGTTAACTAAACAACAATTGTGCATATGTTGAGCAAAATAATCAGAATCATGAAAATGAATAATTCCTTCTTCATGAGCCTTCACAATATGTTCAGGTAACAATAAACGTTTCGTAATATCTTTACTTACTTCTCCAGCCATATAATCTCTTTGAACACTATTAACAGTTGGATTCTTGTTAGAATTTTCTTGTTTCACTTCTTCGTTATCACATTCAATTAAACTTAAGATTTGTTCATCCGTTGTATTAGCTTTACGCACAAGTGCTCTTTTATAACGATATGTAATATACTTTCTCGCAACTGAAAAAGCATTTAATTTCATAATTTCATCTTCTACTAAGTTTTGAATTTCTTCAACACTCAATGCACGATTCATCTTTTGACATTGATACTTTACATTATTAGTAATGTTATCAATATCTTCTTCAGATAATCTCTCTGTCTCAACAACTTCTTTGTTGGCTTTTTCAATGGCAGCAGTAATCTTTAATTCATCAAACTGTACTTCTGTCCCATTACGCTTAATAATTTTCATGTACCTTTTTTCCTCCCTTAACATTAAAACTAAAATAATAAAACTTAATGAAATAAACAACTATCTCTCTTAAGGATTGTGATTTCATTCTAACACACGGTTATTCTATTATAAAGCAATATGATTCATTGGTCATGTTTTATTTTTTAACATTTGGCAAACAAAACAAAAAGCATTGATTAATTCAACACTTTTTGAATTATATTTTTTATTGAATGTTAATTCTTCATTTCAAATGAACTTTCACTTGGTAAAACTTCCAATTCCTCTACGTCCATTGATTCAATTCTAATAAAATGTCCACTCTGCATTGCTTTTAATAAGCGATTAATGCTTTGCTCATCACCTTGAATACACGCCTCAACATCTCCATCATATAGGTTTTTGACCCATCCTGTCAAGTTCAAACGTGTTGCTTCACGATACATTGTAAAACGAAAGCCAACACCTTGGACACGTCCTTTAAAAATATAATATTTTCTTACCATATCGCTTCACATCCTTTGTTCTTATTATAGCACAAAAAAAGAGCAAATGCTCTTTTAATGTTTCTTCGCAAAATTCCAAGTATCACGACACATATCTTCTAAAGTCTTTTGAGCAACCCATCCAAGTTCCTCTTTAGCACGAGTTGGATCTGCATAACAAGTTGCAATATCACCAGGTCTTCTTTCTTTGATTTCATATTTTACTTTCACGCCATTGACTTTTTCAAAAGCATGGACAATTTCTAAAACACTATATCCTTGACCAGTTCCTAAATTACAAATATGCACACCTGGTTTATTATATTTTTCAATAGCTGCCACATGCCCTTTAGCCAAATCCACAACATGAATATAATCACGAACACCAGTTCCATCAGGTGTATCATAATCATCACCAAAAACGCCTAAACATGGTAACTCACCAGTAGCAACCTTCATAATATAAGGCATTAAATTGTTTGGAATCCCTTTTGGATTTTCCCCAATTAATCCTGATTCGTGAGCTCCAATTGGATTGAAGTAACGAAGTAATGTGACTGACATTTGTGGATAAGCATGTTGTACATCAGTTAAAACTCTTTCCATCATTGCTTTACTTGTTCCATATGGATTTGTTGTTTCTCCAAGTGGACAATCTTCTGTTAAAGGTACAACTTTAGGATCACCATAAACTGTTGCTGATGAACTAAAAACAATGTTATTGACATGATAATCACGCATCATCTTCGTAACAACTAATGTTGTCATTAAATTGTTTGTGTAATATTCAATTGGTTTTGAAACAGATTCACCAACTGCTTTAAAAGCAGCACAATGAATAATTGCATCTAATTCATTGTCTTTAAAAACTTCTTCAGTCTTAGCTTCATTTAAGATGTTAAATTCATAAAATTTAACACTCTTACCTGTAATTTCTTTAATGTGATCTAAAACTTCTGGCTGTGAATTAGAAAAATCATCAATCACAACAACATCGTGTCCAGCTTGAATAAGTTCAACACAAATATGGCTTCCAATATAGCCAGCACCACCAGTTACTAATATTTTCATTTTCCCGTCCTCCTTAAATAATCATCGAAAATATTTTGTATAATCTCCTTGCTTGCAACACCTTCATGTAATTTTTGATTACCATCAAAAAAACAAGGGACATAGTAATAATCATAAGTATCAGCAAGCGCGGCTTGTTGACTTTCCTCAATCAACTCAAGAGGGATATCCTTATATTCAGGATTTTCTTGATACAACTGTTCAATCCACATTCTAGCACGTCGACAATGTGGACAATTTTCTAAATAAAAGAGCTTCATTATAATAATCTCATTGTCTTAATAACAACTGGTGTTAATGGACAATCTTGGAAATTAGTTGGTGTATTTGCAATTTCATCAACGACTTCTAAGCCTTCAGTTATTTTTCCAAATGCTGCATATTCACCATCTAAATGAGGTGCATCTTCATGCATGATAAAGAATTGTGAACTTGCTGAATCTTTAATCATTGTACGTGCCATTGATAAAACACCTCTTGTGTGTAAAAGTTCATTATTAAATCCATTACTTTTAAATTCACCTTGAATAGCTGGACACTCTTTACCTTTCATAGTCGCATCCATACCTCCACCTTGAATCATAAATCCAGGAATCACTCTATGAAAAATTAAACCATCATAAAAATGATCTTGAATTAATCCCACAAAATTTTTTACTGTTATAGGTGCAACTTCAGGATAAAGTTCACCTTTCATTATTTTTCCATCTTGCATTTCAATTTCAAATTTAATTGTTTCCATTATTTCTCCTCTTTCTCCTCAATAATACGATCTGCATCTTCGATAATAATTGGTGCTTCTTTTTTCTTCTTGATATAGAATCTTACACCAAAAAACAAGACAATAACACCAATTAGCCCTAATAATATATAAACGATTTTCTCCATTTGCTTAAATTGATAAGCTAAAGCAACTGTCAAACATAAATTTAAAATCAATAAAGCTCCAGTTGTTTTAATTCGATGATTATAAAGGCAATCTAATGCTAAAGCATTCGATACAAATAATAAAATAATTAATCCTACTTCCATATTTTGCCCTCCTGTAAAAACATCATATCATTTTTTTCAATAAATTTCACTATAATTATGCTGTAACCGTTTTCATTAAAATCAAGATGTGATAAAATATAAGAAAGAAATCTTAAAAAGGAGCGTGATATTATGAGAACTTATCACTCAAACGAAATCGGAAACGTTGTCGTGTTAGGTCACTCTGGGAGTGGCAAAACCAGCGTCATAGAAGCTATGGCCTATCGTGCTGGTATCACAAAAAGAATTGGAACAGTTCAGGATGGAAATACGCTTAGCGATTATTCCCCTGAAGAAATTAAGAGACAGACATCAATTGGTTTATCAGTTATTCCATTAGAATGGAATGAATGTAAAATCAATATATTAGACACACCTGGCTCTTTTGATTTTATTGGTGAAGTTGAGGCGGCTTTAAAAGTTGCCGAAAGTGCTTTAATTGTTGTTCCAGCTACTGAAGGTATTAGTGTTGGAACAAAACAAGCCATGCATAAAGCCCATGATAAAGCAAAAATGATTTATATTAGTGGTTTAGATTATCCAAATGCAGCTTATAAACAAAAGTTAGAAGAACTAAAAATGACATACGGAAAAGCTATTGCCCCTATCCAAGTCCCTATCATGGAAGGCAATAAAATGGTTGGATATGTCAATGTAGCTAAAATGGAAGGACGTTATTTTGAAGGTGAACAAACTCATCCTTGCCCTATTCCTGATAATATGTGGGATGAAATTACCCCTATTAAAAATATGATTGATGAAGCTGTTGCCAATACAAATGATGATTTATTAGAAAAATATATTAATGAAGAACCTTTTACTAAGGAAGAAATTTCTTGGGCCTTACGTCAAGGAGTTATGAATCATACTTTAATTCCTGTTTTATGTGGAACAAATCAGATTGGTATTCAAATTGTCTTAAATTCAATGGTAGCTTTCTTTAGTGCAGCTGGAGATATGGTAAATTCTATGGTTGTTAAAAATGAAGAAACTGGTGAAGATGATTTGATTGGTTTTGATGAATCATTACCAACATCATTATTTATTTTTAAAACAATTGCTGATCCATTTGTTGGAAGAATTTCTTTATTTAAAGTTTGTACAGGCGCTGTTCATACAGGTATGTCTTTATATAATGTGAATAAAAAAGAAGTTGAAAAAGTCAATAAGCTTTATATCATGAAAGGAAAAGAACTGATTGAAACTGATACTTTAAATGCAGGAGATATTGGAGCTTTATCTAAATTAACATATACACAAACAAATGATACTTTATGTACTTTAGATTATCGTGTTGTTTATGAGCCAATTACTTTCTCTCATCCTTATTTTGGTAAAGCGATTAAACCAGTTGGTAAGGCTAATGAAGAAAAGATTGCAAATGCTTTAACAAAATTATTAGAAGAAGATCCAACGTTAATCTTTGAGAATAATCCTGAAACAAAACAACAATGTCTCTATGGTATTGGTGATATTCATATTGAAACTGTTGTTGCTAAGTTGAAAGAAAGATTTAAAATTGATGTTGCTTTAGATGATATTATTATTCCTTATCGTGAAACAATTCGTGGAAGTGTAACACATCGTTATAAATATAAGAAACAATCTGGTGGGCATGGTCAATATGGTGATGTTGAAATCACTTTTGAACCACTTAATGATTATAGTGTTCCTTTTGTTTTTGAAGAAAAAGTGTTTGGTGGAGCAGTTCCTAGAGCTTATTTCCCTGCTGTTGAAAAAGGCTTAGTCGAAGCAACAAAGACAGGTGTATTAGCTGGATATCCAACATTAGGAATCAAAGCTACATTAATGGATGGATCTTATCATAGTGTTGATTCATCAGAAATGGCATTTAAAACTGCAACTATCATGTGTTTTAAAGAAGCAATTCCTAAAGCTAAACCAGTACTATTAGAACCATTTGTAACCCTTCATGTTTATGTTGATGAAGAATATACTGGTGATATCATGGGACATTTTAATAAGAAACGTGCTCGTGTTATGGGTAGTGATATCTTAGAGGATGGTATGTTAAAGATTACTGCTGAAGCACCTCAAGCTGAAGTTATGAACTATGCAGTTGATTTAAGATCAATGACTCAAGGTCAAGGATTCTTTGAAATGGAATTTTTAGGATATGAATTTGCCCCTGAGATAGTTACTAATAGAATCATTGAAGAACATAAAAATTAAAATCACTTATTTTATAGAGTCAATTTAAGCAATCGCTTCTTGTTGACTCTTTTTTTACAAGTATTCAATTTTAACACACAACAACACAGCCTGATTAACTATTTTAGAAGATAAATATTCTATGCTTTTACGCTTTTTTCTTTATATTTTATTTGACTCTTATTAAAAAGCGTTTAGAATAGATGGTAGAAGATGAATTGTAAAGGAGGAAAGAATATTGTCACATAAAAGAATATGTATGTCTCTTTTATCTTTATGTTTAATCGCAACACTTACTTATCAGCCTATTCATGCTGAGGATTTTGCTGGTCAAGAAAGTCACTATATTAAGCTTTGTTCTTCATCTAAATTAACAAGTAAGCAACAAAAAACTTGTAAACAGTTTAATACATACTTAAATGATAAAAATAAAAAACTTGCCAAAGAAGCTAAAGATACAAAAAAAGATGTTCAAGAAACAAAAAAATCAATCGATGACATTGCTCAAGAAATTTCAAAGATTGATACAAAAATACAATCAGCGAAAAGTGAACTGAATTATGTTCAAAAAAATATAACTGCTTTACAAAAGAAAGTTACAAATCAAAATCAACAATTACAAGAACGTTTGTATACAATGCAAACAACTATGAATTCTAATTTATTTGTAACGTATATCTTTGGAGCAGAAAGCTTTACTGATTTTATTAGTCGTGTTGTTAATTTTAAAGAAATTACAAGTTACGAACATGATTTAGTTAAACAACTAAATGAAAATCTTGATGAAATCAAAAAACAAGAATCAACATTAAAACAATTAAAGAATTCTTTAGAAACCGATAAAACCAAACAAGCAAGTTTACAAAAAACATTCCAAGCTAAACTACTTGAACAAAACAAAACAATTGCAAGTAATTCATCTCAGGTTTCTAAAAACCAAGAATCAATGGAAAAGATTCAAGCTAATTTAGCTGCTTTACAAAAAGCTGCTAATGAATCAAAGGTTTCTAATGTAACTCATGCCACACCTAATAAGAAACCTAGCAAACCATCTACCAAACCTGATACAAATCAACAAAAACCTGATACTACCCCTCAAGGAACTCCTTCTAACGACGATTTAACGTCAAATGAAGAACTAGGACTAAAGATAGCTAACAAAGCATTAAGTCGCTTAGGCTACATGTATGTGTGGGCTGGAGGTCACTCTATGAGTAGTATTACCAATCCAAACTGGACACAATTTGATTGTTCTGGTCTTGTCAATTGGGCACATTATCAAGCGGGTGTTAATATTGGTGTTCAATATACTGGTTCACTTGTTGGCTTAGGAAAGAGTGTTTCTAGAAATAATTTACAAGCGGGAGATATTATTCTCTTTAGTAGTAATGGTACTTCTGGTGGTGTTCATCATGTTGGTATTTATATTGGAAATAATCAAATGGTTCATGCTCCAACAACTGGTTCACCAATTTCAGTTGCTAATCTAAGCTATAACTATTGGCAAAAAGAATGGTATACTTGCCGAAGATTATATTAAAAGAAGTTTCAAATCGAAACTTCTTTTTTTTGCTATTTAATAGCTTCTGCCTGAATGGCATCAAAAGCATCTAATTGTTGTTGAACAGTCTTTCCTGCCAATAATCCATCACATAAATCATCTAGATTAGCCCACTGTTCAAATTTTAAATTATAATCTTGAAGCAACATTGTATTTCCTTTTGAAATCACATCCTGTAAATCACTCATTTCTTTATCCAATGTCACATTAATATTATTATATGCTGGTAATTTCCCAAAAGTTTCTAATGTCTTTTTTTGAACATCTTTATTAGAAAAATAATCAACAAATTTCTTACATTCTTCTACATGCTGACTCTTAGTAAAAACTGACATTCTACGATCAGATGCAATCAATAATACATTTCCTTTCTTCATCGGAATACCCGTGAATTCAAAAGAAAAATCAATTCTATCAGGAGATATCATAGATGAATAAGTAAAGGCAAAACAACTCTTTTTTTGATTATAGATTTTCACTATATCTTTAGGCTTATATTTTAAAGCTTCTTTAGCATCCAAATATCCTTTATCTATCAAAGTCTTTAACATCTCAAATCCTGGTCTTGCAAATTCACTAATTTTCATTTCTCCAGAATTTAATTTTTTAATATATTCCTCACTACGATCATTAAAATAAATCTGTGATAACCCACCTGCATAAATAATCAACTTCATAAACTTTTGTGTTCCTACAATTGGTTGATATCCTTTTTTCTTAAGAACTTCACAACAATGCAAGAACTCACTCCAATTCGTTGGCTTTGTTAACCCACATGTCTTTAACATATCCATATTTACAGTCATACAATATGCAACCAATGCAGCCGGTACTGAATAAATTTTACCATTAACTGTTGAATCTTTTTTCGCAATATCAATTAATTTATCAGTAAATGGAACATCACTTAAATCTACAAGCTTATCTTGATTAACAAAATCAAAAATATTCTTAACATCCATACAAGCAACATCCGTTGCTTCATTGTTCTTTAAACGCTCACCAATCAAATCAGCTAATGTTTTATTCGTATTTTCAAGTTGTTGATACCCTTCATAAGCAACATCAATAGTCGGATTTTCTTCATGAAATGATTTCATAATTTCCTCAAAATAATCAATAACATCTTTCTGCAATGAACCTGTTAAAAAATTAATAGAAATAGCATCATTGTTTTGTTTCTTTTGGACAATCTCTGGTTTAGATGATTGACATCCTGCAATCAATAAAGAACAAGCCATTAACTTTAATAAATTTTTACCTCTCATCTTTCTTACCTCCCTTTTTCTAAAACTTCAATAATTGTCTGTGTTATACTTGTCAAGCTAATAGGTTTTGCAATATGTCCATTCATTCCAACATCTAAACATCTTTGAACATCATCACTAAAAGCATTTGCACTCATTGCAATAATTGGTATACGTAAAGCATCATCTCTTTCTAATAGACGAATTGCTTGTGTTGCCTCATAGCCATTCATAATTGGCATCTGAATATCCATTAAAATAACCTGATATTCATCTAATTGAGAACCTTTAAAGATTTCAACCGCTTCTTTTCCATTACGAGCACATACAACAGTAACACCTTTCATTTCTAATAATTCCTTAGCAATCTCCAAATTCAATTCATTATCTTCAACTAATAAAATCTTTTGATTACTTAAAGATGAATCATTATAACTTTCTTCATGAGTTTCATTCTTCAAAGAAACTAAGGCATGGTACAACCTTGATTTAAACAATGGTTTCTCAATAAAATCATTAACTCCAACAGCATAAGCTTCTTCCTCAATTTCACTAAAATCATAAGCAGAAATAAAGACTATTGGAATCTCTCTACCAATTTTTTCTCTAATCATCTGGGTTAAATGAACACCATCAATATCCGGTAATTTCCAATCAATAATAACAACATCATAATCATTTTGTTGTTTAAAACCATCCTCAATCTGATGAAAAGCTTCTAAGCCTGTTAAAGCAGTATCAACATGAATCATAAATTCTTCTAAAATAGCACCAACATCCTGTAAAACCATAGGATCATCATCAACCAAGAAAACTCGCATATCTTTAAGCTTATCCTTATCTTTATAATCATCCTGTTCGCCCTCTTTAAAAGATAACTGAATACGAACCATCGTTCCTTTCTTTAACTGACTCTTAATATCCATTGTTCCACCCATAATTGAAACAATATTCTTCACAATAGACAAACCTAATCCCGTTCCATTTTCTTGACCATAGAATTGATTTTTCTCTTGTTCAAAAGGCTGTCCAATGCGGTCTAAAAACTCTTGACTCATCCCAATTCCATTATCCTTAATTAAAAACTCAAAATTAACAAGTTTTTTATTAACAGATTTTATTTCATGAATAACCAATTGAATACGACCACCCACTGGTGTATATTTCACTGCATTATTCAATAAATTAATAAGTATCTGTTTAAGCTTCATCATATCTCCATAAAGAATATCATGAACAACTTCTTCACTTAAAATCTGTAATTGTTGATTTTTAGACTTAGCTTGCATATCAATAATTCCAAAAACATCACTAATACAATCTGATAAAACAAACTTTTCCTCATACAATGCCATCTTTCCACTTTCAATCTTTGATAAATCTAAGATATCATTAATTAAACTTAACAAATGTGAAGATGACTGTGATATTTTTTTCAAATAATCTTTTAATCTTTCTGGATTATCCAAATAATGGCTAGCAATTTCACTCATTCCCATAATTGCATTCATTGGTGTTCTAATTTCATGACTCATCTTTGATAAGAAATCAGATTTTGCTTGATTTGCTTGTTTTGCATCCAAAGCAGCCATCTTTAATGAATCTTGAATCAAAACATCATTCGTAATATTCGCAATAAAGAATATATATTTTTCTTTACCCACCACATTAATATTCTTAATAATCAAACGAAGATATTGTTTTTCTTGTGTTAATGGATGCACCCTTTGTGCTTCATATGTACATGTTTGATCAATTTCATTATTTTTAATTTGCTCAGACAACCCTACAAAAAAGCTATCTAATAAATGCATGAAAATATCTTCATTTTCTACCAAAGTTTCATTTTCTAATCCAAGTATATCTTCACTATTACAAAATGCTCTTTCTAATTTTTGACTTGTCTTATCATACAAACAAATAAACAAATCACTTGCCTCTGCCGTCGCATCATAAATGGCATTTTCTAACTGTGTCTTTTCATAACGACGTTTTTCTTTTTTCATATTCTGATATATCTCATATAATACCAATGCAATTACTAAAGCTAAACTTAGAATCATCAAAACAAAAGCTACAAACAACATCCCTAATACTAAATTTGATTCTTGTTGAATAGCACTTACAGGAATCACACCACATAAATACCAGTCACAATCTTCTTGAACAGAACGTAATGATAAATAAACAGTTTCTCCTTGGACTGATCCTTTCACAACAACTGATTCATTACTTTCAATAGAATTATAAATATTTTCTTTAATTTCTTTTTCATTAAATCCAACTTCTTTTAATAATTCATCAGCATCTTGCATATAATTCCAAATCACATTTGGGGTTTTAGAAGTCAAAACAATCTTCTTAGAACCTGAATCAATTAAACAAGCAAAACCAGTTTTATTATAAAACGTTAAATCTGTTCCTTGAGAATATTTAGAAAAAGGAATTTCTACATATAACATACCACCATTTTCTACAGGCATTTGTAAAACTGTTTCCCAAACCCCATAAGCTCCATTAATCGCTGGTGAAAAAGTGGAATCTTTATTCTTAAAATCTTGATAAGGTAAATCAGCATGTGTTACCTTATTTCCATGACTGTCAATTCCTTCATTATTCAAGAAATAAATAGCATTTAAATAACCATAATGTTCAACTAAAACATTTAATTGTTGTTGAATTTGTTGAGTATTTAAATTCTTAAAATTTGAACTATATTTTTTTACAAAAGCTTCATCCTGATCATTATAATTAGCTATCTGATGCGCTATATTATCCAATAGATTTTGGGTTAAATCAATAGCACTACTATCCATTTTCTCTCTAATATTAATAATCGTAAAACCTAACATTCCAATAATAAAAATAAAAGTAATACTAATGGCGATAATTATTTTCTTATTCTTTTTCATTTTTAGTTCCTATATTCTGATAATAGTTTTGATAAAGATCATAAGCAACTTGATTAAAATATTTCAATAATAATGGATTAAATACGCCACATTCTCCATCATTAATCATTTTCATAGCTTCTTCATATTGGAAAGCAGGTTTATAAATACGGATACTAATCAAAGCATCATAAACATCGGCAATCGAAACAATCTGTGCCCAAATTGAAATTTCATCACCTTTAAGCCCATCAGGATATCCATTTCCATCATAACGCTCATGATGATGTCGACAGATATCATAACAATATTCATAAAGATCACTCTTTTTTAATTGTTCAATATTTTCTAATAATTCACATCCTCGAATCGTGTGGGTTTTCATAATTTCAAATTCTTCCTTTGTTAAACGTCCTGGTTTATTAAGAATTTGATCTGAAATAGCAATTTTTCCGACATCATGCATAACTGCTGCATCACCAATTAATTCAATTTGTCTAGGCGTAAATTGATATTCATTGTTTCTCACAAGTTCATTTAATAAGGCTCGCGTAATCTTACGAATACGATTAACATGATCACCGGATTCACAATCTCTAAATTCAATTGCGGTGGATAGAGTATCAATGATGGAACGTGTTGCATCATAAAGTTCACGTTCTTGGTATTGAATACGTTGAATCTGTTGATTAACAATTTGTTGTAAAGAATATCTATGTTTATATAGTTCTATAATATTTTCTATGCGACGTTTAATAAAAGAAATCGCAAATGGTTTTGTAATGACATCAACGGCCCCTAAATCAAAACCTTTTTGTAAATAGCTTGGATCTGTTTCTGAAGTAATTAAAAAGACAGGTATGTATTTCATCAATTGACGTTTATTCATTTCCTTCATCACTTCAAAACCATCCATTTCTGGCATTACAATATCTAATAAAACAGCTAACAACCTATCTTTATATGCTTCAATAATTTCTATAGCTTCCACGCCATTAGACGCTTCTTTAATTTCATATTTATCTTCAAAAGAGTTACAAAGAATATCACGATTTAATTCTATATCATCAACAACTAAAATGATATTCTTATTCATTGTGATCCCTCATCAAAAATTGTCTTTAGACCATTATAAATAAAATCATATTCTTTGAGACATTGTTGATAAAATTCATCTGTTGTAGCATGATTTTCTTTACGTAAATCATCAACCCAATTCTTTGTGATACAAAATAAAGATTTCATTGCTAAATTACCAGAAACTCCTTTAAGCGTGTGAACAGATTTTAATAATAAATCGTAATCCTGGTTTAAATAAGCTTGTTTAATTGTATTTATTGTTTCATCATTTAAAAATTTTTTTAATAATTTTAAAGCCAACTGTTCATGATTGGCTAATCTCGACAATAAATCATCATAATCTATTCCTATTTTTAACATTTCCTCTCGCATGTTTATCCCACCTTTTATTCACCTCCTATTATAAACTATTTTTAAATAATTCATAGTTTTACTTGTCATAAAATAAAAACTTGTGACATTTTCATGATTCGTTATAATAAAGTTAAGGAGGATTTATGAAATTATTATTTAAACAAAGACTATTTTCATGGTTTGATAGCTATGATATTTATGATGAAAACAATCTACCAGTTTATCATGTACAAGGAAAATTAAGTTGGGGACATTGTTTACAGATTTATGATCAAACACAAAATCACATTGGTACAATTAAGGAAGAAGTGCTTACTTTTCTACCTAAATTTAATATGTATTTAGGGGAACAATATATTGGTAAAATCTATAAAGAATTTTCTTTTTTTAAACCCGTCTTTCATCTTGATTGTAATGACTGGAAAATTCAAGGGGATTGGTTGGAATGGGATTATCAAATCGTTACATCTCAAGGTCAACTTATTGCGACTGTATCTAAAGAAGTTTTCCATTTAACGGATACTTATGTTTTAGATATTATTCTTCCTCAAAACGCTATTTATGTTTTAATGATTGTTTTGGCTATTGATGCAGAAAAATGCTCAAGACAAAACTAAAGGACAAGATTTCTCTTGTCCTTTTGCTTATTTATGATAAGTTTCATGCTTGATAATCTTAAATGCACGATAAACTTGTTCAACTAAAATTAAACGCATTAATTGATGAGGAAATGTCATTTTAGAAAAACTAATACGTTGATTAGCACGAGTTAGTACTTCTTCCCCATGTCCTAATGAACCTCCAATAACAAAATCAATGGTACTCTTGCCATTAATCATACAATTCTCTATTTTCTCAGCAAATTGAATAGAATCAACAGCTTGTCCACTCACATCTAATAAAATCATATAATCATCTTGTTTGACTTTATCTAAGATTCTTCTTCCTTCTTTAGCTTTCACCATCATTTCTTGAGCTAATGATGCTTTTTCTGGAATACGTTCATCAGCAACTTCAATGACTTCTACATCTCCATATGCTGATAATCTCTTTAAATACTCATTGATTCCATCTTCTAAATACTTTTCTTTCAATTTTCCAACACAAATAATTTTAATCTTCATATTTTCCTCCTGATATGACATCAACTTGACTCGCGACTTTAATTTGATCAAATTGAATATTATGTTCCTTGAAAACTTGTTTGTATGTTTCTATTGCTTTTTCTTTAGTATTAGCTTCTTGAGATAAATGTGCAAGAATAATCTCTTTTGTATTCTCACCTATCATTTCACTCATCAGCTGAGCACTATACTCGTTGTTAAGATGTCCAACATCATTAAGAATTCTATTCTTTAAAAACATTGGTCGTTTTGTTGCCATTAACATTTCAATATCATGATTACTTTCAATAATATAATAATCTAAGTTTTTCATATATTGACGATTTTTTTGTGAAACATAACCTGTATCAGTCATATATAATAATTGTTCATCTGTTGAAATAACAAAACCAATTGGATCACTTGCATCATGACTTGTTTTAAGTGTTAAGACATCAAAAACACCAAATTGGCGATGAGTATAAGGAATTAATGTATGATATTCATCTAAATTCTCAATATTCTTTTTGGCACTGAAGATTTTATCAGTATCAAAAATATGAATATTTTTATTATGATCATAGTGATCATGAGTTAAAAATACATAAGTAATATCAGAATCATTAAAACCTAATTGTTCTAATTTGTATAAAAGCTGTTTTCTTGTGATTCCACAATCAATTAAAATACCACAGCCATCTTCATATACAAATGTTGCATTGCCTTTTGATCCACTTGCTAAAACATGAAATTCCATAATTCGACTCCTTTATGACTCTATTATACAAATTTAAAAGATGAAAAACAACATAATTTAATTTTGAAAAACATATCATCATCTTTTCAAATATGTTAGAATAAGATTGTAAAGGAGGGGTTATATTATGCCTAGAATTATTACAATTGCCAGAGAATATGGTTCAGGCGGGAGAATCATTGCCCAAAAAGTTGCTGAAAAGCTCGGTATTGTTTATTATGATAATGAAATTATCGATCTTGCAGCAAAAGAACTAGGAATTGATGTTGATACAATTCGTAAAGCATCAGAAGAAAAAACATCTAGTTTCATGTATACCATGTCATCATCTGCATTTACACTTCCTTTAAATGATCAAGTGTTTGCGATGCAATCAAAAATTATTCGTCATATAGCTAAACATGATACATGTATTATTGTTAATGGGTGTGCTGATTATATTTTAGAAGATTATGATGATGTTTTAACAGTTTTTATTCATGCACCGTTTGATTCAAGAGTTAAACGTGTAAAAGAAGATTATCAAGAAGAACATGATGATTATGAAAAATTTGTAGCAAGAAAAGATAAAGCAAGAAGTCATTATTATAACTACTATACAACTAAAAAATGGGGTCAACTTACAAATTTTGATTTAACAATAAACAGTGATGTAGGACTTGATGAAGTCGCTGATATCATTGTTCAATTGTATCAATTGAAAGAGAAGTAATGGAAGAAAATAAAATGGGCGTTATGCCCGTCAACAAACTATTAATCTCTATGTCCTTACCAATGATTATCTCAATGCTTGTACAAGCCATGTACAACATTGTAGATAGTATCTTCGTTGCTCAAATCAGCGAAAATGCTTTAACTGCTGTCTCATTAGCTTTCCCTTTGCAAAATCTGATGATTGCTTTTGCAGGGGGAACAGCTGTTGGGGTGAATGCATTATTATCACGTAGTTTAGGTGAAAAGAATCAACACCATGTTAATCAAACTGCAGTCAATTCGATTTTTATTTTCTTAATAACTGCACTTATATTCATGGTTGGTGGTTTAACACTATCAAATGTATTCTTTAATGTTCAAACTAATAATGCTGAAATTGTTACAGCGGGAACACAATACTCTATGATTGTTGTAGGAGGTTCAATTGGTTTATTCTGCCAATTTTTATTTGAAAGACTCTTACAAGCAACCGGAAGAACATTACATACAATGGTTACACAAGGACTAGGAGCCATTATTAATATTATTTTAGACCCTATTTTTATTTTTGGCTTATTTGGTATGCCAAAAATGGGTGTTGCAGGAGCAGCTCTTGCAACCATTACAGGTCAAATTATTGCCTGTCTACTTGCTATAATTTTCAATCTTAAATTTAATCATGATATTCATTTTAATTTTAAGGGCTTTAAACCTAATTTTCAAATTATTAAACAAATCTATTCTGTGGGGATTCCATCAATTATTATGCAATCTATTGGAAGTATCATGACATTTGGAATGAATACTATCTTAATTACTTTCTCAACAACAGCGACTGCTGTTTTTGGTGTTTACTTTAAACTTCAAAGTTTTGTTTTCATGCCAGTGTTTGGATTAAACAATGGAATGATTCCAATTATTGCTTATAATTTAGGAGCTAAACAAAAAGAAAGAATGTTTGATACAATTAAACTCGCAATGATTTATGCGACTGGAATGATGGTTATAGGGGTTATTGCTTTTGAAAGTATTCCTCAAGTCTTATTAAGCTTCTTTAATGCTTCTGAAGCAATGATTAAAATTGGAACACCCGCTTTAAGAATCATTGCGATTCACTTTTTGATGGCTGGTTATTCAATTGTTTGTAGTGCTGTTTTCCAAGCAGTTGGAAAAGGAACATACAGTTTATTGACATCATTAATTCGTCAATTATTTGTCTTATTACCTTGTGCTTATCTTTTATCATTACTTGGTAATATAGACCTTATCTGGTTATGTTTCCCAATTGCTGAATTAGCTTCTGCAACAACATCAACAATCTTATTTCAAAAAATCAAAAAACATATTAACGCAATATAAAAGGTCAAACTCAACGTTTGACCTTTTTCTTTATAACATTTGATATCCGTAAGAATTAACAACTGCATCCAATGGAATACCTGCTTCACAATCTTCACAATGATGTGGATCAGATAATTTAAAGTTAGGTAAATCTTCATGTGTGAATACCCCATATACTGGATATTCATCAACTCTATCCACATTCGCAAAGATAACTGACAATCCAGTAACTTTTCCTCCATGTGCAAGAATTGTACCTATTGCTTTAGAAATTGTATGACCACTCATAGCTGTTGCTAAAACAACTAAAACATTCTTTCCTTTAATCATTGGTTGAATATTGTTTCTAACAACCATTTGACCAGTGTTATCAAATTCAGGTGTAATAACATAGAATGATTTATGTTTGTTATTTGAAGGGAATCCACCAGCAGTTAATTCTTCTGCTAAATAAGCCCCAATAACCTCACATCCATCCATACAAATAATTGTATCAACAGGTGTACGATTTGCTCCTGTTTCAATAAGATTTTCAAAATTATAGCCTTTAAGATGCGCATTAATTTTTACTTTTCTAACATATTTTTCAGCCATTACCTTAGCTACCAATTTTGCTTCAGATTGTCTCATTTTTAATGATGACATATCAATATAGTAATTAACATGGAAACGGTCACTTGAAAAATGTCCAGGTGTTACTTTTAATACCAATTTATCATTTTCCTTAGAAGGAATTCTGATTTGTTCTTTCATATTCTACTCCTTTCTTTATGTGAGAGAAATGTTAACAAGTGATTTCAATACCTGTTTCATATTTCTTATCATCAACAATGACACGTACTTTATAAGTTCCACTTAATCCAGCTTTATTGACTGAACATGTAACTTTTCTTGCATCTTTTTCAATAAATGTACCACAACATAATGCAGCAAATGGTGTTTTTGCAGTTGAAATGAAGTAACCATGTTGTTCTTCACCTTGTTCTAACATCAACATAACCAATTGTCCTGATTCAAATGTTGCTTTGAAATTGAAACGATCATCTTCTTCTTCAATAGAAGCTTCATAGATATGAGAAAGTTCTTCACCACAACAATCCATAGGAATTAATGTATCAGATTCTTTTGTTACTCCCATATGTCCTAAGCGTTTTCCTTCACCTAATGGTAAATTATCTTGATTATGATACAAGCTTAATTTTTCAGCACGATAGAAATTACCTTTTACTTCTAATTCTAGCATCACTTCATCATCTAAAACTTCAACCGTAATAGAACGTGTTCTAACCATTGGATCATCTTGCATTAAAGCTGCAAATTGTTCAGATGCATCATCACCATAATATTGAATACCACCAGAGTGAACCATATAATGTCCTTCTTTATAATATTCAACATTACAAATATATTGAGAATAGAATTCTTGTCCTCTTTCTTTACCATATTGCCATACTTGTTTAATAGTCATATCATCAGTATTGATTTTATAACGAACTCCTCTTGAGAAGTTATCTTTATTTAAAATACGTTTTTCAGGATTTTTAGAACGGAAATGTCCGTTATCAAAACACATAACATCACCATTAGGTGTAATTAAGTTAGCATGTTGTTCATATTGCCAATCAAAATCATTACCAACTGGTTTAAAGAAATATGGTGTATATTCTTCAGGCCACATTTCAGGGTCACCAATGATCCAATTGAGTTTACCAGTATCGAAATCAATATTACACATACTATCAATATGACGACCAGAGAAAGTCAGAGAATTTGTATTTTCATCATACCAAACAGCATTGTTATGGAACCAGTCTTCTTCAGTCCAGCTACCACTTCTTGCAACTTTAGCTGGATCTAAGAAATCTTTATAATCCCATGTTTTTATGATTTCACCAGTGTTACGATCAACCATCACGCACATATCTTCAACAGTTTCACTTGTTAAATCTTCTGTTAAGATAAGTAGGTTTCCATTTTCTAATTCGAATTGGTCATGATGGTAACCCCCTGGAATTGTGAATTCTTTAATAACTTTACCTACCATTGTCATTTCATAAATTCCTGACATATAGTAAGGAAGTCTCAATAAACGATGTGTACCAATTAAAATATTCCCATTTCTTGCACGTTTAATATCAAATACTGTAGGAATATTTAAATGCCATCTAACATCACCAGCAAAGTCAAAACCTGTTGCTAAATCAGTTAAGGCTGGTGAAACAATAATTAACTCATCTCTTAAATAATGATAAGTTGTATTCATATGAACTAATTCAGGAACATCATTAGATAAAGGTTCAGTTTGAATCTTAACTGTATTTTTAGCTCCACGATATAATTCAATTTCAACAGTGTTTTCATATCCACCATACAAACCTAAAACAGGTAAAATATGAGTTGTTGCTTTAGGGAATGTATGTTCCATTGTTGCTTCAGGAGTTTTTCCTAAAACTCTAACTGTTACTGCTACTTCTTTTTCTGTTTTAAATAAGATAACTGCAGCTAATGGATTAATAAAGTAAGGATTTAATTTTACTAGTGGATTTTCCAATGTATAATTTCCATTTTCTAATTCATCTAACATTGCTTTTTCAGCTTCAGTTTGACGATCAACCAAGCTTTTTGTGAAAGTATATTCAATAGCCATTTTGTACCTCTTTTCCTAGCATTCGATTTGAATGCCTGTTTCATATTTTTTATCATTAATAATAACTCTTACATCATAAGTTCCTTTTAAACCAGATTTATTAACACCAGTTCTTGTATTACGATCATCTGTATCTAAGAATGAACCACAGCACATAGCTGTTGCTGGTTTTGCAGTTGTAGGAATATAGTAACGATGAACTTCATCACCTTGTTCTAATAACATCATTGCTAAATCACCCTTCATGAAACGACAGAAGAATGTAAATTTATCCATTTCATCTTCAATTCGAGCATTGCAATCTTCTGGTAACATTTCACCACATGCTTCAGCTGGAATTTCTGTATCAAATTCTTTTGTAACACCCATAGAACCTAAAATTTTTCCTTCACCTAATTCTAAGTTTGTTCCTTCAACATATAATTTCATTTTTTCAGCACGATAGAAATTACTATTTGTCTTTAATTCGTACATTTTTGTATTATTCACAACTTCAACAGTAATGGCTTGTTGATATCCACCTGTTTGAATTGCAAATGGTCCTAATGCTTCAGAAGGAATACCATCTTTATCATAAGCAATACCACCAGAGTGAACTAAATAATGACCTTCATTATAATATTCAACATTACAAATATATGGTGAGAAGAATTCAGCTCCACGATCCTTACCATATTGCCATACTTGTTCAATTGTCATATCTTTTGTATTAATTTTATAACGAACTCCTCTTGAGAAGTTATTATAAGCAGGTACTTTCTTTTCTTCTACCTTTGTTGAGTTATGATGGTTATCAAAACACATAACATCACCATTAGGAGTAATTAAGTTAGCATGTTGTTCATATTGCCATTCAAAATTATTTCCAACTGGTTTAAAGAAATACTTTTGCATATGTTCTGGCCAAGTTTCAGGATCACCAATAATCCAGTTTAACTCTCCACTATCAAAGTCAATATTAACCATTGAATCAATATGACGACCAGAGAAAGTTAAAGAATTTGTATTAGCATCATACCAAACAGCATTGTTATGGAACCAATCCTCATCAGTATAAGATAAACCTTTTCCTTCACCAGGAGTCAAGAATTTCTTATAATCCCAAGTCTTTAAGATTTCACCAGTATTACGATCTAATAAGATACACATATCTTCAACTGTATCACTTGTTAAATCTTCAGTTAAACATAATAAATTTCCATCAGGCATTTCAAATTGATCATGATGATATCCACCTGGAACACGGAATTCTTTATAAATCTTTCCAACTGGACTCATTTCATATAACCCAGACATATAGTAAGGTAATTTAATTAAACGGTCAGTTCCAATTAATAAATTTCCATTTCTTAAACGTTTAACATCAAATACACATAATGCTGTTAAATGCCAACGAATATCTCCAGCAAAGTCAACTCCAATAGATTTTTCACTACCAGCTGGTGTCAAGAACATAATATTATCTTCAAAATATTCTGGTGTTGTTTGAATATATTCAACAACACTATGATCACATACATCACCAATTTCAATGTGAATTGTTGTTGTATTTCCACGATATGGAGTGATTTCTACAGTATTATTATAATTAGCATATAAACCTAAAACTGGTAAAACATGTGTTTTTGCTTTAGGAAAAGTGTGCACAATGTCAGCAGCCTTTGTTTTTCCTCTTACTCTAATTGTTACAGCAGTTTCTTCTTCTGTTTTAAAACATACAACTGCAGATAATGGATTAATTAAATACACATTTGTTTTAACTAATGGATTTTCAACAGTATAATTTCCACTTTCAAATTCAGCTAACATTTTTTCTTCAGATTCTTTTTGTAATGGAATCCAATGTTCTATTTTTTTATATTCAACACTCATTTTTCTTCCTCCTTTTATTTATATAAATAATTGCGCAAAATGCGCAATTATCTTATAAGTTTTCTTCAATCATTTTAATAATAGCAGGTTTTTGTTGTAATCCTTGCATACGTTTTACTTCTTGACCATCTTTTAATAAAATTAAAGTTGGATAACCTTTAACTTCATATTGATCAACTAATTCTTTATTTTTATCAAAATCTAATTTTAAAATAGTTACTTTGTCCCCTAATGCTTTTTCTACATCATTTAATACAAAAGCTAACATTTTACATGGTCCACAAGTTGTTGAGAAAAAATCAACCAACACTAAACCATTCCCTACTAATTCATTAAATTCTGTACTCTCTACTTCTTTTAACATGATAGATCCTCCTTTTATTTTGTATATCTTGAAACTTCTTGAGCCGCAATAGCTCCATCAGCACAAGCAGTAATAACTTGTCTTAAATTCTTTGTAATACAATCCCCAGCACCATAGATACCTGGAATCTTTGTTTCCATTTTTTCATTAACTTCAATATAACCATATTGATTTAAAACACCTAAATCTTTTAAGAAATCAGTCACTGGTGATAATCCAATATATTCAAAGACTCCATCACAATTGACTGTGTTTTCTTCACCAGTTTTTGTTGATTTAAAATGTACTCCGGTAAGTGAACTATCACCAACAAATTCTAAGATATCTTGATATGGATAAACTGTAACATTATCAAGTGCTCTTAACTTATCACAAGCAATTGGATCAGCAGTTAAATCAAACATCGTTACAATTGTTAATGATTTAACAATTCCAGCTAAATAAATTGATTCTTCAACAGCAGAATTTCCTCCACCAATAACAACAACATCCTTATCACGATAAGATGCACCATCACAAATTGCACAGAAACTAATTCCATTACCAATGAATTTATCTTCATTAGGAATATTCAATCTTCTAGGTGTTGTTCCTGTAGCTAAAATGATTGCTTTAGCAGTAATCACTTTATCTGCATCTTCTTCAATATAGATTTTCTTTGTGTCTCCATTATCTTCAATTTTATTAACTGTTCCATAATCGAAGGCAACATTTAACTCTTGTGTATGGTTAAACATCTGCATTGCAAGTTCAGCCCCATTGATTGTTCCCATACCTGTATAGTTTTGAATTTCATTTGTATTAATAATTTGTCCCCCTGGAGCAAGCTTATCTAACATTAAGACCTTTAAATCAGCACGTGCTCCATAGATAGCAGCTGTCATCCCAGCAGGACCAGCACCAATAATCACTAAATCATAATATGTATCCATATACATACCTCCTTTACTATCATTTTACTCCTTATGAGCATAATTAGTAATAGATATTTTTAAGTTTTTTATCTTTTTTTATATCTAATATTTAGCCACTAAACTAATAGATTAATAAATGGAATACCCACAATAATAATAACAATAAATTCAATCACAACAAAGACAGTTGAATATTTATAAACATCACCAGAAGTTAAGTATTCTTTGTTACCAAACATCATTGCTGCAAATGGTGAAGCCGCTGGTGTACAAGCCGCAGTTAATAAAACTGTGAAGATTAACAATGTGATAATTGGGGCAGGATTAACGCCTGTATTAACACAATAAGTTAAAACAACTGGTTGTAAAATCATACCAATAACAAGTGAATTGCAAATATTTGTTAAGACAATTGCAAATAACAATAAAACAATTGTAAACATACCACCTGAAATACCAGCAAAGACTGGTGATAAAACAGTATTTAAGAAAGCTGTAATACCTGTTGCTTCATTTGTTAAAACACTTCCAAGTAAGATTGCTGAAGTACAAAGTAAATAAGTTGGCCAAGCAAAGTCTTTCCCCATAACTTCATTTAACTTTAAGACTGGTCCATCTTCAAAGCTTAATAATACCAAAATAGTTACTAATACCATTGGCATAATCAATGAATTAGCATTTAAGAAGTTTAAAATTGGTAAATTTGGTAATAAACTTGGTACTAACATCACAAAGATGAAAATGCATAAGAAAATACCATATGTTTTTTGAGACATTGTCATTGGTGGCAATGGATTCTTTTCTAACATTTCAATACTAATTTTCTTTAAAGGTTCTACATCAGGTCTAAAGATAAATTTCATAATTAATACAGTTACTGCAATTAATAATAACCCAATAACAAAACATCCAATAAAGTATGATGCATTAGAAATCATCACACCATCCATAGAAGCCAAAGCTGGGAAGTTAGCTAATAACCCACGATAGTTTCCAAGTAACGCTAATCCATTAGCCATATATGGTGGAACAGGGAAACCAATTAAAGCTGCAATAACAATTCCAACAATCATAACTTTAGGATATGCATCTGTTTTCTTGAATCCTACTTCATCAAAAATACCATAAAGAACTGGCCAGAATAAGAAGATTGGAGCGAAAGCACCAATGAAAACTGACATAACATATGTTCCAAGTAACATAACCAAAGTAAATATCCAAGGTCTTCCTTCAATCATTTTTCTTGTCATAATCCAACGTGCAATATAAACCGTTAAACGTCTATTTGTTAAACCACCCATGAAAATCATTAAGAAGAACATTTGTACAACTGTTGGATTCCCAAAAGCTGACATCATAATATTTCCTGCAGGTGCAAAATCAGTAAACGCCAACATAACAATACTTGTTAAACTCGCTACTGAAGGATCAATTGTAGACCACAAATAAATAGTTCCAATAAATACCCCCATAACTTGTAATCCGATTTTTGTAACATTTGGCAAGACACCCATTGGAACGAATCTAAATCCAAGCATGATAATCATTCCTATGATAAAATGGATGTACGAGCTGTTGATTTTCTTTTTCATAAATCTTACCTCTCCTATTTTATTATCCGTATTCTTGTTAATATTTTCTCATACCGACACTTCTATTATACAAAATATGTAAGCGCTTGTTAATGGCAATAACTTAGATTTACAATTCAACAAAGACAAAGAAAAAGAAACAAAAAAAGGTGGGATTACCCACCTAATGCATCTAAAGCAATTTGTATATTTAACGCTCCTAAGCGTTGTTCCAACTCCTCTTTTAACTTAAAAGCTGGCTTTAAATCAGATAATTTTTCAATACAGAAACAAATCTTCCACTTCTTTATTTCATTGATTCCATATTGAAGAATTTGTAAACGAATCGCATCATATAAAAGTTGTTTTTGATTACTATCTTTTAAATAACGAAAAGGAAAAACAAGCTTAAAATGTGCATTAGACAATTTTATTTGTTCAACCAGTACATCTAAAAATTTATAAACCTGATAATCTTCATCAATATCTTCACCCATATCTAAATAAGGATTTAAGACAATATCAACATTTTCCATATCAATTCTATTTGCCTTAACAACAACTAAATATTTATATAACTTATAAATAGTATTATCACGATGTTTATCAACACGATATTTTTTAATGAAAGCCTGTAAGATTTTTTGATTATCAATAATCTGATAATGATCTGATGTCTCTTTCATTCTTTCTTTCCACTTCATAGGAGATTCAGCAAAATACTTATTAAACAAAGCATAAAAAGATTTCATATTCAAAATTCCAACAGCATTGGCTATTTCACTCATTGATAATTCATCATCTAATAAATAATCCATAATTCTAATCAATTTTCGATAAGAAGCAAAAGATTTAAATCCTTCTCCATTAATTTTCTTCATAAATTGAGAGAAATATGCCGGATTCATATAAAAACGTTTTAAAATATCATCGACCCCAATCTTTTGATTCATATTCACCATAATATATTCCACAATACTATAATAACGTTGTTGAAGATCTAAAGTTAAATATTCTTCCTGCGTCTTAGTATGTGAAATCAACTGATATGACGTAAATAACATATGCATTAAATTATGTTCATCAAATCTTCTTTCTTCACTATCTTCTTCATGATAAAGCTTTATCAGTAAATCAACAACAATAGCATTCAATCTTTCCTTAAGCGGTCTTTCTAACGGTCTTAATTCATCATTATTCAAAAATTCAACATATTCAATCTTATCAAAAATATCCTTAAACTCAGACAACTTTATTTTAACTGATAAAATATACGCTCCTTGGCTTTCAATACGATGTGCAATAAAACGATTAATAAAAGTCAATTCATTTTCATGAATTGTCACACTGCGTTGAATTTTATGGATTGTTATACTTCCTTTTAAGACTAAAATAATCTCTAATTCTTCTTCATGATAATGAGCCTTTTGTGAATAAATCTGCATCATTTCTGCTATTATTCTTTTCATTTATAAACCACCCTATTTCTGTAGTCATTATCTCATATGTTGCACTATTTTTAAAGAATAAAATCCAAAAAGAAAAGAGCATTTCTGCTCTTTCGTCTTTTTATTTAAGTCCGTATTTTTTGTTGAATTTATCTACACGACCATCTGCACTAGCAAATCTTTGTTTTCCAGTATAGAATGGATGGCAATTTGAACAAGTATCAACACGAATTTCGTCTAATACTGATCCAGTTTCAAATTCAGCTCCACAAGAAGTACAAATGACTTTTACCTTTTTATAATCTGGATGAATTCCTTTTTTCATTTTTCTTTTCTCCTTCCGCCTTGAAATATTTGCTACTTCAAAGTAAGTTGCTCAATTATAATATCATTTCTTTACCATAAATACAATACTTTTTTTATTTTTATTTAATCTTCTATTTCATAACGAGTAATGTGTGCACCTAAAGTAATTAATTTGTTATCAATATTATCATAACCACGATCAATATGATAAACATTTGTAATTTCTGTCTTACCACTTGCTATTAATCCAGCAACAACTAAAGCTGCTCCACATCTTAAATCAGTTGCTTCAACACGTGCTCCATGCAATGGGGTTGCTCCAGAAATCATACTAGAAGCCTCTCCTACCTCAATATTTGCTCCCATCTTATTAAGCTGTCCACAATGTTTAAAACGTTCAACATAGATTGTCTCTTTAACATGAGAAACTCCCTGTGCTTGAGTCAATAACGTTGTAAGTGGTTGTTGTAAATCAGTCGCAAACCCTGGATAAATTTGAGTCTTGATATCAACTGGTTTTAAACCTTCTTTTGCTCCATAAACCACAATACTATCACCAACAACATCCATTTTAACACCCATTTCCTTAAGCTTTGAAATCAAGGCTTCTAAATGTTGAGGAATGATATTTTGAATAATCACTCTTTCGCCAGCCGCTGCGGCAATAATTAAGAATGTTCCTGCTTCAATACGATCTGGAATGATTTCATGGAAAGTTCCACCTAAATAATCAACCCCTTCAATCGTAATTGTATCAGTTCCAACCCCTCTAATCTTTGCTCCCATCTTTGTTAAAAGATTGGCCACATCAATAATTTCAGGTTCTTTTGCTGCATTCTCAATAATTGTTTTTCCTTTTGCTCTTACAGCTGCCAACATAATATTAATAGTTGCCCCAACAGAGGCAAAATCTAAATAAATAGAAGTTCCTACAAGTTCCTCAGCCTCTAATAAATACGTATCATTTTCATAAGTAATTTTTGCTCCTAATGCTTCAAATCCTTTTAAATGAAGATCAATTGGACGAGGGCCTAAATAACACCCTCCTGGCATTTTAATCTTTACTCTTTTATATTTACCAAGCAATGCCCCCATAAAATAATAGGAAGCTCTTAATTTATTAACTGCATCACTCACAAGTGGAATATCTTCCATATGTGTAGGATCAATTCTAATCCGTTCTCCATCAACCTCTACCTTACATTTCAATTCTTCCAACAAAATTGCTAATGCTTCAACATCAGAAATTTCTGGAACACCCAATATTTCAACGGGACCATCAGATAAAACAGCAGCTGGTATCAATGCGACTGTTGCATTTTTAGCCCCACTAATTCTTACTGTTCCATTTAATTTATAACCACCTTCAATTGCAATTACTTCTGCCATCAGTTTCTTTCCTTTCTCAATATTAATATATAAAAATGTATCAAAAATATACACTGTCATTTCATTTCATAATGATTATACACGGGAATCTTATAAATATCAAAAGAATTTCAAAAAACTTCTTCATGTCTTTCATTATTCTTTTAAAGATAACATAAATCATCCGATATATTCATTATTTTTACATCTTTATTATATCAATATAACTCACCAGCAGCAAGTCACTTCAATCCTGATACATTTGTTGATGTGCGATAAAGAAGTAATAGAAATGTAAAAAATTTTGCCGTTCCTATCCGGCGTTTCGCGATTACGTCGGATAGGTCGGGCGGTTATTCCGGCAAGTCAATCTTGCCGACAAAGCTGTAATAAATCTCTATGTCCTGTCTGCGGGTGCCGTTCTTCCAAAAATGGGCGCAAAAAAAAGCAGCAAATCTTTTCAGACTTACTGCTTGTGTGCCGCTGTGGTGGGCGATGGGTATTTAATTTTTCAATGGGAGATTAAAGTGAAAACTGGAATTTACATCTTCCCAAAAATCTCTCAAAGTTATTTCATATCAGTTGAATACAAATATATTTGAATCTTCGACATGTTCAAGAAATTTTCTTGCCGCCAGAGATAGTGTTTTTCTGTCTTTCCAACAGATTGCAACATTACGCTTCGGTCTTTCTTTTATCGGACGTATAATTAAACCGTCATCAAAGCCTCTCAGGATGCGCTCATATAGCATAGACACCCCCAAGTCCTGACGAACCATTTCCATAACTGCATAATCGTCATAAACTGTCAGTTTCAAATTCCGAGGTTGCACACCTGCATCTTTGAATGCCGCCAGTGGATATGAATACCCCAACTCATCCATAAGGATAAAAGGTTCCTTAGCAAGGTCTTTCACAGAAACAATATCTTTTTCTGCCAAAGGATGATTAGATGGCAATACCGCAAGCAATTCATCCTCATACAAAATATCATATTCCAAATCCTCTGCGGTATCTGTACTGATAAATCCCAAATCAGCTTCTCTTGCTCTGACTGCCGCTGCATTTACCTCATATCCACCCTGTAGCAGTTTGAACTCTACAGAAGGGTATTTCTCTTGAAAAGTTTTCATCAAGATGGGTAGATATAACCTGCTTACACTCGACCAAGCTGCAATGGATACAACACTACTTTCAAGACCTTCGATTTCTTTTTTCTTCCCGGAAAGGTTTTTTTCCGCCGCATAAATGGCTTGAATAAAGGGATAGAGATTTTCGCCATCTGACGTCAATTCCAGACGGTTTTTTCTGTCGCAGGAGCAATGTTACCCCTAATTCCTCCTCAAGAGATAAAACTTTTTGGCTAACTGAACTTTGCGTATATCCTAATTCCTCCGCCGCTAAACTGAAACTGCCTAATTCAACAACACGACAAAACACCGTGTATTTTGATGTTTGGATCATTGTTGCAACCGCCCTCCTTGTATCGTGTTTTCTAATACACACATTATATCTATTAATTTTACAAATAGCAAGGGCGCAGCTATAATAAAAGAAAAACAAACAAGGAGTCTAACGATGAATAAACAAAAAGCAACATTTTTAGCGTTCACTGTACCGCTTGCATGGGGTACTTCCTATATTTTTATGGCTTATCTAATGGATGGGATTCCGCCGGTTACCATTGTTGCCCTCCGCACAGGAATCGCCTTTCTGGTCATGTTTGCTCTCTTTTTCCGCAGAGTGTGCCGCCCGGATCGTCAAACCTTAAAAGCAAGTGCAATATGCGGAGGATTACTGGCAACGGTTTTCCTGTGTCTTTTGTTGGGTGTACAATATACATCTGCCTCAGAAACAGGTTTTCTGCAAAGCACGACAGTCATTATTGTGCCTATTATCATGGCCGTTCTCCGCAAGCGTATGCCGGAAACTAAAATCGTGATTGGTGTTATTGCTGTTACAGCTGGTCTCCTCCTGCTCAGTGGCGGTGTTGGACAGTTTTCTATCGGAAGCGGTATCATGCTGTTTTCTGCTTTTGTGTATGCTGTTCATATTGTGGTCAGCAAATCCTTTGTGGAACGAGTAGACAGCATTTCCTTGGGCATCTGGCAAATGCTTTTTGCTTGTATCTATGCCACCATAGCAACCTTCATTTTTGAAACGCCAGTTCTTCCTCAAACGGGAATCCAGTGGGCGAGTTTACTTGGTTTAACCTTGATTTGCTCTGCTTACGGTTTTGTCATGCAGGCTTATGTGCAGAAATTTGTCAGCGCTGAAACAACGGGATTTATGTTTTCTTTAGAACCTGTCTTTACTGCGGTATTTGCATTTGCTTTTCTGGGTGAGCGACTGAATCTGATGGGCAACATTGGTGCATTACTGATTCTACTCGGTGTCATGTGTGCAAATATTTGTTATAAACCTCAGAAATAACGAAATGGGTATTATATATAAGGACAATCTTTGACAGCAAATCCATATACTAATGCCCATTTTCTCTTTGTAAACCCGCAATTTGTCTTTTTGTTAGCACTAAATATCATTTATTTCAGCTAAAAAATTTAACTTACTGTTAAAAACGGAATAGTGGGGCGGTCTGTTCTTGACTTATTTATCTCTGCTTCTTTATGTAACATTAGCATTTCATTAGGTAATATAATACTACTAAAGCTACCATACATAATTTGTTTTTCAAATTCTGTTTCATAATAAGTTTTTTCCCCAATAACAACTTTACTCTTGATTGTAACGACTTCTTTATTTTCCAATCTTCTCTTTAATGGAATATATGATGCTTTATTTAATGGTATATTGGTATTGGCTAATTGTTCATTTCCTGAAACGACTTGTACATAAAGCTTTCCTGGCAATTCTCCTTTCGCTTTTTCCATTTCTGAAGAGTTATTTTCCTGTGGATAATAACGTAATCTTTTTACTCCTATATGATTATCATCAAGATTTTCAAAGCATAAATAAATCTTATATTGCAAAACTTGATTTAATAGTTTTTGATTACTTTCAATATATTCAACTCTTTTTTCTTGATTTTCTTCTTCAATAGTTATCTTGGTTTCTAAATAATTCAATAGTGGAATTGTTCCTTGATAAACATATTTTTCATTTTGAAATATCATTGGATAAATATAATTCTGATGATTTTCATCAACAAAAACCAATTCAACTTTTTGGTTATGATAAACTTTTAATGCACATTGATAATCAACCGTCACATTTAAATTTTCCAAATCATAACTTTTCGTTTCAAAAGATGAATGCGATAAATCTATATAACGTTCCTCCTCACTTGATGAATTATTAATTACATATTCATGAACTGTTGTTTTACTTGAAACTGTACGGGGTTTTATTAAATTTAAAAAGTATAAAGAGCTAACCAAAACCATACAAGCAACACATACTCCAATAATAATATAATCACGGGTTTTTCTTCTTTGATTCTCTTTCTGTAAATTATCTAATACAATTTTAGTTTGATCATATATTTGCTCAATTGAATGATTATGATTATCTTCCTCTATTCCTAATAATTCTGTGATAGAAATTTGAAAAAAATCACTAATATCTAACATTGTTTTCATATCTGGTAAACTTAGATCTGATTCCCATTTAGAAATCGTTTGTCTTGATACATGTAACTGATTAGCCAGTTCTTCTTGTGACATGCCTTTTTGTTGACGTAATGATAAGAGCCTTTTCCCAATACTCATAAGTCTTCCCTCCTCAGTTTTATTTTACATCTTTTAAAAAAAATGACTATCAATTTTAGTTAACATTTTGCTATTAAGTTTAACAATTTTTATTTTTTATATAAAAATTCAAAAAACACTCTTTACACTTTTGCAAGGAGTGTTATACTTATATATACAATATGGTCCGTTGGTGAAGTGGTCAACACACTAGGTTCTCATCCTAGCATTCACGGGTTCGAACCCCGTACGGACTACCAATATGTCAAAACGCCTTATAAAATAAGGCTTTTTTTATTTGTTGAGAAGATTTTGAGAAGATTATTCTCAATAATACTAAATGAAAGTATATAAAAGCCTATACTACTATATGAAAACACTAGGTAATATGGACTTCTAAATATGAGTTCTTTGATACGCTCCCTTATTAAGTGTCCAAACTACACTATTGTAGCTTCTATAAAATATAAAAGCCAAGACATATATTAATTATATATATCTTAGCTTTCTTTACGTCATTGTTAACTTAATGACATTGAACTAAAATGGTCTTTTAATGTCCACCAAATACTTTAAATTCCATGGAAGATAATTTAGTATCCAGTTTATTTATTTCTTCTTTAGTTAATTCAATATTACCAGCATCGAAGTTAGATTGAATTCTTTCAATCTTACGAGATCCTGGAATAGGAATAATAAAATCATATTTACAAATCATCCAAGCAAGAGATATTTGAGCTGGGGTAGCATTGTGCTTATCAGCAATTTCATTTACTACTTCTAATAATTCATTTGTTTTTCTAATACCTTCATCACTATATTGAGGCATATTAACTCTAAAATCAGAACCATCATTTTTAAACTCTTTATTAGATTTATAAACACCAGTTAAAGCCCCATTAGCCATTGGCGAAAATGCCACATAAGTAACTCCTAATTCTTTACAAGTATCAAAAATAGATTCATGCCATCTAGCCATCATCGAATATCTATTTTCAATACATGTTACAGGACATACTGCATGAGCTCTTCTTAAGTATTCCTCAGTTGTTTCAGATATACCCCATGCTTTTATTTTTCCTTCTTCAATTAGTTCTTTCATAACACTAGCCACTACTTCTGGTTCTACATTAGGGTCGATACGATGTTGATAATATATATCTATATAATCTGTTTGTAGTTTTTTTAGTGATCCTTCAATCGATTCTCTGATCTTTTTAGGAGAACTATCAAATTCTAAGTGATCTCCTTTATGAGTAACTCCAAATTTAGTACATAAAATAACTTTGTCTCTAAATGGTTTAATTGCTTCACCAACAAGTTCCTCATTATAATTAATACTTCCATCACTATTTACACCTGTATAACACTCAGCAGTGTCATAAAAGTTATAGCCTATTTTATAAGCTTCACGTAATGCTTGTATAGCTTCTTCTTTAGGTGTTGGTGCCCCACTAGCATGAGAAAATCCCATACATCCAAACCCCACACGATTTACATACATATTTGTTTTTCCTAGTCTTATTTGTTTCATTTTTTTCTCCTATTCAAAGTCACATTTATTTGAGACTTCTCTCCATTTCTCTAATTCATTTATTTTTCCTTGTAATGTATCAATGACTGCATCTACTGCAGCTGCACCTAATGTAAGGATTTCTGGTAAATCATCACCATTTACTACGTCGACAATAACTTCACCAGCTTTATCAGGATCTCCTGCTTGTTGATGTTTATTTTCAAAATTACCAGGTCTAGATTTACCTACTGTTGTTTCATAATCAGAGATTCTCACCTTTGTACCTTGTAAAGATTCACTGTCATAGAATCTTGTTCTAAAAGCACCTGGTTGTACAACCATTGCTTTAATACCTAAAGGAGCAACTTCTTTCATTAAACCATTTGTTAATAATTCAAATGCAGCTTTTGAAGAAGCATAATATCCCGAACCTACTGCGGATCTTGCAGCAGCAATAGATGTAACATTTAAAATATATCCTGATTTTTGTTCTCTCATCTTAGGTAAAACTGCTTTTATTAATTCTACTGGACCAAAGACATTTGTTTGGAAAAGCTTTTGAACTTCTTCTACTTCTCCTTCTTCAATTGCTGAACGGTAACCATATCCAGCATTATTTACTAATACATCAATTGTTCCAAATTTTTCGTTTGCAGCTTTCACTGCTTCTTTAATACTATTTTTATCACAAACATCTAATGAAACTGCTAACGCATTATCTGGATAATCTTTTACTAAATCATCTAATTTACCAGCATTTCTTGCAGTAACTACTGCATTGTCACCACTCTTTAATACTGCTTTTGCAATACCTGCACCAATACCACTACTACATCCTGTAATTAACCAAGTTTTCATTTTCGCTTTCCTTCTTTCTTTTATTTTACAATCTTATTGTAGTTTCTTTATTCATAAATGTACAATACCATAATTGTATTCATCTATAACTTTCATGCATACTAATTAGTAATCATTCCTTTATAATTCATACCATATAAACTAGCAAATCTTTTCATTGTATATTCACCAGCTGCTAGTTGTTCAATAGTTGGTGCATATCCCTGAAATACAAAATACATATCTTTACCTTTTAATAATGATTCATCTACATTATTATAAAAACGATCAATAAGATTACGAATCATTCCAGACATGCTATGCCAGTAAAGAGGGGAACCAATAATTATTTCATCTGCTTCACTCATTTTCTTTACGACTTCTTCAAACTGATCATCGTTAAACTTTTGACCATAATCATAAATCTTATAATCTACTAGATTTATAGTTTCATAGTTTTTGTTTATTAAAAACTGTTTTGTTAGTTTTACTGTGTTTCCGTCTTTATTTGGACTTCCGTTGATAAATAATGTTTTCATAATCTTCCTCTTTTCATTATGACATATATTCTTTAATAAAAGCATATATGTCATTTATATCTTCATTATATATTTTATAAATTATTTGATTGGATATTTGAATGTTTGTTATGACTTTGAATTTATTCAATATATCGTTATGACTCATAGGATTATTAATAGAGCCTGGAGCATCTTTTAAATGATGTCTTTTCTTATTGATTGTCATATAAACTTCATCATCATTTAATGTTTGATTTTCAATAATACTAATCTTTTCCATCATCTTTGTAATTTCTTCACTTACAATATCATCTGTTATAGGACAGTAGGCATTATCAGGAACAACAATGACACGTGATAGTATATAAGGTAATGATACAATTGCATCATATTTATTATTAAGTTCCTTTTTACATCCTAATTCATAAACACATGAGAATACTTCTACTTCTATAGAATCAAACATTTCACTAATTGATAACTGTTTTAATAAAGCAATCGATGCAAAAGATATAAAGCCGTAAGGATAAGGTTTACATGATGTATTCATAGATATATATATTTCTCCTAAACCTTGCCTAGCTTCATTCACATTTGGTTTAGTAGTAATTTGATTAACTAAACCATTAGTTCCTATCAATGCATTGATAGAACAAGTCATCCCATGTTTAACAAGATTACATACATCTAATCCATTTTTACAAGCAATAGCTGGAATAAAACTTCCTGCCATCGATCCATGACTACCTCTATTCCCGCTGGCATAACAACTTACTAAGCCAAGAGCATTAGAAATTTGTTCTTTATTAAATTCTAATACATAGCTTAATGCTGCAACGACACCAAATCCACCAATAATTCCTGTTGTATAATAACCTTTATAAGTGTTGTTATTTGAAAATAATAATACTCCCATTCTACATTCAACTTCCATTCCAATACATAAGGCTGTTAATATTTTTTTTAAAGAAATACTTTGTGTTCTTGCAATTGCTAGAAGTGCACTCATAACTGGTCCGGTTGGGTGAGAAGTTGTTTCAAAATGAATATCATCATATGCATAAATAGCTGATGCATAACAATCTATCAAGGCAACATCACTTAAAGACATCTTTTCCTTTCTACCTATTGGACTGTAAATACCACTATGATCGTCTAATAAACTATTAATCACTACATCAATATCTGAATTCTTTGACCCTAAGTAAGTTACTCCCAAATAATTTAGAAAGACATCATAATAATATTCAGGAATACTTTCTACATGATTTAATAAAATGAATTCTATGAGTTCATTAATAACTAATTCTAAATCTTTCATCATAATTTAACCGGATAAATAGCAGCCAATCCACCATCAACTAGTAATTCTACCCCATTAACATAACTCGATTCATCAGATCCTAGAAATACAGCTGCGTTTGATGTATCTTTGACATTCCCAACCCTTCCAGCAGGAATTAATGTGGAGCGATACTGTTGAACATTTTGTTCTTCTTTAGGATCTCTCCCTAATTCTTGTCCAGCTGCATCAGTAGGAATAATACCAGGAGCTAAAGCATTAACTCTTATTTTTCTATCTCTTAATTCATTTGTCCATGTATGGATGAATGATTTCATTGCTGATTTAGCAGCGATATATAAACTAAATTTAGGTAAACCTAATGAAGTTGTCACAGATGTATTTAAGATAAATGTTGACCCTTCTTCCATAATTGGTAGACATGCTTGTGCTAAGTAATATGTTCCTAATACGTTTGTATACATAACACGATTAAATTCTTCTTCTGTTACATCTTCAATTGCTATATAATTGCCTACACCAGCATTTGCAATCGCAATGTCTAGATGCCCTTTATCTGCTTTTATTCTGTCAGCTACTTTTTGGTTATCTTCCTTCTTCGTAACATCTGCAACTATATAGACAATGTTCTTACCAACTAAATCTACTGCTTCTTGCAATTTCTTTTCTCTTCTTCCTGTGATGTAAACATAGGCACCTTCTTCTACATATCTCTTAGCGATATCTAATCCGATACCTGTTCCTCCACCAGTAATTAAAGCAATCTTTCCATCTAATCTCATAATGTTTCCTCCTCTAATATACACCACAATTATAGAAACTTATTTGATAAAAGTACAATACCAATATAGAATTGTGCTATAATATAAACACATAGTGGAGGTATCAATATGATTGAATTATATCAATTAGAACAATTAGTATGTATTGCTGAAAAAAAGACTATTTCTAATGCAGCACAAGAACTATTAATCTCTCAGCCTGCGTTAAGTCGTTCAATGCAAAGGTTAGAAGAAGACTTTAATGTTCAACTATTTGATCACTACAAGAATAAAGTTGTACTCAATAAAAATGGTGAATTGGCTGTTAAACGTGCAAAAGATATCCTTAATAGAGTTGAAAAGATGAAAAAAGATGTTCAAGATCATGATTTATCATTTAAATCAGTTACTATTGCTTCTTGCACTCCAGCTCCTATTTGGGATATAGAACCCATCATGAAATCTTTATATGGTGAGTTGAGCTTTATCTCTTTAATACAAGATAAACAAGAATTAGTAAAAGCATTAAAGAATAAAAATGCAAATCTAATTATCACTCCTTTTGAAGTTAATGATTCTGATATTATATGTACACATTATTTAGATGAAGAAATATATTTATCGGTTCCTAAAAATCACCCACTTCATAATAAAGATATGATATCTTTTGAAGATTTAGAAAATGAAACTATGCTTCTTTATTCTAATATTGGTTTTTGGGCAGAGCTACATAAACGCACTATGCCCAAGACTAAGTTCTTAGTACAAGAAGATCGTCAAGCATTTACAGAAATAGTAAAATCATCTTCACTTCCTTCATTTACATCTAATCTTTCTATCAAGCGAGAAGGAGAAATAAAAGATAAAGTTACTATTCCTTTCTCTAACGATGAAGCAAGAGTATCATTCTATCTATCAATACTAAAAAGCGATAAAAATAAATATGCAAAACTCATCAATAAAATAGAGAATTATTATGATTACTAATAAAAACCTCATAGCTATAATTATATAGTTATGGGGCTTTATTATTAAATAACATAATTCTATTTTCCTATATTCTATAAACTAAAAGGATCTCCTTAACATTTCACAAGATATGAATAACTTCCTCTTGAACCAGCAATAATTGCATATTGATTTATCAATGTTGAAATACTTCCCTTATGATGATAATAATAATTATCTATTATTTCTAAGGTATTGTGTACACAATCGATAATAAGATGATTATAATATTTCATTTGTAATAAGTTCATAAAGATATTGGCAAGCTGCTTTCTATTTGTATAAGCAAACTCAACAGCATGTTGATGACCCAATAAATAATCATCAAATTTTTTTGTACCTACTTGTAAATTTTGATAACCCCTATATTTTTGATAAATAGCTTCACCGATTTGTCTTGAACCAGAATGAATCAATAAATACAAATGATTCTTGTCTAATTCAATATCTTGATAAAGCTTATCAATTTGCGTCATCTCAACAAAATGATTTCCTTGACCAATAGAATTTTCACCACAAATACAACTTCCCTCAAGTTTCTTTTTAACCTTTTCAATATGAATTTTCTTTAACTTCACATCAGTATCTTATAAAGCAATCCCACAACCAATATCATTTCCTATCAAACTTGGATAAATGACATTCTTAGTAACAATGGTTGTTCCTACTGGTGTTTTAGCTGGATGTAAATCTGGTAAACCAACACAATCAACAACGCCTAGATATTTTTCAATATTTTCAAGTTGTCTTATTGCCTCTGTTTCCATCCATAATTGCTTTTTCAAAGAGATAAAAAACATGTTTCATTAACTCAAGCAGGTCAACTCTTTTATTATGGGGCTCAAAATATATTAAAACAAGTTGAACTTTCTTATCAACATCTAGAAGCTTTTCAAAGAGGAGAAAGAGGAACATTAAAAATTGGTTTTTTAAAAGATTTTGATTTTGAATTATTAAGAGAGTTTATAACTGAATTTCATCAAAAGTATCCTCATATTCAATTAGAATTAGGTGGATATACATGAAAAACTTTAGAATCATTATTATTGTCTGGTGAATTAGATATCATTTTAAGTATAGATGCTTTAGATACTCCTGACTTTACAAAAGTCTTTATGAGAAAATTCCCATTAGTTGCTGTGGTCTATAAAGAACATCCACTAGCTTCTAAACAAAGCATCTGTGCTGATGATTTAAAAAATCTGATTTATGATATCAGACAAGAAAAAGATAATCAGCCAAATATTGAATTAGAAGGGGCACTTCTACAAGTTTCTTGTAATCTAGGAGAAGCAATTGTCCATGAATTTGTCATTCAACAAAATATCCGTTCTTATGTTTCTATCATTCCATTAAAACCAACTCAAGGTCGCGATATTTATATGATGTATCATAAGAATCGTTATAATCAACTGATTTCACACTTTGAATCCATTTTAAAAAATAGAAAAGCTATATCAAAATAGATTATGCAAAAATAGTTTATGCATTTGATATAGCCTTTTTTATTTATTCATTTTCTTTTCTTTTTTTATAGACTACAACACCTACGACGAAAGCCATTAATGCTGTTAAAGCAAATCCAGCTAATAAGCTTTGATCTTCTGTTTTTACAACTGTTGTTTGTTGATTATCAACAATTGGTTTCTTATCATTATTATTTGGAGTTTGGTTATCATTGTTATTAGGTGTTTGATTATCATTGCTATCTGGTACTTGATTGTCATCAGAATCTTCTTTATGATCAAGATCATTGATGAAATTAATTGATGCAATATTTAATTCATCTCTATCTGATAATCCTTTAGCAAAAATTTCACCCATTCTTGTTGAATCAACAATTTTACCATTTTCAACAATGACCAAACCACCTTTCCAAGCTGGATCACTAGCTAATTGTTCTTTACCATATTGAATAGCTTTAGCAACCCAAGATGCAAATTGTGGATTATTCAAATATGGTGTATGTCCACCAATATTATAACGAATATCATTTTCTTCAATATATTTTGCAGACTTTAAAGCACCATTTAACCAACTATCAATCTTTGACATCATGACAGTTCCACCACCTAAATGCACTTGTGCTCCCAATGTATCACCACTATAAAGAACTTTATTTGTTAAATCAGCCAATTGCCCTCCTCCTGGTGTATGTTCATCAGGAATTTCAATAAATTGGAAAGTATTATCCGCAACAATTATTGTTTGCATATCTTTGATTGTTGTATAATCAAATAACTCTACTAAATCAACTCCATTTAATTTTGTATGTGGCTCATTTTCTGGCCAAACAAGTGTTGTTATTTCTTTTAACCTTTCATCCTTAGCAATCTGAGCTAAATTGTTCACATGATCACCATGATTATGTGTTAAGAAAATCTTTAATGATTCACATTTATCACCAATCACACTCTTAATCACTTGATTAATCACATTTTCACCATAGAAATCAACATCAATCATAAATGCTTCTTTTCCATCGCTACTTACATAGATAATTGGATTCTCCAAATCAGTACCATTTAACATGTACCATTTTCCTTTACCAGCATTCTCCATTTCAATCACAAAGAAGTTTCCATATTGTTTTGTAATTGGACTTTCACGTTCTGCTCTATCTGCATCAATAGCCTTTTGATCAAATCCCATGACTAATGATGTAATAGAATCATCAGCCCCTAAATCATATCCCCACCATCCATGAGAATCAATATGGAATTTCAATGATACATTTCCTTCTTGACTTGTTGCAATAACATCTGTTCCACCACGAGTCGTTTCTTGATTAAATACTTTTGAATCATAAACAGAATCCATATCATATTTTAAATTTGTTTTTGGATCCATATCATTAATTTGATCTAATAATCCTAATAACTCATCAATATATACTTTATCAAGTTTATTCTTTTGACTATCAATCACACTATATCCAGGATTAGCATCTAATAATTGTTTCACTTGTTTTACATTTGTATAGAAGTTAAGCATATTATAATAACTCATACCTGCTTCTGATTTTCCATTTAGATATTCTGAATTTAAATAAACATCTTTTAATTGAATATCAACTGTTAATGCTTTTTCTTTACTATCTTTAGTTGCCATTAAATCCTTTGTATTTAAATGAGCTTTTAATAATTCAGAGACTTTTTGGTTTGTTTTTGTTCCATCTTTTTCATATCTAGGAATAATAACTTCATTAATAGCTTTATCATAACTTGCTGTTAATTGAACACTATCATCTTTTGTTTGTTTATAAACCCAATCAATAGCATCTTTATTTAAACACATTAATCCTGTTGCACCATGATAATAAGTAGATCCTACTGTTTTAAAATCATCATCAGAATATTTGGTTTGTTTTACTTTTTTATTAATATCTAATTGACTATATCCTTTATCTTTATACATTTTAACAAGTACATCATAAGGAATTGTCACTTCTGTATAAGGACCAGTAAAATCATTTTCACCTCTATGGAACCAAATAGAAATATCATTATCAACATATGTTTGACAGTATTCCACCATTGTTTTGTACGCTTCTTTATCTTCACTTGATTTATCACCAGATACAATTGATGTATTACATGGTAGATAAGCAGTAAATAGTTGAGGTGCTTGATAAACAGCTGATGACATAAATACTCCACCTTGTGAGTTACCTACTGCATAAACTCTATTTGTATCAACTGCATAATGATCAATAAAATATTGAACAGTTTGATCAATGTCTTTGCCAGGATTATATTTATTTGGTTGGTTTTCACCTAAACATTGAATCGTCACCATAATCGTATCTTCAGGTGCGTTAGTAGAAAACGTTTTTGGTGTTAAATCAATATCTAATTCCACCCCAAAATTATCTTTTCCATATAATCTCTCGTCAGGTGTATTTGTTCGATATTGTTGTCCTCCTCCTGTACAATGAACAACCATAGGATATTTTTTATTTTTCGAATAATTTTCTGGTAAATAATATTTTACATAAATTTTATTATCTGATGTTTGACTATCTAATTTCAAATCTTTAAACTCATCAGAAGCAATATTACGAATGTTATCCTGATTAAAAGTTTTTTCTGTATCCTTTGAACTCAAGATATTACCATTTGTAGCAACAATATCTACCATTTGTTTCACTTTAAACTCACTAACATATCTTCTAAAATTTCCACCTGGAGCCGTTAAGACTCCTGCAGCAGAATGTGTATCAACATCTAAAACGATTTTATTACCATTCACGTCGATATCTTCAACTTCTATTTTTTCATTTGGATATAAGATATCTTGTATAACAAAGTCCTCTTTCTTCAAATTTTTACCATTAACATCTTCGTCATACTCTAAAGTAATTGAAGATAATGCTCTTTGTGGATAAGTTCCAAAACCTGGAATTTCTCCACACCAACTTACATCACTTACTGCGCTAATTTTAATGTTTGATGTCTCGATAGCATGAACACTGTTCATAGGTATGTAAGACAATGTTAGTGCAGTTGCAACAAAAGCTTTTGCGATTGTTTTAACAAAATCTTTTTTCATATTTTTTCCTCCCTTACTGTAACTACACTTATTTTACCATTATTGTAAGCGCTTTGATATTTTGTAAAAATAAATGAACAACGTCTTTTGAAACAAATATCAGATAAAAAAATATGTCTCATTTTTTGAGACATTAGTATATTTTTATTAAGAAGAAAAATATGTTTGTTGAAATATTCAATAAATATGATAGAATCAATAAATAAAATAAAAAAACCACTTTCGTGGTTAGGTTTCTATCTGGCTGGGGTACTTGGATTCGAACCGAGGAAATGTCAGATTCAGAGTCTGATGCCTTACCGCTTGGCTATACCCCAATCATCTACTATATTATAGAACCTTTTTTTCAAGAAGTAAAGGAGAAGTATATGAAAATCAGAACACGTTTTGCACCTAGTCCAACTGGCTATATGCATATTGGAAATTTAAGAACTGCTTTGTATTGTTATTTGATTGCTAAACATGATGGTGGTGACTTCATTTTAAGAATTGAAGATACTGACCAACAAAGAGAAGTTGAGGGAGCTATTGACTTAATCTATCAAGTGATGGAAGAAACTGGTCTCTATTATGATGAAGGTCCTGATAAAGATGGTGGTGTAGGACCATACATTCAATCTCAAAGATTACCTATTTATCATGAATATGCTCAAAAATTAATAGAATTAGGTGGTGCTCACTATTGTTTTTGTGAAGGTGAATTAGAAGGCGAAGATCCATGTATTCATTTATCACAAGAAGAAATTCAAGAAAAGTTAAACGAAGGTATTCTGCATGTTATTAGACAAACAATTCCAACAACTGGAACAACTTCTTTTGATGATGAAGTTTATGGACATATTGAAGTAGAAAATCAAACATTAAATGAAGGTATCTTAATTAAAAGTGATGGTTATCCTACATATAACTTTGCAAATGTTATTGATGATCATTTGATGAATATTACTCATGTTGTAAGAGGAAATGAATATTTATCAAGTACCCCTAAATATAATTTAATTTATAATGCTTTTGATTGGCAAATTCCTACTTATATTCATTTACCACCTGTTAATAAAGATGAAACCCATAAGTTAAGTAAACGTAATGGAGATGCTTCTTATCAGGATTTAAAGAAACAAGGTTATTTAAAAGAAGCTATTTTAAATTATATTGCTTTACTTGGTTGGTCTCCAGAAGATGAAGAAATTTTATCTTTAGATGATTTAATTCAACAGTTTAATATTGCTCATATATCTAAATCACCTGCTATTTTTGATATTGATAAGTTAAAATGGATGAATGGTGTTTATTTAAGAAATATGTCTTTAGAACAATTCCATGAATTGTTGTTACCTTATTATCAATCTATTACTAGAGATGTTGATTTATTAGAATTATCAAGAGTTTTACAACCAAGATTAGAAAAGTTATCTGATGTTGAAGAAAGTATTGATTTTATTAATGAACCACATCCATTTGATGCTAGTATTTATACACATAAAAAAATGAAAACAAATCCAGAAAATTCTTTAGAAGCATTATTACTTGTTAGAGAAAGAATTGAAAACTTTAATGAATTTGATAATGATGAAGCAATGAGTGATTTCTTTGTTAATCTTGCTAAGGAAAAAGAATTAAAGAATGGTCGTATTATGTGGCCAGTTCGTGTTGCTTTAACAAATAAGTCATTTACTCCTGGGGGAGCAGTTGAAATTGCTCATATCTTAGGTAAAGAAGAAACATTGAGAAGAATTGATCAAGCAATTATTGATTTACAACAATAACAAAAGGAATGGAAGTATAATTTATACGACCATTCCTCTTTTTGTTATTTCACTTGATTTTTCTTTTTCTTGTTGATAAGTAATGCCATAGCACACATTGATATACCTAATAATCCTATATACATTTGATATTGTGTATTGTCTGATGTTTCTACTTTTTCTTCTGTTGTTGGTTGATTGTTGTTTTGTTCAGGTTCTCCAGGTTTATTTTCATCTGGTTTGTTTTCGTCTGGTTTATCTGGTGTTACAACAATATCCACTTCTTTTTCTTCTAATTTTTCTACTGCTTCTTGTAATTTCTTTACAATTGCATCTACTGTTTCTTGTGTTGCAGTTTCATCTTTATAGATTTCTTCTGCTTCTTTTAATACTGCAGTCAATACTTCTACTGTTTCATCTGTATATAATTTTGTATCAATCGCTTTTGCTTCTTGAATAGCTTTTTCTAAAGCTTTCTTATCAGCTTTCTTGACTAATGCTTTGATGGCTGCATTTAAGTCTTCTACAGCTTTATCAACTTGTTTTTGTGTTGCATTTTCATCTACATAGATTGCTTTTACATCTTCTAATACTTTTTCTAATTCCTTAACTGTATCTTGGATGTATAATTCTTTATCTACTTCTTGTGCTTTATTGATAGCTTCTTCTAAAGCTTTCTTATCAGCTTTCTTAACTAATGCTTTGATAGCTGCATTTAAGTCTTCTACAGCTTTATCAACTTGTTTTTGTGTTGCAGTTTCATCTTCATAGATTGCTTTTACATCTTCTAATACTTTTTCTAATTCTTTTACTGTATCTTGGATGTATAATTCTTTATCTACTTCTTGTGCTTTATTGATAGCTTCTTCTAAAGCTTTCTTGTCTGCTTTTTTAACTAAACTTTCAATTGCATTTTTCAATTGTTTCTTAGCATCAAGAATTTCTTCTGGAGTTGCTTTTTTATTTTTATAAACTGCAATTACATTTTCTAATGCTTCTTGATATTTAGAAACACTTGCTGATGTATAAAGACTTGTATCGATATTTTTATTTTCATCATAGTATGCTTTTAAGTCACCTTTTAAAGACACACCATAAACTTCGAATTCCCATAAAGAATATCCAAATTCTCCTACTGGTTGAATTCCTAACATTCTTACATATCTACCAATAGTGTCAGCTTCATACTTAAATTCTTTAATACCTGCTGATCCATTTGTTACATGTGTGATATCAGTCCAGTTTTCCCCATCATTAGAAACTTGAAGCTTATATTCCTTACCACATGCTCCTTCCCAATTTAACACAATCTTTGAAATATAGTAATTATCTTGTAAATCAACATAAATCCACTCGTCATTTGATTTACGATTAGATACCCATCTTGATTGTTGATCATTAATTTTATCAGTATTTCCATCAAAGGCTAATGATGAATAATATTGTTTATTTCCATCTTTTGGATCAATAAATTCAGAGCTTGCTTTTGAAGGTTTGTTTAAAGCAATATTTGTTGTATTAGGTTTTTCTGTTAATTCACCATAGACTTCAAATTCCCATAAAGAATATCCATACTTAGCGCCAACTTTAACACCTTGCATCTTAACATATCTTCCAGTGATTAATTCATCTAGCTTAATTTCTTGAATACCTATTCCATCTGTTCGATGGATAACTTCTTGCCATGTTTCTTGATCATCAGAAACAAGAATCTTATACTCGTGTTTACTGTCTCCTTCCCAATTTAAGACAATCTTTGAAATATCATAAGTATCTTCCAAATCCACATAAATCCATTCATCATTTGAATAATCACGATTAGATACCCATCTTGATTGTTTTCCATTAATTGTTGCTGATGATCCATCAAAAGCTAATGATGAATAATATTGTTTACCTCCATCAATATATTCTGAACTTGCTTTTGAAGGTTTATTTAAAGCAATATTAATTTCTTCTGGTTCTGGTTCACTTTGTTCTCCTACAAGTGCTCCATAAACTTCAAATTCCCATATTGAATATCCAAATTTATTTACTGGTTCTACTCCCAACATTCTTACATATCTACCAGTAGTTGGTTCTTCATAATTAAATTCAGTAATTCCAGCTTTACCTTCAGTCACATGTGTGATATCTGTCCAGTTTTCTCCATCTTCTGATACTTGGAGTTTATATTCTTTAGCATATGCATCTTCCCAGTTCAAGACAATATTACTAATTTCATAAGATGCTTGTAAATCAACATAAATCCAATCATCATTATGTTTACGATCTGATGCCCATCTTGATTGGAAACTGTTCGTTTTTTCTACACTTCCATCAAAGGCATTTTTTGCTGATAGGGAACTGCTATATTCGCTGCGTGCTTTTGCAGGTTTATTTAAAGCAATATTAGATGCTGTACCGTAAACCTTGATTTCAAAGATATTAATTCCATAGTTCTTTCCACTAACAATTCTTGATTTAAGTGAATGGACTTTAATATAGCGTCCTGTCACTGCTTCATCAAAATTAATTTCATCAGTTAGAGTTTGATCAGTTTTTAATGAAGATTTGACTGTTTTCCAATTTTTATTATCAGATGAAACTTCAATCTGATAATTATCTGAACATGCAGCTTCCCAATTAATGACAACTGCATTCATATTTGATTCTTTTCCTAAATCAATACTAATCCATTCATCATTTGAATCACGTTTTGATGCCCATCTTGTAGAAGTATCACCATCTACTGCTAAACTTCCAACAAGTGATGAATCAACATTAGAAATAGAACTTGTCGTAGTTGGTTGATTTAATGAAAGAAGTTTTCCTTCATTAAATGTTAATTCTTTAATTTGATAATGTTTGTCCTTAGCAGATTTCATGACAATCTTTACATAATGACAAATCTTACCAATATTAATTGTTTCTTCTTTTCCTTTTCCATCTTTAACAGATGAGATTAATTGATAATCTTCTCCATCTTGAGAAATATAAACATCATACTCAGTTGCATATTGATCACCCCATAAGATGTTCATGTCTTTGATATATTGATCTGTACCTGTAAATACAGAAACCCATTCATCTTTGTTTCCTTGACTTTCCCAATATGTTGATGTATTTTCATCTACAACATATTTAGGTGAGTGTCCTTCTGTGTAGCTGCTTGCTACATATCTTGCATCTTCACCTTCAGATAGAGTGATAGATTGACCCGCATATGGTAATGCGCGTGTTGTAAATACAGTTGATGTATTTACTTCATCATAAGATAAATCAACATGAACTGTTCTATGAGCAACATAATCATTGGCAGCTACTGTGATTTCTCTTTGTTGTTTTGATTCATCAATCATTACACTACAAGGTTGATCTACTGTAATTGTATAACCTGGTTTGTATTCCAAAGTACCTGCTTTATAGAAATTGATTTGTGTTTGTTTCAATCCATCATGACGAACTGCTTGAATTTCTTTAGTATTGCTTACAATTGTCACTGGGATATCATTAGCATATTCACTTACATTTTCAGCTGTTGTATTAGGTACAACAATATATGCATAACTTGCATCTACTGGTTTCACACCATGATCTAACCACGCAGTGAAAGTTGCAGGTGTTGATTTCTTTTTATCCTCTGGCCATAATGATGGGTTATCTGCTTGTAATGCATTACTTACAACAACTTTTTCTTCTTTAGGGAAAACATAACCAACTTTATCATTATATAACCACTTTGTTGTATATTCTTTTTTCTTTGTTCCTTCTGCCACTTTTTGATTGTTTACAATGACATTATCTGCTTCACTTTGATTTAATGTTGTATTAATCGCAACACTTTCTTTAGAAGTAATTCCTGCACCTAATGCAACAAATTCATCATCAAAGAAGAAATATCCTTTCGATGCTTGGGTATTTTTCTTATTCATTGCATAAGAAGTAGCACCGTATTTCCCATTTGTTACACCAATCATATGATCAGTTCCGTTTGTAAAACGTCCTGAGTTTGCATAATCCTTAACAATACGAGCTGCTGTTGTTGTTCCAGGACAATGTGCCCAATCGTAAGTTGGGAAAACATTTGTATATTCATCACCATCAACTGTAATTGTTGAAGCAGCTGATGATGTCCAGTAAATAAGTTGTCCTTCATCTTTTCCAGCTGGCCAACTTCCACGCCATTCTCCACCAATGACACTCTTAGAATCCATCTTGATATTGACACCATAGCCATCTCTCATATGAGATGCATAACCAGATCTCCACATGTAATAGTTTCCATCTTTGCCATTTGATGTTGTTTTTCCTTCAATGTTATCTAATACTTTCTGATATTCATTGGCTCTTAATGGGTCTGAATCAATCATTCTCTTTAATGGTTCAATATATTCAGCCGCATAATTCTTATATCCAACTTCATATTTATATGGACGATATCCAAGATATAATTCCATGATATCTCCTCTGATTGTCCAGCTTGTTCCATTGAGCATATAGTTACCCATTCTTGTCACAACTTCTTGATTGATTGCAAACTCTGTTCCACGTAACATATAAATCCAGAAACTCATATCTCTAAACATAGACATTCCATATCCGTTTGAATAGAATTGACGTCCATGCATATAATAACTGTTATCTACTTGTACTGCTTCAGCTGTTACATCATCTTCTTGAGTTAATAAACAATAATCTAAATAGTCAGTAACCATTTCTTTTAACTTTTTAGCATCATTAGTCAACAATGCATGATATACCCAGTTTTGATCACGCCATAATTCATTTTGACCAGTACCATATTTTACAGGTTCTCTCTCTAAAAGTTTAGTAAGCATTATATCTTGTGCTTCTTGACTAATAATTCCATCCATGAATAAAGCAATACGAGAAAAACGTAATTGCACTCCAACTTCATTTTCCCACCAGTTTTTAGAATATGGTCCATCAGGTTTGTTATCACGTTTTCCCTGAGTTGACCAATATTTAATAGCCTTGTCAAGTCCATTTTTAGCTGCTTCACTGTGATACAAAGCATTGCCTTCCTTATGGTAAGCTATAGCAATTGCTTGTAATCTATCCAATGCTAAATATGGTGACCAAGCGGCTCCATTAGCTGCATTGTTGTGAGCATTGTAATCTACATCTTCAAAAGCTCCTTCCTCATTGATAAGCTTAAGATAATCTTCAGCTTGACTCACATAGCATGTTTCTACTTTAGCACCATCATCAATTGTATCAAGTGCTAAGAAATACTCTTTCAATCTACTTTTAATCAGGTTCATATCAGTTTGAGATGTTGCCCTCACAACACTTCCCTGACCAAAAATAAGACTTAAAATAAGTGTTAAAACTAAAATAATCTTATTCGTCTTTTTTAACATATCCTTTTCCTCCATATGTGTAATCGCTTACCTTACATATACATTTTTAATGAAAATTACTTGAATTTCAATTCTCATTTACTTGAAAATTCAAAAAAAGAGATTCTTTCTTTAACCTAAAGAATCTCTTTCGACAATTTTCACACTTAATAAACGTGTCATAGGGACATCATCCTTACGATGTATACGATCCATTAAATTAGATACAGCTACCTGTCCCATTAGTTCTTTTTGAACCTGTACGGTTGTGATTTGAGGAACTGATTTAACACATAGAGGTGTATCATCAAAACCAACAACACTTATATCTTCTGGTACCTTTATTCCCATCTGGGTCAAAGCAAGTATAACTGCAAAAGCATTAGAGTCATTAGCACAAACAAGAACCTCTGGTAATTGCTTTGAACTCAGTATTTTTACAATCTCTAAAATATTATTAGACAAAATATATTTTTCTATATCTTGTGTAAAAGAATATTCATTGATATATTGATCAATATCATCCATATTAACAACTTGATTTTTAATAAGAGATTGCTTATATCCCATAAAACGATCCTGAAAACTAAATGAATAACTCAAATCACCAAAAAAGCCAATCTTTTGAAAACCTTTTTTAATAATATGACTTGTCATCATATATCCACCTTGTTTATTATGTGTTAAAACACAATCACATGAATCTCCTAATGACGTAAAATCAACTAACACTACAGGAATACCTGTCTTTTTTAAAGTTGATAAGTTATCATCAGATATCTTACCAACCACCAAAATACCAGCTACTTTTCTTTCATCAATACATTCTGGAATAATAAATTCATTATCCTCAAAATAATTCAATATCGAAAAATATCCAAAAGTCTTAGCTTGTTCCACAATTGAACGCAAAACAATCGAATAAAAATGTCCTGTATCAGCATAATAACTTTGCATTAAAACACAAATATTTGTTTTAGAAAATACAGACAAATATTTTCTTTTCTGATTAATATAACCCATTTCATCCGCTGTACGTAAAATTTCCAAACGCATCTCATCACTTACCCCTGGCTTATCATTCAACGCTATTGAAACTGCATTAATTGATATACCAAGACGATTAGCAATATCTTTCATTGTTATTTTCATGATATTAATCCTCTCATATTTTTGTCCTTCCCATTATAACATAAAAGTCAATAAGACACCCTCATTTATCCTATTGACTTAACACATCTACAATCCAATACTTATTATAATTCTTCTCCATTTGTTTTAATCACATGTTTAAACCATTCAAATGATTTCTTTTTAATTCTTTTCATATCTTTTAAATCTTTATTATCTCTATTGACATAAACAAAACCATAACGTTTTTTCATTTGTGCACGACTACTTAAAATATCAATAGGTCCCCATGATAAATAGCCACGACAATCTACACCTTCATCAATCGCAAGTTTCATTTGCTCAATATGTTTTCTCATATAATCAATACGATAATCATCAATAATTTCACCATTTTCATTCATCTGATCATCATATCCAAAACCATTTTCAACAATATAGATTGGCATTTCATAACGATCATATAATTGACGTAAAGTAATTCTTAAACCAATTGGATCAACAGTCCATCCAAATTCAGACATTTCTAAATATGGATTCTTCTTAATCACAACATCTTTTTCATTAGTTAAGCTTAATTCCCCATAATGAGAAATTGTTGACATATAATAACTAATAGATAAATAATCAGTTTTCCCTTTTTCTAAGATTTCAAAATCACCCTCTAATATTTCTGGTAATGTTCCTTCATTTTTCATATTTGCATAATAATATGAATTATAATGACCTCTCGCAAAAACATCTAAGAATACATAAGCTTCACTTTGAGCTTTCATACTTTCTAAAGTATCTAAAGGATGGCATGTTTCTGGATAGCTTTGAACAACTGTGGCCATCCCCATAACTTTACATCCTTTTTGATGAATATATTCATTAACTAAACTATGAGCAATTAAGGTATTGTGCATAATTTGATTATCAAAAGTTTGAGGATTCATCCCTTCAGGACAAATACCACCAAAAAACATCTTTGGACCTTTTTGTAAAATTCCATTTTGTTCATTAAAGATAATCCATTTATTCACTTTTGAAGCATAACGATCTACAATCTTTTTACATAATTCTACGAAAATATCCACAACTTTTCGACTTGCAAAACCATTATACTTTTCTTGTAAATAAACTGGCATTTCAAAATGATATAATGTTGGAATTGGTTCAATCCCTCTTTTTAATAACTCATCAATAAATTCATCATAAAATTCAAATCCAGCCTCATTATAAGTCTTTTCATCACTCATCATACGAGACCAATCAATTGAAAAACGATAAGCATTGAATCCCATTTCTTGATATAAATCAAAATCTTCTTTATATCTATGATAAGTATCTATACCATCTTTAAAATCAGAAAATTCACCAGTTGTTGTTAAATCACAAACAGCAGGAACTTTTCCACCTTCGTTATATCCACCTTCACTTTGGTGAGCAGTTACTGCCCCACCCCATAAAAAATCTTTTCTTAACATCACTTTTTCTCCTTTGTCCATAACAAATAAGTTTTATAGTTTCATTACATTTTTAACTACACGCTTATTATGTCAATACTTCACTTGAATAACAAGTCTCATTTACTTGAAAAAACAACGTTTATACTTGAATTTATCAAAATGTTTATTTCAAATCTCTTTTTAAACACTTTTATTTCTTCTTAAATATTACCTATATAAAATGACGCCTACCTAAGCGTCATTTTATGTTTCAAAATATAAATCAGTTTAAACCTTACTTCTTTTCTTTTTCTTGTTGATAAGTAATGCCATAGCACACATTGATATACCTAATAATCCTATATACATTTGATATTGTGTATTGTCTGATGTTTCTACTTTTTCTTCTGTTGTTGGTTGATTGTTGTTTTGTTCAGGTTCTCCAGGTTTATTTTCATCTGGTTTGTTTTCATCTGGTTTGTTTTCATCTGGTTTATCTGGTGTTACAACAATATCCACTTCTTTTTCTTCTAATTTTTCTACTGCTTCTTGTAATTTCTTTACAATTGTATCTACTGTTTCTTGTGTTGCAGTTTCATCTTTATAGATTTCTTCTGCTTCTTTTAATACTGCAGTCAATTCTTCTACTGTTTCATCTGTATATAATTTTGTATCAATCGCTTTTGCTTCTTGAATAGCTTTTTCTAAAGCTTTCTTATCAGCTTTCTTGACTAATGCTTTGATTGCTGCATTTAAGTCTTCTACAGCTTTATCAACTTGTTTTTGTGTTGCATCTTTATTTTCATATATCTTTTCTACTTGAGATAAAACCATATTTAATTTTTGAATACTTACCTTAGTATACAATTTGTTATCAATTGCTTTTGCCTGATTAATAATTGTTTGTAAAAGAGCAGTATCAGCACGTTCGACTAATGATGTCATACTCGTTTGTAATTGTGATAAAACTTTTGTGACATCTTCAGTAGATACATTTTCATCTTCTAATACAATCTTCGCTTGACTCAATACATTTATCAATACTTTATAACTTGTTGAAGTATATAAAGAAGAATCAAGTTTTTCTGCCTCATCTATAACCTTTTTTAAAACTGTTTTATCAGCTTTTAAAATCAAATTTTTATATGTCATTTCTAAACTTTGAGAAACTGTTTGAATTTCATCCAAAGTAGCTGCTTCATTTTCTAAAACTATTTTTACTTGAGCTAAAATCAAGGCAAAATCTTTATAACTATCAGGTGTATAAAGTGATTCATCTAAAGCCTGATATTTTTCATACAATGACTGTAAATTTGCTTTACACGATTTTCCATAAACTTCAATTTCATAAAGTGAATACCCATATCCTGTTCCTCTTTGAATACCCTGCATTCTTACATAGCGAACTGTTGTTTCTTTTAGGTAAATATTTTCAATATGACCTTGTCCATTTTCTTGGTGATATAATTCAAAGAAATTTTCTCCATCTAATGAACCTTGAAGTAAATATTTTTTACCATATGCTGTTTCCCAATTTAATGTAATTTGATCTATTGTATACAATCCATGTAAATCAATTGTTATAAATTCAGTATCTTTTGCTTCTGATGCCCATCTCGTATTCAGTTTTCCATCAATTGTATATTTAGGATTATTACTATCAGTTTGACTTGATGCAGTTGCAGTTTTATTAAGTGCGATATTTTCAACATCTTGATTTGAAATCGTAACAAATAATTCGCCTTCTTTACCACTACCATCTGTTGCTTTAGCAACTACCTTGACAGTACCATTATTTTTTGGAGTTAAGATACCATTTTGAGAAATAGTCGCAATATCTGTTTCTTTTCCATCCACATCATAAACATTCCAAATAACATCTTTAACCGTTGCATTTTCAGGAGTTATCTTGGCATATAATTGTAATTGTTTATTTTTCTTTGTAATTTCATTTTTATCAGAATCTGATGACAATTGAATGTTTTGAACATATGTCTTTTCATATGGATTTCCATAAACCTGGAACTCCCACAATGAACTTCCATATTGTCCACTTCTTTTTTCACATTGCATTCTCACATAACGAGCTGGTTTTTGTTCAAATGTTTTTTCTTCAATTTGTCCTTTCCCATCTTTTTCAACATACAAATCAGTAAAATTCACATTATCCAACGAACCTTGAATTTTATATTTTGATGGAAAAGCTTCCCAATATAAAACAACTTTATTAACATTATAAACATCTCCCAAATCCACAGTGATCCAATGATTATCATTTTGGATACCAGATGCCCAACGCGTATCTACTTTCCCATCAAAAGCATTTTTCACTGGATTTGCACCCTCTTGATTAGAAGCAAAACATGTTTTTTGATATGCTAAATTATCTTTATCTTGATTTTCAATTGTAACAAGAAGTTCACCCTGTTTTTGACTACCATCAACTGCTTTAGCAACAACCTTTACCTTCCCATTAGCATGAGGAATTAACTTTCCTGAAGATGTAATCTCAGCTAATTGAGTTTCTTTTCCTAATTCATCATAAACATACCATTCAACTCTTTGATCTGTTGCATTTTCAGGATGAATATGAGCTGTTAATTGTAATGGTCGATCTTTAGTTGTAATTTTATTTTCAGAGTTTTCTGAAGTTATTTCAATTGATGTTATTGCTTGATCAATTTGATAATTTCCATAAACATCAAATTCATAAAGAGAACATCCATAATGAGATTTTTCATCAGTATAAATACGAACATATCTTGCAGATTTAGCTTCATCATATTCAAATCGAACAACTTTTTTTGAATTTCCTTCATCTTTAATAGTACTAATCGTTTCCCATTTATCCGCATCATCTGATATTTGAATTTGATATTGAGGTGGACGTGCATCTTCCCAATTTAAAACAATTGTGTTCACATCAGCTATTGACCCCAAATCAACATAAATCCAAGGATGTGCTTCTGAACTATTTGCTATCCAACGTGTTGTAACATCACCATCAACAGCTAATGAACCTTGATGATTGTCACCAACTGAAGATGTAACAACTTTTTTATCTTGAGACAAACTTGCTAGAGTCTGACCAGTAATCGTTACAATCTTTTCTCCAACAACACCACTTCCATCAATTGTTTTTGCTATAATTTTTACTTTCCCATTTTTCTTTACTGTTAAAAGCCCATCTTTAGTCATTGTTGCCTTATCTGTAGAATTTCCAGATTCATCAACTACTGCCCAAATAATTCGACAATCCATAACATTTTGTGGCTGAATAATCGCATGATATTGTTCAACTTGATCTTTTTGATTAATCACATCCACGCCATCAATCATCACACTACTAATTAATTCAGTTCCTGCATCAGGTAAAATTTCAGCACTTGAGCTAGCAACTAAAACATCATTTATAAAAGTTTTTTCTCCATCATAAGTTACATGACTATTAGCAGGTGCTAAAACAATCACACGTGCTGAATCGGCCAACATCTTAAAACTTTGTTTTCCAGTTACATTTTTAACTAAATAAGTTCCAGTTACAGAATCATATAAATCATAAGATTTATTTCCTAAATCTATTTCAACATTACAACTTTCCATATTAGGATTGTAATATAAATAACTTTGATACATATCATCTTGATAATAATCTGTTTTATTACAATCTAATTGTAAAATATTTTCAACATTTGTTTGATGTACTAACGCTCCTAAAAAGCCAGTATAGAAACCACCATACAGACCAAAGTTCGTTGTATTTTCTCCAGCCATCCAACCACTTGTTGCATTAGCTTTAGCATCTCCAGTTGCATAGAAATTTTGTCCATGATCATTTTTTCTTAATGATTCATAAGCCAAAACATTTTCTTCTTTTTTTCCTTTATAATCACCATCTGTTTGATGTTCTTCACTCCATTCACTTGGTAAGAAGTATTTGCAGTTATTGGCAATATTATTAGCCCATTTACCAGCCATTCTTGCATAGCTAGGATCATATTTTGCAGCTGGTAAAATAGAAGTCATTGGGTATGCTGAATTAAAGAAATATGAATACCCATTATTTGGTTCACCAGTCATACCATAAACGTCAATACCATCTTGTGAATAATTGACACCACCCCAGTTTCTTACTGAACTGCTGCTATTTGTTGTTATCCATTTAATATATTTAGATGTATCATAATTTGTTCCTTGTTCTGCATTCATCATTGTTGATAAATAAACAGCATCAATTAACATATTTTCATAATATGGATTTTTTTCTAGTTGTTCTAGATAATCCATGCAATATTTTGAATACTCTAAATAATGATTTGCACTTTTAGAATCAGTATCTTTAAAAATTTTATAAGCATAATAAAGAATATTTGCTGTTCCTACTGCTGCATCTGGTTGAACCCTTCCCTGCCCTGGATTTTTTACTGGTTTCATATCCTTGAAATTGTAACCTTGAATATTAAAATCACATTTTTTAGGATCACCATTTCCTAAATTTTCAACCATCTTACACATTTTATCGGCTACCTTCTTTTGTAAATCCAAAACTAATTCAGGTCGCCAATCAGGATTTAATTCAGCTAATCTAAAGAAATTTTGATTAGCTATTAACATATACCAAAAATCGTCAAATGCTTGATATGCACCTGGCATATTTTGTAATTCACTCATAGAACCGTTAGGAACATTTGTAAAAATATTTGTTCCATCCACTGTCCAAAAAAACTTTAATGCATTATCTAAATAAGTTTCATATTCAAAATCCAATTTTCCGACTTCATCAACAACATCTTTTGACACTTGCGCTTTTAATTCTTGAGGTAATTGTTTATTCATATCAATCCCCATTAATGATGCAGCAATCAATGCACTTGTAACAGAGATAGATTCTTGATCATCTTCACCATCATGAACTCTATTGACCAAAGGTCTATTCTCACCATAAAATGCTGGAATCATATATCCACCATATTTATCATCACGATAAATAGTAGAAAATGTTCTACCTTTTTTGACTGAGAACTCTGTTTTTTTCGAGAAATCTGTTGCTGTATAATCAAAAATAAAATCATTTAACTCTTTTCCTCTTTTTAACCAGTCAATAATTTTATAATTGCTTGGAGAATTAGGCATTTTTTCAATTGTATCAATACTCTGTTGTTTTAAATTTCTCCCTTGCCTCGTTTCCTCTGCATAACACATTGTTACTTGACTTAAAGCAATAGCTGTTACACAAATTGTACTTAATATTTTTTTCCCTTTCAATTTAATCATCCTTTCTTTACCTTCTATTATTTCAACATTTGATAATCTAAACAATTAGCATTTACTTGAAAACCATATCATTTTACTTGAATGATATAGTTTTTCTTATAATGAGATGCTATAATCGAATAAACGAGGTGAAAAAAATGTCGAACACTGTAACAATGAAAGATATTGCTCAAAAATTAAATGTTTCTATTAATGCTGTATCGATTGCTTTGAATGATAAAGAAGGTGTTTCTACTGAATTAAGGATGCAAATTCTAGAAGCAGCTACTGAAATGAATTACCCTTTTAAAAAGTTAAATGTCAAAGATACTTTAAAAAATAAAACTCTTGTTGTTATGATTGAAGATAAAAAAAGAGATGATCTTCATTATTATCTCGATTTATTAAAATATATTATTGATGAAGCGCATATCTTTGGTTATCGTATTTTCACTGAATTTTATAACTTTAAAAACTTTGTTACACCAAAATGTATTAGTGAATACCATGTAGCTGGCATCGTTGTTTTAGGAAAAATTAGTGATGAAATCATTTATGCTTTACGATTATATAATCAAAAGATTATATGTGTAAATCATTCTATCCCATATTTCAATGTTGATACAATTATTACCAATAATTTTTTAGGTGGTTATGTAAGCTGTGAATACCTGATCAAAAAAGGCTATAGAAACATTGGTTTTGTCGGTGAAGTAGAAAGTTCGAAAAATTTTAAGGAGAGATATCAAGGTTATCGTCAATGTATGATTAATCATTTTCATCCTAAAAAACATGAGTTCATATGTTTAACTAAAGGTATTGAAAAGGCGGTTTTAAACAATGATTATCGTTATATTCAAAAAATGTTATTAACTTATCGGCAAATGCCTCAAGCATTTGTTTGTGTTAATGATCGAAATGCTGCAATTGTAATTAAAGCATTACAATATAATGGATATAAAATACCTGAAGATATTAAAATTATTGGATATGATAATATGGAATTTTCTAAATCTCATTATCCAGCATTATCAACCTTAGAAGTCAATCGACAAACAATTGCAAAAAAAGTAATTCGCAGAATCCATGAAATGATTCATGAAAACACTATCCCAGAAACAATTATGTTATCACCACAAGTTATAGAAAGAGAATCAACTTTATGAGAAATCGTAAAGTTTTTTTTTGTAAACAAAAAAATACCGTTTCTTCATTTAAGTATGACTCTCTTTATGCATTGTTCTTTGATTACATAAATAATTTTTTTAAAATACTATGTTCCTTTTAAATCCAATTTTTATTATGTAAACAATTTAACACAATAATAAACCTTGTTTACTTAAAAAATAAAAACTTTCAAGTAAAGATTGTTATTGTATAAAAATTATGATACGATTGTTTTGTCACGATATAGCGACAGTAAAGAAAGAGAGGAGATTTTATGGAACAATATTTTTTAGAAACTGATCAATGTCAATTGAAAGTTTATTCTATTAACCCTGCACAAAGTCACACTGCTATACTATTTTTACATGGTGGACCAGGTAGTGGTGCAATGGCACTTATGGGATTACCAGCATTTCAATTATTAAGTCAAAATTTTCATTGTCTTTATTTTGATCAAAGAGGTTGTGGAGATTCAATATATGATTTAAAGAAAGGATTATCTATTGAACAGATTACTAGTGATGTTTTACATGTTATTCAAGATAGCTTGCAACGTTTTCATATTCAAAAGTTCTATCTATGGGGTGGTTCATTTGGAGGATATCTTGCATGTTTATGTCTAGAAAAATTTCACAATGAATTATCAGGAATTATTCTTAGTAGTCCTGCAATCACTTTTCATCGTCAACAAGCTTTATCTTTTTATCAAGCTATGCAATCTCAATATAATCAAAGATTGGGAGAAAATCATTTTCTTCAATCAATATCTTTATCGCCTGAAGATTTCTTTAAACAAGATGATGTGAGAGAATTTATCTTTAGTGTAAACAATCCATCACATTCTTTACAGCATATCTGTGCGATGTCAGATTGGTTTTTTCAACACCATTTTCATAATTTTTTTACTCACCTTTCTTTGCCACTATTAATCATGCAAGGAGAAGATGACCCTATTTGTCAATATCAATATATCGATAATGAAGTCTCTCATCTTAAAAATAGAGAATATCATCTCTATGAAAACTGTGGTCATGAAATATTCTGTGATTGCAAAGAAGATTTTGTAAAAACAATAACTGAATTTATAAGGAGGAATGAACAATGTTAGTTTATATTTGTTGTGCTGGAGGAGCGACTTCAAGTCTATTTTGTCAAAAAATTGGTCAAGCTTCTTCACAAAAAGTTTTAGTTGAAGATATTTTTTCAGTCTTAAAAAATTTAGATACACTGATGGATTCGTATGATATGATTTTGGCTTATGGTCCTGTAGAATTTCTTAATAAAAGAACTGTTCAAGAATGGCAACTCGATAAAAAAATTGCCAGCATCTGGATAGCACCACAAGTTCGTTATTTAAAAGAAATGGTTGATAAAGTTTTTAATAATTATCATATTCCTGTTCACCTTATTGATATGCGTGCTTTTGGAACCATGAATGGGCAAAAAGCTTTAGATGACATTCTTAATAACTTATGATACAATTTCCTCAATAGGAGTTGATATATATGATAGACTTAAGCCAAGTTATGACCTTTACTGAAGCTGCTGAAAAATGGGGATTAGCCAATGGAAATACAATAAGAAAAGCTGTTGAAAGAAAAAGATTTCAAGAAAATGAAATTCGTAAAAGTGGGGATGTCTGGTTAACAACATATGAAGCAATGCAGCGTGTTTTTGGAAATCCAAAACATTCTGATTTCACCATTTCTATGACATCATTATCACAATATATTTCACAGTCTATTTATAAAGATAATGATGCAAAAAAACAACTTGAAAAAATTATAACTGACATTCAAAAAGCTATCATACAACATAAAACAGTAACTATAACAACTCATGATGATCAAGAGCATATTGTGATGATTCTTAAAAATGAAACCGATGTAGAAACATTCACTAAAAATATAAACAGATATTTAGAATCTGTTTCAATATCACTCCATAACAAGACATAAATTCTATAATATATCCTTCAAGAAAGGAGGCTATAATGAATCAACTTTCTAAAAAGTTATTTCATTACAGCCCCTTTCTTTTTAATACTATCAAAGATAATTTATGATTATATCTTGCTTTTGTTTTAAGAAACGAAACATTTATTTAATATCAGTTGATTTATTAGATTTTTATTTTTGTAAAAAAAAAGAATCAACCTGAATAACAAGTTAATTCTTTCAAAATTATTAAGCTTTACCAATGCAACCGAATAATTCCATTTTTTCTTTAACACATTCTTGAATTGCAGCAGCTCCAGGAGCTAATAATTTACGAGGGTCAAATCCTTTACCTTCTAAATCTTTACCTGCTTCAATATATTTACGTGTAGCTTCTTGGAAATATAATTGACATTCAGTATTAACGTTGATTTTAGAAACTCCTAAAGTGATAGCTTTTTTAATCATATCAGCTGGAATACCAGTACCACCATGTAATACTAAAGGCATAGTTCCTGTTTCTTTTTGAATAGCATCTAATGCATCAAAATCTAAACCTTTCCAGTTAGCTGGATATTTACCATGAATGTTTCCAATACCTGCTGCTAAGAAATCAATTCCTAAATCAGCAATCATTTTACATTCTTTAGGATCTGCAACTTCACCAGCTCCTACAACACCATCTTCTTCTCCACCAATTGAACCAACTTCGGCTTCAACTGATACACCTTTAGCATGGCATAAAGCAACGATTTCTTTAGTTTTTTCAATGTTTTCTTCGATTCCATAATGAGAACCATCAAACATGATTGATGAGAAACCAGCTTCTAATGCAGCTTTAGCTCCTTCATAACTACCATGATCTAAATGTAAAGCAACTGGTACAGTGATTCCTAAAGAATCAACCATAGCACTTACCATAGCAGAAACTGTTTTAAATCCAGTCATGTATTTAGCAGCTCCTTCAGAAACTCCTAAGATAACTGGTGCTTTTAATTCTTCTGCAGTTAATAAAATTGATTTAGTCCATTCTAAGTTGTTGATATTAAATTGACCAACAGCATAGTGACCTGCTTTTGCTTTATCAAGCATTTCTTTAGCTGAAACTAATCCCATATGTATAATCTCCTTTTCAAATTTTTTACAACTCTATCATACACTTATTTTGCTCAAATTTCCATAGATATTCATATTTTTTAAATAATAAAACCCTTACATTCCAAATTATCTTTCTTTAATTGCCTTTTCCAATTGAACAAGAGCTTGTTTTAAAATACTACGTGGACAAGCAACATTAAATCTTTCAAATCCTGCTCCACCAGTTCCAAAAATATAACCTTCATCTAACCATAAATGAGCTTGATTTAACATAAAATCTTCTAATTCTTCATGATTCATATTCAAAGCACGCATATCAACCCAAACCAAATATAAACCTTCAGGTTTAATCACTTTAATCTCTGGTAATCTTTCTTCAAAGAATTGAATCATATAATCAATATTCCCTGATAAATATTCAATTAATTCATCCACCCATTTTGCTCCAAAAGTATAGGCTGCTTCACAAGCATCAAGACCAAAAATATTTGGATTATTCACCCCAGAGGCATCTTTTTCCTTGATAAATGCTTCTCTCATCTTTTCATCAGCAATAATAATATTTGATGTTTGTAAAGCGGCTAAATTAAATGTCTTTGATGGAGCTGTACAAATTAAAGTAAACTCTTTAAAAGATTCATCTACATTATAAAATGGTGTATGTGTATGTCCTTGATAAACAAAATCCATATGAATTTCATCACTTACAACATAAACATGATGTTTCTTACAAATATTCCCGATTTGTTTTAAATCATCTTTAGACCAAACTTTACCAATTGGATTATGTGGATTACATAAAATAAACATCTTCACATCATTTTCTACAATTGTTTTTTCAAACAATTCAAAATCACAATGATATTCCCCATCTTCCAATATCAAAGGACACTCTACAATTTGACGCTTATTCGTATTGATAGATGCATCAAAAGGATAATAAACAGGTTTCATAATCATGATATGATCATTTTCCTTAGTAAGTGCTCTTACAGCTAATTTCAAAGCAGTCACAATACCTGGAGTTGGTACAATCCATTCTTTTTCAATATCAAAATCATGTCTTGTATGCATCCACTGTACAACTGATTCTAAATAACTATCTGTTGGATTTGCATATCCAAAGATTCCATGTTCAGCACGTTTGACTAATGCTTCTTTAACTTCTGGCAATGTTTCAAAATCCATATCGGCAACCCACATTGGAATCATTTGTGGATCTTGCATTTTATCTCCATCATATTTTACACTATTTGTATTCTTTCTATTAATAACTTGATCAAAATTATACATTTTCTCTTAATACCTCTTTTTCTTTAAATTGATTTGCTGAAAAATGAAACAAAGTTAAACCTAAAGCCATAGATAAATTTAATGAATCTATCTGATCACTATGAGGAATAAAAACACTTTGTCCATAATTTAAATAAGAATCATCTAAACCACTACTTTCATTACCAAAAACCAATGAATGAAGTGATAAACTTTCTACTTGATGAATATTTTTAGCACCTTTTAACATAAGTGGATAAAATTCATGATGTTTATATTGTTGATAATAAGTTTCAAAATCATCATAATAACAAACATTAAGATGAAAGATAGCCCCCATTGAGGCACGTACAACCTTAGGATCAAAAACATCAACTGCTGGTTTTATAATCACTAAATTTGTATAGTGAAAACCTAGCATTGTACGCATGATTGTTCCCATATTTCCCATATCCATTGGATGAACTAAAACGACATGATTTCCTTCCGTTAAATCACATTGATAGGTTTTAAATATACCTATTGCAAAGCAATTACTTTTAGGGCTTAATTTATCAATTGTTTTATCATGGATATCTATATGAATACGATGTTTTTGACATAACTCTTGAATTAAAGGATATCCTTTATTCTTTTCAATTGATGAATGAACAACCACTCTTACAACATCCTGTGGTCTTGTTTTTAATAATTCAATTGTAGGAAAAACACCTAAAGTATAAGATGTTTCATCCCCTTTTTTATATATCTTCATGACTTATCTCCTTGTTTCTATGATATTCATTGATTTGTTGAGCTTTTTGATAATAGTACAATGATTGACGATGATTTCTTTCAACATAACGTCCTAATTCATAAAATCGAGCTAATGCCAAATTAGCATCTAAACTATTAAGTGCTGCTGCTTGAATAAGATAATGAATTGCTTTCTTTTCATCTTTTTTTACAGTTAAGCCATCAAAATACATCATAGCAAGTTCATAGGCCCCTTCTTCATGCAACAAATCATAAGCATACTCAAAGTAACGATATGCTTCCTGCATATTCACATCTACACCCAGTCCCAATTTAAGACATATACCAACTTTATATAAGCAATCTTTTTGAAAAAGTCTTGCTCCACGTAAGTACGCTTCAAATGCCTGAGCATGTTCTCGTTTAGCCTCTAAAAGCAAACCTTGATATAAATAAGCTTCTTTCTCATGTGATGACTCAAAATAAGAAAGTGCCTTATCTAAATCTTTATGAACATATTTTCCTAACATATAGAAAAGTCCTAAGCGTAAGCAGGTTAAATCATCCGATGTATTTTCATAATACATCAAAGCCTTTTCGATATCCATTTCAATCCCATATCCATGTTCATACATATAGCCTAAATAATAAGCTCCTCGATCATCTCCATGTCCATATAAATATGAATAAATCTCAAAAGCTTTTTCATAGTCCTGAGTAACCCCAAAGCCCAAAAAATAAGTCTTTCCAATTACAAATAAATGTTCAAAATCATTTCTTTGATAAGCATCCTGCAATAACTCATCCATATTAGGAATCTCAAAATAATATCCAACTTCATCCACTAATACTTCAAAAACACTCACTAAAAATAATGCCTCTTTTTCATTTAGCTCACAAGCATTCACTAAATAATCAACATAACCTCTCAAATCAACATCTTCATCAAAAACCATTGCATCAAAAACACCTAATTTCATTCCTAAAACAACCAAATAACATTCATCTAATAAATCAGGTGCTTCATCATTCATCGCTTCTTCAAAACGATCAAAATCAAATCGAATTGTGTCCCCATAATGTTCAAAAACATCAAGCACACTTTGAATAATACGAATATCCATTAACAATCCTGATTAATCTGATGAACTGATTCTAATTGATGAACAGCACTTTCTTTTAATGATTGAAAGTGTGCTTTATCAAATTGTGCCCCTTGATCAATCAACATCAATAACTCATCATACTTTTCTACAACAACTTTTAATAAAGATTCTTTAATCACAAAATCCAATTCATCATTTGCTTGCATCATCAATTGATTAATAGATTTATACTGTTCTTTAAAAACTGCATCAAAATCTATTTTTTCTTTCTTTTTCTTAGAAAATAAACCCATAAATTCCATCCTCCTTTGCTTTTTCTATTATATCAATATTTGCAATGAAAAGTAAACATGTTATAATGCAACAAAGGAGTGAGATTATGCATAAACTAGCGTGTCCAAAATGCCATCAACCATTAATTCTTGATGGAAAAACATATAAATGCCAAAACAATCATTGTTATGATATTGCTAAAAGTCAATATATCAATCTTTTATTAAATCCAGATAAATCAACAAATAATCCTGGTGATAATAAAGAAAGTTTAATGTGTCGTAAAAATTATTTAAATCAAGGATATTATGATGTAATTTTAAATGAAGTGGTTAACTATATTAAAGCTCATCGTCATCCTCAAATGCAGATTTTAGATTTAGGTTGTGGTGAAGGTTATTATACATATCGTATGCAACAGGAATTAAATGATGATTCGATTATTTATGGCTTAGATATTTCTAAAGATGGAATCCAAATGGCTTCTAAATATACAAAAGATATTTATTGGATGGTAGGAAATTCTAAGAATATTCCTCTTGTTGATCATTCTTTAGATGTTATTACTGCTTTATTTACTGTTGTTAAGGATTCCGAAATTAAAAGATGTTTAAAAGAAGATGGTTATATGATTCATGTTACCGCAAATAATAAACATCTCATTGAATTTAAAGAACTTATTTATGATGAAGTGAAAGTCAAATCTGATCAATTTATTCGTTTACCTTTTGAAGTAAGTGAGAGCTATGATTTTAAAAAGACGATTCATTTAAGAAATCGTGAAGATACTTTAAATCTTTTAAAGATGACACCACATTATTATCATATCAAAAAAGATCGTCGTCATGTTTTAGATACATTAGGTGAATTTGATGTAACCATTGATATTCGTATTACAGTTTATAAAATGTCATGAAATACCAAGTTCATTACCCCTATTTAACATTAATCATTGATTCACCTATATCAATAGAAGAATTATTTTTACAATTTCATCTTTCTAAAAAGACAATTCATTTATTAAAACAAAACAAAGAATATACTGTTAATCAAAGATATGTTTCACCTTCAACTATTTTAATTAAAGGTGATAAATTAACAATCAAGGCTTTTCATCAAGATGATGGTATGTATCCACCCAATTATCAAGAGTTAGATATCATCTATGAAGATGAATTTCTTTTAGCAGTCAATAAGCCACCTTTTATCCAAGTCTTTCCTGATGATCAAAAACATACTGATTCATTAGCTAATAGAGTCAGTGGTTATTATCATCAATGTGGCTATGATATACCTGTGCGTTTTATTCATCGTTTAGATTATGAAACAAGTGGGATTGTTTTATTTTGTAAATGTGCATTTGTTCAACCTTTGCTTGATTATCAACTGTCTATAAAAGCTATTAAACGTGATTATTTAACAATTGTTGAAGGTACAGTATTAGATCATAAAGTTCATTATATTAATAAACCCATTGGGAAAAACCGTCATCATAATCAAAAAATGATTGTGGCATCAGCTGGTAAAAAAGCTTGTACACATTATCAATGTATTGCTAGTAAAAATCATTTATCATTATTAAATTGTGAATTAGAAACTGGTAGAAAACATCAAATCCGGGTTCACCTTTCATCCGTTGGTTTACCAATTCTTGGTGACAAACTTTATCACAAAGCTTCACCACTGATTAATCGCGTTGCTTTACATGCTTATCAATTACAATTCATTCATCCCATCACAAAAGAAAAGATGACATTAATCTGTCATCCACCACAAGATATTCTTTCAATTATTCATTCTATTGACCCTACTTTGTAGGGTCATTTTGCATTCTTACCATTTTAAAAACATTATGATGATGTGTATCAAATAAGATTCTTGAATCAATTTCACGACGCATACCACAATCTGAAAAAACAATCCGATAATGAGATTCACTTTCAATATAACCACTTAAACAAATCCAATGCCAATTATCTTCTTCTAATTCCTTAGCACGATGATGCAAAATCAACATTCCTACCGGATGTCCTTCATCAATACTCTTTAAAACAAAATCTAAAGCATGTTTATAATTCTTTGATTTCTTTTGATAAACCGGCTTTAAATAACAATTATCTTGTTTCATTCTGGCTATAAAAGTTCTGGCAAATTTATATAAAAACGGATATCCCATATTTCCTGGTGTCATTAGATTAAACATTTCCTCCATCACACCTAAAAATTCATCCTTGTTATATTTTTCTTGTTGTTGATAAAAAGCATAGAGGTTGCTTGCTAAAACACTTGCGCAGCCAGCCTTTTGTGCCCATTCATCATGAAACCAATCTTGATTCCCACCATATCCAATTCTTTGTTGTTGATCATAAATGATTGGCATTTGTAATTCTTTCATCGCTTAACCTCCAAACTATTTAATACAATTATAGTCTATTATTTAAATAAGAAAAGAAAAAACTACCATAAAGGTAGCATTTCCATATCTTGTATTCTTATACGGGAAAACGAATACTATTATAGATATTTGGGACGAATACATAATAGCATAATTTTTTTATGAAAGTTTTCATATTTTGAAAATTTATTGTTATGAAAAATGAAGTGTATTTGTAAAATTTCTATGTTATAATCATAGACGGTGATAATCATGAAAGATAGAGAATTAATTAGTAGAAATATTATCAATATATTGGATGTTAAGCATTGTCGTGAATGGGAAATATTTGCTGGTGATGATCTTTATGATCAGCTATATAAATATTTAGCGAAATTAACCAATACAGAAAAAGAAACAATGAGTGATATTGATAAGTTAATGGCAAAAAATGAACTTATTATTAAAAAAATCTCACAAGATAAAGAGATTACAGTTGGTGAACAAAATCAATTAATGGAAAGTTTAAAAGCTTTTAAAAGAAAATACTTAATGAAAAAATAACTCGGGGAAATCCTGAGTTATTTTCGTTTTGTAAATTGAATTTCTACAACAAAATAAACATTATCATCAATGCGACCTTCTACAACATATCGTTCGTTTTCACTTGCAAGATATAAAGAAACATCTTCTAATGGACGAATTTCTTTTTTATATTGAATATTTAAATCACTTACAAAATAATCTTGATGTATTTTTAAATCAATCACATCCATAGCCCATTGAATATATCTTGTATTATTCATATGTTGATTAATATCAACATCACTATATAAGACTTTTCTTGTTGTAACAAAGCTAAAAGGTTGATCAATCTGGATATCATGGGGTGGTTCTAATTTATAGTTATGTTCAACTTTAGGTACTTCAATCCCAATCCTTTTAGGTGAAACAATACGTCTTTTTTCAATATCTATAAGTGTCCATATTGATGAACAGTGACCAATCATTTTTTCATTTTTCTTAATAAAATAATAACGTGGAAAAGCCACAAAAGAACCATTAGCAACAATAGTAGATAGCTCTATGATATCTTTATGATAGATTGGTTCATCTAAATGAATCGCTTGTTTGGCAACAACCCAACCATATTGATTCATCATTGCCTCATTCCATAATCCTATTTCTTTAGCATTTATGGTTGCTATTTCAGCAAATCTATTTAACAAATGACATAATTGATATTGTCCCATATAATCAACATCACATATTTCTATTTGTTTTGTTTCATAAGTCATCAAATCTTTCATTATTTTCACATCCTCGCTAGCTATTATATACTAATTCACTGAGAATTTCACATATTTTCATTTTTTTCTATGCGAAAAGGAAAAATATATGTATAATAATAACATATGAAAGGAAGTTTAAATCTATGCAAGAAATTATTTTATCAATATTTTCATTTCTTTTATTGATTGTCATTCTTTGGTTCACTTATACAACTGCCAATATTTTTGTAACAATTTATCGTTGTAAAAAACTTGATCATTCATTAAGTTTTTGTTTTAATACCACAGGTAAAATTGTTTATAGTCTTTTACTTATCGTTTATGTTGTTGGATTTATTGGTGGAATTATTGCCATGATCTACGGATTACTTAATGATAGTATTAACTTCTATCGTAATGGTTTAAATATTGCTGCATTTGTAAGTGTTGTCTTTGCTTATTTTGGTTCTACTATTGTTATGATTGGTAGAAAAAATATGATGGTAGGAAGAATGATGATTGATTATCGAAAATTAAAGAAAGTTAATTTTACCTATAACAATAAAATGTCGTTTGTCTATGCACAAAAAGATTATAGTTTCTCTACTCGTTTTGTAGATAAGACACAACTAAGAAAAATCATTTCTAAATAAAAAGCCACAAGTGGCTTTTTAATTTTGACTTAAATCAAATTGACTATAATATAAATGATGATAGAAGCCTTTTTTAGCTAATAATTCATCATGACGTCCTTGTTCAATAATTTGTCCATGATTCATAACGAGAATTTGATCAGCCTTTTGAATTGTAGATAAACGATGAGCAACAATAAATGTTGTTCTACCTTGCATCATTTGATCAAATGCATCTTGAATTTGTCTTTCCGTACGTGTATCAATTGAAGATGTTGCTTCATCCAATATAAGCATTGGTGGTTTAACAAGCATAATACGGGCAATACATAATAGCTGACGTTGTCCTTGGGAAAGATTTCCACCATCTTCACTAACAAGCGTATCATATCCATCTTTCAATTGCATAATAAATTTATGTGCATGAGCATTTTTAGCAGCTTCAATAATATCTTCATCGCTAGCATTTTCACAACCATAGGCAATATTTTCTTTAATCGTTCCAGAAAAGAGCCAAGAATCTTGTAAAACCATTCCATAAAGACTTCTTACATATTCTCTTTCCATATCTAAAGTATTAACCCCATCAATCATAATTCGACCAGCTTTTGGGTCATAAAAACGCATTAATAGATTAATTAATGTTGTTTTTCCACATCCGGTAGGACCAACAATCGCTATGGTTTGTCCTGGTTTTGCTTCAACGTTTAAATTCTCAATCAAAGTTTGATTTTCTTCATAAGCAAAAGATAGATTTTGTATTTGTACATGTCCTTGAACATCTTGAATTGTTTGTGGCTGCTCAATAATATTCTCACTTGGTGTATCTAAAAGTTTAAAGACTCTTGCAGCACTCGCAAATGCTGTTTGCAATTCGGTAAAAACATTAGAAATTTCATTGAATGGTTTGGTATACTGATTTGCATAACTTAAGAAACTAGATAAAGCCCCAACACTCATATTTCCCATAACCACATATAAAGATCCGGCAATACAAACACTTGCATAAACAATATTATTGACAACTCTGGTACTAGGATTCGCTAATGCACCTAAGAATTGTGACTTGACTCCACTAACATAAACTCTTTGATTGATTTCTTCAAAACGTTGTTGATTTTCTTCTTCATATCCAAAAGCTTTAACAATTTTCTGTTGCCCAATCATTTCTTCAACATAGCCACCTAATTCACCACGTAAAGCCAATTGTTCTTGAAAATATTTATATGTCTTATTTGCTATTATCGTCGCAACAACAAGTGATAAAGGCGTTAAAACAATAACAATCAAAGCAATGGGAACACTAATATAAAGCATAAAAGCAATTGTTCCAATAATTGTTGCTATACCACTAAATAAATGAGTAAACCCCTGTAATAACCCATCACCAATTAAATCAATATCATTAACCATACGACTCAATAAATCCCCATGTGAATGTCCATCAATATAACTTAATGATAAAGTCGAATACTTCATAAACAATTGATTACGTAAATCCTTAGTAATCGAATAAGTCATTGTATTCGATAATCGCATAACTAGCCAATCAAAGACTTCAGCAATACAAACACTTCCTATAATTAAAAACATCTTTCTAAACAATTGATCAAAATCAACAAGTCCTTTACCAATAATATGATCCACTGCCTGTCCAATTAACACCGGAGTTAATAAAGTAAAAATAATCTGGCATGCTGAACAAAACAATGCTAAATATAAATACTTCATATATGGTCGACAAAATAACAACAATCTTTTTATTGTTTTCGTATCCATTATACCACCTCCCCAGATAATTGAGATTTTGTAATTTCTCGATAAACAACACAATCTCTCATTAATTCATCATGTTTACCTATACCAACAAGTTCGCCATGGCTTAAAACCAATATCTTATCAGCATGCATAATACTACTTACCCTCTGTGAGACAATAAATGTTGTTTGAGGTAATGTCTTTAATGTCTTTCTTAAAGCTGCATCCGTTGCAAAATCCAAAGCACTGGCACTATCATCTAAGATTAATAATTCTGGGTTTTTAACTAACGCTCTTGCGATTGTTAATCTCTGTCTTTGTCCCCCAGATAAATTCTTTCCACCTTGATGAATAGGACTATATATACCTTCATCCATTTCTTTAACAAAGCTTGCTTGGGCAAGTGCTAAAGCATGTTCAACTTCTTCATCCGTTGCATCCTTTTTACCCCAACAAATATTATCTTTAATTGTTCCAGTAAATAAAATAGCTTCTTGAGGAACAATTCCAATCATTTGTCTAAGTGATGATAAATTATATTTTTGAATAGGTACATTTTTAATTAAGATTTGTCCTGAAGTTGCTTCATAAAAACGTGGTAATAAATTGATTAAGGTTGTTTTTCCTGAACCTGTTCCTCCAATAATTCCAACTGTTTCTCCCGCTTCAACAGAAAAAGTGATATCCTTTAAAGCTATACTTTTTTGATAAGAAAAACTCACATCTTCAAAACGTATAAATGTTTCCTGACTATCCATAACCTTTAATTCACCAGAATGAATATGTGGCTCAATTGCTAAGACTTCTTTGACACGTTTATAACTAGCACTTGCCTTATTGAAAATCACAATAACATTCGCAAAAACAAACATCGAAAGAAGAATTTGATTCATATAATTAATTAATGCAATAACTTCACCTTGACTGAGACTTCCTACATTAACCTTCAATCCACCAACATATAAAATTAAAATAATTGCACAATTCACAATAATACTTGTACAAGGATTTAACAAAGCTGAAATTTTACCTACCTTAATTTGCATATCTTTTTGTTTTTGAGTAGCTTGTGAAAAACGTTCTCTTTCTTGTATTTGTTTAGAAAAAGCCCGAATAACACGAATACCAGATAAATTTTCTCGACAAACAAGTGAAACATAATCCAATTGTTTTTGGATACGCATATATAGCGGCAAAGAATGTGACATGACTAAATAAATAGATAATGCTAATAAAGGTGCACTCACTAAGAAAATCAAAGCCATCTGCACATTAATACGAAAAGCCATCAACAATGAACCAATAATCAAAAAAGGAGATCTTGAAACAAGACGAATAGCCATTGCTACAGCAACTTGTAATTGATTCACGTCATTCGTCATACGCGTAATTAACGATGGAGTCCCAATATCATCAATATTCTCATAATCATAAGCATTAATCGCTTTAAACATGTCATTTCTTAAATATGTTCCAAAACCTTGTGATGTTTTAGAAGCAAAATATTGACAGACAAGTGCACAACTATAACCTATTAAGGCTAATAAAAAAAGCACAACTCCCATCTTTAAAATATAATCCTTATTGGCTTTTGCTATCCCATTATCAATAATATCAGCAACAACCAAAGGCACAATTAATTCAAAAAAAGCTTCAATCATTTTAAAAATAAAACCTGTCATCGCTTGTATTCGATATGGTTTTATATATTTCATCCACATACAATTCACCCTCTCTTGTCTTATTATAATGGAAATGCTATTATATGTATAATATATATATTATATGTTTTTTATACTTTTAACATATAGGAGATACTTATGGATATTAAACAAATGATTTATTTTAAAACAATTGTAGAAGCAGGAACGATTTCTAAAGCAGCTCAAGTTTTACATATGGCACAACCTCCTTTATCTATGCAATTAAAACAGCTAGAAGATGAACTAGGTGTTCAATTATTAAAAAGAGGACATCGAAAGATTGAATTAACCAAAGCCGGTCGTCTCTTTTACAAAAGAAGTTTACAAATCATTTCTTTATCAGAAATTACCCTTCATGAAATGAAAGAAACCCAAAATGAAACTTTACGTATTGGTATTACTTCTTCTAATTCAGCATTGATTAAAAAAACTCAGGATTTTTTTAATCAATATCCAACATTATCTTTTCGTATTTATGAAGGAACAACCTATGAAATGATTGATTTACTTCTTTCTCATAACATTGATTTAGGAATAGTGAGAACTCCCTTTGATCAAAGTCAAGTCAATGCTTATTCCTTAGAACCTGAGCCAATGGTTGCTGTTGGAACAAAAGAATACTTAACCCCTGATATGACTTCAATAGAAAATTATAAAGATATTCCTTTAATCATTCATCAAAGATATCTGCCCCTTATTAGTGATTATTGCCTAAATTTACGTTTTAATCCCTCAGTAAAAATGATTAGTGATGATTGTCGAACATCTTTAATCTGGGCAAGTAGTGGTCTAGGGGTTGCAATTGTGCCAACCAGCGCCCTTTTATTAATTCAAAATACTTCACTTATACAAGTTCCCTTACAAGACGAAGGACTATTGACAAGTGTAACATTCATTACCCGTAAAGATGAAGCAATTCTTTTAAAAGTTAAACAATTTATTCAATCTTTTTGTCAAAAAATGTTATAATAATCACAAGGAGGCTGAGAATATGATAGTTAATGATCGTTTTTTTAAATTTGAAATGTTAATTTTGGCTATTCTTAGTCAACACGATGCATCTAGTGAAGAATTACTTGCTTCTTTACAATCACAAAATATTTTAAATATCAAAGAAGGTCAACTTTTAACTTCTTTATATTTTTTTCTTGAATCACATTTAATTTCTAAATATGACATGTATGATGATATTTATTATCATATTGAAAAATCTGGTTTAGTGCGCTTAGACACATTAAAACGTCAATACCAGCAAACCACAGAAGCTATTGAGGTGATCTTAAATCATGAAAAATAAACATTTTACAAATAAAGAAACAAAAAAATATTATCAACAAATTCATCGGTGTTTTCCATTGTTTGGTAAAGAAGAAAAAAGATTCTTACAATATTTTAAAGAATCTTTACAATATAATGAAAAAAAACATCCTGAACTAACTTATCAACAATATATTGAATATTTTGGAAGTCCTGAAGAAGTTGTTTCCGCATTTTATGAACATATTGAAAGTGAATATATTATTTCGCATATGAAAATAAGAAAATTCTTAAAATATGGAAGTCTTACACTCATTTGTATCACTATTATTTTTGGTACGATTTTGATATACACATCATATAAAGCTTATCAAGCTTTACAAAATGAAGATATTTATTATTATGAAGAAGTCATTGAAGAACTTTCTTAAAGAATCTTTAATGATTTTTTTAATTTAAAAAGATAGCCAAGCTATCTTATAAATGATCTCTCATTTGTTTATCAAGATCAACATTCGGTAAAGTAAAACCTCTACCTTTAACACTATGTATTTCACTACCAATAATAAATGCAGTTGGATCAATCTCCATAACAACATCATTTATTTTAGCATATTCACGATTATTGAGTACACATAAAACAGCTTTTTGTTGTTGATGGAAATAACCAGTTGTGACATTAACAAATGTACAGCCACGATCAATTTCCTTAAAAATTGCTTCAGCAATTTCTTCATGTTTTGAAGATATAACCAGAACCTGTAAGTTCTTTTCACCCATGACAATAACACGATCTAGAACAAATGTTGAAATAAAGACTGTGATAATCCCATATAAAATACCTTCAAAACTAGAGAAGAAAACTTGTCCAACTAAAATAATCGTATCTAAGACATTAATAGCCAAAGCAACTGAAATACCTGTCTTTTTATTAAAGATGATTGGTGGAACATCCATTCCTCCTGTACTATATCCTAATCTAAAGACAATACCTAATCCTACACCAGTAAATATCCCAGCATAAATGGCACAAAGTAAGACATCACTTGTTAAATGTTGTAATTGAGGAATAGATTCAAATAGCGCTAAAAAGAACGGAAAGATAAATGAACTTAAGACTGTCCCAGCTGCAAATTTCTTACCCAAAGTAAAGAATCCAAGAACCAACATAACCATATTAATACCAAAAACAATCGAAGCATAATTCACTGGAATAAAATGACCTATAATTAACGACAAACCAGTAGCTCCACCAACAATTAAGCTTGAAGGGACAGCAAAAACTGCGACTCCAAAAGCAAGAATTGCATTACCTAGAACAACGAGAACAGTATCTCTCAAAACTCTTTTTACACTATGCATTTTCCTCCTCCTTTACAATTGATTTTAAATACGCATAAATACAATCGTCTAAATCTCCATCCAAAATTGCTTTAGGATTATTAGACTCGTAACCACTACGGTTATCTTTAACCATTGAATAAGGATGTAATACATAAGAACGTATTTGACTACCCCATTCAATTGCTTTTTGTTCACCTTTAATATCACTTAATTTAGAAGCTTGTTCCTCTAACATTAACTGATACAATTTCGTTTTTAACATAATCAATGCTTGTTCACGGTTTTGAATTTGTGAACGTTGTGATTGACAAGTCACAACAATATTTGTTGGAATATGAGTCATACGGATAGCTGAATCTGTCTTATTGATATGTTGACCACCAGCCCCTGATGCACGATATGTATCAATACGCACATCATTCATATCCAAATCAATTTCAATATCATTATCAAACTCTGGCATAACATCCACTGAAGCAAATGAAGTATGTCGACGTTTAGACGAATCAAATGGCGAGATACGTACCAAACGATGAACACCTTTTTCAGCCTTTAAATGTCCATAAGCATTATATCCAACAAAACGCATTGTCACTGACTTTAATCCTGCTTCTTCACCATCTAAATAATCTAAAACTTCCACTTTCCAACCTTTTTTATCACCATATCTTTGATACATACGCATCAGCATTGATGCCCAATCTTGTGATTCTGTTCCCCCAGCTCCAGGGTGAATCTCAATAATCGCATTATGATGATCATACTCTCCAGAAAATAATAAAGTCTTTTCAAAATCATTTAATTCAGCTTCAAATTTTGCATAATCCAAATCCAATGCTTCTTTAAATTCATCATCTTCTGTTTCTTTCACATATTCATATGTTTCTTCTAAATCATTTAAAGATGATATCAAATGATCATAAACATCTGTACTTTTCTTCATTTCATTTAACTGATCATAAATCTTTTTAGCATGTTCTTGATCATCCCAAAAATGTTCATCCATTGTTTGAACTGTTAAACCTTCAATTTCTCTTTTTAAACCTTCAATATCAATAGAAATAAATAACTCTGCTAGTAAAGAACGGGCTTTTTCAAGCCCATTCTTAATTTCATATAGTTCCATTAATCAGCCTTAAACTCTAATTCAATTTGGACTGCTGGAATTTGTTGTTCTTGTTCACTACCAGGAGCAATTCCCATATGAACAATATTTCTAGCGATATCTTGAGAAATTGATTTTGTCATTTCTTCGAACATATAGAAACCTTCTTCTGTATATTCTTGTAATGGATCTTTTTGAGCATAAGCTCTTAAATAAATACCATTTCTTAATTTTTGCATAGCATCAATATGATTAATCCATGTATGATCAATAACACCTAATAAGACACGTCTTTCATAATCTAATTTGATTTCAGGTGGTAAATCTTTGTTAAATCTGTTTTGATATTGTAAATAAACAACTTCAGTTAAACTCTTAACAAGTTTTTGTGGATCATTTTCTACTTCTTCTTTATGTTTAGCTTTTAGCGTTGCTAATAACATATAGTTTTTAGAAATATATTTCATTGCACCATCAACATCAACAACAGCATTTTTACCATCTTGTTTTGTAAAGCTACGAATTGTATATTCAACAGATTGTTCAAACATTCCTTTAACAATATCACCTAAATCTTCTTGAGACATAATATCATCACGTTCTTTATACATGATTTCACGTTGTTGTCTCATGATATCATCATATTGAAGTAATTGTTTACGAATATCAAAGTTTTGACCTTCAACACGTTTTTGTGCACCCTCAATTGATTTTGTAACCATCTTACTTTCAATCGCTTCATCTTCTAAGAAACTTCCAGTAAATTGTTGAATCTTTTCACTAGCAAATCTTTGCATCAAGTCATCTTCAAAAGAAACAAAGAATAATGAACATCCAGGATCTCCTTGACGACCAGAACGTCCTCTTAACTGATTATCAATACGTCTAGATTCATGTCTTTCACTACCAATAACCATTAAACCACCAATTTCAGCAACACCTTCACCTAATTTAATGTCAGTTCCACGTCCTGCCATGTTAGTTGCAATTGTTACAGCACCCATAACCCCTGCTTTTTCAATAATCAATGCTTCTTTAGCATGGTTCTTAGCATTTAAGACATTATGTTTAATACCACGTTTATTTAACATTCTACTTAATAATTCAGAAGTTTCTACTGAAACCGTACCAAGTAAGATTGGTTGACCATAATTATGTCTTTTTTCTACTTCATCACAAATAGCCTTATATTTTGCTTTTTGTGTAGCAAAAACCAAATCAGGTTTGTCATCACGAATAACTGGTCTATTTGTAGGAATTTCAATAACACGCATGTTATAGATTTGTCTAAATTCTTCTTCTTCTGTTTTAGCAGTTCCTGTCATACCTGCTAATTTATTAAATAAACGGAAGAAGTTTTGGTATGTGATGGTTGCTAAAGTAACAGTTTCTTCTTTAATTGGAACACCTTCCTTAGCTTCAATCGCTTGATGTAATCCATCACTATAAGCACGTCCTGGCATAACACGTCCAGTAAATTGGTCAATAATCATAATACTCGCATTACGAATATCACGACTTCCATCTTCAGTTGCTATCATATATTCTACATCACGAGTCATTGTATAGTTGGCTTTTAATGCCTGATTAATATGATGAACTAAAGCTGTATTTTCAGGATCATAAAGATTAGCAATCTTAAAATATTTTTCAGCTTTTGTAATACCACTTGCTGTTAAAGCAACTGTCTTACTTTCAATGTCAACTTCATAATCATTCTTATATTCTTTACCTTCATCAGCTTCACTAATGTTAGGATTTTCAGCTTGTAAAGATTTAACAAACTTATCAGCTTGTACATATAAAGCAGCAGTATTCTTCTTACCACCAGAAATAATTAAAGGTGTTCTTGATTCATCAATTAAGATAGAGTCAACTTCATCGACCAAAGCATAATTTAAAGGTCTTAAAACCTTATCCTCTAATCTTGTCACCATATTATCTCTTAAATAATCAAACCCTAATTCAGCATTAGTTGTATAAGTGACATCACAACCATGTTGATTACGTTTTTCTTCCTTAGATAATTCACGTTTATTCAATCCAACAGTTAATCCTAAAAATTCTAAAACTTTACCATTATCTGTTTTATCACGTTCAGCTAAATAATCATTAACTGTAACAACATGAACTCCTTTTCCTTCAATTGCATTCAAATAAACTGGAAATATAGAAGTTAAAGTCTTACCTTCACCAGTTTTCATTTCAGCAATATCCCCATTGTGTAAAGAAATAGCTCCCATTAATTGGACTTTAAATGCTTTTAATCCTAATTTTCTAAAAGCTGCTTCCCTTACTGTTGCAAAAGCTTCCACTAATATATCATCTAAGCTTGCTCCTTGTTGAATTCTTTCTCTAAAGATTTCAGTTTGATGAGCTAATTCCTCATCACTCATAGCTTGATATTGAGGTTCTAAATCCATAATTTGTAATGCTTGTTTTTCAAGTTTCTTTAAAATCTTATTATCTTGAGAAAAAGCTTTCTTAATAGAACCAATCAATCCTCTTTTTTCTTTTTGAGGTGTTGTATTAAATTCAATTGGTGCAGAAGGTTTCTTGACAACATCATCAAATGTTTCAATTTCAATATCTTCGCCTAAATCATCACTTAAATCAACAACTTCAATATCCGGATTAAGCCCTAATTCCTCTAGTTCTTTTGCTTCTTTCTTTTTAATTTGTTTTCTAATTTCTTGCTTTTTACTTGCCATGAACAAATCTCCTTCCATGCATACTAAAACATTTTCATTATAGCATATAATCTAAAGAAAACAAAGAAATATCAAGTAAAATACATGTTAAATTCTCGAAAATATATTTCTTCAATGAAAGTAAAAATATGATGCTTACGCACCATATCTCTCACTTTAAATCTTCACAACATGCTTTGCTTGTAGTCCTCGGTCACTTTGATAAAGCTCGAATTCTACTAATTCACCTTCATTTAAAGATTTATATCCATCTTGTTCGATTTGACTATAATGTACAAAGACATCTTTTCCTTCTCCTCTATCAATGAATCCAAAACCTTTTTCAGCGTTAAACCATTTTACTTTACCTTGCATAATAACAACTCCTTTACTTCATGGTCACCTCTATTATATGTATCCATTTATAAATAATTCATCATAATATGTCGACCCATCTTTTTATTTTTATATTTATATATTTTATAATAAGAACTCTGTCAAGGGCTGTCTATTGCCTGGGAAATATGTCAAAGCTTGAAACTAAATTACCTCACTCTTTTTCCATTTTGATGATAAATATCTTCAAAATAAGTAAACCCATCTTTTTCATCTTGTTCAAAATATCCAATGATATCCTTGGTTGTATCAATATCAATTTGTTTTTGTTTCAATATCTGATAAGCATCCTTTGTCTTTTCACCAATTGATACCCCTGATTCAATCGGATATATATTTCCATCATAAAAGTGAAAGATAAACTGTGGTACATAAATACGCCATAGTCCAGATGCTCCTCCACCCATTGTGGAAAATACAAGTTTAATTTCTACTTTTTCTAACTCACTATATTGATAATTCTTGTTTCTTTGTTTTGTTTGTCTCAACATCATCCCTAAGAATATTGAAGTAGAGCTTTGAAATTGACGACTACAAATAGAAATACTTTGATCAGTTAATTCTATATAATCCTGTTTTATTGTAAATAGATATAAAATCATAAAGAAAATAATAAAGCAGACTGTGATTGCTATAATATATGATTGAATGCTAGGAGTAAAAGATGGCATAAAATCAACTTTATTAACATCATTTATATAACGAAACTCTCGAGAAACACCTAACACAAACAATATTCCTGTTAAGACACTTGCAATAATCATAAAAATAACTCCTGTTATAAAATTTCTTGGCATCACTCTTGTCCCTATAACAACTGTTTTTGAAGGTTTTAAATATTCAACAATTTTATTTAATCCTGAAACCATTTGTTTTTGATTAATATTTTCTTCACTAATAATCTTTTCATCTATCATAGCATCTAATAAAGGAATATCTTTTTCTTTAAGATTTTCACATACACTTTGAACATATTCTAAAGAATGAATTTTTGAGCTTAATGATTGGATATGTTTTTCTAATACTTCCTGAAAATTTTGGGAATCATTAAGTATACTTTGAATATCTTCAATAGGTATTTGCAGTTCTCTTAAAAATCTAATTCTTTTTAGATTTAATATATCCTGGTTTGAATAATTTCGATAACCATTTTCATCTCTTTGGGGATGAATCAACCCCATCTTTTCATAGTATCTTAATGCATAAGATGTCATGTCTAACAATTCTTCTACTTCTTTAATTTGCATAAATATCATCTCCTTTATTCAAACATAATCCTTAGACTAAGTATAAGGTCAAGATAAAATATTAATTTAGCTTTATATTCTTTTTATATCTGGCACTTACCCAGCCTTTTTGATACGGAGATTCTTCAAGTTCAATATCCAAAATTCGCTTATCTACCATCTCATTTAAAATAACTTGTAACATTGTTATAAATGGTAAATGACAGCGATCACAAATATCCCATGCATCTAAATATTCTTCATCTATGACTGACAAAACCAAATAAAAATAATCACTATAAGATTTATTCACAATTACCCCATTTTCTAACAATCTTATATCACTATTTATTTTAACTTGCTTTTCCCATTCTTCACTTAATTCTTGTTTTTCTAATTCCGTTAACAAATGATATTCAAGATCATAGAGATTATCTAATTTTTCACAAAATTCTACTTTATCATAAATTGTTTGATTATAATAATCTTCATTTTGACATGGTGGAATAGAAACTACATATATGTCCTTATCACTATAACGACTGACAAGATATAATAGATTCATATAATCATCTGGACATCTTAGTGAAGCCCAAATTCTTATTTTATGAAATTTCTGTATACTTTGTTCAAATTTTTTTATATCTTCATATGCAAAGTCTTTATAATCCTCATCGCAATATTTTGTATCCATATCATATACTTTACGTCTCTGTAAACTTGATAACCCTAAAGATATATCACCCAAATAAAGGTTAAAATTAAATGACAAATAATTAAGTTTTATTCGATTCATTCTCAAATCACCAATACAAACATCACCAAATAGAATATCGACTATATCATCATTATCCATAAATAACTCCTTTAAAATGAATTCATTAATTTTATTCTATTATTTTAAAATAGGATGTCTAGGGAGAAAGTTCTCCTTAGACAAACTTTAATCCTTCTTCATCTTGTTTAGTTGATAAAACAAGAAATTCTACCTTTTGTGGTGCATACTTTAAAACTAAGTTCAAACAAGTTAAAAGTGTTGAGCCTGATGTGACGACATCATCAAGTATCAATACCTTTTTCCCTCTTAACATTTCTCCATCTCTTATATTTATTTTTTGATGAACTTGTTGTCTTTCTTGATACGATAAATCACTTTGTTTATACTTTTGAGTTTTATAAAGACCAGTAAAAACTTGATGTGAAAAAGTTTGTGCAATGGTTTCTATCGGTGAAAAACCACGTTTCTGATTATCTTCTTTTGAGCTAGGGGCTACAACGATTACATAATTTCGATATTTTTGTTCAAGCTCTTGTCGATATAAACATAGAAAAGCATCTTTCAAAGCATAGTCATATAGACCTTTGTATTGAAATAACAAGCCTCTAAAAAATTCATTATAATGATAGAGAATACGCATTGGGTAATGATGAAATGCAATGTTAAGGTCAATGATTTCAAATTTTTGAAGGCATTTATAACATAGTGGTAAAGGATGTAATAAAGCAAACAACGATATATTTGTTAAAGGAGCTTTTGAACAAATTAAGCATCTATGGAATTTAGTTTCTTGATGTTTTGAATACATTGTTGTATACCTTTGGTTCTGCCACTTGCTAAAATATAAACCTTTCCACTAGGATGATTGGGTTTACGCCCAACTCGCCCTGCAATTTGAGTAAGAGTTCGCTCATCAAAAATGCTTTTTTCTCCTTGATAAACAATAACCTGAACATCCTCAATAGTAATTCCTCTTTCCAAAAGTGTTGTTGATACAATAACATCTAATTGATTATCTTTGAATCTTTGGATAGTTTCCTGATTATTCATATGTTGAGATGACACACCAGCCACTTTAAAGGAGGAGGCTAAATATGTTACCATCTTATGAACACACGCTATACTTGAGACATAAATGATGACTTTCTTTTGGAGGTGAGAAATCAACCATTTACAAACGATACCTTGAAATATTGTCGGAATAATCAAAAGTTTAGGAACTGGCAAATCATGACCATGATAACGACGATTCATGATTAGCACTTCATCTTGATTATCTTTAAGCAATGGTATAGTTGCACTCAATTTTACATATCGACCAACACAACAGCGATTAAACATTTCATTTAACACATCATTACCATAATAAGGAAAAGCATCCACTTCATCGGCAATCATCAATTGAAATCCAATTTGATTTTCAAAACGATATAACTGATGCATTGTACAAACAATAAAATTTGAATCAGCATTTTCTATATGTCCACCATAGAGTAAACCAATTGTGACATTACAGAAAGCTTCTTTCAATCTTTGGTAGAGCTCAATCACAAGTTCTTTGCGTGGAACACAATAACAAACCCGATGTCCCTGATTCAAGGCATAACAAATCAATTCAAAGACAACTTCTGTCTTTCCAGAACCACAAACAGCTAAGACTAATGAATTCAAATTATTTTGGTAATTTTCTAATAATCTTAAAGAGATTTTTTGCTGGCTTGGTGATAACTGAAAATTCAAAGCATAAGAGATAGGTTTATGAAAAAGAAATTCTTTTGATTCTGTTTGCCTTTCTTCATTGACAAAGACTCTGTGAAATGGAATACATTGACGACAATAGTATTGCCCATCAATTTGATAAAACATTTGTGCATCTTGATTATGACATCTAGGACATTGCATCTTCATCACCCAAATTCATCATAACACACATTTACCCCTTGTGGGTCTCAACTTGATGACAAATTTGCCTCTTGATTTTCTCAAGATTTTATCTTTATTATCGCAAAAAACATTGATAAAAACATAACTTTTTATAAACCTATGAAAAAGTAGTGAAACCAAAATGAGAATACCATAAGAATTTTATGAGAATTGAAAATGGATTTAAACATATTTTTTATTTAATTTCATAGAATATATGGGGTGAAAATAATGAGTGGAATCGTAACGATTTGTAATTATCAAAAGAATTTATTGAAATACGATGAAAAGTTAAAAAGGATGACTGAATTAATAAAAAAACGTGGTCCTGATCATGAAGGATATTTTATGACACCTCATTGTTTGATGAGTCATAAAAGATTATCTGTCATAGATATTAAAAATGGAAATCAACCAATGTTATATACTTATCATGATAAGATTTATCGTATTGTTTATCATGGTGAAATCTACAATATGATTGATTTAAAAAATCATTTCATTGAACTTGGTTATACTTTTGAAACAAATAGTGATGCTGAAGTTATTCTTGTTAGCTATATTGAATATCAAGAACATTGTTTAGATTTATTTGAAGGTGGTTTTGCTTTTGTAATTGATGATGGAGAGAGATTATTTATTGCAAGAGATCAATTAGGTATTAAACCACTTTATTATTATATGGATGAAGATCAGACTTTAGTTATTGCAAGTGAAGTGAAATGTATATTAACTTATATTGGTAAAGCCATTGTAGATAAAAATGGTATCAAAGAGTTACTTGGACTAGGTCCTAGTCTTACACCAGGGTATACAATTTATAAAGGAATTTATTCTTTGCGACCAGGTTATTACATGTATTATGATGGTGAGTGTCAGAAAAACTGTTATTGGAAAGTCCATGATGAACCACATACTGAAGATTTAGCTGAAACAATTGAACATGTGAAAAGCTTGGTTGTAGAAAGTGTTCAACAACAATTAATTGGTGATGTGCCTATATCAACCATGTTATCAGGTGGACTAGACTCAAGCATTATTACTGCACTTACAAGTCAATATATCCATCCACTAACGACTTATAGTATTACCTATGAAGATCAAGATAAATATTTTCAAGCCTATGATTATCAAACAACAATGGATGATGATTATATTCAAGAAATGTTATCACGTTATCCAACCTATCATCACAAGATAACTTTAAAACAAGAGGATTTACTTAATGCTTTAGAAGAATCATTGATTGCTAGAGATATGCCTGGTATGGCGGATATTGATTCAAGTTTTCTATTATTTGCTAAAGAGATTTCTAAAAATCATAAAGTTTCCTTATCTGGTGAATGTGCTGATGAAATTTTTGGTGGTTATCCTTGGTTTTATAAGGAAGAACTTTACACACAGCCCTATTTCCCTTGGATGCGTGATTTAGATCAAAAGATTGATTTATTTAATGATAAAGTCAAATCTTTAGATTTAGAACATTATATTAAACAAAGATATCAGGAATCTCTTTTAGAAATTCCTACAACTGATACAAAAAAACAAATGATTTATTTGAATATTCAATGGTTTATGCAAACCTTACTTGCTCGTGCTGATAGTCAAACTATGCGTTCTTCTTTAGAAGTAAGAGTACCTTTTGCTACAGTTAAAATATTGCAATATCTCTACAACATGCCTAAAGAATTTATGTTCTATAAAGGTGAAGAAAAAGGTATCTTACGTGCTGCTTTTGAAGATATTTTGCCTGATGATATTGCCCATCGTAAGAAAAACCCATATCCAAAAACACATTCTCCAATCTATTGTGATATTATTTATGAAAAATTAAAAGAATCACTGAGTGATCCTTCTAATATTCTTTATCAATTCTTTGATAAAGAAAAACTTATCCATTTTGTTGAAAGTAAAGGAAAGAGTTTTACTGCCCCTTGGTTTGGACAATTAATGATGGGGCCTCAATTAATGGCTTACTTTTATCAAATCTATTTATGGGGTAAAATCTATCATATTGAATTAGATTTTTAAGGACAAGATTTCTTGTCCTTTTACCATGCCCGATGTGGATATCCTTTTCCATCGTAATAGTAATATCTTTGGTGAGTAGATTCATACTTATCTAAAACATTCTTACCTAGATCAGGATAATTTGTAATAATACCAGAAACTCCCATATCTAAATACTGCTTCATCTTCTTAGAACTATCAACTGTCCAAATATAAATAGGAATGACATGAGAGACAGCTTTTTGAATAAAAGATGTACTTGCTCGGTTTTGTTCAATTGCTAAAAAATCAATATCTCTTTGTAATAAAGAACTATCAATATCTCCAACACTCCCATAAATACAATAGCCAACCCACCATTCTGGTCTTTTTTGGGTTAAATCCTTAACACTTTCATAATCCAAAGACATAAAAATTGCTTGTGAAGAAAAATGCTGCCTTTCAATAACTTGAATGACTTTTTCAACCATTTCTAGTCTATTTGATGAAGTCGGTTTTAATTCAATTAGCAAGCCTATCTTCATTTTTTCTTCTTTCATTTTCTTAATCAGATTTTCTAATGTCATAATATAAGAAGTATGATGATGATTTGTTAATTTTACATTTTCTAATTGGGCAGCAGTTAAATCTTCAACACTTTCATTTCGATTTGATAAACGGGAAAGATTATTATCATGGAAAACTATCGGAATCCCATCTTGTGATAATTGAATATCTATCTCAGCATAATCTATCCCTGTATCATTAGCATCTTTCACTGCCTCATAACTGTTTTCAACATAATATCCTGAACCACGATGCCCAATAACCCAAGGTCTATGAATAAGGGAATCTTGTTGTAAATAAATAGAAACAAGACATATAATAAGTGTGATAATGATAAACTGACTTATTCGTTTATGATTACGATATATACCTAAATGAGTTAAACGTTTTTTTATATTTTCAGTCATTTGTTGTAATGATTGTCTAAAATTTAAAAGTAACTCATTCATATAATCCGTATTAATTGGCAACATGTCTATAGTAATGATATCTTTTTCATATGCTAACATAACTTTGATAAGATATTGAATAAAGAATATCATTCCTCCAACATTAATTAAATATAATAATATATATTGGATAACACTATAACGAAATGATTCAAAATTGATAACATATTTAAGAAAATAAATATTAAAGTCACGATTATGCAATATTGGATATGGCAAGATATTCATGATTAAATATTCAATAATTATCCAACAAGCTATCAATGATAAAAGTTTTATTTTTCTTTTTATATCTATCTTTTTGATTAAACATACACTTTCTTGTATTGCTTTAATAATATGACATTGTTTTAGAATTATATATAGTGGAACAAATAACATACACAAATAAAGTGAATAATAAAGAAAATATATTAAACATATTAGGAAATATCCTATCATTGTTAATTTTAATTCTCCAAATATAAAAGGTGGGATATCCCAGCGAGGAACATAACTATTTAAATAACCAATATGAACCAAAGGTAACAATAAAACAATATAAATACCTGTTAACAATATTGTTGGTTTATGAATACTTCTTAAGTTTTGAAAACTTTTTAAAATAATATTTTTTAAAGGATAAGCTGAATCTCTTTTTCTAATCACAATAATTTGTATCACAACATATAACTCATAATAAATAATGAGAATCATTGTTATAAACAATAATAAAAAAATAATTACTCCAGAAATAGAAATAAAATCAAAAACAATATCTTGATTAAATGCTATTCCATCAGATTTTTTCTTTAAATATTCTTTTAAAATCTTTCTTAGTAAGGGACTAAAACAAAACAAAATAAGAATTTTATAAAAAAACTCAAATTTTAAAACATCTTTACATACTTGATAGCATTTTAAATTCTTCATTTTTCCCCTCCTTTTCCCTATCTAACCACCACTTCAAAAAAGTGTCAAGAAAAAAGATGAGTTTCCTCATCCTATCAGTCAAATGAATCTATTGATTTATAAAAATGTTTATAAATAAGATAAGTTCCTATCATACAGAATAATGCATAATAAAATTCAGGATAACATAATTGTACACTAAAATTAAAATCAAAATGACCAGTAATTGTTAGAATATGCCAAGTAAAAAATTCATAAATTTCCATTGTCATAATTCCTAATAATCCTATTGTTCCTATAATTTCACTATTTTTACCAAAATTTGTCCATATACCTACAAAAGCTAATATAATACATGTTAATGCAATGGGATTATTTAAAAGTGTAATACCATATATTGTTTCAATACCTTTTTGTCCTCCAAACCAAGGAAAAGCCATCATTGATAAACTAATAAGTAAGGTTATTGTCATTACTATTTTTTCTTTCATATACATCCCCCTTTTCTTCTTAGATTATACGTTTCATCTTTTAAATAATTTCTAATTCTCACTTAAAAATTTCTTAATATTTTATTAAGATGACTTGTCAACAGAAAAAAGAAACCCAATATATAGGTTTCTTTTCAAATATCAATTAAGATAATATTTCTAAAACATCTTCTTCATCTTCAACATCAAAAATCTTGATTGTCAATTGGTCTAACTTATCCTCTGGACTGACTTCTATCTGCATCACCAACTCTTTTGATACATGTCCTAGTTTCTGTTTCAATTGTCTAACAAGCAATGATATTTTCTCTTTCATCATCCCTTGCAATTCACCTTGCTTGATACCTTGTTTCATTCCTTGCTTCATTCCTTGCAGCTCTCTTTCTCTTGCATAACTGTCAATCACTTCACACATCTTAATCTCCTCACTTTCTTCTTTCTCTAATCTGATAACCAATTCTTCACTATTGGTCATTATCGCTACTACAATTGCTTCATCTTTACTTAATACCAGATCATTCAAGCTTTCTTTATCCCGATCCCATTGATAGATTCTCTGGACACCTTCAATGACTGCTTTAACCTTTGGATTCTTTAACCATTCCACTCTGATATTCTTGATATCATAGATATTTCCATTCCAGTTATTCACCCACCCTTTCAAGGCTTCTGGAATTTCCATCCGCTCTATAAGTGAATATGGCTGATGCCACAGCTTATCTCCACTATACAAAACAAGTGTCAAGACGGGAATGGGATGAAATGATTG
>NZ_SMCQ01000009.1 GCF_004343035.1 Longibaculum muris
TAGAATCAGGGTCCTGATCATCTCTCAAGGTATACTTGAACAAAACATCATTTTTAAAATCAACAATTTTCTTTCTTTTCATTATCATAAAAAAGTCCTCCTACTTCTATATACGAGAGTAAGAGGGCAAATTTCTTTTTTATTTTCTACTTCACATAATTTCACATAAAGATGGATTTTGAAGTTATAATTTTTCACATTCTTCTAACCATAATTGAACATTAGCGTCACTTGGCATTCTCAAATCACCACGAGGAGATAAAGCAACACTACCAACTTTTGGACCATCAGGAATACAAGTTCGTTTAAATTGTTGAGTGAAGAAACGACGATAGAAAAGGGTTAGCCATTTCTTGATTGTTTGGTTATCATATTGATCTTGATATGCTAAACAAGCAATACGATAAAGTTTTCTAGGTTCATAATGAAATCTTACATGATGATATAAGAAGAAATCATGTAACTCATATGGACCAACAATATCTTCAGTCTTTTGCACAATTTCATTATCCTTAGCTGGCAATAGTTCAGGAGAAACAGGAGTATTAAGAATATCTTGTAAAGTTTCTTCTAATGGTTGACCTTTATAAAGCGTAGAAACATAATCAACAAGATATCTTACTAATGTTTTAGGGACGGAAACATTGACAGCGTACATACTCATATGATCACCATTATAAGTTGACCATCCCAAAGCAACTTCTGATAAATCGCCTGTTCCAATGACAATACCACCTTCTTGATTAGCAATATCCATAAGAACTTGAGTTCTTTCTCTTGCTTGACAGTTTTCATATGTCACATCATGAATGTTCTCATCATGATGAATATCTTTAAAATGTTGTAATACAGCCTCTGTAATATCAACAGTCTTTGAAGTTACTTTTAATTCTTCCATCATTTTTAATGCATTATTTTTAGTTCGTGAAGTTGTTCCAAAACAAGGCATTGTTACAGCAATAATATCAGAAGAAGGATAACCTAATTTTTGATAAGCCATACTTGCAACCAATAAAGCTAAAGTAGAATCTAGACCACCAGATATCCCAATCACAACTTTTTGAATATGAGTAGCTTTTAATCTTTGGATTAATCCATGAATTTGAATATCAAAGACTTCTTTACAACGCATAGCTCTTTGGCTTTCATCACTAGGAACAAATGGATGAGGATCATAATAACGCTCTAATTCTAAATCTTCATCATCAATTTCAAAAGGAATATAATGATAATGATCATTTCTTGTTTGATATGTTGACATCTCAACACGTTCACTTACAAGTTTATCTAAATCTAAATCAGTATAAATAAGTCCATCTTCATATTGAATAGATTCTTCTAAGATTGCTCCATTTTCAGCAATTAAATGATGATTACTAAAAACAACATCAGTTGTAGATTCACCTAAACCAGCATTACAATAAGCATAACCACAAACAAGTCTAGCACTATGAGAAGATACTAATAAACGACGATAATCTGATTTCGCTGTTAAATCATTACTTGCGGAAGGGTTTAAAATCAATGTTGCACCATTTAAACAATGTTTTGTACTTGGTGGTAAAGGTGCCCATAAATCTTCACAAATCTCAATAGCAATTTTTAAATGTGATTGTTGAAAAGCTTCAAAAATCATATCAGTTCCAAATGGATAATATTCTCCGTTTAAGAATATCTCAGTACACTCTTGAGGTGCACTAGCAAAATGACGACCTTCATAAAATTCATGATAGGTAGGAATATATGTCTTAGGAACAATTCCTAAAATTTCTCCTCCACATATAACAATTGCACAATTATATAATTTATTCATATGAACTAAAGGTGCTCCAATTACAAATAACATATCTAATTCATATGTCTCATCTAAAATGATATCAATTTGTTCTGTGACTTCATTTAAAATACGTTTTTGATAAAATAAATCTTCAATTGTATATCCACTTAAACACAATTCAGGAAATACTAAAACCTTCACATGTTCTTCATTTGCTTTTTTTACATATTCAATAATATTTTTAGCATTTTCTTTGATTTGACCTAATTGAATAGGAAAGCTAGCACATCCAACTCTTACAAATCCATCTTTCATAATCATAACCTCCAATTGGTATATATTATATCATAATCTTAGTATAAACAAAAATAGAGTTTATAGTTAAAATTATTAATAATTTATACAATTTATTGACAGTGCGAAACATCTGTGTTACTGTATTAGTGTATTAATACAGTAGGGAGTGATAAATATGAATGATTTTCATGCAAATACTCCAATATATCTTCAAGTTATGGATGATATAAAAATGCAAATTATGAATGGAACGCTAAAACCAGGAGATAAACTGCCGTCTGTTAGAGAATTGGCAAGTACATTAGAAGTTAATCCTAATACAATTCAAAGAGCATTTGTTGAGTTAGAACGTGAAGGTTTTATGCGAACAGAAAGAGCAGTAGGTAGATTTGTGGCTGATAATCAAGCATTGATTGATGAATGTAGGGATAAGCAAATAAAAAAAATTATAACTTTATTTATTGAACAAATGCAGCAATTAGGTATTTCAAAAGAAGAAATACTACAATATCTTAAGGAGGATGACTATGGAAGAATTAATTCGTATTCAGAACTTAAATAAATCATATGGAAAGAAAAAAGTCTTAAAAAATATTAATTTAAGTTTAACAAGTGGAAAAATTATTGGTTTGTTAGGACCAAATGGTAGTGGAAAAACAACATTAATTAAAATATTAAATGGTTTATTAAAAGACTATCAAGGAGAAATTCTAATTGATCAACAACCTTTAGGTGTTCATTCTAAAAGTATTATTTCATATTTGCCAGATGAACCATATTTTGAAAATTGGATGACTACAACAGATGCTTTAAATCTTTTTAAAGATTTATATCAAGACTTTGATTCTGGTAAGGCTATTTCTTTAATGGAAAGAATGAATATTGAAAAGAATGTAAAGATTAAAGAATTGTCTAAAGGAATGAAAGAAAAATTTCAATTGGCTTTAGTTATGTCTAGAAAAGCTAAGATTTATATTTTGGATGAACCTATTGGTGGTGTTGATCCAGCTGCAAGAGATTTTATACTAGATGTCATTTTAAAAAATTATGCAGAAGATGCAGTTGTTTTGATATCTACACATTTAATAGCTGATATTGAAAAAATATTTGATGAAATTATTTTCTTGAAAAATGGTGAAGTTGTTTTACATGAAGATAGTGAAGAATTAAGAACAAAAAGACAAACATCAATTGATGAAATATTTAGGGAGGAATTCAAATGTTAAAATTAATGAAATATGAATTTATCCATTCTTATCGTACATTTCTTATGTCTTTTGCGGCATTTTTGATAGGTTGCATAATCATGCCTTATGTAATGGACGGATTTTTATCAAAATTACCATTTATAAGTGTAATCTTTGGTTTAGGATTTGCTGTTTTACTGATGGGGATTGCAATTGCTTTATTTGTTAGTATTTTTATGAATTTTAATCGTTCAGTCTTTGAAAGACCTGGTTATTTAACATTGACTTTACCAGTTTCTACTACTGAATTAATTGTAGCAAAAGTTTTAACAGCAGTGATTTGGTTGATTATTGCTGGAATTGTATTAATAGCTGGATTTATTTTAATGATGATTGTGACATCATTTAAGATGGAAGCATTAACTGTGTCGAGTTTAATGTCAGCCGTTACTGAGATTGCTGGAAGTTTTATGAATTATATGGTGCATTATCCATTAGATTTCTTAGGCAATGTGGTTTTTGTTTTAGGAAATTTATTTATAACTGTAGGTAGTATCTATTTTGCATTAACATTGGCTCATTCAAAATGGGTGCGTAAACATCAAATGGTATTTGCTATTATAGGATATTTAGTTTTGAATCTTATAATCGGGTGGATTGCATTAACAGTGTTTGGTGATTATATATCATCTCATACGATGTTTTATGGATTTTATTATATTGTTTTTGGTTTGTTATTGAGTGGATTGACAGTTTATCTGATTGATCATCATATTGAAATTGAATAAGCAAAAAGGTCATCATTAGGATGACCTTTAATGTTTTTGTAAAACAAAATAGTATAGTAAATAAATAATACTTAAAAAAATAGCAGATCCCATGGATAATTCTACAGAAAAAGCATTTGGTAAAGCCGCTTCGATAAAAAGACTAATACAAATAAAGCCAGCAGCAATTATTCCTATCCATTTCTGATGGTTTTTTTTCATGAGATAGATGGGAGCTAAAAACGTACATATCGTTATAATCATAGTAGGAATTAATGAAATAATAGGAATATGATTAAAGAGAAAGATAAGAAAAATAGGGGTATAGTATAATGCGGGTAAAAATCCTAAAATAGTTATCAATGGTTTTATTATCTTCATGGTCTTTCCTCCTTTTTACCATTGTAACAATACAATATGTAAATAGTGTGAAAAAAACGATATTGCTAAAATATCGTTAAAGTAAATGAATTTGATTTTCTTCACAAAGTCTCATTGTTTCTTCATCCCATAAAGAAGCCTGAACTTCACCAATATGTGCTTTTCTTAAAAAGAACATACACAAACGACTTTGACCAATTCCTCCACCAATACTTAGTGGTAAGATATGATTGATAATATTTTGATGATAAGGTAAAGTTAAACGTTCATTCGCATTAGCTTTTTCTAATTGTTCTTTTAAAGCTTGATCATCAACGCGAATACCCATACTTGAAATTTCTAAGGCATCATCTAATTGGGTATTATAAATAAGGATATCAGCATTTAATTTCCAATCATCATAATCAGGTGCACGATTATCGTGCTTATGACCAGATTTTAATAAATCACCAATTTGTAATAAACAAACAGCTTTCTTTTCTTTAGTGATGGCACGTTCTCTTTGCTTAGGTGTTAAGTTAGGATATTTATCTTCTAACTCTTGAGAAGTAATAAAATAAATTTCATCAGGTAAAATAGATTCACCCAATTGAGGATAATGTCTAATCATTAAGAACTCAACATCTAATAAGGCATTATAGATTTTTGAAACAATAGCCTTTAAATAATCCATTGTTCGATCTTCCTTAGCAATCACCATTTCCCAATCCCATTGGTCTACATACATAGAATGGATATTATCAAGTTCCTCATCTTTTCTAATGGCATTCATATCAGTATATAAACCAGTATGACGTTCAAAACCATAGCGGTGTAAAGCATCTCTTTTCCATTTAGCCAAAGAATGAATGATTTCTATTTCATCATCATGATTTAATTCAAATGATGTAAATGAAACAGGTTTTTCTACGCCATTTAAATTATCATTTAAACCAGTATTTTTTAATAAGAATAATGGTGCTGAAACACGTGTAAGACGAAGTTGTTCAGCTAATCTTCTTTCAAATGTATCTTTAATCATTTTAATAGCAACTTCAGTTTCAATTAAGTTTAATTGTGGATGATATCCCTTTGGAATGATAATTTTACTCACGATTAAATCCCCCTCTTTATTTTTTTCTATTATAGTCTATTCAAGAGGGTTAGTCAAAATAATAAATATTTTTTGATAAATTTACGATATAATTCTATAAAAATAAAACTTTTTTCTTGGAAAATCAAAAAAATAGGTAGAAAATATTGAAAATTTCTAATATTATTGACTTGTAAAATAAAATTGTATACAATAAGACAAATAATTGATTGGGGGAATGAATATGAAAGAAAAAATGTATTTAAGTACAAGAGGAAATCAGCAACCATTAAATTTTTATGAAGCTATTTTACAAGGAATTGCAAGTGATGGTGGATTACTTGTTCCTGATTTTAAAATGCCACAAAAAGATTTAAATGCTTTAAAGGATTTAAATTATGTAGATTTAGCAACTGAGATTATTTCTGTATTTACACCAGATGATGTAAAAGAGGATATCAGAGGATTATGTCAAAAAGCATATGGAAGTGGTTTGTTTCCGAAAAATGTTGTTCCAGTGAAAAAAGCAGGTGATGTCTATGTTGCTGAATTATTCCAAGGACCAACAGCAGCTTTTAAAGATATGGCTTTATCATTATTACCACATTTTATGACTTTTTCTTTAAAACAAAAAGGTGAAGATAGGGAAGTTATGATTTTAGCAGCAACTTCTGGAGATACTGGGAAAGCTGCTTTGGAAGGATTTAAAGATGTTGAAGGCACTTGTATTAAGGTTTTTTATCCAATTGATGGGGTTTCACCAATTCAAAAACAACAAATGATTACTCAAACTGGTAAGAATGTTGATGTTATTGGAATTAGGGGGAATTTTGATGATGCTCAAACCGCTGTTAAGAAAGCTTTTAATTCACAAGAACTTAAAGCACTTTGTGATGAACATCATGTTTTCCTTTCATCTGCAAACTCAATCAATATTGGTAGATTAATTCCTCAAATTGTTTATTATTTCTATTCTTATTTTACTTTGGTTAAAGAAGGAGAAGTGGAATTAGGGGAAGCAGTTAACTTTACAATTCCAAGTGGAAACTTTGGAAATTGTTTAGCTGGATATATTGCTAAAGAGATGGGATTACCAATTCAAAAATTTATTATTGCTTCTAATAAAAATAATATTTTAACTGATTTCTTTAAGACTGGTGAATATGATGCGAATCGTGAATTTTATAAAACAAATGCACCAGCAATGGATATTTTAGTTTCAAGTAATTTAGAAAGACTTGTTTATTTCTTATGTCAAGATGCTAGTAAGGTTAAAAAATATATGGATCAATTAAATGAAACGGGTAAATATATTGTTGATGAAGATGTTATGACTAAAGTTAAAGAAAACTTTAAAGCAGGATGGTTAAATGAAAATCAAGTTCTTGAAACAATTGGTGAGTGTTATAAGGAAACAGGATATTTATTAGATACACATACTGCAGTAGGATATGGGGTTTATAAACAATATCAAAAAGAATCTCAAGATCAGACAAAAACAATCTTACTTTCAACAGCATCTCCTTATAAATTCCCTGAATCAGTTTATCAGGCTATTACTGATCAAACATTAGATGAATATAGTGCAATTGATGCTTTAAATGAAACAACTCAAGTTGATATTCCTTATCCATTACAAGGAATTAAAGATAGAAAAGTTTTACACACAAAAGTCATTGATAAAGATTCAATTATTGACTTTATTGGTGAACAAGTAAAGGGGTTATAGATATGAAGGTCAAAGTAAAAGTTCCGGCAACAAGTGCCAATCTTGGACCAGGATTTGACGTGGCAGGATTAGCTGTTACACTGTATAATACATTTACTTTTGAATTAATTGATGAAGGATTACAAATTACTGGATGTCCAGAACAATTTTGTAATGCTGATAATATGACTTATCAAGCATTTGTTGAAGGGGCAAAGGCTTGTGGATTGGATTTTAATGGAGTACGTATTGAATGTAGTGGAGATGTACCTTATACGCGTGGATTAGGAAGTTCATCAACATGTATTGTAGCAGGTATTGTTGGAGCTTATGCATTCGTTGATCGTTATGATGAGCGTCAAGAAATATTAGAACTTGCAACTCAAATAGAAGGGCATCCAGATAACGTTGCACCAGCTATTTTTGGTGGATTAACAGTTTCAGTTATGAGTGATGGTGTAACAACATTGAATATTCCAGTCAAACATGATTATCGTTTTGTTGCATTGATTCCACCATTTACATTATCTACAGAAAAATCACGTTCTGTCTTACCACAAGAATTACCAAGAGCTGATGCGATTGCGAATGTTTCTCATTTAGCATTAATGGTTGCTTCACTTATTAATGGTTATGATGAAGGATTGAAATTAGGATTTAAGGATCGTTTACATCAACCGTATCGTGGACCTTTAATTCAAGGCTTTGCTGAAATTATGAATATTCTTGAAAAAGATGAAAGAATTTTAGGGGCTTATTTATCTGGAGCAGGACCTACAATTATGGTGGTTATTGATGCTGATGATACAAAGGGTGTTGTGCGTATTAAAGAGGAACTTGGTGATTTATTGAAAGATTGGCAAGTTGAAAAATTAGAATTAGATATGCGTGGATATACATGTGATTATTTATAAGATTGCAAATAAGCAATCTTTTCTTTTAGGATCATTTTATGCTATAATACGTTCAGAAATGAAAGAAGGTAAAAAATGAAGAATTATCACACACATACAAAACGTTGTTATCATGCGATTGATAATGAGGAAGATTATATTTTAGCAGCAATTAAATCAGGATATAGTGAATTAGGTTTTAGTGATCATACTCCTTGGCATTATGATTCTTCTTTTCATTCAACTATGCGTATGGAAGAAGATAAATTAGAAGGATATGTTAATACTTTATTAGGATTAAGAGAAAAATATAAAAATCAGATTTCTATTAAGATTGGTTTGGAATGTGAATATTTTGAAAAATATATTCCTTGGTTAAAGAAAACATTAAAAAACTATCCCATTGATTATATTATTTTAGGCAACCATTTTGATGATACAGATGAAACAGGTATTTATTTTGGTCGACCATTGACTCAACAACAGTTAACGAAATATGTGGATAACTGTATAAAAGCTATTCACTCTGGTTTGTATAGCTATGTGGCACATCCAGATTTAGCATGTTATAAAACAGATGACCCATTCTATTATCAAGAAATGAAAAGATTATGTTTGGCTGCAAAGGAAGCCAATATGCCTTTAGAATTTAACTTGTTAGGATACTCAACAAATCGTCATTATCCTAATACAACATTCTTTAAAATTGCTAAAGAAGTGGGAAATAAAGTAATTATTGGAACGGATGCACATGAAAGTTCAGCTTTGTTAGATATGCAAACATATCAACAAGCTAAGGCCTTATTAGAACAAATGGGACTTGAACTCACAGAAGAAATAAAATTTTTGAGATAGATGTCGAAATGACATCTTTTTTCTCATTATAAAAGGTTATAAATATATAAAAAATTATACATATTCATGGTATAATAATTAAGCAAGATGACAATGAAGATATATGGAAATAGAAGCTGGTTACTGATATAAATGAAAAGAGATATTTTTGGGAATACAGAAATCTGTAATTCTAGAAATATCTTAAATTTAGATTTTAGAGGTAAACAATCATAACCAAAACAAAATAGCAATGATTAAATACTAAGTATAGAAAAGGTACATCATCATGAAAAAGATACCAGTAGGAATAGAAAACTTTAAGGAAATTATAGATGATCAATATTATTATATTGATAAGACAGAATTGATAAATGATGTTATGAATGAAAAGCTTGTATTTTATACAAGACCAAGAAGATTTGGAAAAACATTAAATATGAGTATGCTTTATTATTTCTTTTCTCACAAGGAGAAAGATAATGCTTATCTATTTGATGAATTAAATGTTTCTAAAGATAAAGAGACAATGTTACATCAGAATCAATATCCTGTTATATTTATGACTTTAAAAGATATGAAAAGAACTGATTATCATCAACAAATTGATAAATTTGCTTCTCTGATATCTGATATCACGAAAAAAATCCAGAGCTTTATACCAGTCCCTATATTGATGACGATGATAAAAACATCCTAAAGATGTATAAAAATAGAACATGTTCAATGAATGATCTTCAAGATGCATTGTTGAAGTTATCACATTGTCTTTATATGCACTATCAACAAAAAGTGATTATTCTTATAGATGAATATGATGTTCCATTACAATCAGCCTATATAAATGGTTATTATGATGAAATGGTTGATTTCTTAAGAAATCAACCATTTCATCAGCCTTGAAAACTAATGATGCACTAGAAAAAGGAGTTCTGACAGGATGTCTTAGAATATCTAAGGAAAGTATCTTTACAGGACTCAATAATTTCAATGTTTATTCCATCATGGATGAACAATCAAGTACAAGATTTGGTTTTACTCAACAGGAAGTGAATGAATTATTAAATGAATATAATTTTCTTGAACAAAAAGATGAAGTCAAGGAATGGTATGATGGTTATCGGTTCGGCAGTACAGAGATCTATAATCCATGGAGTGTCTTGAAATATGTTTTAAAAGCTATCCAGTCAAAACCAGAACCAGAATCATTCTGGGCGAATACGAGCAGTAATGAACTGGTTGTCAGCTATATAGAAAATGCAAATTATAATATATATCAGGAATTTCTTGCTTTGATGCAAGGTCAATCACTAATTAAGCGTTTGAAGCTTGATTTAACCTATCAGGAGATGGATAATCAGGATAATGTCTATAGCTTTCTATTATTGACAGGTTATTTGAAAGTCATCAGGGAAATCGATATGAATACCTATGAATTGGTTATTCCTAATAAAGAAGTTTACGAAATATATAATAATTTATTCATGGATTATTTCAAGACCTATACCAATGAAAGAAAAGCAAGTTTTGTAAAAGCGTTGCTTGAAGAAAATGAAGAAGCAGCTGATAGTATATTGTCAGATATATTGATGAAAACAATCAGCTACTATGATAATAATGAAGCCTTTTATCATGGATTATTGATGGGATTGTTGAGTGATTATATAGTAGAATCAAATAAAGAGATAGGGGAAGGTCGAGCAGATATTATCATTTATCCACATACCTTTAATGGAAAGGTTATCATCATTGAATGTAAGCATTCTTCAAGAATTGAGGAGATTGTTTCAGACAGTCGAAAAGGTGCGCAACAAATCAAAGATAGGAAGTATTTACAAGGAGTTCTATCTATTGGATATAAGGAAGCAATTGGATATGGAATAGCTTTTCATAAAAAAAGATGTAAAATAACAATGATAAAGTAAGAGGCAATAGGACATATTGCTTCTTTGTCTATTTAAAGAAAAAAATTATAAATTTTTTCTTTCATGATTACAGAATGTAGACATAATTGTGGTATAATGATTAACAAGGAGTGAGAATAATATGGAACATGTAACTGATATAGATAAAAAAGTGTATTTAGAGGATTGTAAAGAAATTGTTAAAACAACAATTGCTTTAGAAAATATAGTTTTAACTGATCATGAATTAACAATCTTAACAGAAGAAATTATGGATACATCATTAATGATGGGTGGAGACTATTCTAAAGAAAATATACGAAATATTGCTGTACAATATGTAAGAAGTAATTTTTTACCACGTTTTAAAGCTGCACACCAAGACTAAAGGAGGTGGATATATGGGATTTGATATTAATATCATGAAGGATTTCATAGATCAAAATCAATCACAGTATGTTGGAAAATATCGTTATCATAGTGGATATCGTACAGAAGAAAAAGCGTTTAAAGTTCATTATTATATGTTAGATCAGAACTTTAGACAAATTGATATTTATGTAGAAATACAATGTAAAGACTGTATAACATATACGTTCTCTGAAGATTTACATGAACAAGAGAAAATATATATTGTTAAAGATGCATTGCAAAGAATTATTAATAAGACAGGATATAAAAGTACTTTACATTATACTCTATATGAAAGTTTTATTAAAACAATATCACATGAAACAACAGTTATTGAACCAATAGATTTTTGTGATTTATTAAATTATATGAAATATCATCATGGGATTAATCAAAAAACAATGGATGAATATTACAAAATCTTTATTCCTTGTTTAGAGATTCATTTAAAAAATAAGAATTATAAGAAATTTATGGATTCAATTAATTTATTATTTAAAAATGTTTTATATCAGTATGAATGGGATGGAACAAATTCTAAATATTTAGATACTGAATACCAATTTCATTTATATTATATAAGACAAATCATACGTATTGTTTATGAACATTTAGATAAGTTTTATAAATATGCATCGGATGAATTATTTGAAGCTATTCAAACTCTATGTTTAAATGCCAGATTTTCATTTGCAATTATGACAGATTTTGGATCAATGGTATTGTCACGATATCTTGTAACTAATGCAATGATTAATTCATTAAAAGAAAAACTTGTTTTAAATGATAAAGATGAAGAAAAAGAAGATGCTAATCTTGTTTTCTCATATATCTATTACATTTTTCATAATGATTATGAACAATATTATGCAGTTGTTTTAAAAGTATTACGTGGTGTTATCAATAATATGTTAACATTCGCAAATCACGATTTAGATTTAGCTTTAGGAAATTCATTGGTTAAAAGTGAAGGTTATCAAGTTATTATAGATTTATTTCATGAAGATTATAATACATTTATATTTACTTGTTTCCCAATTCAGACTTTTCCACTTGAGATGCGACCTAAAGTGAGAGATGAACTTGTGACTGCTATTCAGTTTTTTGCGGCTAGAATGGAAAATGAAAAATATCGTTTAAGTTCTTTTGAACAGGTTATGAACATAAATAGATTACTAACAGATAATTTTAAGGAGTGGTATAAATGAAAAAGAAATTAGCAATTACAGGCGCTGTTGCTTCAACATTAACAGCTTCAACATTAACAGCAAGTTTTGCCCTAGCAAATCAGTTTGCTAAAAAGATGTTATATCGTGAACATTTGAGTAAAGAAGATCAAGGAAATTGGTATGAAGAATTCCATGCTCAAAAGATTAAGATTAAAAATCATAAAGGATTATATTTACAAGCTTATCTCATTGAAAAACCACAAGCAAAAAGAACAATTGTTTGTTTACATCCATTATTATGTTCAGCTTATTCTTTACAAAAGACAGTTGATTATTTACAAAGTATCTTTGAAGATGAAAATATTTTAATGGTTGATGCGAATGCCCATGGATTAAGTGATGGATATATTAGAGGATTTGGTTATCGTGATATTTTTGATTTAATGTATTTTAATACGTATCTTTTACAAAAATATGGCGATGATCATCGTATTATTATGTATGGTAAAGGAATGGGAGCTAATACAATCTTAAATACTGCTGGACTTGGTAAGTTAAAGAATGTTGATTTAATTATTAGTGAAGGTGCTTATGATAATGTTTATCATTATTTATCTTTACGTTGTCAAAAAGAATTGAAGGTTTCAAAAATGATTTGTGGTCCAGTCATTAGAAAGGTCATTAAAGATGAATTAAATGCAGATATTAAAAAGATGAATACTGTTTCTTTGGTAAAGAAGAATACTATTCCAACTGTTTATGTTCATTCTAAAGTGGATGAAGATGTACCATTCCAAATGGTTTTTCCACTTTATAATCATGATTCATCAAATAAATTATTATTTCCAATTAAAGAACAAAACTTATATGAATTAAAAGATAAAGATGATTCTTATTCATTATCTCTTATTGAGTTTATGAATGAAAATATATAAAGAAAAGGAGGAAATATATGTATTTTAAAGAATCACAAGGTTTCCCTAAAGATTTTTTATGGGGAAGTGCTTCTGCAGCTTATCAAGTCGAAGGTGGATGGAATGCAGATGGCAAAGGTCTATCAAACTGGGATAAGTTTGTTAGAATTCCTGGTAAAACATTTAAAGCAACAACAGGAGATAAGGCAGTAGATCATTATCATCGTTATAAAGAAGATGTTAGATTGATGGCAGAAATGGGATTAAAAACATATCGTTTTTCAATTGCCTGGTCAAGAATTTATCCAAATGGAAATGGTGAAATCAATGAAGCCGGTTTAAAATTCTATGATGATTTGATTAATGAATTATTAAAATATGGAATTGAACCAATGGTTACTGTTTATCATTGGGATATGCCACAAGCATTAGAAGATGAATATCATGGTTGGGAAAGTCGTCAAATTGTAGATGATTATGTCAATTATGCAACAACATTATTTAAAAGATATGGTGATCGTGTTAAATACTGGATTACTATGAATGAACAAAATATCTTTACATCATTTGGATGGCTTAAAGGAATGCATCCACCAGGAAAAGAAAATGATATGAAAACTTTCTATCAAGTGAATCATCATGCTAATATGGCTCATGCTGGAGCAGTTTTAGCATTAAAAGAACTTTATCCTGAAGCAAAAGTAGGGGCAAGTTTTGCTTATAGTCCTTGTTATGCATATGACAGAAAACCAGAAAATGCTATGGCTAAGGCTGATTATGATGATTTACAAAATTATTGGTGGATGGATATTTATGCTTATGGACGTTATCCAAGAAGTGCTTGGGCATATTTAGAAAGTCATGGGGTAACTCCAGATGTTTTACCTGGTGATATGGAAACGTTGAAAAAAGCTGCTGCTTTGGTTGATTTTATGGGTGTTAACTATTATCAAACATGTGTTGCTGAATATAATGATATTAATGGTGTAGGTATGAGTAATACTATGAATACAACTGGAAAGAAAGGAACAGCACAAATTCAAGGAATTCCAGGATTATATAAAAATCCAGCTAATGATTATTTGCCAACAACTGATTGGGATTGGACAATCGATCCAATGGGACTTAGAATGTGTTGTCGTGATATTACATCACGTTATGATTTACCAATTGTGATTTCTGAAAATGGATTAGGTGCATTTGATAAAGTAGAAGGTGGAAAGATTCATGATCCATATCGTATTGCATATTTAAAAGCTCATATTGAAGAATTAAAGAAAGCATGTGATGATGGTTGTCGTGTTCTTGCTTATTGTACATGGTCTTACACTGATTTATTAAGTTGGTTAAATGGTTATCAAAAGAGATATGGTTTTGTTTATGTTGATAGAGAAGAAGATGAAAACTCTGGAACATTAAATCGTATTCCTAAAGATTCTTATTATTGGTATAAGAAAGTTATTGAAACAAATGGTGAAGAATTATAGGTGTAGCAAATGCTATACCTTTTTTATATGTAATAATGATGAAATTATCTGTTGAGATTTTAAGATTAAAAAAACCATAGTTCTTTGACTATGGTTTAACGCATTCTTTTGTTTTCTCTTACGACACGACAAGGATTTCCATATGCAATAGTGTTATCAGGAATATCTTTTGTCACAACACTCCCAGCACCAATCACAACATTATCACCAATTGTGACACCAGGCATAATAATGGCTCCTCCACCAATCCAGACATGATTGCCAATCGTTACAGGAGCAGTTTCAGTCTTACAAAAATTGAAATCTGAATCAGCACTATCACCAAATCTATCAAGATAATGTGTGGGATGAAAAGCAGTATAAATTTGAACTCCTGGAGCAATTAAAGCATAATCACCAATAGTAATTTTATTATCATCTAAAAAAGTACAATTCATATTAACCTCACAATTATTACCAAAGAAAATATTACATCCATAATCAACATAGAATGGTGGAGTAATCCAAAGATTATCGCCCATACCACCAAGTAATTGTTTGAGAATTTCTTTTTTTCCTTGAGCATCATGAGAATCTAATAAATTATATTTTCGTGCTAAATCTTTTCCCAAATGCCATAATTCTAATAATTCAGGATCTCCACAATCATATAATTCACCAGCTAGCATTTTTTCTTTTTCTGTCATTTTTCTTCTCCTAAAATAAATTTTTCAATATATTCAGCAACCCCATCATTTTGATTATCTAGAGTTATTGCTTTTGCATATGATTTGGTTAAAGGACTGGCATTTTCCATTGCAATACCAATTCCAACATCATGTATCATGTCTGCATCATTATCGGCATCACCAAAAGCACATATATTTTCTATTTCAATCTGATGCCAAGTACATAGCATATTGATGCCATGACTTTTAGAAAGTTTAGGATGCATATATTCATATTCAATTTTACCAGCTTGTAAAGATTTAACCGCAGGATGTGAAAACAATTGTCCATGTTTGACAATGGTAGGCATATCTTTAGGATCACAAATGACAATCAATTTACTTTGTTGATGCTTGAGCAGTTCTTCAAAATCAACAACTTGATAAGGAATATCATCACTTTTTGCAAGCCTTTGAGCAAGATAATCATCTTTTAATACAGCTAAATAGTTTTCATCATAAATTCCAAAATTAACAGGCATATCATGAAAATGTTTGATAATATCTTTAATAATATCACCATCAATCTGAAAATATCTTTCTTCTTTTTGTAATCTATAATCCTTAATATGTCCACCATTTAATCCAATGATAAAATCTACCATTCCATCCATCTGCCATTTTGGAATAAGATTTTCTACTGAACAAATAGGTCTTCCTGTTGCAAAACCAAATAAAATACCACTTTCTTTTAATTTCTTAATCGCTTGAATATTTCTTTGACTGACAATTTCCTCATTGTTTAAAAAAGTTCCATCTAAATCAGTAATAACCATTTTTATTTTATTCATCATTCTTCTCCAACAATTTCAATAAATCTAAAGGACTTTCAAAAACAAGATCAGGATGATCTATCCCTTCACTTGAAACACTTCCCCATTTAGCATAACCAAAATCCATACCAGCATTGCGTGAAGCTTGATAATCTGATAAAGCATCACCAATATAAATAGCCTCACTGACTTCAATATTTAATCTTTTTATACATTCTAATAAAGGTTCAGGATTTGGTTTGTGTTTTGTTGTATCATCAGCCAAAATAGCAACATCCATAAATTTATCTAATCCTTTATCAACAAAATCAATTTCATATTGTTTAGCAGTTTTAGCTGAAACAACTGCCTGAATAATATGATTATCCTGAAAAGCCTTAAACACTTCCATGAATCCATCATAAAGAGTAGCTCCTTCTTCATATTCATTTACATATTTAACCCATCTTGCATAAGTCTTTTCTTGATCTTTAACACCAAGTTCTTGCATAACTTTCATCCCTGGATAAGCAGCAAACTTTAAGACTTGTTCAAAAGTCCATTCTTCTCCAGTTTCTTCTTTAATAATTTGAATTAAGGGATACATATTCATATTTAAAGTATTTAAGACTGTTCCATCAATATCATAAATAATTGCTTTGTATTTTTTCATTTTTCTTCTCCTTGAATTATTTTATTTAATAGACATTGAATGCCTATGTACTGTAAACCATCAAACATGAGATTCATAAACTCTTGATGATAAATGATTTGATTTTCAATTTTTAATGGAAAAAGATGTAATAAGTAATCTTTTAAAGTTAAGGACTCTGTATTCCATTGGTTGTCAATTGAAATGTGAATAAAAGCTGGATCATAAGTAGAAATAATAATCGTTAATAGAAAACGAAGTAATTCATTAAATTGTTCTTGATGACGACATTCTCTGATGGCTAGATTTAGTGGCTTACCATTATAGGGAATTAAACCAATTTCACCAGATATACCATTTTGACCATTTAATAGTTCATTGTGAGCCATATAAGAACCACCAATTCCCAGTTCATTAATATGTAAATAAAAAGATGGAGTAACTGGATGATTCAAATATTGTCCATAATGCATAGCCTTAACATCATTTTGTAAACAAACGGGAATATCAATAGAATCTTTCAATGTCTGAACCCAAGAATGTTTTTCTAATGAATTAAAATGGTCTGTGATGTAAGTAAGATCTTGTACAATTCCTTCTACTGAAAGAACACAGCAATGAATAGAATATTGTTGAATAATGTGCTGTATTTGTTTAATCAGATCTACTTCAACTTGATAATCGATATGAAAATGAGCTTGTTCTTGTTTATTGTAAATGATATGAACATGCGCAATATGATTTTGAATAAAGATACATAATAAATGAAACTTATCAGTATTTAATGCAAAGCGTGTTGGACATCTTCCACCGGTAGAAAAATCACAACCTATTTCGTGAATAATATTTTGTTTTTGTAAAGAACGTAACATATTTCTTATACTCGGTTGTGATAAATCAGTTTTTTCGATAAGTTCATTAATAGTTGCATTATCATTTAAATAAAGCTCATTTAAAATCATATAGAGATGATTTCTTTTCATATCTTGTAATTTACTATGATTCATAAGCACCTCCATACTTTTATTATACTGTAATAAAAGTAAAAGGCAATAAAAAAAGATATTATAATTTCATATTTTGAAAATAATATAGTCTGTATTGAATATAATAAAGTGTTGTGCTACAATGTGCTGAAAACTGGTTCGAGATAACCCCAGTATAAAAAACTAAGAATGTGAATGATGGTGATGAAACCATCTTTTTTCGCGTTTGACTTCTCACTGTTCTTGAGAAGGAGGAGGACAATATGAATAAAAAACGAGATGTTAAAGTTGTTGCAATAAATGCCATGATTGCATGTGTTTATGCTGTATTGACAATATTATGCTCTGGTCTTTCTTATGGGGCCATTCAATTAAGGTTTTCTGAAATCTTTATTTTTCTTGCTTTTTACAATAAGAAATATATCCCAGGCTTAATTATTGGATGCTTTTTAGCCAATATTCCTTCCCCATTAGGCTTCGCTGATATTATCTTTGGAACACTCGCAACAACACTTGCTACAATTGTGATGTATAAAGTTTCTAATCTTTATATTGGAGCGATTGCTGGTGCTGTTATTAATGGTATTATTGTTGGAGGAGAATTGTATTTTATTTTGCATTTACCATTCTTTATGAATATGTTTTATGTGTTTGTAGGGGAGTTTATTGTTTTGTTAGTAGGATGTTTTCTATTTAAAGAAATACAAAAGCATGATGATTTTATGCAAAAATATTTATTGTCGTAAAAAATGCTTTTAAACTTAATACAAAATAAGTATAATAAAATCAGCGAGGGACCTAAAATGGAAGAAATTAAAAAATTATATAAAAAGTTAACAACACCTATTAAATATAGTCTTATTTTAGTTGTTTATATAATTGTTTCATTGTTAATTTTTTCATTTGCAATAGAGCATCAAATTCAAAAAACAGCAGCAGATAATTTAAAACAAAGTTTGATTTTACAAGCAAATAATATTGAAAAAATCATTGATCAACAACTTCATGCTTTAGAATCATTATCTAGTTTTGCATCAACTCAAGAGACTTTGATCAATAATCATACAATAAATATGGCTACAAGTTTAGATGATAATACACTTATGAGTAAGGTCTATATTATTACTCCAGATGGAATGGCACATACGAGTTTAAATCAAGTTTTTGATGCAAGACACAGACCTTTCTTTAATCGTTCTATGAAAGGTCAAAGAGTTGTTACAAGATCAGTGAGTACAGAAAATGATGATGAGTATCGAATTGTTTTAAGTGTTCCTATTTATAAAGATAAAGCGGTTATTGGAGTTGTTGGAGGTTCATTTAAGTTATCGGATGTAGGTGAACTTATTTTCCCTTCACAAACGTTTAGAGAAAATGGACATGTTTTTGTTGTTAATAGTAATGGTGATTTTATTGCTGTGGATTCTACTGAATATTTTCGTAATGAAAAGAATTTCTTTGATTATTTTGCTGGAGCAGAATTAAAAAATAGCAATTTTAAAAAGATAAAAAAGGAATTAAAGAATGGGAATCCTGATTATTATATTTTAAATGATAATCAAGAAAAGTATTTAGCTTTCTCACCACTTGAAGTTGATGATTGGAGTTTAGGATATGTTATTCCTACGACTGTTGCAGATGCTCCATATCAGTTCTTTTCAAGACATGAGTTAGCATTGTTTGGAATTGTTATATTAGGAGTCACTGTTTATTTAGGCGCTATATTTAATCTGGTTCATAGAGAACAACGTAAATTACGTCGACAAGCAACATATGATGCTTTAACAAATTTATATAACAAGAAAAATACAGAAAAATTAATTGCCGAAAGATTGATCGATTATCAATTGAAAGCTTTACTCATTATTGATTTAGATGATTTTAAAGCAGTTAATGATCAATATGGACATGTTGTAGGTGATCATTTCTTAACGACTGTTGCTCAATCGTTGAAAGAAATTTTTAGAAGTTATGATATTGTTGGAAGAATCGGTGGCGATGAGATGATGATTTTGATGGATCAAATTACAAATCGAGAAGATGTCTTTAAGAAATGTGATGAAATCATTGCTAAAGTCTCTCAAGTTCAAATTGATGAATCTCATCACTATCATGGAAGTTGTAGTATTGGGATTGCTTTTTATCCTAATGATGATGAAACATTTGAAGGTTTATATGAAAAAGCTGATAAAGCCTTATATTGTATAAAAGCCCATGGTAAGAAAGGTTATTGTGAATATAAAAAACAATAACCTTTCTTCACATTTAATACACAATATCTGATTATAATGTGATTAAAGAGTGGAGTGATAAAATGCGTTCAACAGATAAGATGAGAGATTTGACTTTAAAAAATATGATTATTCTAGTGACTTATATTGCTGGATTAATTCTATGTCTGATATATTTTAAGAATATTATGGGTTTTATTGGACAATTGATTGGAATTATTAAACCTTTTATTATTGGTTTTGTATTGGCTTTTATTTTTAATATTCCAATGAAATATTTGATTAAAAAGTTACCAATTAAAAAAGAAAAGGTTAAAAAATTAGTTGCTGCTATATTATCAATTCTATTGGTTTTCTTTGTTTTAACAGTCATTATTATGGTTGTTTTACCACAAGTCATTGAGAACATTCGTATGTTAATTGATAATTTACCAGGAATATTTAGTCAAATTGAAGAATGGTTAAATTATTTCTTTAAAGAAGTTCATTTATCAAAAGATATTCTTATAAAAATAGAAAATTTCCAACAAAATTTAGGACAAACAATTTTGGGTAAATTATCAACATGGGTTCCAAGTATTGCGATTGGCGTTACCCATATTACTTCAACCATTGTGAATATTTTTATGGGCTTTGTGATGGCAGTATATATGTTATTGTCTAAAGATAAATTATTAAGACAAGTAAAAAAAGTTGGACATGCTTTTTTAAATGATCAAAAGTTTAATCAAGCGAGTGAGGTTTTACGTTTAACTTCATCAACTTTTGAAAACTTTTTAGCAGGACAATTGACTGAATCAGTCATTATTGGTGTGTTATGTTATATTGGTTGTATTATTTTAGATATTCCATATGCATCGATTGCTGCTGTAGTTATAGGGTTTACAAATATTATCCCTTATTTTGGACCAATTATTGGGGCAGTTATTTCTTCGGTATTAATTATCTTTGTATCACCAATTAAAGCTGTTATTTTCTTAATATTTAGTACTTTATTACAACAATTTGAATCAAATCTTATTTATCCACATGTTGTTGGAAGTTCAGTGGGATTATCAGCGTTATGGGTTTTATTTGCTGTAAGTGCTGGAGGCGGTTTATTTGGAATACCAGGGATGGTATTTGGTTTACCAACGTTCTCAGTAATATATGAATTAATGCGAAGATGGACAAATCAAAGATTAAAAGAAAAGAATACAAAAGTTGGACTATCGGATTGATAGTCCATTTTTTTGTGTTGTATGATCCATATGAGTACAAATTAAATAATTATTCTATGAGGATACTTTTAAATTTTACGCATATGACAAGTAAAAATAAAGATAGCGAGAGCGTATCCGATAACCCATAAAGGTTCTAGGAGAATAAGAGTATATTTTTGAGCAAAAATGAATTAACTAACATTAACAGCTTTAGGAGTCAATTTTTTCAAACAATCCACAATTAAACGATTTATATTAGTTTGAATTAAAATATCTATTTACAAAATATACTTGGTTTATCAACGAATTTATGCAAAGATTAATCCCATTTTCTAAAGAGCCTAAGTAAAGTTTCAATGGCTTGATTGAATTCTGCTTGTTCATCAGCTGTTAAATGAGTTTGAATTTGTTCTTGCAAAGGGGAAGTATCTAAAGGGTTATCGATGAGAAATTGTTTTCCTTTATCATTAATTCCAATGAGAATACTACGACGATCTTGCGGATCATCTTGACGGTCAATCATTCCATGTTGATAAAGCTTATCAATCATTTGTGTGGCCTGTTGTTTACTTAAACGTAAGTCTCTAGCAATTTCACTCATCTTGACTAAACCACCTTTTTTTAAAATTAATAAACAAAAATATGTTTCATAACTGATGTTTTTATTTTTTTGTTTTTGTTTAATGCTTCTTTCAATTTTATAGTGCCAATGAGGCAAAATATGGATGATATTTTGATATAAAGTTTTTTTCATTTTTTTCCTCCTTAGAATGCCTATTGACATTCATGATAATGTGTCTATAATAGTAAATAAAAGTTTACTATCTATAAAAGTATACTATATAATTATCATAAATGATAATTGGATAAAATGCAAGAATGAAAGGTGTGGTTATGATGGAAATAGATAAAAATAGTTTAGGTTTTCAAATATTACAAAATGCTTTTCGCTTTTTGGTTAATGTTGGTTTTGTTTTTGTGTTTCAAATGATCTTTGGTATGGAAAATACCTTAGTTGGAGTAGCAATTGGAGTTGGTTTTACAATGCTTCCTATGTGTAATTTAGATTTAAAACCAATGACAATGTTTTTAATTATAGTCTTACTTTATGGTGGAAGTGGCTTGATTGGTCAAGTAACACTTATCAATCCCTGGTTAGCTTTTATTGGTAATTTTTTATTTGTAAGTTTAATTATTCTTTTAAGTAATGAACCACTTCATAGTAAACCTAATATTTCTTTTTTATTATGTTTTGTCTTTGCACAATCAACAGTTGTCAAATGGGAACAATTCCCAATGCGTATGATGGCTTGTGTTATAGGTGGACTATTCGTTGGAGGATGTGTTTTATGGCGTTGGCATTCACATCATTATGGAGGAGATATTGGTTTTAAAGAACAAATTTTAAGATGTCAAAAGAATCGTAGTTATTTATTAAGAATGTCATTTGGAATAGCTTTAGCCATGTTAATTGGAAGCTTGCTGCAATTAAGAAAACCATTATGGATAAGTATTGTTGTGATGTCTTTAACACAGCTTGAATTTAGTGAAACTTTAGAAAGAATTAAACATCGTTTTATTGGAACTTTAATTGGAGTCGTTTTGTTTTTTATATTTTTTCAAGTGTTGATTCCTCAAAAATATGCCATTTGGGTTGTAATGTTACTTGGGTATGTGGGATTCTTTTTACCTGATTATAAGTATAAACAAGTTATTAATGCAGTGAGTGCTCTTAATGCATCACTTGTTATTTTGGATACAATGACAGCTATTGAAACACGTATTCTTTGTTTAACAGCGGGAATCTTGATTGTCTTGATGATTTATTTGATGACAAAATTAATAAGAAAACTTCATATAAAATCAATGGATTTATTAAAGAATCAAATTGATCAGTTCTTTTTAAATATGGAAACAAAAAAAGAAGTAGCCATGAAATAACTTTAAAGGTCATTTCATGACTACTTTTTAAATAGCTTTAGTATATTCTTTTAACCAAGCCTTTTCTTCATCTGTTAAATAAGGTGAAATATTTTCATAAACAGCTTGATGATAATCATTTAACCATTTCTTTTCTTTATAAGTCAATAAGTTTTCATCAATAGCGTCTAAATCAATTGGAACATAAGTTAATACATCAAAATGCATAAATTGTCCATATTCATTTTCAACTCCATCAACACATAATAATTCATTTTCAATACGAATACCATATTGACCTTCTAAATAAATACCTGGTTCATCAGTTACAATCATACCAGCTTCTAATTTACATTCTTCTTCTTGAAGGCGTGGACGAGGACGAATGCTATGAGGTCCTTCATGAACATTTAAGAAATGACCAACACCATGTCCAGTTCCACATTGATAATCAATATCTTCTTGCCACATTGGTGTTCTTGCAAGGATATCTAAACTTAATCCTGTTGCTCCATATAAGAAGTGTGCATTTTGTAAAGCTAACATACCTTGTAATACCATTGTAAAATGTTTCTTTTGAATAGGCGTTAACTCACCTAAAGCAAAAGTTCTTGTAATATCAGTCGTTCCATCTAAATATTGACCACCACTATCAATTAATAAGAAACCATTTCCTTCAACCGTTGCATGATCTTCTTTAGTTGCATGATAATGCATTAATGCAGCATTTTCATTCCATCCACAAATTGTCGTAAAACTTAAATCAGTAAATAAGTCTTGTTCTTGTCTAAAGCTAGCCACTTTATCAGATATACTGATTTCATCCATTGGAACTTTACCATAATTGGTTTTTAACCAATACATGAATTTAGTTATAGCTACACCATCTTTGATATGAGCATTTTTTGTATTTTTAATTTCAACATCATTTTTAATTGCTTTAAATGCTTGTGATGGATTTAAGCCATCAACAATATCACACTCTATTTGACTAAATAATTGATAATTGATACTGTTTGTATTTAATAAAACACGTCCTTTAAGATGAGCAACATCATCATAGATTTGATGATATCCTTTAATTAAAATATTTTCCTTTTGATAAGCTTTTACCATATCTAAATCATAAGTACCATTTTGTAAATATAAATAAGATTGATCTAAAGTAATTAAAGCAAAAGCCATCACTGTAGGTGATTGAGGTATATCACTACCACGAATATTAAAAATCCAAGCAATATCATCAAGTGTAGAAACGATATGTGATTGACAATCATTTTCTTTCATATACTCTTGAATAATTTCAATCTTTTCATGAGCAGATAATCCATGATATTTCGCATCATAAATATAAGCCTTTTGACAAGACATAGCTGGTCTATCAGGCCAAAACTCTTTCATTAAATCCACATTAGCAATCTTATAATCAACATCTAATTTTTCTTCTAAGTCTAAAACAAATTGACATGTCATAGTTTGTCCATCAAACCCAATCACATCATCGTTTTTTACATGTTCAGCTAAAAATTCTAATAAAGTAGGAACCCCTTTTTGTGCCATTTTCATTAAAGTAATGCCTTCTTCTAATTGTTTAGCAGCTTGAATAAAATATCTTCCATCTGTCCATAAATAAGCACTATCTAAAGTTACTAATAATGTTCCAGCACTACCAGTAAATCCACTTAAATAAGCACGAGATTGGAAATGTTCACCAACTGTTTCAGATTGATGATCATCATCAGTTGGAACAATATAATAATCAATTTGTTTTTCTTTTAATAATTCTTGAAATTCTTTTATCATTTATATCACCCTCGATTCTCTAACTATTAATACTTTACCACATTTTTACGCTTTTGAATAATAAAATGTGTTAAAATGAAGTTGCAATATTAAAAAAAGGCAGTTGCAACTTTACGTTGACAAAAAGCAAGAGAATGTTGGTAGTGAAAATAACAAGATTAGGGTATGATAACGACGAGGTGAGGATATATGGATTTTGGAATGAAATTACAAGAGTTACGAAAAGCGCGAGGATTATCGCAGGAAGCTTTAGCATTAGAGTTAAATGTTTCCAGACAAGCTGTAAGCAAATGGGAGAGTGGTGCGGGATATCCAGAAATGGATAAATTAATATTATTAAGTGAGATGTTTCATGTATCAATTGATTATTTGATTAAAGATCACTATGAGTCAGTTCATGAAGAAGATAATGATTCATTATATTTTATGAACAATGAAAAAATACAAGAGTATATGACTTTTAAAAAACGTTTTGCTTTACGAATTGGAATATGTGTTTCAGCAATTATTTTAGGGATTGTTCCCGCTATTCTTTTAGCAGATAGTGCATATGAAACACTGGGAATTTTTCTTCTTTTGGCTATTGCTGCATTAAGTGTGTTTGGATTGATTTATACTGGGATTACTAGTGAGACATATCATGAGTTAGAGAAAAAGCAAATTCGTATGAGTCATCAAGATCTACATGATATAACTGATAAGAATCATACTTTTCAATCAAGTTTTGGATTATCGATTGCTTTTGGAGTCTGTTTAATTATTTTTTCAGTTGCATTTATTGCTTTGTTTTCCGGACATTTATTAAATGAGGAAATTTTGGCTGCTCAATTAATGATATGTGTTTCAATTGCTGTATTTCTTTTTATTTATCAAGGGATTAAAAAGAGTATGTATGAGTTTTTAGTTCACAATGAAGATTATATTAAAGAAGCAAAGCGTGAAGAAAATAGTTTGTTTGGTGTAACGATGCCTTTAGCAGTCATGATTTATTTAATTTTAGGATTTACAAAGAATTTATGGCATCCAGGATGGATTATTTTTCCGATTACTGCCATTATCACAACTGCGTTAGATAAAATGCGTATGAAATAATGAAAAAGTGTTGATAGAAACTCTTATTTTTAAAATAAGAGTTTTTTTTGTAAGTACGGGTTTTATAGTATTCGTTTGTAAATAGGTCTATAATTAAATTATAGAGAATGGGGTGGAGTGTCATGGCGAGTGCTATTCATAATTTGGACTTATCAGTTGATGTTTTTTTTGACTTATTATCAGAAAGTACAGAAGATTATCTTTATGTTTGGGATATCCAAAATGGACTTTTTCATATGTCGGATAATTCTTTTGATGAGCTTCAAATTAGTCGTCAAATTGAAACAAATGTCATTTCAGTTTGGTCGAATGCAATGATAGAAGAAGATCAAGAAGCCTGGTTGGATGATATGCAGCTTATACATGATGGAAAGAAAGACTATCATGATATGGAGTATCGTATTTATAATAAAAAGGGAGAAGTGATTTGGGTTTCTTGCCGAGGTAAGGTTAAAAGGGATGAGAATGGTTTACCACAGTTGATGGTAGGACGTATTTCTAATATTGGTAAACAAAATAAGTTTGATAATGTGACAGGATTGATGAATCGACAACAATTTGAAAAAGATTTAAAGCATCTGTTAAAACAAACAACAATGGAAGGAATTGTTGTTGTTTTAGATGTTGATAATTTTAAAAATATTAATGAAAAATATAGTTATGCTTTTGGTGATAGAACTTTGAATTTTATTGCGAGGGAGTTAACGACACTTTTACCAGTGGGTTGTCAAATGTATCGTTTGGATGGTGATGTTTTTGCTTTATTGATTCCTAAAGGAACAAAAGAAATTGTGACAATGATTTATGAGAATATTCAAATGTATATTGGTAATCAGTTTGTTATGGAGGGACAGCAGATTTATGTTTCTATGTCAGCTGGAGCGTGTTTTTTTCCAAAAGACAGCAACAATTATCAAAAGTTATTAAGACATGCAGAAAGTGCTGTTGAAGTTGCAAAGCTTAATGGAAAGAATCAATTGGTTTTCTTTTCTAAAGAAATGTATCATGAAAAAATAAAACTTATTGAACTACAAGAAAGTTTACATGCTTGTGTAAGTCGTGGATGTGACGAGTTTGAATTATATTATCAACCACAAATTGATACCAAGACAAAAGCAGTGGTTGGGGCTGAAGCACTTTTAAGATGGCATTCTTCTCAACATGGTGAGGTTTCACCTATTGAATTTATTCCATTATTAGAAGAAAGTCATTTGATTATTCAGGTAGGAAAATGGGTCTTTGAACAAGCGGTAACGCAATGTAAAAAATGGCAGGAATATAATCCGGATTTTATGATGAGTATTAATGTATCTTATATACAATTAAAAGAAAATGCTTTATTAGAATATTTGAGGAATAATCATCATGAGTTAACTTTAAAAAACTTTATTCTAGAATTAACAGAGAATTGCTGGGTGCCTAATCTACAGTTTTTAAATCAGGAATTTAAAGGCATTCAAGAAATGGGGTATGGTATTGCGATTGATGATTTTGGAACAGGATATTCATCTTTAAGTCATTTAAAAGAATTACCAGCAAATGTTATTAAGATTGATCGTAGCTTTATTAGGGGAATAAAGGAAGGAAGTTATGAATATACATTTTTAGAGTATATTGTTAAGCTTGCTCATATTATTGATTTAAAGGTTTGTGTTGAAGGCGTTGAAACACTGGAAGAATTTGAGATTGTAAAAAAAGCGTTACCTGATTATATCCAGGGATTCTTATTTGGTAAACCAATATGTGCAAAAGAATTTGAAGAACGTTATTTTATGCAGTAGGAAAGAGAGGATAACGTCATGATTGATAAGAAAATATTAGCTTTTGCACAACAATTTATAAAATCATATTATCAAGATAGAGATATAAAAACAGTACTTTCTTTATTACATCCAGATGTAAGAGTCAGTAGTATTCAATGTCAAAAAATATTAAGAGGAAAACAAGAAGTTCAAAATATGTTGGGTGGATTGGTTGAGGATATTGATTATCATTTTGAAATCAAACAATCATATTTTGATGCAATAAGAAAAGATGATAAGCATATTCTTTTGTTTTATAAAGTAGATGTTTTACTCTCATATCAAAATATTCAACATCCACTTTCTTTATATGGAAGTTTATTATTAGTACAAGAAGATGAAGAATATTTATTAAGTGAAGTTTATGTTTCTTTGTATCGTAGTGAAAAGGAATTTATTCATCGGATTGTTCAACAAATTGAAGATGAAAAGAATTTAAAAAATGCGAATACACGATTAGAACTATTAACAAATAATGTACCTGGAGGTATTTTTAAGTGTTTATTTAATGAAGAACTTACAATTTTATATATGAGTGATGGATTTTTATCAATGGTAGGTTATACCAAGGAAGAAATAAACGACAAGTTCCATAATAGCTTTTGGGAAATGATTGATCCTCAAGATCGTATTGCTACAAGAGATGAAGTTAATCGTCAAATGAAACTAGGAAAAACCAAACAAATAGAATACCGTATTGTGCATAAAGATGGTCATTCTGTATGGGTGTTAGATAAGGGACAATTGATTGAAGGTCATGAAGAAGAAGGACCATCTTTCTATTGTATTATGATTGATATAACTAATGAAAAAAGTGCAAGAGAAGAATTAAAACTTGCTTTAGAACGTTTTAAAATTATTATTGATCAAACAAATGATATTGTTTTTGAATGGGATATTGTCAATAATCAGTTACATTATTCACAGAATTTAGAAAAACTTATGGGGAAAAGAATACCTAAAGGACATATTAAAGAATTTTTAACTCATCAAACGAATGATATATTTCATCCTGAAGATATTATAAAATGGAAAGAAATTCTATTAAAAATTAAATCTGGGTATACTTATATGGAAGAAGAATTTCGATTAAGTAATTCTCATCAACATTATCAATGGTGGCGTTTGCGCTTAACCATTCAGTTAAGTCCAGATAAGAAACCAATGAAAGCCATTGGAATTTTTATCGATATAGATCAAGAAAAAAGACGTTCTCAATATTTAATTAGTCAAGCTCAACAAGATGCATTAACAGGTATTTTTAATAAAATCACTTCACAAAATACGATTAAAGATTATTTGGCTCATCAATGGCAAAATGAATTGTGTGCAATGATGATTATTGATATTGATAATTTTAAGGAAGTCAATGATGGTTTGGGTCATTTATTTGGTGATGCAGTTTTGAGTGATATTGCAAGAAGAATGAAAAAGATTTTCCATCATAGAGATATTATTGGAAGAATTGGTGGCGATGAATTTATTGTCTTTTTGATTAATGTTAGAGATATTGAGAGTATTAAAAATATTGCAAGAAGAATGATTGATGAAACACATCATTTACAAGTGAGCCATGAACATGAAGTACAAATTTCTTGTAGTATTGGGATATCGATTGCGCCAATTGATGGACGTGACTTTACATGTCTTTTCCAAAAGGCTGATCAAGCTTTATACCAAGCTAAAAGTGATGGCAAGAATCAATGTGTGATTTATGATGAAAAGAATATAAGTGCTTATTTAATGAATAGTGTACCTGTTCGTTCAGTTATTAATGAAACAATTGATTCTGATAAGAATAGTCATTTGTTGACGGGACAATTGGCTGAATATGTTTTTAGAATGCTTTATCAATCGGAAAATATTCAATTAGCAATTGCTTCTATTTTAGAGATTGTTGGTTTACAATTTGATGTTAGTCGTGTTTATATCTTTGAAAATAGTGAAGATGGACGTTATTGTAGTAATACATATGAATGGTGTAATAAAAATATAGAACCACAAATAGATAAATTAACAAATGTTTCTTATGAAAGAGATTTAGGAAATCACTATTTAGATCAATTTAATGAAGAAGGTATTTTCTATTGTTCTGATATATCTTTTTTACCAAAAAAAATACGTATGATTCTAGAAAAACAAGGAATTAAGTCTTTGTTGCAATGTGCAATTATGGATAATGGATATTTTAAAGGATATGTTGGATTTGATGAATGTCGTAAGAATCGTTATTGGACACAAAATCAAATTGATGCTTTGGTTTTTATTTCAGAAATATTGAGTGTATTCTTATTAAAGAGTCGAGCTGAATTATCATATCAACAAGAGTCTGTAGGATTAAGAGAATTATTGGATAATCAGAATGCTTTGATTTATGTGATTAATCCATTTGATTATAAAATTTGTTTTGTAAATCATAAGGCCAATCAAATTTCTCCAAAGTTTATGATAGGAAGGCATTGTTATGAAGTGTTTATGAAAAAGGATGGAATTTGTGAAAATTGTCCACTTAAAAAACTAAATGAAGAAGTCAAGAGTATTCAACAAGACATATATAATGATGTTTTGAATATGTGGCTTGATGTTAATACTACATATGTGAGCTGGAATGGTCAAAAGGCAGTTATGCTTTGTTGTCATGATATTACACAATATAAACAAAGGGAGATATGAAAATTCATACTCCCTTTTTAAATGTAAATTGAGCTTTACCAGCATTTTTGCTTTGATATAAAGCAGAATCAGCCGCAGCATATAATTTAGAAAATGTGCTTTCTATTGATGAAAAACTAATACCTATTGAACAACTGATATTGTTATTGTGTTTAGATGATAAATCTTCACAGCCCTTTATAATACGATAAGCTTCATGAGCAGTATCTTGGAAAGAAAGATATTGATGGAAGAAGATAATAAACTCATCACCACCAGCTCTACCAATATAAGCTTTTTCTTGAAATAAGTCTTTCAGTAGATTAGCAATTTCAATTAAAATCATATCTCCATACAGATGACCATAAGTATCATTCAACTTTTTAAAATTATCAACATCAATAACCATAAAAGCATAACCTTTATCATGATTCATTAAAAAAGTATCAATCTTATTTTCAATCGCAATACGATTATAAAGTCCGGTTAAAGAATCTAATTCAATTATTTTTTCAAGATATTGTGAGTATTCTACAGCTTGATTAGCTTTTTGTAAAAGTGTTTTTGGGTAATGCTCATCTTCACTTTGTTCAAGATAAGGCATTGAATGATGGAGATGAATAATTTGAATATCTAAATCTTGATATTGACAGACAATTGAAAAACGGGTATCCATATCAACAATCAAAGCTTTATTTTTATCATTAACTTCTTTTATCCAAACTTTCCCATAAATAACACAAAGAGAATCAGTTAAGGGTGTTCCATAATATTCCTCATTAAGCAGTTCAAATTCAATATCTTGAACTTCTAATAAACTTAAATATAACCCATCAACAAAATCCTTTTTATGATGATATATTTCATGTTTACCTGTCCCGATTACAGATAGTTGCTCACCTAATAAAAGACTAATCTTTTCAACATCTTCGGGAGTTTTCATATACATATATAAATGACAAAAATTCTTTGCTAATTGTATTGATTGTTTTATAAAATCATCTGTATTCATAAATCATTTCTCCTTAGAGCTATCATAACATTGTTGAAGATTGTTCGCAAATAAAACCCGTCTTAAAGTTTGTCTTTCTTATCTATTAGGTGTAAAATATATCCATTATATAGTATAATAGTTTTTAGAGGTGGTTATCATGGATAGAAAATGGAGTTTAAAGGAATTATATCAATCATTTAATGATCAGTCTTTTTTAGATGATATAAAAGCAGTAAAGACAATACTAGAGGATATGAAAAAATATCCTCTTATGGATAAAACAGAAGAAAACTTAAAAGATTATTTAATAAAAGAAAATGAATTGAATGATCTTGTAGAAAAGTTATCAGCTTATATAGAATTAACGATCAGTGCTAATACAACTTGTCAAGAAGCATTAAAGTATTCAGCATCACTTGAAACCTTACTAGCAACATTTGCTGATACTCAAGCTAAAATTCAAAAATGGTTAGGGGCTTTCGACCTTACAAATGTAAAGGATGCTTATATTCAGGAACATTTGTTTATCTTAAAAGAAATTCAACAGAATAATCAATATTTATTAGATGAACAAAGTGAATCAGTTTTAGCTCAAATGAAAACAAATGGATCTTCTGCCTGGTTAAAATATAAAGATCAATTAATATCTTCTTTAAAAGTAACGATTGATGGAACAGCTTATCCATTAACAGAAGTTTTAAATATGGCTTATTCTAAAGATCAAGAAACGAGAAAAAAAGCATATCTTGCTGAGGTTAATGCTTATTATGATGTTGAACAAGGTATTGCAAGTGCTTTAAATGCTATTAAGGGAGAAGCTTTAACGGTTACTCAGTTAAGAGGTTATTCTTCAGTTTTACAAAGAACATTGATTGATTCAAGAATGTCTCAAAAGACTTTGAATGTTTTACTTTTAACAATGCAAAAGGCATTGGGGATGTTTGAAAAGTATTTTCAATTAAAGGCTAAACGTTTAGGATATGATAATGGATTACCTTGGTATGAATTATATGCTCCTGTGGTTGAAAGTCAAACATCTTATCCTTATGAAGTTGGGTGTGAATTTGTTGTGAAACAATTTTCAACTTTTTCTCAACATTTAGGAGACTATGCAAAAAAGGCTATGGAAAATAGTTGGATTGATGTTGATCCTAGAGCTGGTAAAGTAGGAGGAGCCTTCTGTCATAATCTTCATTGTTTAAAAGAAAGTCGTTTCTTATTAAATTATGGAAATGAATTTGGTGATGTAATAACAATGGCACATGAATTAGGACATGGATTTCATGGTGAGTGTTTAAATAGTCAGACGGCATTAAATGCAGATTATCCAATGCCAATTGCTGAAACAGCTTCTACATTTTGTGAAACAATTGTTAAAAAAGCAGCTTTAAAAAATGCTTCACCAACAGAAAAACTTATGATTTTAGAAAATGAACTTTGTGATTGTGCACAAGTGATTGTCGATATTTATTCACGTTTCTTGTTTGAAAGTCGTTTCTTTAAAAAACGTGAAGAAGGACCTTTAAGTGTTGAGGAAATAAAACAATTAATGTTAGAGGCACAAAAAGAGGCATATGGAAAAGGATTGGATCCTCAATATCTTCATCCTTATATGTGGACATGGAAACCACATTATTATGAAGCAGATTATGCATTTTATAATTTTCCATATGCATTTGGGTTATTGTTAGCTAAGGGATTGTATGGTCTTTATCAAAAAGAAGGAGCAGCCTTTAGTAAAACTTATGAAAATTTCTTATCTTTAACTGGTAAGATGTCAATTGAAGAAGTTGGACAAAGTGTTGGAATTGATTTAACATCTGCAGATTTTTGGCAAAATTCTATTGATATGATTCAGGAAGATATTGATTTATTTGAACAATTATTAAATGAAGTGAGGTAAGACTATGAAAAAATATGTGAAGTATGTTGTTGTATGGCTTATTTTAAGTTTTGTTTATTTTAAGTTTATCATGCAGCCAATTGGAGATTATTTCTTTAGATCAAAGTATGAAGTTTTAAGTTTATTTTTACTATGTATTTTCTATGTTGTTATTGTTTTACCATTAACAAGATGGAGTGTTTTAAAGATAGAAGAACGACTTAATCATTCAAGAAGGTATTCAGGAAGGTGAAATTGTGAAAAATAAAAAACTAAATTGGTTTTTCTATTTATGCATCGTGATTTATGTAATGACGCTTATCTATGCCTTTATTGTGAATTATCATGGCAAGTATTTTCAAATGACATTTGTGGCTTGTTTAACACCTTTTATTGTGCCTATTGTTATGAAAATAATGAAAGTGAAAGTACCAATCGAGTTTTATATTATTAATATTATCTTTGTTTATTTTGCCAGCTTATGGGGAAGTTGTTTAGGTGGTTATTCAACACCTTATTATGATAAGTTTACCCATTGTGCAAGTGGAGTTGTGATTAGTGAATTGGTTTATATTTTCTATAAACATTATTTTAGAGACGATAAAAGAAAAGGCCTTATGTTGTTGTTTGTTAATGCTGTTAATGCAATGATTGCATTGTTTTGGGAATTTTATGAATATGCTTTGTTAGTTTTCTTTCAATATGATGCTATTAGAAATGTAACAGGCGTTCATGATACAATTACGGATATGTTAGTGGCGGTGATTGGTGGTTTGGTTTTAAGTCTCTATCTGATTCGTTTTGATCAAAGTGAAGATGAGCATTTCTTTGTTGCTTTGGAAAGAAAAATACATCGATTAAATAAAAACAGTTAGAAAAATATTGAAGTGAACCCCGTTATTTGGACACCCAAATAATGGAGGTTCATTTTATATCTAGCTGTTTTTATTTTGTACTGTTTCGTTTGATAAAGTGTAAAGGGACAACTGTCATAGGAGAATCTATGGCTTGATGATTCATTAAAGCATCAAGATGTTGACTAGCTAATGAAGCAATCATTTCATAATCAACTTGAATAGTTGAAAGGGAAGGGAGAGAATATTTAGAAATCGAGATATTATCATAACCAATGACTTGAACTTGATGAGGAATGTCAACGTGTAATTCATTCAAGGCAGCAATTACACCGTAACCACGCCAATCCGTCGTAGCAAAGACACCATCAAATTCAATTGATTTTGTTGATAGGTAATGAATTGCATTTTTAGCTTCCATAATCCCAAATTTGAAGCTTGGTGAAACAAAAACAAGCTCTTTTTGATATTCTAAGTGAGCATCTTCTAAAGCTCTTATGTAACCAGAAAAACGTCCTTGTTTTTCCAACAACATGCCTTCATTAGCCAAAAATAATATTCTTTGACAACCTCTTTTAATGAGCTCCTGCGTTGCTAAATAACCCCCAGCATCATGATCAATAGTAATTAAACTATCACAAGCTTGATCAATTAAAGGATTATGTTCAATACATACTAAAGAAATCTGATTCAAATCATCAGCATAATAATATTTTTGTGGACCACCAATATAAATAATTCCAGCCACATGCCGATAAACCAAATCATCAAAAGCCTCTATTGTTTTTTGTTTGCTTTTAGATGTAATATGGAGAATCACAGAATAATTTCTTTTAAAAAAATAATCTTCAATAGCACTAATCATAGCTGAATAATATTCATTACGAATATTAGGAGTAATCAGACCAATTGTTTTCCTAGAAAAATTTTGAGTATATAAAATTGTTTCCTGTTTTTCAACATAAGCTAATATTTTTTGCCTTGTTTTTGTTGATATTCTGCCAGTATGATTCAAGACACGAGAAACTGTAGTCACGGATACATCACAATCTTTTGCAATTTGTTTTAATGTAATTTTCATAATATTGTCTCCTTTGAGAAAATAATTTGCGCAAATAGTATAACATAATTTTGCAAAATAAGGCAGATTGTACCTAAAAAATTGACTATTTTTATAAAACTTATAATAATTTTAAGTGACTAGAGACGTCAATGGTCATAGAAAATTATGGAGGAGAAAATTGTGAATGAAAGATTTCCAGATGGTTTCTTATGGGGATCATCAACGAATGCACAACAGTTTGAAGGTGGTTATAACGAGGGTGGAAAAGGTTTAAGTATTGCTGATAAAAGATATATACCAAGTTTAATAAATGGTGATTTTGAAGGCTTTAAAAAAGCTAGTGATCATTTTCATCGTTATAAAGAGGATATAGCTTATTATGGTGAAATGGGTTTTCAGATTTATCGTTTTACAATTGCATGGAGCCGTATTTTTCCTCATGGTGATGGTGAAATAAATCAGGAGGGTTTAAATTTTTATCGTGCTGTCTTAGATGAATTAGAACGATATCATATTATCCCTGTCGTTACTCTTTATGCTTATGATTTACCTTATCATTTAATTGAAAAATATCAAGGATGGATTAATCGACAATGTATTGATGATTATTTGCATTATGTTGAAACGGTTGTTTCAGCGTTTAAAGGACGTGTTCAATATTGGGTACCTTTTAACGAACAAAATCATGCAAGTTTTGATTCTCAGTACATGACTGGTTATGTCGATAAAAACATAACTGAAACATTTCAAATTGTTCATCATTTTAATCTAGCTTATGCCCTAGCGACACGTTTGATTCATCGGATAGATCCAAAGGCACAAGTAGGTGCAAATATTGGTAATGCTTGTTTTTATCCTAAAACATGCAATCCAGTAGATGTCCAATTAGCTGATGATTTGGCTTATAAAATTGGTTATGGAAATAGTGATGTTTATTATCGCGGAATTTATACAAAGCGATATCTTGATGGTTTTTTAGGTGCTCATTTTGATGAAGTGATTCAAGATGGAGATATGGAAATTATTAAACATAGTGAACCAGATTTTCAATCTTTAACGTATTATTTTTCGATTCCAGTGGATCATCAGGTTTATCAAGGCAATTTAAGAAATTGTATTAAAGATCCTAATCCATATGTTAAACAAACAAAGTGGAAATGGAATATTGAACCTTATGGATTAAAACATTTATTAGATGATTATTATCATCGTTATCAGTTACCTATTTTAATTTTAGAAAATGGTTTAGGGTATCAAGATATTTTAGAAAATGGGAAGGTTCATGATCAATATCGTATTGATTTTTTAAGAAATCATATTCAATGGATGAAAAAATCTATTGATGAAGGTGTTGAAGTCATTGGTTTTTTAACTTGGTCTGCAATTGATTTATATTCAACAAGAGATGGTTTTGAGAAACGTTATGGCTTTGTTTATGTTGATAAGAATGATAATTATCGCCGTATTAAAAAAGATAGTTTTTATTGGTATCAAAAGGTTATCAAGAGTCATGGAGAGGATTTAGGTGACTAAATATTACATATTTCTATAAAATCGTCGTTATCTATCTGTATATACGGAAACAAGATGCAAATGCAAATAACTCGTTGACTCTTATTAATGACATGCTAGAATACAGATATAGGAACAAGGTTCGCAAATACGAAGGAGGGAAAAATTGCGATGAATATTTCAGATGCTCTTACTGAAAAAATGTTAATGGTTGCTAATAAGATTAGTAATCAGAAACACATGTATGCTATTAAAACAGCATTTACTACATTAATGCCAGTCATTATTACTGGTGCATTCTGTACATTGGTTGTTAATGTTGTTTGTTCAACAACAACTGATGGAATCAGCTTAGCAAAAGTCGGAGGTTTTGCTTGGCTAGAAATGTTTACAGATTTATTTACTGCGGCTAACTATGCAACACTTAATTTCTTTACGGTTGCTGCAGTTGTTTTAATCGGTTTGGAATTAGGATTGAAAAATGGCATTAAAGGATTTATGCCAGGAGTTGTTTCTTTATGCTGCTTTGTAGCTTGTTTAAGTACAAATATTGTTGCAACAGTTGGGGAAGAAACAGTGACTGTTGCTGGTCTTGCAAAAGATTACACAGCTGCAAGAGGATTGTTCTTAGGAATGATTGTTGCGCTAGTTTCAGTGGAATTGTTTACGGTTCTTAGAAAAAGTGAATTGTTAAAAATTCATATGCCTGATTCAGTTCCACCAAATGTTACAAATAGTTTTAATAACTTATTTCCATTTATGTTAACAGTGATTATTTGTGCAGCTATTAACTTTACAGCTGTTCAAGTTATTGGTTTAAGTTTATATGATATTATTTATGCATTTGTTCAAGAACCATTACAAGCTGTAGTTCAAGGTTTACCAGGAGTTATGTTATTGATGTTTGTTGCTCAAATTTTCTGGTGTGTAGGGATTCATGGGAATCAAATTATTAAACCTATTCGTGATCCATTATTGAATGCTGCTATTTTAGCAAATACAGAAATTGTTTCACAACCAAATTACAATCCAGCTGATTTAAATATTGTGTCTATGTCATTTTGGGATACATATGGAAATATTGGTGGATCAGGATGTGTCATTGGTTTATTAATCGCGTGTTTATTATTCTCTAAACGTGAAGATTATAAACAAGTTGCTAAGTTATCAATTGCTCCAAATGTATTCAATATCTCAGAAACATTACACTTTGGTTTACCAATTATGTTAAACCCATTATTAATGATTCCATTTATTATTACTCCATTAATAACTATGGCATTTGGTTATATGATGACAGTTATTGGTTTTGCAGATATTTTAATCTATGCGTTCCCTTGGACAACTCCACCATTATTAAATGCTTGGATTGCTTCAGGAGGAAGTATTGGTACAGTAATAACTCAATTATTATGTATTGTCATTACAATTGTTGTATATGCACCATTTGTAATGATTGCTAATAAGCAAAAAATTGACAGTACAGAAGCCTAATGTCGAAGCCGCTTATTGCGGCTTTTGGGCATTTAAAAAGGAGTGAATTTTTTGAAAGTTAACAGAACGGCTTTACGAACAATTGAAATATTAGAATATATTGCTAAAAGTCAAGATGGAGTTTCGCTTTTAGAAATAGCTCAAGCTTTAGATATTCCAAAATCAAGTGTTTTTGATATTTTAAAAACCTTATTATATAAGAATATGATTGTTGAAAATCAAGTCGGTGGAAAGATTAAGTATAGTATGGGGATTCATTCTTTTATTGTGGGAAGTCATAGTTTAGAACGATTTGATCTTGTGAATATTGCTAAAAAGTATTTAATCCCTTTATCAAAAGAATTCCACGCAACGACTTTTCTTGCTGTTCTTGATGAAGGAATGGTGACTTATTTATATAAATGTGAATCGCCCAAAAGCCAAATCACAACTGCCAACTTAGGTTCAAGGAAGTCAATACATTGTACAGCTTTAGGAAAAGTCCTAATGGCTTTTCAAAAAAATGAACAAATCGTTAATCAAGCTTTACAAACAACACAATTTATTGCTCATACTCAATACACAATTACATCTATTCCAAAATATTTACAAGAATTAGAAAAAGTTAAACAACAAGGTTATGCAGTTGATAATCGTGAAGATACGCTTTTTCAAATCTGTGTTGCAGCTCCAATATTTAACCATAACAAAAAAATTATTGCAGCTATTAGTTTAGTGAATAGTTATTCGAAACAATTAGATATTGAAGAATTATCAAAATTTGTGAAAAACAGTGCTTTACAAATTTCTAAGGAATTAGGTTATGTAGAAGAAAAGATATGAAAGGAAAATCATTATGGCGACTAAAGTTGAAAAAAGAGAAGATAAAAGAAAACGAATGGATGGTTTAAGTGATCGACAAAAACATATTATTGAACTTCGTGAACAAATCAATAAACCAGATCCTCATCAAGTAAAAACTTTTACCAAGTATAAAATAATCACTTATATCTTTAATGTTCTTTTTCCACCATATGCCTTGTATCGGATTTGGTGTACAAAGTCTGAATTTACACATATTGAAAAATTAGCTCAATCATTTGTAGCAAGTGCAATACTTATTATTTTTATCTTATTACAATTAGAAAGATTAAATATTTTTTAAAATCATGATAAAAGAGATAGGCTTCCCTAAAATTCATTTACAAATCATGGAAATAGATTGTAAATGAAAAGAAAAGTAAGTATATTATAGATAAAGCATTATTACGAATGCTATTCGTAAATACAGACAAAAAGGAAGGAAGCGTGATAATTTATGAAATTGAACCGTACCCTTATGAGGGCTATAGATATATTAGAATTATTATCTAAAAGTAAAGAAGGTTATACTTTAACACAATTGTCGACTGTTTTAGATTCTCCCAAATCAAGTATATTCGATATAATGAAAACTTTAGTTTTTAAAAACATGGTTTTAGAAGATAATCAAAGTGGTGTTACAAGATATAAAATAGGATTACAATCATTTCTTATTGGAAGTAGTTATATTAATGATATTGATTTAGTTAATATTGCAAGAAATGATTTAATAGATTTTGCAAATAAGATGCAAGCCACAACATTTATGGCTATTCTTGATGATAATATGGTGACGTATATTTATAAATATGAATCAGAGCGAAGTATTATTACGACTGCTAATATTGGAACACGACGTTCTATTCACTGTGCGGCTTTAGGAAAAGCAATGATTGCTTTTGCTTCTAAAGAAGAAATTGAAGAAGCTATCGCGAAAACAGATTTTATTTCATATACTCAACATACAATTACATCACCTGATGAATATTTAAAAGAATTAGAAGAAGTTAAACAAAAAGGTTATGCTAAGGATGATCGTGAGAATACGTTGCAACAAATTGCTGCGGCAGCACCAATTTTCGATCATACCGGACAAGTTGTTGCTTCTATTAGTTGTGTTGGTTTTTATGAAAGTCAAGTTAATTTAGATGATTTAGGTGTATTGGTTAAAGCAGTAGCTGATCGTATATCAGCAAAACTTGGTCATTGTTAGGTGAGGAGGTATAAAATGAAGATGACATTTCGATGGTATGGACAAGATGATCCTGTGACTTTGACATATATTAAACAAATTCCAAATGTGACAGGAGTTGTCAGTGCTATCTATGATATTCCAGTGGGAGAAGTCTGGCCACTGGAAAGGATTCAAGAATTAAAGGAAGTTGTAAATCAAGCGGGATTGGAACTTGAAGTCATTGAAAGTGTTCCTGTTCATGAAGATATTAAGTTAAAACGTGGTGATTATCAAAGATATATTGATAATTATAAACAAACTATTAAGAACTTATCAAAGTGTGGGATTAAATGTATTTGTTATAATTTTATGCCTGTCTTTGATTGGACAAGATCTTCTATTGATCATCTTTTAGAAGATGGTTCTCAAGCTCTTGTTTATTATAAGAATGAAGTTGATAAGTTAGATCCAACAAAATTAACATTACCAGGATGGGATGCGTCTTATTCTCCAGAAGAAGTTACTGAACTGATTGAAGCCTATCAACAATTAGGAGAAGAAGGTTTATGGAAGAATCTTCAATATTTTATTGAAGAAATCATTCCGGTTGCATCTTCTTGTGATGTCAATATGGCAATCCATCCAGATGATCCACCTTGGTCTATTTTTGGGATTCCTAGAATTGTGACAAATGAAGAAAACTTAGATCGTTTTTTGAGTTTATATGATGATACTCATCATGGATTGACATTATGTAGTGGTTCACTTGGGTGTGCAACATTTAATGATATGCCTCATTTGATTAGAAAATATGGAAAACAAAAAAGAATCCATTTTGCTCATGTCCGTAATATTAAAATCTTAGAAGATGGTTCATTTGAAGAAAGTGCTCACTATTCTTCTTGTGGTTCATTAGATATGGTAGAAATGATGAAAGCCTATATTGAAACAGGCTTTGATGGTTATATAAGACCTGATCATGGACGAATGATTTGGGGTGAAACAGGAAAACCAGGATATGGATTGTATGATCGTGCCTTAGGGGCAATGTATCTTGGTGGGATTATTGATGCTTTGAAAGGAAAATAGAAAAATGAAAAAAACTGTGAAATTGCCTGATGATTTTTTCTTAGGGGCTGCTGCAAGTGCCTGGCAAACTGAAGGTTGGTTTGGTAAAAAAGAACATCAGGATTCGTATATTGATTTATGGTATAAAGAGAATAAAAATGTTTGGCATAATGGTTATGGTCCAGCTATCGCAACAGATTATTATCATCGTTATCAAGAAGATATTGGCTATATGAAAGATATTGGAATGAACTGTTATCGAACATCATTGAATTGGTCAAGATTTTTAACAGATTATGAAAATGTAGTTGTTGATGAAGATTATGCAGCTTATTATGATAAAATGTTAGATGAGATGATTGCTCAAGGTATTGAACCAATGGTTTGTTTAGAACATTATGAAATACCAAGAGAATTATTTGAAAAGTATGATGGTTTTGCAAGTAAACATGTTGTAGAATTATTTGTTAAATATGCTAGAAAAGCTTTTGAAAGATTTGGTCATAAAGTCAAATATTGGTTTGCTTTTAATGAGCCAGTGGTCGTTCAAACAAGAATCCATTTAGATGCTTTGCGTTATCCATTTTATCAAGATAGTCAAGCTTGGATGCAATGGAATTATAATAAAGCATTAGCAACAAATATGGTCATGAAAGTTTATAAAGAAGGTGGCTATCGCATAGAAGGTGGTAAGTTTGGAACGATTATTAATGTAGAAACAGCTTATCCAAGAGGAAATAATCCAAGAGATTTAGAAGCAGCTGATAAGTATGATTTATTCTATAATCGTGTTTTCTTAGATCCGGCTATTAAAGGACATTATGAAGAAGGATTCTTTGAGTTATTAAAGAAACATAATATTTTAATGGATTATACGAAAGAAGAATTAGACATTATCCAAAATAATACCTTAGATTGGGTAGGAATTAACTTATATCATCCAAATCGTGTCAAAGGACGTACAACACTTGTTCACCCTGATGCGCCATTCCATCCAGATTTTTATTATGAAGATTTCAATATGCCTGGTAAGAAAATGAATCCTCATCGTGGTTGGGAAATTTATCCACGTATCATGTATGATATGGCTATGCGTATGAAAAATCAATATGATAATTTTGAATGGTTTATTGCTGAAAGTGGTATGGGTGTTGAAAACGAAAAACAATATAAAGATGAAACTGGAATGATTCAAGATGATTATCGTATTGAATTTATAAAAATGCATTTAGATTGGTTGATTCGTGGAATTGAAGAAGGTTCAAATTGTAAAGGTTATATGTTATGGGCGTTTACTGATAATGTTTCACCAATGAATGCTTTTAAGAATCGTTATGGATTGGTTGAGATTGATTTAGAAGATAATCGTAACAGACATTTAAAGAAATCAGCTTATTTCTATAAAGATATTATTCAAACAAGAGAGTTTGAAATTGAAGATGAAGAAAATGAATATAAATAGGAGACAATAATATGAATATTTTATTAGTATGTTCGGCAGGAATGTCAACAAGTTTGTTAGTTACACGTATGTTAGAAGCAGCAAAGAAACAAGGACTTGAATTGAAAATTGAAGCTCATCCAGTAGCTGAAGTAGAAGCTTATGGACAAGATGCTGATGCAATTCTTTTAGGACCACAAGTGCGTTTTCAATTTAAGAATATTCAATCATTATATCCTGATAAGGTTGTTGAAGTGATTGATATGCGTGATTATGGAATGATGAATGGAGAAAAAGTTTTAAAACATGTTTTAGCAGCATTAGAAAAATAGAAAGGATGATTGTTATGAAAAGCCAAGAATTGAGAGAGTTAGCCCCAGAGTTAGATCCACTTAGAATTGGAACAGGATGGAAGGTAGAGGATCTGGATAAGATGCAGATTTTTATTGAAAGTACCTATGGTGATTCTCATCCAGGAAGTGCTCATTTAAATGAATTGGTTGGTTATGTTGAAGAAAGTCTGCAGAAAGTTAATGCTAAGGGTGCTAAATACTATGCGACAGATATGTGTGATGGAGAAGCACAGGGACATGATGGAATTAATTATTCTTTGTGTTCACGTGAGATGATGACTAATATGATTGAGATTCAATATGAAGCAACACCATTTGATGGCTGTGTTTTCCTGTCAAGCTGTGATAAAGCAGTACCTGCGCATTTAAAGGCTATTGCCAGATTGAATGCACCATCTATTATCATTCCTGGTGGGGTTATGAATGCTGGACCTGATTTGTTGACGCTTGAACAGATTGGAAAATACTCTGCTCAATATCAACGTGGAGAGATTACATTGGATGAGTTTAACTATTATAAGCATAATGCCTGTCCAAGCTGTGGAGCTTGCAGCTTTATTGGAACGGCAACAACGATGCAGATTATGTCTGAAGCATTGGGCTTGGCATTACCTGGCACTTCATTGTTGCCTGCAACAAGTCAGGAACTCAAGGATGTTGCCAAAAATATTGGAGGACATATCCGATTCTTGGTTGAAAGAAACATCAAGCCTTCTGATATTTTAACAAAAGAAGCTTTTGAGAATGCAATTATGGTACATGCAGCTATTGCTGGGTCAACGAATGCCTTATTGCATTTACCAGCCATTGCTCATGAAGCTGGGATAGAATTGACTGGTGAGGACTTCGATCGTATCCATCGTACGATTCCTTATATTCTTAATCTACGACCAAGTGGTTTCTATCCTGCTCAGTATTACTACTATGCAGGAGGAACACCTGCAATTATGGAGGCTATCAAGGATCATCTGCACCTAGATGTCATGACTGTAACAGGAAAAACTCTAGGTGAGAATTTAGAGGAACTGAAGAAGAATGGTTACTATGAAAGATGCTTTGCTCATCTAAAAGAAGTACATGTCAAACGAGAAGATATCATCTTACCTGCTTCAAAGCCACTCAATGAAGAAGGAGCCATAGCTATCTTAAAAGGAAACTTAGCACCAGAAGGGGCAGTGGTCAAACATTCAGCAGTTCCAGAGGCCATGAAGGAAGTCGTGCTATCAGCGCGTGTCTTTGACTGTGAGGAAGATGCTATTGATGCAATCCTTAAACATAGAATCAATCCTGGAGAAGCGGTCTTTATTCGCTATGAAGGACCTAAGGGAAGTGGAATGCCTGAGATGTTCTATACGACTGAAGCCATTTCCAGTGATCCAGAGTTGTCGGCATCGATTGCCTTACTGACTGATGGACGTTTTTCTGGAGCTAGCAAGGGACCAGCAATTGGACATATTTCTCCAGAGGCAGCAAGTGGAGGACCGATTGCTCTTGTGGAAGATGGCGACCTGATTGAAATAAGTGCCAAAAATCGTACCTTGAATATTGTTGGAATTGCTGGCAAACGAACACCATTGAATCTCGTGGATAAGGTTTTACAGGAAAGAAAAGAAAAATGGCAGCCTAAGAAGGCTAAATATTCAAAAGGAGTCATGGCAATGTATACCAAACATGCCGTTTCACCAATGAAAGGTGGATATATGGAGTAGGAGGATGAATATGAAAAAATCAGAAATTATCATGGAATTAAAGAAACAAGGAGTTGTTGCTGTTATTAGAGGTAACAGCTTAGAAGAAGGAATCGGTATCTCGAAAGCATGTATTGCTGGAGGACTAACAGCAATTGAGATGGCCTATACAAATGCCAATGCTTCAGAGATTATCAAGCAGCTATCTGAAATGTATAAGGATCATAAAGAAGTCTGCATTGGAGCAGGAACTGTTTTGGATGCCCCAACTGCTAGAATGGCAATTCTTGCTGGAGCAAAATATATCGTCTCACCATCATTTGATTATGATACAGCTGTTCTATGTAATCGTTATGGAATTCCTTATATTCCAGGATGCATGACTATTAAGGAAATCGTCACAGCAATGGAAGCAGGTAGTGAAATCATCAAGCTGTTCCCTGGTAGTGCATTTGGACCTGGATATGTTGGAGCTATCAAGGCACCACTTCCACAAGTCTCATTAATGGTTACTGGGGGAGTGAAATTGGATAATCTTGATCAGTGGTTCAAGGCAGGTGTAGATGCGATTGGCGTTGGTGGTGAATTGAATAAGCTAGGAGAAGCAGGACAATTTGAAGAAATCACAAGAATAGCGTCTGAATATGTCAAGAAAGCAAGCGAGGCGAGACAATAATGAAAGTCCTGTGTATGGGTGAGACCTTACTGCGCTATTCAACGCAGAAAGGACATCGCATAAGTGAACTTGATTTTCAGGTTCATGTTGGTGGAAGTGAGACCAATATTGCCGTAAGCCTGGCACAGTTTGGTTTTGAAACAACTTTGTTGACAAAGCTGCCACATCATGCCTTGGGTGATGCAGTCATTTCTTTCTTGAAAAGATTTGGTGTTGATACAACAAAGATTATCCGAAATGATATGCGTATAGGAAGTTACTTTCTAGAAAATGGAAGTGGCAATAGAAGCAGTCAGGTCATTTATGATCGTCAGTACAGTGCAATGACTTCATTTTCCTTGAATGATATTAAACTAGAAGAATTGTTTTTGGATGTGGATGTCTTTGTTGTCTCAGGAATCACAGCAGCTCTCAATCAGAGTGTTAGAGAAGCTATCATAGAAATGCTCAGATATTGCCGAGGAAATAAGATTACTGTCGTATATGACAGTAACTATCGGGCAAAGATGTGGTCAATAGAAGAAGCTGGGGCAGCTTTGAAAGAAATTCTACCTTATGTGGATATTCTTTCAGCCGGATATCTGGATGCTCAAAACTTTTTAGGTATCACAAGTGATAAAGAAAGCTTTGAAGAACGATTGAATGAAGTTTATATGAGGATGAAAGAAATTTATCCACATTTAAAATATATAACTTCAACCAGACGGGATATTCTTTCTACGAGTGTTAATGATTTAACGGGGTATCTGTATAGTGATAAGCTGTATGTATCAAAGACTTATCATATTGATGATATTGTTGATCGGGTTGGTGGAGGAGATGCCTACTTATCTGGATTGTTATATGGTTTATTAAATGGTAAGGATTTAAAGTATAGTTTGGAATTTGGTTGTTGTGCATCAGTCTTAAAGCATACAATTCATGGTGATGCGAATACATTTAGTGTAGAAGAAATTGAGAACTTTATGGAGTCAGGGACTTCAAGAATTAATAGATAAAGGAGAAGATTATGGGATTTCCTAAAGATTTTTTATGGGGTGGAGCTATTGCTGCGAATCAAGCTGAAGGGGCATATCTTGAGGATGGTAAAGGTTTAACAACCGTAGATATGATTCCTCATGGGGAAAAAAGAATGTATGTGAAACTTGGTGATATGTATCCTGTTGAATTGATTGAAGGGGAAAATTATCCAAGTCATGAGGCTATTGATTTTTATCATCATTATAAAGAAGATATCCAATTATTTGCTCAGATGGGATTTAAAACATTCCGTACTTCTATTTCTTGGGCAAGAATTTTTCCTAATGGTGATGAATTAGAACCTAATGAAGCAGGAATTGCTTTTTATACAGATATGTTTAAAGAATGTCAAAAATATGGTATTGAACCATTAGTCACTTTATGTCATTTTGATGTACCAATGGGTCTCGTTAGAAAATATGATTCATGGAAAAGTCGTGAAATGATTGATTGTTTTGTCAAATATGCAAAAGTATGTTTTGAAAGATTTGATGGTTTGGTTAAATATTGGTTAACATTTAATGAAATTAATATTTTATTACATTCTCCTTTTTCTGGGGCTGGTATTAGTTTTAAAGCAGGAGAAAATAGGGAACAAGTTAAATATCAAGCGGCTCATCATGAATTAGTCGCAAGTGCATTAGCAACAAAATTAGCTCATCAAATCAATCCAGAAAATAAAGTTGGTTGTATGTTAGCTGGAGGACAATTTTATCCTTATAGTTGTGATCCTAAAGATGTTTGGATGGCTATGAATAAAGATCGTGAAAATTTAATGTTTATTGATGTTCAAGCAAGAGGATATTATCCAAGTTATGCTAAACGGGTATTTAAAGAAAAAGATATTCATTTAAATATTTGTCAAGGTGATGAGGAGATTTTAAGACAATATCCAGTTGATTTTATTTCTTTTAGTTATTATCAATCACGTTGTGCTAGCGCAAATTCAAAAATGGGAATGACTGATGGAAATGTTGTGAAATCAGTTAAGAATCCATATTTAAAGACAAGTGACTGGGGTTGGCAAATTGATCCATTAGGATTAAGAATTACTTTAAATGCTTTATATGATCGTTATCAAAAGCCATTGTTCATTGTTGAAAATGGATTAGGTGCTAAAGATAAAATTGAAGAAGATGGTACGATTCAGGATGATTATCGTATTGATTATTTAAGAGAACATATCAAGGCTATGAAAGATGCTATTGAAGATGGTGTTGATTTAATGGGTTATACAACTTGGGGTTGTATAGATTTAGTTGCTGCATCAACTGGTGAAATGAGTAAACGTTATGGATTTATTTATGTGGATAAAGATGACCAAGGAAATGGAACACTTGAAAGAAGAAAAAAGAAATCATTTGATTGGTATAAAAAAGTTATTGAAAGTAATGGAGAAGTATTAGATTAAGAAAGTTATGTTTATCAAAGCAATTTTAGTGGTTTCTTTGTTAAACAGTGAATAAGGATTAATTCCTGTATTGTGCAGGTATTAATCCTTTTAGTTTGAGGGATTTAAATGATAATAAAGGGTTAAAAAACAGAGAATCTAAGACTTTGATTTATTTTTGTTATAAAATTTAGTATAATAACAAAAGAGGGGATGAGGATATATGGATAAGTTCTATCGTATTGAAAATATTGAAGTCTTTAGAAAATGGGTTTATTTTCAAGTCCAAAATGATCCACGTCTCATAATTGAAAAATATGATAAACGAACGTTTAAGATTTTTTATCATAATAAAGTTGCTAGATTTGTTGTTTGGCCAATTGGAATTATTGAAGAAGCGATTAGTGAAGGAGAAGAATTGTTATTTTATTTGCATTACCAGTTTTATAATTTTCATTATGCAACAGATTTATTTTATCGTATGATTGATAAATTAACTGAAGAAACAGTTAGTAAAAAACATATTCTTTTATGTTGTAGTGGAGGAATGACAACAGGATATTTTGCTGAAAAGATGAATCAATATTGTGAATTAAACAAACTTCCTTATGATATCCAGGCAACAGCTGTCTATAATTTAGAAAGTATTTATCAAAAATATGATTTAATCTTAATTGCTCCTCAATTAAGATATAAAGAAGCTCAATTATCACAAAAACTAAAACCAATCAAAGTTCAAAGCATTGAACCAAGTGTCTTTGCAACTTATCATTGTCATGGTTTATTAGAACAAATAGAAAAGTATTGTAAAAGTGAGGTCAAGTCATGAGTGAAAAGGAAAAGATGTTAAATGGACATTTGTATCAAGCATATAGCCGAGAGCTTTATCAAGATAGAGAATTTTGTAAGGGAATGCTTTATGAGTATAATCGAGTATCTCCAATGGATAAGGATAGTCGAGATTTGATTTTAAAGAAATTGTTAAATTGTAAAGGTGAATTATGTATTGAACAACCTTTTTATTGTAGTTATGGCTATAATATTACAATTGGTCTTAATTTCTATAGTGATGTTAATTTAACGATTTTAGATCAGGGTGGAGTTAGTATCGGGGATAATGTGATCCTTGGCCCTAATGTCAATATTTATACAGCGAGTCATCCTTATAATGAAGTTCAAAGAATAAAAGGCTTAGAATATGCTAAGCCTGTGAAGATATATGATAATGTCTGGATTGGTGGAAATGTAACAATTTTACCTGGAGTAAAAATTAATCAAGGAGCGATTATTGGAGCAGGGAGTGTTGTGACTCATGATATTCCACCATATGTGATTGCTGTGGGGAATCCTTGTGAAGTTGTTCGTTCTATTACTAAAGAGGATGTTCATAAAAATTGGTAGAAAAAAACATCTCACGATGAGATGCTTTTTTTATTTGATTTTTTTTACATTTGAGAAATTAATTAATTCAATGTTGTTATCTTCAATGAATTTTCTGATTTCAGGAGATAAAATTAATTCTAATTCTTTCATTCTTGGTAAACAATAACTTGTCATATCATATAATCTTTGATCGATATATGCTGGATGACACATAAATTCTAAAGCTTCTTCATCAACACTAAAAGCTTGAGTTACAAAGTCATAATTAGCATCATCGCCATACATACGATCATCACAACGAATATATTCATATGTATCTAAGATTTGATCTCTTTGACGCATTGGTAAATCATATTCTTTAGCTAATCTGATTGCTACTTCTTGATGCCAAGGTAGTAAATGAACATGATGATGTGAATCTATATGCGTTGGTTTATGACCAGTAATCGCAATAAATTTTTCCATTTGTGCTTTCCATTCTGTATAGAGTTCATCTTTATCAGCATGAGGTTGTCCATCAGGATAATCTTTAGGTCTAATGAAGTTTCCATCTTTATCTGTATAAGATTTTGCTCCTTCAACTAAAGGTCTACCAACAGTTAATACAAAATGAATTCCTACTCCTAGATGAGGGAATTTTTCAGCTTCCTTTAGAGCAAATTCAGCATAAGGCATATTCATCATACAAGTTGTAGATGTTAAAATTCCTTGTGCATGAGCCATTAAAATTCCAATTGAATTTCCTTGTGTCATGCCAAAATCATCAGCATTCATAATTAATTTTTTTATCATTGTATTGTCCTCCCGTATTACACATCTATTATACAAACTTATTAGATAAAAAGGAAATTATTTTCAGATTCTAAAAATAAATTAACTGAGTGGAATATTTTTACTTTGTCTATGCAACATATTGCTATATAATAGAGAAGAATAGAAAGAAGGTGGTCTTTTAATGAAGAATACAATTACTGGTTATACTGGATTATATGGTATTGTTGCTCATCCGATTAAACATTCTTTTTCTCCAATGATGCATAACACAGCATTTCAAACACTTGGAATTAATGATGTTTATTTGGCTTTTGAAGTTACTGATGAGCATTTAGGTGATTTTATAACAAGTGTTAAAACATTGAATATAAAAGGGTTTAATGTTTCTATGCCTTATAAATTAAAGATTATGGATTATTTAGATGAATTAACTGAAGAAGCAAAGCTTTGTCAGGCTGTGAATACAGTTAAAAATGAGAATGGACGTTTGATTGGGCATATTAGTGATGGACAAGGTTTTATAAAAGCATGTTTTGAGAAGAATTGGCATATTAAAGATGAAAAGATTGTTGTGTTAGGAGCAGGAGGAGCTGCTTGTGCGATTATTGTTTCACTTGCTAAGGAACAGGCTAGAGAAATTGTTGTCTATAATCGAAGTGATAAACCGTTTATAAGGGAATTGAATGAGAAGTTATCTTGTCCGATTGTTTTGAAGTCTTTAAGTGATCAAGAGGCTTTAAAGAATGATTTAAAGGATGCGTATTTGTTGGTTCAGACAACGAATGTTGGAATGAGTCCAAATGTCGATGGATGTTTGATTGAAGATGATTCTTATTTGCATCAAGGATTAAAGATAGCTGATATTATTTATAATCCTAAAAAAACAAAACTATTAGAAATGGCAAAAGATAAGGGATTGGATTATATGAATGGTGAAGGAATGATTTTATATCAAGGAGCTGTATCTTTTGAGTTTTGGACTGGACAGGTAATGCCTATATTAGAAGTTAAGAAAGCTTTAGAAATGGAGGAATAGTATGAAAGAAATTATTGTTGCTTCGACAAATGAAGGAAAAATTAAAGAAATTCGTGCAATGTTAAGTGAAATAGGAATTGATGTCAAATCAATTAAAGATGTTTTTGAAGAAGAAATTGAGATTGAAGAAAATGGTCAAACATTTCAAGAAAATGCCTTAATTAAAGCTCAAACAATTTGTGAAATGATTGATAAACCAACATTAGCCGATGATTCTGGGTTAGAAGTTGATGCAATGGATGGAGCACCAGGTATTTATTCTGCACGTTTTATGGGTCATGATACAAGTTATGATATCAAGAATCAATATATTATAGATGCAGTAAAAGGAAAAGAAAGAGGAGCACGATTTGTTTGTGCGATGGCTCTTTGTATTCCTGATGAAGAACCTATCTTGATTGAAGAATACTTTGATGGGGAAATCTATGATCATATTGAAGGAGAAAATGGTTTTGGTTATGATCCAATTTTTTATGTACCAGAATTAAAAAAAACATCAGCACAGTTATCATTAGAAGAAAAAAATCAATACTCACATCGTGCTAAGGCACTTAAAAAACTATATCAAATATTAAAGGAGAAATAAGTATGAATCATATTGTTTTAGTACATCCAGCAATTCCTCAAAATACAGGAAATATCATGCGTACATGTGTTGCTACTCATTCTAAATTACATATTATTAAACCAATGGGATTTTCATTAGATGATAAACATATGAAAAGAGCAGGATTAGATTATATTAAAGATTTACAAATGGAAATCTATGAAAACTGGGAAGATTTTATTTCTAAAAACCAAGGAGATTTTCACTTCTTTACACGTTATTCTAAACTTTGTTATACAGATCAAAGCTATGTTTCAAACAATGATCAATATTTATTATTTGGACATGAACATGATGGAATCCCCCATGATATTTTAAAAGATCATTTAGATGAATGTGTGCGTATTCCAATGGATGGAAATGCAAGAAGTCTTAATCTTTCTAACTGTGTAGCAATTGGTATTTATGAAGCATTACGTCAACAAGATTATCCAAAATTATCTAAAGTAGAGGTTCAAAAAGGTGAAGACTTTATTTACCAAGAATAGAGCTAGAGATATTATTTTAGCTTTATTATTAACTTTATGTATTATTTGTTTTGCTGTGATAGTGACAGTCTTTTTTAAACAATTGTATTATTTTGATATTGATTATTTAAATATTGCTAAAAATACAGGTTTACCTAAACAGTTAATTAAGGAAAATTATGATGTTTTGATTCAATATCAAAGTATCTTTTTTCAAGGAACATTACAATTACCTGATTTTGTAATGTCAACAACAGGACGTATTCATTTTGAAGAAGTTAAAAGAATTTTTGATATGATTCAAATCTTGTTTGTTGTAAGTGGAGGAATATCTTTGGTTATGATTTATCAAAATGTCAAACAAAAAGAATATCGTTTCTTACGATTAACACCGATGTTTTCTATAGGGATACCAACAGTTATAGGTTTTTTAGCAGCACTTGATTTTGATCAGGCTTTTGTGATATTTCATAAAATCTTTTTCCGTAATGATTATTGGATATTTGATTATACAACGGATCCAGTGATTACTATTTTACCAGAGAGTTTCTTTATGCATTGTTTTATGATGATTATTGTAATTGTAGTTGTGATTAGTCTGATTATGTATCTCATATATAGAAAAAAACGAAATCTGATTCTTGAAGAAATAAGTGAATAGATGAAAAAAAGATTATCTCACTTAATGGTTAAGCATAGAAAAAATGGTGTTTTAAAAGAAGAAACTATAGAATTTCTTGTTAAAGATTTGGGAAATCAATAATATGAAAGGCATAGATTAAAAAATCTATGTTTTTTATTTTGACATTTTTTGCATTTTGATGTTGACTAACTTGTAATAAGATGTTATATTATGTTTGTAAAGTTGTTATAAGATGTAATAAAACAAGTAGAGGAGAGAAAAAGATGGAAATTAAAGACATTATTGCAACAATTAAAAAAGAAAAACCAAATGTAAAATCTGTTTATTATGTAGGATGTGGAGCATCACAAGCTGAATTATATCCAGCCAAATATTTTTTAGAAGCAAATGCTAAAGCTTTACGTATTGCTTTATATACTGCTAATGAATTTAACTATGCAACACCAAAAGGATTAAATGAAGATGCTATTGTTGTGACTTGTTCACTTGGAGGAACAACTCCTGAAACAGTTGCAGCATCTAAACTTGCAATGGAAAAAGGTGCTGCTGTCATTGCGATTACAAACAATGGAGAATCACCATTAGCGAAAGCTTGTCATTATTTAGTTGTTCATAACTGGGAAGGTAGTTACTCAGCAAAAATGGATAAGATGAATAAAGCTTTATTAATTGCTGTAGAAATTTTAAATCAATATGAAGGATTTGAAACATATGATGCAATGGTTAATGGATGCAATAGTATCTATGGAATTATTGATGAAGCTGTTAAGAGTGTATTACCAGAAGCAAAAGCTTTTGCTGATAGCTATAAAGATGATGAAGTGATTTATGTAATGTCATCAGGAGCTACTCATAAAGTTGCTTATTCATTCTCAATTTGTTTATTAATGGAAATGCAATGGATGAACTCAGGATCATTCCATGATGGTGAATTCTTCCATGGACCATTTGAAATTACTGATAAAAACGTTCCATTTATCTTATTAATGAATGATGGACGTACTCGTGCTATGGATTCAAGAGCTTTAACTTTCCTTGAAAGATTTGATGCAAAAACAACAGTCATTGATGCTAAAGACTTTGGACTTGGTTCATTATTACCAGGTGTTGCAGAATACTTCAGTCCAATGGTTATCTCAGCTGTCTTAAGAATTTATGCAGAACAATTAGCAATCGTGAGAAATCACCCACTTACAAAACGTAGATATATGTGGAAATTAGAATACTAATAAAAGGGGAAAAATGAATGCGTCCAGAACTCGTTATTTTTGATGTAGATGGCTTAATGCTAGATACTGAAGCAAGATGGCAAAAAGCTTGGCAAGAAGTTGGTTTAAAACATGGAATCAATGATCTTGGGGAAACAACTTTCTTAAAATGTGTAGGCAGAAACGGTAAGGAAGTTGAAGATATTGTAAGAAATGATTTAAAAGACTTGGCCAGTCCAGAGATGATTTTAGATGAAGCACGTGTCTATGGCAGACAATTACTAAATGAACATATTGATCCAAAACCAGGAATTTATGAATTATTAGAACTCTTAGTACAATTAGATATCCCTCGTGCAGTTGCGACTGCAACTGATAGAAATTTAACAATAGAAAGACTTGAAAGATTAGATTTACTACACTACTTTGATTATCTTTTATGTGGTGATGAAGTGACTAAACGTAAACCACATCCTGAAATTTATCAAAAAGTCGTCCAACATTTTGATGTTACTCCCTTAAAAGCTTTAGTTTTAGAAGATTCAATCGTTGGTGTAGAAGCAGCATATCGTGCTAATATTCCTTGTATCATGGTTCCTGATTTAATTCCTGCTAGTGATACACAAAAAAATCAAGCCTTAGCAGTTGTTTCATCATTACATGATGTCATTCAATTATTTGAGTAAGCGATAGATATTTTATCGCTTTTTCATTTTAAAAAGGATATAATAAAAATAAGAGAAATATAGGTGAGGTATAAAAATGAAATTAGATGATAACAATTCAATCCCCTTATATTTACAATTAAAAAATACAATAAAGGGACTAATTGAAAGTGGAGAAATCCAAAAAGGTGAAAAAATACCTTCAGAACATGAATTATGTAAAAAATACGATGTCAGCCGTATAACAGTAAGAAATGCCTTGGCTGAATTAGAAGATGAAGGTTATTTAATTAAAAAACAAGGGAAAGGAACTTTTGCAACAAAACCAAAACTCTTTAGACCACTAGAAGATAGTGTTGGATTTAGTGAATCATGTAGAAATGCAGGAATGGAAAGTTCTTCAATTGTCTTAAAAAGAGAAGTTCTACCATTAGATGAACGTATGAAAGATATCTTGAAATTAAGTGATCGTGATCAAGTTCTCTATATCCAAAGATTAAGACTTGCTGATGGAGAACCATTGATGATAGAAAATAATTATTATTCTTATGCGAAATATGGTTTTTTAATGAATGAACCATTAACTGGATCATTGTATGAATTATTAGCAGAGAAAAAAGGAATCATTTGTGATCGTTCTTTAAAAACAGTTATTACAGTAACAACTGCAAGTGGTGATATGGTAAGATTGTTACAAGTTCCAATTGGTGCACCATTGTTTGTTATGGATGGAATTATGGGTGATAGTGAAGGAAATCCAGTACATTATAGTTTACAGTATATTGTTGGAGAAAAGTATTCATTTGTCAGATAAAGAAATAAAGTGTTTGAATTCTTCATTATGTGTTGAGTCTTTAAACACTTTTTTTATTTTTGTTTAAAGAAATTATAATATGGACTAGAGAGAGGGGGATTTTATGGATATTATTAGACATTATATGGGACCAAAGTCTTTTTATAAGCGTGCATGTTATATTGCTATACCATTAGGGTTACAACAATTAGTCACAAGTTGTATGGGAATTATTGATTCATTAATGGTTTCTTGGATTGGTCAAGTGACAGCAGTTGGAACTGCCGTTCAGATAGAAACTTTATGTACATCGGTTTCATGGGCTTGTGCCGCTGGAGTGGGAATTTATTCCGTTCAGTTTTTTGGGGCAAAAGATATGTTGAATTTAAAACGCTCATTTGGATTAAGTTTGGTCTTAGCGATTATTTCAGGGATGTTTTGGTTTTTATTAGCAGCAATATTTGGGAAATGGATTCTTGGTTTTTATATACAAGATGCTATGGTTATTGAAAATGGTTTATTATATTTAAGAATTGCAATGTTTTCTTATGTTTTTTTAGCAATCGAGTTTGCTTTTAATATTGTTTATCGAAATATCAATAAACCACGTATTCCTCTAATTATCGGGATTATGGCAATGATTATCAATGTCATCAGCAACTATATTTTTATCTTTGGTTTGTTTGGAATGCCAAAGATGGGGATTCAAGGAGCAGCATTAGGAACATGTTTAGCTCACATGAGTGCTGTAAGTATTCACTTTATATATGCCTATCGCACGCATCAAATCTTTTTAGGAAGTTTATCTGAAATGTTTTCTTTTGATATACGTTTTGTTAAAAATATTATGCGTAAAACCCAAGCTATCATTATTAATGAATTATTCTTTGGTTTTGGATCAACATTATTTATCAAAGCGTTTGGTGTTTTGGGAACAAGCTCTATGGATGCTTATTATGTAGGGGCTAAGATATCTGATATTTTCTATGCCTTGGCTAATGGTTTTTCTAATGCTGTTGCTGCGATTGTAGGAATGTCATTAGGTGCAGGGAATGAAAATAAAGCGAAAGAGGAAGGAAATTATTTTATTGGGATGGCTGTTTGTTTATCAACAGTAGCAATGGCATTGATTTTTGCGGGCTCACATTTCCTTGTTTCAATCTTTCATTTAACAAATTCTCAAGTGATTGAAGAAGCTGTTTTAATTGTTAAAGTTTTCTCACTAAGAATAGCTTTACGTTTCTTTATTGTCATTGTCTTTTCTTCTTTAAGAGCTGGAGGCGATTCAAAGATATTAACGCTTTTAGATAGTGGCTTAATGTGGGGTGTAGGCATTCCGCTTGCCTTTATATGTGTTCATCTTTTTCAAATTCAAAGTATTGCACTTGTTTTCTTGATTTGCCAATTAGAACAAGTCGTACGTGTTATCTTTGGAATGAGACGTTATCGTACAGGAGTATGGGCAGTTAATTTAACGACCTCTATTTCTAATTAAGAAAAATAATTTAAAAATAGTCGAATCTATTGTAGAATAAAGGTAGATTCGACTGTCTTTTACAAATGACATCATTTTGTGTTGACATGTGTTGAAAAGTGTTGAAGATTATAAAAAATATGTCAATTATATGTTTAAGTGTCAAAAAATTCAACACTGTTGTTATAAGATGTCATAATACGATATATTGTAGCTGTGAGGCAGGGATGAATCAGATATCTCAAGAAAGGAAGTAGAAATATGGCAAATAGCACAAAAGATTTAATACTGAACTATTTGAGTGATCTGACAGAAACTTTCGACTTTACCCAAGTCAATGCATTTACCGCTTCAGCAATGAGTGATGAAATGCATATAAGTAGAAGCCTTGCAAGTCAGTATCTTAATGAGCTTGTTAAAGAGAAAGTTGTCATGAAAATTAATTCTAGACCAGTTTATTTCTTACATCGTAAGAAAATGGAAGAACTTTACAAAACAACTTTCCAAGATGACGATTTTTATGATTTAGAAGAAGTCAAACAATATGTTATGAATCATTCTTTTGGAGAGGGGAATTATTCAAAAATAATCGGCTCAGATAAATCATTAGCCATTGTAATTAAACAATTAAGAGAAAGCTTTGAATATCCACCTTGTGGATTGCCAGTTATTCTTAATGGAGAGAAGGGTACTGGAAAAAGAACATTATGTACAACAATCTATGAGAATGCAGCGCGAATTGGAACAATTCATGCCGATACAAAACTCATCAAATTAGAATTCTCACCAACCAACAGCCAAACCTTACTTACAAAGGTCTTTGGCAAAAACAATCAACCAGGATTGATTGATAGTACAAATCACTTAGTTTTCATGATTTGCAATGCTCAGTATATGTCCCATGAATTTCAAGAACAATTATGTCTCTTGTTAGAAATGGACAAAAACAAATCATCAAGTAAAAGCAAATATAAAAACAAAAATATTCGATATATGCTTTTATGTGATATTCATCCTCATCTTTGTATGAGTGAAAGACTTCTTAAAAACATCCCTCTGATTTTAGATGTTCCTAAACTTCAAGATAAGAGCAAAGAAGAAAAAGAAGAACTCATTATTCACTTCATTCAAAATGAAGGTTTAAAGATGAAGAAAACCATTAAAATATCAAGTGCTGTTTTAAGAGCCTTAGTCAATGGTGATTATGAAAACAATTTATTAGGTTTACAATCAACAATCCAATTGATGTGTGCAAGTGCATTAAGAGAAAGTGCTGGCAAAAAAGAAGTGATTATTCATACTTATGATTTACCAGAACATCTTCTTCAAACAATGCCAATTGTCACAGATGAAAATGTTATATACATCGATACAACAACTTACAAAAAGAGTGAGGAAATTGATTTTATATTTGATTATTTTGATCGTATTATTAAACCACTGCATAAATATGAAGGATTAGAAACTGCATTAAATGAGAGTAAACATAACTTTGATTTATTGAGTGATTATCTTTCTTATAAACAAAGAATACCACCAGAAAGAATCAAAGGAACAGAAATTTCTTTATCTAATATCTTAGATGTAGTTTTAAAGAAACGTTATATTAATTTACCAAGTGGATTTTGTTGTACATTAGCAAAATTGATTTATATAAGTGAACTTTATAGTTCATCAATTCAAAATTATCATCTAGAACATCGTTCAATGATTGATGAAATTATCTTGAATATTAAAAGTGAGCTCATGTATGAATCAATGATTGTAGAAGATATTACAAGATTAGTAAATGCTAATTTAGAAATGCAAATGACAGATATCTTATTCATTATTATGGTTGTTTATTTACATCATTATAATGCTCAAGTCGCAAGACGTAATATTTTTGGAATGATTGTCTGTCATGGTTATTCAACCGCAACTTCGATTGCTGATGCAGTCAATAGCTTATTAGAAAATTATGTGTTTGAGGCTGTGGATATGCCATTAGATGTCACAGTTGATGAAATCAAAGAAGTACTTGTCGAAAGATTAAACCGTATGAATCATAATGCTGATGTCATTGTGATGGTTGATATGGGATCTTTAGAACAGCTGGGGAATAGCTTAAGTACAGCAATTAATTGTAGTGTTGGTGTCATCAACAATGTTTCAACAAGGTTAGCTTTAAATGTTGGAAACTGTATCTTAAATGATAAAGATATACAAACAACCTTGGAAAAAGTCAGTGAGTCATCAAAAGCAGCTTATACAATTATTGATCGTCAAAAGAATGACACAATCTTATTTACAAGTGAAAGTGGCATTCATATGGCTCAAAGAATGAGAGAATTATTTGAAAGCAGTTTACCTGGACAAATACCAATTGATTTAGAAGTTTGTGATTATAATCAATTAGTAGCAAGTGGTCCACATCATGAATTATTTGAAAGTAATAATGTCCTCTTTATTACTGGAACAGCAAATCCACATATCGAAGGACAAGTCTTTATTGCCTTAGAAGATATTATATCAGGTAATAATATTGATTTAATGACTTCCCATTTGTCTAAACATTTAGCACCGAAGCAATTAAATCAATTATTAGATGATTTACGTAAAGATTTTACTTTACAAAATGTTGTTGGATATCTCACAATCCTTAATCCAAAAGTTTTATTAGATAGCGTTACCCTTGCGATAGATGATTTGCAAGATCGCTTAAATAAACGTTTTGGTGGTAAGACATTAATTGGTATTTATATTCATGTATGTTGTTTAATCGAAAGATTAGTCACGAAAACAGCCATTACTGAATATGTCGATTTAGAAGGATTTGAAAGAGATAATAAAGCCTTTATCGCATGTGTTCATGAAGCATTTAAAAACTTATCAATTCGCTATAATATTACAATACCAACTAGTGAAATTGCTTATTTACATGAATTTATTGCTGCGGATGAACAACGCTTTGAAGATGGCGAACTGGTTTCAAAATTAAAATAGAGTAGGGGAATAGATATGGAAAAAGAAAAAAAGGTTGTCATTGCAACTCATGGAGAACTAGCCAAAGGGCTAGTGAGTGCATTAAAGATTATTGTAGGAGATGTCGCTGATATTCAAACAGTTTGTGGATATACAACACCAGATTTTGATTTAGATCAAACGATTCAATCTATTATGAATCAACATGATTTTAATCAATATGAATTGGTTGTTTGCACAGATATGATGGGTGGAAGTGTTAATAATGGTTTTGTTAAATATTTAGGACAATATCCATTTCATCTTGTAACAAATACAAATTTAGCATTTTTAGTTGATTTACTATTAACACCTGGATGTATTAATGCTCAAGTCTTAACATCAAAGGTAAGTGATGATTTAGTTAGTGTTAAATATGTCAATGGTGTTGTTAATAGCATGGATGATTTAGATGATTTGTAAGAAGGACGGAGGTGAAGAAATATGATTAAAGCAGTAAGAGTTGACCACAGATTGGTTCATGGACAGGTTGCATTTACTTGGACACATTTCTTGGCAGCAACAAGAATTATTGTTATTGATGATAAAGCAGCGACTGATGAATTTCAAAAGATGGCATTAAATATGTCTAAACCTGCTGGATGTAAATTGAATATTTTTACAGTGGAAAAGGCTTTATCAAAAATGGCAAAAGTTGAAACTTTAAATGAAAATATCTTTATTGTTTTTGGATGTACGAGGGATGCTGCAAGATTTATTGAAGGATATCCAAAATTTAAAGAAATTAATTATGGTGGTATTGCTAAAAAAGAAGGATCTAAATCATATGGGGAAGTTGTTTATTTAAATGATGAAGAAGTTGCTGATTCGAAAAAAATTATGAGTTTAGGAACAAAGATCTTTATGCAACAATTACCAACAACAAAGAGAGAGGAATTAAGATTCGCAGATTAGATTAAGGAGGAAAAATTATGTTATTTAAGGCGATTATTGTCGGTCTGATTGCAGTCTTTGCAAGAATTGATTCACGTATGTTAGGACGTTTGAACTTTGAAAGACCGCTCATTACATGTACGCTTGTAGGTCTTTTCTTAGGAGATGTAAAAGTTGGGCTTTTAGTCGGAGCTCAAATGGAAATGGTTAGTTTAGGATTTATGAGTATCGGAGCTTCTGGTTTTGATATGAACATGGGTTCTATTGCAGGGTGTGCATTGGTTATTTTAACAGGTGCTAAAATTGAAACAGCTTTAGCTATTGCAACACCAATGACATTATTAATCACACTTATTGAGACAGCAGCAAGTGTTGTTCGTATCAGTATGACTCATATGATTGATAATTATGTTGATAAGAGTGAATACAAGAAAGCTAAACTTGTAGATATTTTCTGGGGACCAATGTTATATGCTGTATGTACATTTGTACCAGTATTTATGGCTGTTTATTTAGGAGCAGATGTTATCAATGCAATTGTTAATGCAGTACCTCAATTTGTATTAGATGGTATTACTTTAGGTGCTAACTTAGTAGCATTCTTCGGATTTGCAATGTTATTATCTGTTATGATTAATAAGAAAAATGCAATTTTCTTCTTCTTTGGATTTGCTATTGCAGCCTATTCAGGATTAAGTTTAACTGCAATTGCTATTATTTCAATCATCATGGCTGTGTTATTCTATCAAATTAAATATGGTGATGGTTCACTTCAATTATCATCAAATGGTCAAGCAGATGACTATGATGAACTTGAAGATGACTTAGATGATTAAGGAGGAATGAAAAATGTCACAAAAAGGGTTAGAAGCACAAAGAAATTATCCATTACATAAAAAAGTAAGAGAATTTTTCTGGGGTGGTTGGTGTATGCAAACTAACTGGAACTATGAAAGACAAATGAACACTGCATTTATGTGGGGGATTTCTAATACATTAGATCGTCTTTATCCAGAACCAGAAGAAGATGAAAAGAAAAAAGAAAGATATAGAGCTTCATTAGAGTTCTTCAATATTACACCACAATTTGGTGCATTCGTATTAGGTTTAACTGCCGCAATGGAAGAAGAATATGCAGAAAAGCCAGATACATTTGATCCAAAAATGATTACATCAGTAAAAACTGCATTAATGGGCCCTTTATCTGGGGTAGGAGATTCATTATTCCAAGGAACTGTTAGAATTATCGCAATGAGTATTGGTATTTCATTAGCACAACAAGGATCTATCTTAGGACCAATCTTAGCTATGTTAATCTCATTTGCAGTCAGCTTCCCAATTACTTGGTTTGGAGCTAAGTTAGGATATACAAAAGGACAAGAATTAATTCGTCAAATTTCTGAAAGTAACTTAATGGATAAGTTAATGTATGGATGTAGTGTTGCTGGGTTAATGGTTGTTGGTGGTATGGCTGCTACTTTGGTTAATGTAACTACACCTTTAACATATGGAAAAACATTAGTTGTACAAGAAATTTTAGATGGTATTATGCCTAAAATGTTACCTTTAGCTTTAACTGGATTAATGTATTATTTAGTTAAAAAAGGTGTTCATCCAATTGTTATTGTTATTGCTTGCTTTGTTGTTGGTATTATCTTAAATTACTTTGGTATCTTAGCAGCAGCATAAAAAGGAATAAACTTAGGGAATTAAGTTTATTTATAGATTATTGAACATGAAAGGGTTAAAAAGGAGGAGAGAGAAATGTTCGATGTTAAAAAAATGATTGAAGAAATTACTTCAAAAAAAGAAATTAAAAACATTAGTTTTACAGGAGTTGGTGGATCTTTAGCTTGTTTCTATGCACCTTATTACTATGTTATGAGAGAAGGGAAAAATGTAACAACAAGTTATACTTCATCAAATGAATTCGTTCATGATACACCATCATGCGTAGGGGAAAATTCAATTGTTGTCATTTCATCTCGTGGAGGAAATACTGCTGAAACTGTTGAAGCTGGACGTGTTGCTAAAAAATTAGGAGCAACTGTTATTGGTATGACTCACGAAGAAGGGGAAAATGGAATTACTGAAGTTTCTGATTATGTTGTTTTATTCAAAGATTTATCTGAAGCTCCATATGAAGAAAGTAAAACTGGATATATTTTAAAAATTGCTATTGAAACATTACATCAAGTTGAAGGTACTGGAAAATATGAATTAATGAATGAAGCTATTGAAAAAATGAATACATTAATTCCTGCTGCTGAAAAAGCAATTATTCCAGAAGCTATTAAATTCTCAATTAACTATAAAGATGATAATATCATTTATACAATGGGTAGTGGTACAGCATGGTCTGCAGCTCAACAACAACAAATTTGTATCTTAATGGAAATGCAATGGATCAACTCAAGTGTTATCCACACTGGTGAATTCTTCCATGGTCCATTTGAAATCACTGATCCAGATACAGCGTTCTTATTGTTGAAATCAACAGGTAAGACTAAACCATTAGATGAAAGAGCAATTAATTTCTTAAGTCAATATAATCATCATTTCACAGTGATTGATGCTGAAAAATATGGTATGAATGACTTAGGTGAAGTTAGTGAATACTTTGATTATGACTTCCATACAGCAATGCTTGGAGTATTCAACAAATTATTAGCTGATATGAGAGATCATCCATTAAGTAAAAGAAAATATATGTGGAAATATAAATATTAAAATGTATAATCTGACAGTGCAAGCTGTCAGATTCATTCTTTATAAAGAGAGGTGAAGATAATGTTTAGGAAAATGCGTCGTTATAAACAAGCTTTATCATTATTAGAATGTGCTGCCATTTTAAATAAAGCTACATCAGGAACTTTGGCTGTTATGGGTGATGATAATTATCCCTATGCTGTTCCTTTGAGTTTTGTATATGATCATAATCGTTTGATTTTTCATTGTGCAACAAGTGGTCATAAAATAGATGCAATTGAAAAAAATCCAAAGGTTTCGTTTTGTATCATCGCTCAAGATCAAGTAGTTGAAGAAAAATATACAACTTATTTTAGAAGTGTGATTGTTTTTGGTAAAGCTCATATAGCAAGAAATGTAAAAGAAAAGAAAGAAGCATTTGAAGTTTTAGCTGCTAAATATTCTCCTCGTGATGAAAAAGGAAGAATGGATGAAATGAATAAATTATTTGAACAAACGAATATTATTATTGTTGATATTGAACATATCAGTGGAAAAGAAGCCATTGAATTAAAAAAGAATTGTGAAAAATGACTATAATGAATGAAAGAAAAGCTTATTTCTATTGTTTGATTGTTGCTGTGATTTGGGGGCTTGGCTTTATTGCTGTGGATGAAGCCTTGGTTTCATTTTCCTGCTTTGATATTTTGTTCATTCGTTTTGTAGGGTCGGCAGCTTTAGCTTGGTTATTGATTATTAAAAAAGTGAAAAAGATTCATATGCGAACAGTGAAAAAAGGAATGATGAATGGCGTCTTGTTGTTTATTGCTTATGCATTGCAAACTTATGCTCAAACCTTAACGTCTGTTTCTAATAATGCATTTTTATCTGCTTCAGGAGTTGTTATGGTTCCTTATTTATGTTACTTGGTGTTTAAGAAGAAACCTTCAAAAAGGCAAATATTGAGTTCTTGTTTATGTTTGATTGGTATTGGAGTTTTAACAACTTCAAAGATGTCTTTTGAATTAGGTGATTTTCTAGCTTTTAGTTGTGCTATCTTTTTTGCTGCGCATTTAGTTTCTTTACAATATACTTGTGTATTAGAGGATAGTCAAGTGATTAATGCATTACAACTAGGAACTTGTGCTTGTTTGTCCATTCCTTGTACTTTATTATTTTCAAAAGTTCCTTCGTCAATATCACTTAATTCTATTTTATCATGTATTTATATTGTTGTTTTTGCTACGTTTTTATGTTTCTTTTTACAAACCAAAGCACAACAGGTTGCGAGTGCTAGCAGTTGTTCAGTGATCTTATCAACTGAAAGTTTATTTGCAGTTATTTTCTCTGTGATTTTGTTAAAAGAAACAATTCATATGAATCTACTGATAGGTGGATTGATGATTTTAATATCTGTTATACTCGTACAAACATCCTCCCTTAAAAATGTTTCTAGTGAGAAAACAAGATATAAACATAAAGCATATCGTTAAGATATGCTTTATTTGCTTATTGCATATAAAATGAATTAGTTATATAATAATTTTGAAAAAAGTTGTCCAAAAAAAAGAAAAAACGAAAAATAATGCGTATATAAATAGTAAGGAGGTAAATATATGGAGGTTATTATATCGGACAACTTTATCCAAAAAGAGCTTGCTAAAATTATGCGATTTTCTGATGATCGTTTTATGAAGTATTTATTTAAATTCTATCCTGATTTAAGACTTTATTTATGTCAATTGTTACTTGATGATCCAACTCTTGAATATGTTGATATTCAAAATGTTGAAAGAGCAACAAAAAAATATAAAGGGAAATTCCCGATTAATGATTTTGTTGGCCGAATAAGTGAAGATTGTATTATTAATATTGAAGTACAAAATAATGGGGTCTATGAAGAAGAATATGATCGGTTCCGTGCTTATGGAATGTTTTTATTGACTGAACAGTATACAGCGGGAGATGAATATCAAAGCGTAGGAAAAGTCATTCAAATTATTATTAATACATCAGGTGGTTTAGAAACATTAAATCATTATAAGCAACATTTAGAAGTCATGGATATGAAATACAGGCAAGTGATTAAAGAGGACAAGTTAACAACAATTATTTACAATACGAAATATTTACAGGAGGAAAGAGATATGGCAAAGGAACTAAGTGAATTAGATCAATTTATGTATCTTATGCATAACAATGAATTACATAGTTATTCAAAACCATCAAAGAAATTACAACAAATTAAGGAAGCTCACGCAATGTATCTTGCTAGTGAGGCAGAAAGATTTGGCTATTACAAAGAATTAGTTGATGAAGTTTATGATAGACAAAAATTAAGTCGTGCAAAAAGAGAAGGTAGATATAATGGAAAAAAGAATGTTTTACAAAGATTATTATTGAATAAATATAAAGTGAATTTAGATAAAGAACTAGCAGAATGTACTGAACAAAGGATAGATGATATTTTAGAAGTCTATCTGAATAATGGAACTTTAGAAGAAATTAAGAGAATGATAGGGTAAGGTCTTGTATATATGAATATGATTTATGTTTTCTAACTAGGAAAAATATTGGAAAAGTCTATCATTCATATTAAAATAATAGTTGATGAGGAGGAACAATAATGGTATATCAATTAATTGCTTTAGATATGGATGGGACCTTACTTAATTCACAGTTTAAAATTACAAAGGGATGTCAAGAAGCTATTAAGGAAGCATCGGATCTTCATAAAATTGTTGCAATTTCAACAGGACGTTCTTTAACTGAAATGAGACCTTATTTGGATGATTTAAAAGATGTTCGTTACTTGATTTTAGAAAGTGGAGCAGTTGTTTATGATTTAAAAGAAGCTAAAATACTTTATCAAAAAACATTTCAACCATCAGATATTTATAAAATACATCAGGCTTACTTAAAACAAGATATGATGATTCATATATTTATGAATGGTTATTCGTATGCGACGAAAGAACATATGTATCAGATGGATAAATACCAAATGGGAAAATATCAAGAAACATTTGTTCATAATAATAGTGGGATTGAAAATGTTGATGAATTTTTACAAACACATTTATATGAAATTGAAAAAGTAAATCTTTATCATCAATCGCCTCAATTAAGAGAAAAAAGTATCACATTTTTAAATGATTTAGATGTGACCAAAGCATGTGTAGAAGTATCTTCGTTAGAATTATCACCTAAGGGTGTTCATAAAGGTGTAGGGCTTGTCCATTTATGTGAAGAACTTCAAATTCCTATTAATCAAACAATAGTAGTGGGTGATTCCCATAATGATAAAGATATTATGGAAATTGCTGGTCTTGCAGTTGCAATGGATAATGCGATTGAAGAAATTAAGGCAATTGCAGATGAAGTTGTGGCAGATTGTGATCATGATGGTGTCAAAGAAGCAATAGAAAAATATTTAATAAAAGGAGCAGATTAGATTTGCTCCTTTTAAATAATTTTCAATTTTTCAAGTTCACTTTTTAAATCATTGCCATAAGGTAAATGAATACCATTAATTCCTAATGTTTTAGCTGCATTTATATTTGCTAACATATCATCAATAAAAATCGATTCTTCTGGTAAAAGTGTATATCTTTCCAGAAGTTTTTGATAAATACGCTCATCAGGTTTAACAAGATGTTCATCTGCTGAAATAACTGCACCATCAAAGAGTTTAAAGAAATCATATCTTTGATACATTGTTAAAATTGCTTCGCTATGAAAATTAGATAGAAGGTAAAGTGAATAACCTTTATCTTTTAATTTATAAACAAGATCAACATTCTTTTGTAGAGGAACCATCATATGTGTCCAATTATTCAAAACAAATGTGATTTCATCATGATAATGAGGATGTTTTAATGTCAATGATTGAATCGCATCTTGAATCATAATATGACCTAAATCAAGATCAATCCATTCATCACTAGAAAAAATAATAGTCATTAAATCTCCCATGACAGATTCATTAAAATATTGTCTTAAATATTTTTCAGGTTGAAAATCAAGTAAAACATTACCTATATCAAATATAATATTTTTCATTTCATTGACTCCATTCTTATATATTGCATTACGTATATTCTAACATGCTGATATTGATGAATAAAGAGTTAATGTTAAAGTTAAGAAAAAAGCTGTCAATTAAGACAGCTCGATTTTATATTATCCTTTAAAGAAAGTAAAAACTTCAAAGTGTGCTTGAGGATGATCACAAGCTGGACATCTTTCAGGAGCAGTTGTTCCTTCATAGATAAATCCACAGTTATTACATTTCCATGTTACTGTTTCAGCTTTTTCAAAAACAGTTCCATTTTCTAAGTTTTCTAATAATTTTAAATATCTTGCTTCATGCATTTTTTCTGCCACAGCAATATTTCTGCAAACATTAGCGATTTCAGGGAATCCTTCTTCATCAGCAATTTTAGCAAATTCTGGATACATATCAGTCCATTCTTCATTTTCTCCAGCAGCTGCAGCTTTTAAACATTCAGCAGTTGTTCCTAACATGATTGGGAAATCTCCTTCAACATGTAAAGCTTCACCTTTTAATTCAGCGTTTAATAATTTCATTAATCTTTTTGCATGTTCTTTTTCTTGATTAGCAGTTTCTTCAAAGATATTAGCGATTTGTACATATCCTTCTTTTTTAGCAATTGAAGAATAATAAGTGTAGCGATTTCTTGCTTGAGATTCTCCAGCGAAAGCGTGTAATAAGTTGTTAGCAGTTTTAGTTCCTTTTAATGTAGGCATTTGATATGCCCTCCTTTCTATGATTTCTTTTTTAAACAATGACGACATGTCCCATGAAATAAAATTTCCGCCGAGCGTATCTGGTCGTCACAGATATCCTGTACCTTATCGATAAGAGGAGAAATAAGTGCTTCATCCAAGAATAAGTCTCGAATAGCTCCACATTCATCACAGACCATATGATAATGAGGTGTGATTCTCGCGTCAAAATGGACAACCCCATCACCAACATCCAAACGAAGAATTCGTTTTTGATCAGCAAGTAAATTAAGATTTCTATACACTGTTCCAAGGCTTATATCTGGGATGACTTTTCTAACATTCATGTAAATTGTATCTACATTCGGATGAGTTTCATCATCTTTTAAGACATCATATATTGTCTCTCTTTGTTTAGAGTATCTTAATTTTGGTTCTGCCATAACATCCCTCCTTATTAATAATGGTTACTATTATTTTATCACATTTTTTTAAAATGTCAAATATTGTATAGCACAACATAACAAAAAAGATAAAATTCCATGAATAAAACGATCTTTAAAATAACAAGCGAAAGAATAAGGGATTCCTTCAAGAATATTATCGACCTGCATTAATACAGAAAGACCTGAGAAAGACAGATAAAAACTTACAAAAGGATAAACTAAAAAATGTTGATACTGTAATAATTGAATAGAACCAGAACTAAATTCTAAAAAGCCTTGAATAATACTTAAAACAAAATGATTATGAATTAATGTTTCTAAGCTATATCCAACAAATTGAAAAACTAACATATAACCTAAAATAAAAATAAAAGCAGTTAAAGATGATGTAATACTTTGTTTTAAAGCGGAAACGAAATTCATATGCGGATTTTTTAGTTGATATATTGTTTCGCGAATATTCATCAATTGATAATCTTGTTTATACCAAAAGGCTTTACAAATACTAGGAAGAATATGACTGATATATATCATAAAGGCAATATTGATAGGAAGGTGTAAAGAAACAAAGATAAAGCTTAAAGAAGAAAAGGATGCGATAGATAAAAGATGTTGAAGTTGTTTTATATTGATATAGCCTAGTTCATAAGATTCTTTAATAATTTTAGCATTGGTTGGATATCCGCAAAAAAATGAGACAAAATATAATGATGACATATGTGGTGTTAAATGAAATAATGGTGAAAAGATAAATTGAATAAGATAACTAAATATTTCAAATAAACCTAATGATAAACATAAAGAAATTAAAATCATAAAGGGCAGTAATGATGGTAAAAGATTGGTTAAAACAATCTGAATAACATTAGTAGAGACTTTAACAATTTGAAACATATTTAAAAAAGAAAAGATAGTGGTAAATAAAACTAAGCAAAGTGTAAAATAATAGTTGGCTTTTTTCATAGTGACTCCTATAATAGAAAAGAGGTGAGAATGTGAAAGCAATACTTGTTGGTGTAGAATATGATCATATGTATTATGATCTGGATATATCTATGAATGAATTAAGAGATTTAAGTGAAGCCTGCCATATAGAAGTTAAAGATGTTGTGATTCAAAAACTTTCTTTAATTTCACCTAAATATTATATTGGTAAAGGTAAGGTTGAAGAATTGAAACACATGTTGGATGAGGATGATATTGTCATTTTTAACGAAGAATTAACACCTTTACAGGTGAAAAATTTGACAGATGCTTTAGATGTTGAAGTAACAGATCGTAGTGACTTGATTTTACGTATCTTTGAATCACGTGCTCAAACTAAAGAAGCAAAATTACAAGTAGAAATTGCTAAAAATCAATACTTATTACCAAGACTAGCAGGAATGAAAGAAGAACTCTATTCACAACAAGGAGGTTCTGGTTTTAGAGGTAGTGGTGAAAAACAAATTGAACTTGATAGGCGAATCATTCATCGTGAGTTAATTCAAGCAAAACGTGAATTAGCAGCGATTGTGAAACAAAGACAAACACAAAGACAATTGCGTATTCGTAACCAGGAAAAAGTTGTCTGTCTTGTTGGTTATACAAATAGTGGTAAGTCATCTTTGTTGAATTATTTTACGGATAAAAAAGTTTTTCAGGAAGATATGTTGTTTGCTTCTTTACAAACAGCATCAAGACAGGTAAAGCTTAAGAATCATCATCGTATCATTATGAGTGATACAGTTGGTTTTATTAATCAACTACCACATCATTTAGTACAAGCTTTTCGTTCGACTTTAGAGGAAGTGAAAGAAGCTGATTTATTAGTTCATGTGATTGATTCTTCTTCTCCATATTGTGATTTACAAATTGAAACAACATTGAATGTTTTAGAAGCATTAGGAGTTAAAGATACCCCAATGTTATTTGTTTATAATAAAGTAGATCAAGATCGTTATGCTTTTTTACAACCAAAAGAACCAGCTGTTTTTATTTCGGTAAAAGAAAAAATAAATTTAGATTTACTTGAAGATAAAATAATAGAGCTCCTCTTTAAAGACTATGAATTAATTGAATTATATATTCCTTATGATAAAGGAGAAGTTTATAGTCAAGTGAAACAAGCTTATGAAATGATTAAAGAAGAATATTTAGAAGATGGAATCTATTTATCTTTCTATATAGATCGTAAACAAATTCATAAATATCAAGATTATATTTATAAATCAATTAACTAAAAAATGCTCAAGAGAGCATTTTTAATGTTTTTTTCATATATTTGACAATACCTATATAATCCTTTGTAGCAAATAAAGTAGGATCTATACAAAATAGAGGAACCTGATGTTTTGTTTCTATTAATAATTGGGCTTCCATATGAGCAATTTGTGGGGCTAAATACAAAGCATCATAATCAAGATATTGGTCATATAATTGTTCTAAAGAAAGAGAATCAAGTTGGAAGGGAACATTTTCAAGTTCACATACTTTTTTCATTTCTTCAACAAAAGTAAAAGTTGATAATCCACCCGTACAACATAAAGCGATTTTATAGATTCTTTGATAACTGTATTTAATAAGCGTTTGATAGAATTCCAAAAAAAGATGACGACATTGATTAAGATTTGTAATAGTATAATGTAAATAAAATAACATCATTTGATCATCTTGACGATATATTTCTTCTTCAACAATATGATTATACCAAATTGTAACAATACCTTTTACTTGTGGTAAGGTAAATATAATGGATTGGAATTTATCATTTTGTTGTTGAACTTCGCAAATAACTTGATCTTTTAAATAGCTATCTTTATTTAATAAAATCCATTGAAAAAAGAAATCATGATAGACTGATAAATAAAACTCATCGAACATAAAAATCACCTTCTTATTTAATGATAAACTATTTTTGGTAAGGGGTCTACTTTTTTTAAAATAATAGTGAGCTTTAGTTTATTAAAAAAAATAATTATGGTAGAATGTAAAGGGGTGATGATATATGGAAAAAAGAATATTTGTTATATCTGATCTTCATGGACAGTTTGTATTATTGCAGTTATTGCTGCAAAAGATAAACTTTAGTGATAATGATGAATTGTATATTTTAGGGGATATTATGGATCGTGGACCAAATAGTATTGATATTTATTATTTTGTACAAGCAATGGATAATATTCATATGATTAAAGGAAATCATGAAATAATGATGCGACAATCTATGCAGGCTGCTTTGAAATATAATGATTTAGATTCAGAAAGATCGAATCCTTATCGTTTATGGAAGCAAAATGGAGCATTAAAGACAGTGAATAGTATTAGAGAATATTTGCAAAAGGATTATATTCCTTATGAGGAATATTTTGATTTAAAACAGATGTTTATTAAAGAATTGATTAGTTTTATTGATTCTTTACCAAGCTATATTGAATTAGATTTAAATGATAAACATTATGTATTGGTTCATGCGGGAGTTGATCCAGAGGTTCCTTTGGAAGAAAATAGTGAAGAAATTTTAGCATGGATAAGAGAATATTTCTATTTAAATGAAGCAAATCCTGATTATACTTATATCTTCGGTCATACTCCTTGTTGTTTTATTAATGATGATCATTCTTTTGATATTTGGTATGATCCTGATTATCATAATAAGATAGCTATTGATGGGGGATTGGCAGTTGGAAATAAAGGTCAATTAAATTGTTTATGTTTGACAAATGGTGAAGTGACAGTTATTAAGTATGAGGAGGGTCAACCCAAGTGAGAAGTGCATTTTATAATTTAATTAATTTTATTAATATGACAAATGTGCATGATGTCTATTGGGGTGCAGCAAAGCAGATATTACAAAATATTTATTTGATACCACATAGTACGATTACTGAAGTCGCTGATATGTGTTATGTTTCCACTGCAACTATTTCACGTTTGTGTCGTAAATTAAATTATGAGTCTTTTGCGGATTTTAAAAATGATGTCACAATGAATTTGAATTTCTTTAATCAAGATATCAAAAGATTATTGTTTGATCATCAATTACCAGCTAAAGAAACAATTAATGAAGGAAAAGAAGTCTTTAAAGATCATTTTCAAAATGTTATTCATAATTTACAAGATACTTATGATAATATTTGTTATGAAGATTTAATCAAGATTGTGGATAAAATATATGCTTCAAAACATATTTGTTTTGCTGGCAATTTCTTTACTCAATCAGTTTCAATGCAATTGCAAATAGAGTTATCTTATTTAGGAAAAGATTGTGTGGCAATGTATCCACTAGAACAACAAAAAGAAATCTTTAAATCTTTAGGGAAAGATGATTTGATTATTGTTTCATCAATTGCAGGAGGATTTTTTCAAGATCATCCTGATGCAATGCGAGAACTGACAAAGACAGGTGCTTATGTTATTGTGATTACACAGTTAGAAGAATTTGCATATAGTGATAAAGTGGATATGATTTTAAAGGTTGGAAATAATCATCATTCATTGATTGGTAAGTTTTCAATTACTTACATATTTGAAGTCTTGGAAGCTTTATATCATTTAAAATATGGAACAAAAAAGTAGCACTATCTTGTGCTACTTGAATTTAAAGTAATGAAATTAATTTCATTCTTAGCAAAAACTTTATATGGAAAAGATGAAGGACCACTTATACCATTAGAAACGAGGAGAGTGGCTCCTTTTTTTTCATATTGACCATGATTATAGGTCTTTGCTCCATCAATTGGAAGTAATGGTCCAAAATAAGGAATATAGATAGAGCCACCACAACTATGACCAGATATTTGTAAATCGACTGCATTTGACGCTTGTATAAAAGTATCTGGTTGATGAGCGATTCCTATTTTTATTGATTTATCACTGGCTTTTAATTGATCAGGATTAATTTCATCATTATAAGCTAGTAAAGAAAAAGATGTATCATTATAATAGATTGTTCTGACTTCATTTTTTAAAACTTCAAAACCACCATTATTTAAGATTTGAGTAACTTCTAAAGCATCAGTTTCATCTTTTTCACCTAAAATTGCAAACTTACCATATTTACAATCAATATCTTTTAATAGGTTAGAAATTTCTTTGGATTCAAAAACACCTTCATCATATAAATCTCCACCAAAGATGACCATATCAAAAGGATAATCGTTAAGTTTTTTAATAATTTTAGAAAAACGATCTAAGCTTTTTTCATTGCTTAAATGAATATCTGAAAGAAAAGCAATTTTAAAACCGTTAAGTTTTGAATTTAAATTTTTATTAACATATTCATAATTAGAGAAATGATAATCTTTTGGTAAAAGGGCGTATGTATAATAGCCACTGAATAATAAACCAAAGACGATTAATATAAGTATTAATCGTCTTAAGATTCTGAACTTTTTCATACTTTCTTATTCATAATGACAGGAATAATCATAGGATTACGTTTTGTCTTTAAATAGAAATATGGTCCTAATGTATCCCTAATTGTATTTTTGATTTCACCAAAAGTTGTTTTTCTTTTCAATAATTTAGATAATTCACGACTAATTAAAAATTCTGCTTCTCTTATCATATCTTTACTATCTTGCATATAAACAAAACCACGTGACATAATAATTGGTTTATTTAATAAGCATCCAGCTCTGGAGTCCATTGAAATAAGAACAGAAACCATTCCATCTTCACTTAATATTTGACGATCTCTTAAAACAGCTGTTGATAAACCAGTAATATCATTACCATCAACGTAGATATCATCAACATGAATACGAGGTCCAAGTCTTGCTTCACCATCTCTTAATAAAATTGAATCACCATTTGATAAAACAAAAGAATTTCCTTTCGTTAATCCAACTTCTTCAAATAATTTTGCATGGATTTTTAACATTCTATATTCACCATGGACAGGGAAGAAATATTTTGGTCTTGTCAACAATAACATTAATTTTTGTTCTTCTTGTGAAGCATGTCCAGAAGTATGAAGATTATTGATAGCTTCATTAGTTAAGACTCTCGCTCCAGCACGATACAATTTATTAACCACTTTACTAACACTACCAGCATTACCTGGAATTGGGTTAGATGAGAATAAGACTGTATCACCTGGTTTGATAGAAACCTGACGATGTGTTCCATTAGCAATTCGGCTTAATGCTGCTAAGGCTTCACCTTGACTACCAGTACATAAAATTAAGATTTCGTTATCAGGCAAACGTTTCGCTTCATCATTTTTGATAAAGAAACGATCAGGACATTTGATATAGCCAAGTTTACGTGAAACTTGAATATTGTTTTCCATTGAACGTCCAAAGACTAATATTTTACGATTGAATTTAACAGCCGCATCAATAATTTGTTGAACACGATGAACGTTAGAAGCAAATGTTGCGACGATTAAACGACCTTCGGTTTTTCTAAATTCTTCTTGAACACTATATGCAACTTGTTTTTCACTAATTGAGAAGTTTGGAACTTCAGCATTGGTTGAATCACTCATTAATAAAGTTACACCTGTTTCACCTAAGAATGACATAACTTGATAATCAGCAGGATCACCAACAGGTGTTAAATCAAATTTAAAGTCTCCTGTTGAGACAACACGTCCATTTGGTGTATTAACAACAATTCCTAAAGATTCAGGAATAGAGTGGTTTGTTTTAAAGAAACCAATATTGAAATGTTTTGTTTTAATTTGATATAAATTATTAATTTGAACAAGCTTTGTTGCTTGCGTTAAGCGTCTTTCTTCTAATTTTCTTCTAATCATAGCACAAGCTAATGGAGAAGCATAAATAAATGGAATAGAGACAACTTGTAAAAGGAAAGGAATACCACCAATATGATCTTCATGACCATGAGTAATCAATAATCCTTTAATCTTTCTTTGATTACGTTTTAAATAAGAATAATCAGGAATAACATAATCAATTCCTGGTAACCCATCTTCAGCAAATTTAACTCCGGCATCAATAATGATGATTTCATCATCATGTTCAATACAGTACATGTTTTTACCAACTTCATTTAATCCACCAAGAGCAAAAACCTTAGTATCAAGATGGTTATCTTTTTTTATATTCGGTTTTTTAGTTCTATTATTATAGGGTGTTCTTCTCTTTGGAGAAGGACGTTTTTGAGGCATATCTGCCATTTTTTTCACCTTTCTTTCTTTGTTTATATATAGTATACCACTTCGTCTTCATTTTATAATAAAATGAATGAGAATGGTAGCCCATTCTCACTTACATACTAAATAATTTTTTTACATGCTGCAATTGCAAGTGAATGTGGTCCGATATGACAAGCAATACTTAAAGAAAGTGGATCACAGATTACTTCATGATTTGGAAAGATTTCTTCAACTTGTTTTTTAAATTCAAGAGCTTGATCTTTATCATAAGTATAAGCAATCATAATACGTGTATTGCTCATATCTTCACTATCATCAATACGTTCTTTAATATCTTTAGTGATAGCGTCAATCATAATTTTACTTGCCTTTGCCATGGTACGTGTTTTTTGGAATGAATCAAGTTTTTCGCCTTGAATAGTCAAGATTGGTTTGATTTTTAATAAACCTCCTAAAGCTGCTGCCGCAGGAGTAATTCTTCCACCCTTCTTTAGATATTCTAAAGTATTAACAGTAATATAAATGCTTGCATTTAATTTATTATCCATTAAAATATCATGAATTTCTTTAGCATCTTTTCCTTGTTTAGAAAGTGCTAAAGCATCAAGTACATCCCATTTTTGAGTTACTGAGATACGTTGTGAATCAACAACATAGACTTTTTCTTTATATTCATCTTCTTGAGCTAGCATTAAAGCTGTTTGACATGAACCACTTAAACCACTAGACATAGGAATATGAACAATTTGATCGTATTCTTTTAAAATATTATCAAAAAACTTAGTGACTTCACCAGCGGCTGGTTGAGAAGTAAAAACTTCAGCGCCAGTCATTAATTTATCATAGAACTCATCTTGAGTGAGATTGATATCTTCTTCAAATTCTTGACCATTGATAGTAAAAGGCATTGGTAAAACAAAAATACCAAGTTCATTTGCTTCTTTTTGGGTAATACCACTATTACTATCCGTCATTATCGCGACTTTCATGAGATTCCTCCTTAATTATTGTATGTAAATTGACATTACTATTTTATCTTATTTATAAAATATTGCAACCTTTTTATAGTTGGGGATAATAATATTTATATTTCTTTCTATATTATAGAGTTTTTTCTTAAAAGATTTCAATTATTGAGAAGAATTTGAGGTTGACTTGTTAAAAATAAACAATAAACTATATCTTATAGAAAAGAGGGATAAAATGAGTGACGCTATTAATAAGATGATTGATAAGTATACAAATGTAGGTATGAATATTATTGATGCACTTTTTATTTTTATTATAGGATGGTATGGAACAAAGATTTTATTACATATTATAACGAAGATGATGAAAAAATCGAATGTTGATCCAATTGTTATTAACTTTGTAAAATCAATAGTAAATGTTGGTTTAAAGATTATTGTTGTGATTACTGTGATTGGACAATTGGGTGTATCAGTGACTTCATTAGTCGCCGTTTTAACTACGGCTGGAGCAGCCATTGTTTTAGGTTTACAAGATTCAATGAAGGGTGTTGTTTCTGGAATTATTATTTTATTTGCTAAACCATTTGTTAAAGGTGATACGATTGAAGTAGGCAACTATGTGGGAAAGATTCAAGAGATTCAGTTGTTATATACAATTTTAATGACATTTGATAATAAGATGGTTGTTATTCCAAATAATGAATTAGCTTCATCAACCTTTGTGAATTATTCACACGAAGATATTCGTCGCGTAGATATGAGTATGGATGTGCATTATGATAGTGATGTTGAATTAGCTAAAAAGATTATTTTAAAAGTGATTGAAGAACATCCTTATGCGTTAAAAGAACCTATTCCTTATGTTCGTGTAAGTGAATATAAAGATCATGCGATTACGATAGGATTACGAGTTTGGACAAAGACAGAAAACTATTATGATTTAAAAGATGATCTTTTAGAACAAATTAAATATGCATTCGACAAAGAAGGCGTTCAAATTCCATATCAACAGTTCGATATTCATGTCCATCACACAAATAATTCATAAAAAATAAAGAAATTGAATAGATTTTTAATGTATATACAACAAAAAGAATTTCTAATTTGACTGAATATTTGTATACAAGTTACGTTTAAAGTTATGAAATTTTAGGGAAAATCGAAAAAAGCATAATTTATCGTTTGAAAAAAATAAAAAATGTAAAAAAACTCTAGAATTGTATTGAATAGTGTGATATGATAGATGCACATAAGTTAACGACGACTCAAATGTTAACTATGGTTTTATCTAATGAGGAGGAGAAAATTGGTATGAAAGGAAATTGGGTAAAAAAGGTTGCAGCTTCTATGATGTGCCTTGCTATGGTAACTGGTTGTGGATCAAACGGTTCATCAGGCAGCAAAGAAATTAGTGTAAACCTAACAGCTGAACCACCTGAAATGAATTCTATTTTAACAACTTCATCTGGTTCTATGAACGTATTGAGACACTGTGTTGAGGGGTTAGTTGTTTTAGATGCAAAAGATGAAGCACAACCTGGTATGGCTGAAAGTTGGGATGTTTCGCCAGACAAAAAAACTTACACTTTCCATTTAAGAAAAGGACAAAAATGGAGTAATGGTGAAGAAGTAACAGCAAAAGATTTCGTCTTTGCATGGAATAAACACTTCACTAAAAAGAGTGGTGCTGCTTATGCATCAACTTGGATGACAAAAATTGCAGGAGCAGAAGATGTATTTAACGCAAAAGATGATGCTGCATTGAAAAAAGCATTAGCTAATGCAGGATGGAAAGCAAAAGATGATTATACTTTTGAAGTAACATTCACTGGACCTTTCCAATATGCAGTTGTATTGATGGCATTCCCATCATTCTTCCCAGTAAATGAAAAAGCATTCAATGATGCTGGAGCTGCAAAAGATATTAAGAAATATGGTACTTCTGAAAAAACAATGGCTTATAATGGGCCTTACAAAATTACTTCATGGACTCATGAAGATAGCTTAGTATTAGAAAAGAACCAAGATTATTGGAATAAAGATGCTATTAAATTAGACAAGATCACTATGAAAATGATTGGTAACATGACTACTGCTGTTAATGAATTTAACAATGGTACAATTGATATGATTGATTTAGATGGTGAAAATGCTAAGACACTTAAAAAAGACGGTAAAAACGTACAAGCATTTGATGATGGTGGAGTTTGGTATTTAGAATTCAACTCTCAAGCTAAAAACTTAGGTTTAAACAATGCGAAAGTTCGTAAAGGTATCACTTTAGCTATCAATGCAAAAGCTATGGCTGAAAGTATTTTACAAAATGCTTCACCAGTTGCTACAACAATGACACCTGCAGCTGTTGCTAATGGTGAATTCAAAAAGACTGTTGGTGATTTATTAACTCGTGATGGTGACTATGCTAAAGCAAAAGCAATGTTAGAAGAAGGATTAAAAGAAGAAGGATTAACTCTTGCTAAATTCACTCCAACATTACTTTGTGATGACACTAGCTCAGCTAAGAAACAAGCAGAATTCTTACAAGCTCAATTTAAAGATAACTTAGGTGTTAAACTTGAAGTTAAACAAGTTACTTATAAGAGCAGATTAGACTTAATGGATAAAGGTCAATTTGATATCGTATTCGCTGGATGGTCAGCAGACTACAACGATCCAATGACTTACTTAGATATGTGGATGACTGGAAATGGTAATAACCATGGTAAATGGTCTAACGCTGAATATGATGCATTAATTAACAAAGCATCTTCATTAGCTGATAAAGATCAATACTATGCTACATTGAAAAAAGCTGAACAAATTTTAGCTGATGAATGTCCAATTGGTGTTGTATTTGACAGACAAAAAGATTTTATCACTACTGATAAATTAAAAGGTGTTGTTAGAACAGCATTCCAAGATATGAACTTCAACTATGCTTATATCGAAGAATAATTACAATTGAATATTTACAAAAATTAAATAAAAAGAATGGGCTATATGATATAGTACATATAGTCCTTCTTATTTTTAATGTGAAGAAAAATGTCAAGAAAGGTGTGAAATTATGGCAAAGTATATTATTAAAAGACTTTTTTATGCTTTCCTCACTATTTTAGTATTACTAGCATTGACATTTGTAATGATGCATATGTTGCCTGGAGATCCGTTTAGTACAGGTAAGGCAATGGATGAAGGTACAAAACAAGCTTTAAGAGCTTATTATGGTTTGGATAAACCTTTATTAGAGCAATTCATTATTTATGTAAGAAATGCTATGGTAGGTGATTTAGGTCAATCTATTAAATATAGTAGACCTGTTATGCAAATTATCATGGAATCATTCCCTGTATCTTTCCAATTAGGGATGCTTTCATTAATCTTTGCAGTTATCGCTGGTGTCGCTTTAGGAGCAGTTGCTGCTATTCGTAGAGGGAGAGCTGCTGATACAGTTGCTATGACTCTATCTGTTATTGGAGTTTCTATTCCAAGTTTCATTGTTGCAGCATTACTTCAATACTTCTGTGCATTGAAATTGAATCAGCTGACCGGCACGCAGATCTTTGCCGTTACAGGTTGGGGTAATTTTAATCAAATGATATTACCTGCTTTAGCGCTAAGCTTTAGTTCGCTAGCAACTGTTTCTCGTTTAATGCGTACAAGTATGCTTGATGTTTTGAGTTCTGATTATATCAAAACAGCCAAAGCTAAGGGATTGTCTGAAAAGGCAATTTTATGGAAACATGCAATTCGTAATGCTATTATGCCAGTTGTTACAGTTTTAGGTCCAATTGCGGCTGCTGTTTTAACTGGTGGATTCGTTGTTGAAAATGTATTTAGTATTCCTGGTATGGGAAAATTCTTCGTTTTAGCTATTAAGGAAAATGATTATACGTTGATTGCAGGTACAACATTATTCTATGGAGCATTTTTAATTCTTGCTGTCTTAGTTGTTGATATCTTGTATGGTATTATTGACCCACGTATTAAATTAGCAAGTGAAAAGGAGTGATAATAGGATGAAAAATAAAGAAAATAAAAACGTTCAAGAACCTATTGTAGAAGAAGTTCTATCTCCTGATTGTGATATTGATCCATCTGAATTTGAATGGGTAGGTCAAGATGCAAGTCGTATGCAATCTATTACAAGACCAAGTATTAGTTTCTGGAAGGATGCATTTGGACGTATTAAACGTGATAAGGTTGCAATTACTTTTAGTATTATTTTATTAGTTATGTGTTTGATGGCTATTCTTGTGCCAATTATTTCACCACATACATTGATAAAATGGATTTAGCACATAAACATGTTGGAATGTTTTATAACACAGGTTCTAATTTCTATATCTTTGGTACTGATTATTTAGGTAGAGATATGTTTGTTAGAATTTGGGATGGTGCTCGTATTTCATTATTTATTGCCTTTATGGCAGTTATTATCAATGTTATTATTGGTGTTATCTATGGTGGTATCTCAGGATATTTTGGTGGATTCATTGATAATATCATGATGCGTATTGCTGAAATTGTTAATGGTATTCCTTACTTATTAATCGTTATTATCTTAATGATTGTTATGAAGCCTGGAGTAAGTACAATTATCATTGCCCTTGCAATGGTTGGATGGGTTGGTACAGCTCGTCTTGTGCGTGGTGAAGTTATTCGATTAAAAGAACAGGAATTTGTTATTTCTGCACAAAGTATGGGAGCTTCTCCTACACGTATTATTGGAAAGCATTTAATTCCAAATATTTTATCAATCGTTATTGTTAACTTAACATTGGCAATTCCAAATGCTATCTTTACTGAAGCATTCTTGTCATTCATTGGTCTTGGGGTACAAGTACCACAAGCTTCTTGGGGGACACTTGCTAATGAAGGAATTCAATTCTTTGTTCAATATCCTTTGGAATTAATTCTTCCTGCGTTCTTTATCAGTATTACAATGTTGAGTTTTAACTTATTAGGTGATAAGCTAAGAGATGCTTTTGATCCTAAGTTAAGGAGGTAAAAAAGAATGGCAAAAGTTCTAGATATAAAAGATTTATATGTGTCGTTCGATACATATGCTGGTGAAGTCCAAGCTGTTAGAGGTGTTTCTTATTCAGTTGATGAAGGAGAAGTTTTAGCAGTCGTAGGTGAATCAGGATGTGGAAAATCTGTAACTGCACAAACTATCATGAAATTAAATCCAATGCCACCTGCACGTATTAAAAGTGGAAGTTTAACTCTTGGAGATATTGATATTATTAACACTCCTGAGGATGATATGCAAAAAATTCGTGGAAAAGAAGTGAGTATGATTTTCCAAGATCCAATGACTTGTTTGAATCCAACTATGAAGGTTGGTAAACAAATCGTTGAAGCTATCGTTCATCATCAACGTTTATCAAAAGAAGAAGCACATGCTAAGGCTATTGAAATGTTGGAAAAGGTACAAATACCAAATGCTGAAGAACGTGCAAATCAATATCCACATGAATTCTCAGGTGGGATGAGACAACGTGCTATGATTGCAATGGCACTCTCATGTAATCCAAAATTATTAATTGCTGATGAACCAACAACAGCTCTTGATGTTACAATTCAAGCACAAATTATTGATTTATTAGCAAATATTAGAGATGAATTAAATACAGCAATTGTATTGATTACCCATGACTTAGGAGTTGTTGCTTCTTTGGCTGATAAGATTGCTGTTATGTATGCTGGTAAAGTTGTTGAAACTGGATCAGCTGATGATATTTTCTATAATGCGTCTCATCCATATACAGTCGCATTATTGAACAGTTTACCAAAACACGATACGAATAAATCTGACAAATTACAATCTATTCCAGGTACACCACCTGATTTATTAGATCCACCTAAAGGATGTGCATTTGCTTCACGTTGTGAAAAATGTATGAAAATTTGTCGTCATAAACAACCACCAGTCTTTAAATTGAATGATGGACATGAAGCTGCTTGTTGGCTATTACACAAAGATTGTCCTAAAGAAGGAGGTAAGTCTTAATGGCTGAAGATAAAGTTTTATTAAAAATCGATAACCTTTCAAAACACTTTAGAGTCAGTGGTGGAATTTTAAAAGCCGTAAATGGTGTCAGTCTTGAAATTAAAGAAGGAGAAACTCTTGGTTTAGTAGGTGAATCAGGATGTGGTAAATCTACTCTTGGTCGTGTTGTTATGGGAATTTATGAACCTACAGAAGGTCATATTATTTATGATGGTCAAGAAGTTCAAATTAAGAAATCTAAAGATCGTTTAGCTTATGCAAAACATGCACAAATGATTTTCCAAGATCCTTATGCTTCTTTAAATCCACGTATGACAGTTGAATCTATTATCGCTGAAGGAATGGAAATCCATGGATTATATACTCCTGAAAAGCGTAAAGAAAGAGTTCATGAATTATTGGAACTTGTTGGTTTAAATAAAGAACATGCTAACCGTTTCCCACATGAATTCTCAGGTGGTCAACGTCAACGTATTGGTATTGCAAGAGCCTTGGCAATTGAGCCAGAATTCCTTGTATGTGATGAACCAATTTCAGCCTTAGACGTTTCTATTCAATCACAAGTTATTAACTTATTGATTGATTTACAAAAGAAATTAGGGTTAACTTATTTGTTCATTGCCCATGACTTAGATATCGTACGTTATATTTCTGATAGAATTGCCGTTATGTATTTAGGTCACTTAGTTGAATTAGGTACAAGTGATGAAATTTATTCACATTCTATGCATCCATATTCTGAAGCATTGTTATCTGCTGTACCTATTCCTGATCCAAAATTAGAAAAAGAGAAAAAGCGTATTATTTTAAGTGGTGATGTCCCAAGCCCAATTGATTTACCTGCTGGATGTCCTTTCGCAGGTAGATGTCGATACGCTACAGATAAATGTCGTGAAGAAAAACCAGCTTTGAAAGAAGTAAAACCAGGACATTTTGTCGCATGTCATTATCCAATTCAAAAAGATTAATACCTTATTATATAAATAAAAAACCTTGATTAAATCAAGGTTTTTTTGTGTTTGATTAATTTTCTAAGAAAACTTTATAAGCAAGATATCCTTCATAAACATCAACTTTAGATACAATTTCATATGGGGCATGCATATTTAATACTGCAATTCCAGCATCAATAACATCCATATTATAGTTACCAAGAATATAGGCGATAGTACCTCCACCACCTTGGTCTACTTTTCCAAGTTCTGCTGTTTGGAAATGAATCTTAGCTTCATCCATAATTTGTCTTAATTTTGCCATATATTCAGGATTAGCATCGTTGCTGCCACTCTTTCCACGAGCACCAGTATATTTATTAAAGACAATACCATTACCTAAATAAGCAGCATTTTTAGCATCATTAACTTCTTTATATAAAGGGTCAAATCCAGCACTTACATCACTTGATAACATTTGTGAATTTGTCATTGTACGTTTTAATGATAAATAAGAATCATCACCACATAAATGTAAAAGTTCAGCAATTGTATTTTCAAAGAATAGAGATTGAGCACCAGTTGCTCCAACACTACCAATTTCTTCTTTATCAACTAAAATACAACAAGAAGTATAAGTAGGATTATTTGTTTCTAAGATAGCCATTAATGATGTATAAGCACAAACACGATCATCATGTCCATATCCTAATATCATACTTCTATCTAAACCAAAATCTCTTGCTTTTCCACTAGGAACAACTTCAATTTCAGCACTTAAGAAATCTTCTTCTTCAATATCATATTTTTCTTTTAATAATTTTAATACATTAGCTTTTACAGCATCTTTTTCTTCACTATCTAAAGGAATACTTCCAACATTAACGTCTAAGTTTTCTCCTTCAATAACTTTATCAGCTGTTTTTTGTAATTGAGTTGCTGATAAATGGATTAATAAATCAGTAATTCCAACAACAGGATCATTATCATCTTCCCCAATAACAACATCAATAACACTACCATCTTTTTTAACAACAACACCATGTAAAGAAAGTGGAATAGTTACCCATTGATATTTTTTAACGCCACCATAGTAGTGAGTATCTAATAAAGCAAAACCATCACTTTCATATAGAGGATTTTGTTTTAAATCTAAACGTGGTGAATCAATATGAGCACCTAAAATTCTCATTCCTTCAACTAAAGGTTTTTCACCCATTACAAATAAAGCAATATTTTTTTTCTTATTAACAACATAAACCTTATCACCAGCTTTTAAAGAATCAAATTCACTAATATCTTTAAAACCATATTCCTTAGCTAAACGAATAGAAGCTTTCACACAAGCTCTTTCTGTTTTACCTTCAGAAATATAAGCTTTATATCCTTCATTAAAATCCATAACATTTTTATAATCTTGATCTTGATATTTACTCCAAGTATTTTTTGCGTACATTTTTATTCCCCCAAACTCATTTCGATAATTTTTAATAAGACTTCAACTTGTTTATTCATCATTGTTAATGAAACATATTCAAAAGGACCATGAAAATTAAAACCACCAGTTCCTAAATTAGGACAAGGTAATCCCATATATGTTAAATTAGCACCATCAGTTCCACCACGAATAGGAACACTCACAGCATCAACACCACATGCCTTCATCGCAGCAATAGCATTATCAACAATATACATATGTTCTAAAATATGTTCTTTCATATTTAAATAACTTTGATCAATTTTGACTTCAACCATAGCATAACCATATTTTTGATTTAAGAAATCCGCAATATTTTTGAAATCCTGACATTGCTTTTTAGCTAAATCTAAATCATGATTACGGATAATATATTCCATAACAGTTCTTTCACAGCTTCCATGAATATCATGTAAATGATTAAATCCTTCATAACCTTCAGTTGCTTCTGGTCTAGCATGTACCAGTAACATAGCATCAAACTCTTGTGCTATATGAATAGAATTAATCATTGCATTTTTAGCAGAACCAGGATGAATACTTTTTCCAGTGATTTCTACAACTGCACTAAACGCATTAAAGTTTTCATATTCAATTTCTTCAATATTACCACCATCAATAGTATAAGCATATTCAGCTGGGAATTGTTCAAGTGCAAAGTTCTCTGTTCCGCGTCCAACTTCCTCATCAGGTGTAAAAGCGATTTGAATATCATTATGCTTAAATTCTGGATGACTTAAAAGATATTCAGCCATCTGCATAATAATTGCAACACCAGCTTTATCATCAGCTCCTAAAAGTGTTGTTCCATCAGTCGTTATCAAATCATGATGAATAACATTTAATAAATCAGGAAATTCATGAGGATCTAAAGCTAATCCTTTTTCTTGATTTAAAACAATTGTGTCTCCATGATAATCTTGAATCAATTGTGTATGAATCTGATTTCCAGCAGCATCAGGAGATGTATCCATATGCGCAATAAATCCAATGACTGGGCCTTGATGATCATTATTAGATGGAATTGTACCATAAACAATACCAAATTCATCTAAACGAGCATTATCAATTCCTAAACCCTTCATTTCATCAACTAAATAACGTGCAAGTTCTAATTGCTTCAATGTTGAAGGTGTCAAAGAAGATTTAGGATCAGATTGTGTATCAAAGCTCACATATTTCAAAAATCTTTCTTGTATGTTCATAAAATCCCTCACTTTCTTGTCTACACACTATTATACATGGATTATCCAATATATGCCATGCATATCACTTAAAAATTAAGATATTCTTATGCTTAAAAGAGATAAAATGATATAATAAAAGAAATAAAAAGGAGTTATAAATATGAATGAGACAATAAAACAATTATGGGAGCGTAAATCAGTAAGAGAATACACAAATCAACCAATAACAAATGAAGAAAAAGAAATGATATTACAAGCTGCATTACAAGCACCCACTGCTGGGAATATGGCACTTTATTCAATTATTGATATTCAAGATCAAAAGTTAAAAGATGAATTAGCTATTCGATGTGACCATCAGCCATTTATTGCAAAAGCACCATTAGTGTTGATTTTCTTAGCTGATTATCAAAAATGGTTTGACATTTTTCAACACTATACAAGTGATGAAGTAAAAATTGAAGAATCAGATTTATTATTAGCTTGTGAAGATTGTATGATTGCGGCTCAAAATGCAGTTGTAGCGGCACAGTCGTTAGGAATAGGAAGTTGTTATATTGGAGATATCTTAGAAAACTTTGAAGCTAATCAAGAATTGCTTCATTTACCTCAATATGCAATTCCTTTATGTATGGTTGTTTTTGGAAAGCCAACACCTTCTCAAATCAATAGAAAGAAACCAACTCGTTTTGCATTAGAAGATATGGTGAGTGTTGATTATTATCGTGAAAAAACAACTGAAGAAACAATTCAAATGTTTGAAAAACAAACTGGAAAAAGCGGTGAAGATCTAGAAAAATATATCATAGCTTTTGCAAAAAGAAAGTTCTATGCTTTATTTAGAGAAGAAATGAATCGTTCATCTAGGGCTATTATTCAACATTGGATAAAATAAAAAACAGCGCATGCTGTTTTTATTTTGGATCTTTAATTTTTTTAATTGATTTATCGGTGACTTCGATATGATTACGATAAAGTGAAATATTAATAACACGACTTCCTACAGCATATATTAATGCCATACTTGGCACAGCAATTAATAAGCCAAAGAAACCAAAGATATTACCAAATAAGACTAATGATAATAAAACATATAAACCAGAAATACCAACGGCACCACCAACAACTCTTGGATAAATAACGTTAGCTTCAAATTGTTGAATAATCACAAAACAAATAGTAAAGATAATGGCTTGTGTTGATTCAACAGCTAATACTAAGATAAAGCTTACTCCAAAACCAACATATCCACCAAACATTGGAACTAAGCTAGAAACACCAATAATAAAAGCTAACAATTCAGGAAATGGTAAGCCAGTTAATTTAAAACCAACATACATTAATGACATGAGAATACAACATTCTAATAATTGTCCAGAAACAAATCCATTAAAATAATGATTTGCTTCAGCACCAATATCAAAAATTACTAATGATTCTTTATAACCAAATAAGAAAGTCACAATTTTCTTTAATTGTCTTAAATGAGTTTCCTTATTAGCCAGTAAATAAAGTGACATAATAAATGAAGTCACAGCATTAATAAAGAAACCAAAAATACCAATAGATTGAAAAATTAAGTTAATACCTGCATTTCCTAAAATATTACCACTCTTTGATAATAAGCTATTTAAATCTAAACTAGATAATGCTTGTTGAATAGATTCATAATTAATTGCATAATTAACATGAAACTGAGCCAAAGCATCATTGATTAAAGTAACCAACCGATTAGAATAATTAAAGATATTAGAGATAATCAAACTAATACTTTCACCTAAACGAGGAATAATAAATGAAGAAAATAAAACAATAAGAGTTATTGCTAGAATCAGTGTCGTCGCAATTGATAATCCTCTTTTTAAACCATGTCTTTTAATTTTCTTACCATAGAGATGTTCAATCTTACGCATTGGAATATTTAAAATAAATGCAATCACAATTGCAATATATAACGGTGTCGCAAGCGACAATATATAACCAATAGTCGATAAAACTGTTTTGTAGTTAAATACAACGAATGCTAATAAGATAGTATAAGTGATATAAAGCATTGTTTTGTTGTTTTTGACAATATGTGTTTTGTCGATCATAATTTCACCTTCTTTAACCACTTTATCATAACATAAAATCAATAAAATGTGTAGTTGATTGTGTATTGTTAAAAAACATGTTAAAATATGACAAAGAAGGTGAATGCAATGAAATTAACAAGACAAGCGCAAGTTCTTATCTTTGCAATAATGGTTGGTATTTTTTTATGTGCATCCTATTTATTGCTAGGGAAACAAGAACAAGAAAAACCAGTAGAGAAACAAGCACAATATACAATGAAACTTGTATTAGAAGATACACCTATTGTTTCAACTTATATTGATTCAATATCCCAAGAGAAATCTTCTTCAAAATATCAAAAATATGACATTGAAGTGACAAAAAGAACAAAGATTAAAGATTATACTTTGTCAGCGAATCAAACATTTTCTAAATATATACAACCATTAGGTCCTAATGGTAAAGATAAATTAATAAAAGGCTCAAAAAATATAATATCTCACTATGCTTATTCAATGTTGTTGAAAGGTGATATTTTAGAAAAAACAAATCTTTCAACAAAAGAAAAAACATATGAAATTGTTAATGCATATATAACTTATAATCAAATTCCATTGACACTCTTAAGTGATAATTCTAATGTTTCTATTGCTAATCAAAGAAAAACAAAAGAAAAGATTGTAAATTTACAAGAATTTATTGATTCTTTAAAGAGTGTTGATAAAAGAGACAAGATGTTAACTTGGTAGAACTATCTTTGATAGTTCTTTTCTTAAGAAAAGGTGATAAATAATGATCTATTTTACAAGTGATTTACATTTAGGACATAAAAATATTATCAAGCTGACAAATAGACCGTTTGTAAATGTAGAGGAAATGAATGAAGTTTTCATTCATCATTGGAATCAGAAAATTCAAAATAATGATACGGTTTATATTTTAGGTGATTTTACCTTTAAGATGAGTGTATTAGAGGCACATAATATAATAAAACAACTTCATGGTCATAAGATTTTAATAAAAGGAAATCATGATAAGAATATAGATGTTTCTTTGTTTGATGAAGTGTGTGATTTTAAAATCATTAAATATCATAAACAGAAGTTTATTTTAATGCATTATCCATTATTAGAGTGGCCGCATTATTTTCAAGGTGGGATTCATCTTCATGGACATCAACATAATCATAGAGATTATAATGAATTGATGAGAAGTAAAGGGATAAGAAGATATGATGTAGGTGTTGATGCTAATGAGTTTTATCCAGTATCTATTGATGAGATTATAGATTTTATGGAAGGAAGTAATGAATCAAATAAATTGTAATTTTAATGGGTTGGTTATATAATAAAAAAGATAAATGAAAGACATGTTAGGAGGAAGAAAATGAAAGCTATAGTTTTAATTAAAGAAGGCTTTGAAGAAGTTGAAGCTTTAAGTGTTGTTGATGTTTTAAGACGTGGAGAAATGAATTGTGAATTAGTTGGTATGGATGCTATGAGAGTGACAAGTTCACATGGTATTGAAGTGAGTATGGATAGACTTTTTGATGAAACAGCTTATGATGCTGATGTTGTTGTTTTACCAGGAGGACTTCCAGGTGCAAGATCTTTACATGATGATGAAAGAGTTATTGATTTATTGAAGGATTTCAATGAAAAAGGAAAATGGATTGCAGCTATTTGTGCTGGACCTATTTCTTTAGAGAAAGCTGGAGTTGTAGATGGTAAAAAGTATACATGTTACCCAGGATTTGATAAAGAAATTCCTTCAGGTATTTATCAAGATACATTGACTTATGTTGATCAAAATATTATTACTGGACGTGGACCTGCAGCTTCATTCCAATTTGCTTATACAATTTTAGAAAAAATGGGGAAATCATCTGAAAAGATTGCTGAAAGTATGCAATATCCTTATTTAAAAAAATAGAGATTCATTTGAATCTCTTTTCAATTACCCTTGTAAATGCAAGGGTATTTTCTTGGTTATAGGCTTCATTATAAATAAAACCATCAATTTGTAATTGTTTTAATTCATCTAAAGTTGTTATTTCTTTTAAAATCATTTGATTTAACATTTGACCACGAGCTTTTTTTATAATCATAGCATTTCTTTTAAGTTTTTGATCTTCAATTTCAATAAAATCAATAAAGTAGACATGGGGATGATGTAACATATCGGTAAATTCCTTACTTGCAAGAGAGATAATAAAATCTTCATTTTCAAAGTGTTGGTAGATAGGAGTATACCAGTATTCATATAGATTGATATGATTTGGTTTCATTGTCATATCTAAACGGTAATAAGAAATAGCGGTATTATATTTTAAGATACCATAATAAGCACATAAAATTCTTAAATTCTCAAGATATGCTAAGTGCTGTGAATATAAAGAAAGTTCAAGTTGTTTAAATACAGTTCCAGAAAAGAAAGCTAAAGCAGGGTAACTAGCTTGTTTTTGATGATAATAGTCATAAACTTTTAGAGCTTGTTTATAGGATATTTTCATGAGTTCACAAAGCTGTTCATCATTGTAATGACTCAGTTGTTGATGTAAATAGTTTGTTTCTTTTTCAAAGAGTATAGGGGTCAAAGACCAATCAACTTTTTGTGGTTTCATAGTTTTACTTGGCGCAATAACAATTTTCATAAACTTCACCTCGACAATATTATAAAGTAAAACTTATAATACGCAAAGAAATATGATATAATCTTTGCGGGTGAAAAATATGAATACTATAATTATAAATAAAATATTAATGCATATGCTGGACTTTGAACATCGTAAAATCTATCATTCACAAAATTTTGTTGATATGAATGAGACTTCAATTGATTATTATCGTAAAAAAGTAGAAAAAGCTTTAAATTCTCCAACTATGAAAGAATTAACAGTAGGTTCACTACATGAAATGATGTTACGTTGTGAAAAGATGGTTGAAAGTGATGAAGAATTTATTAAACAAGCACATGAAATAACTGATAAGTTATTTACTTTAGGAGCTGTTATTGAAGAAATGCCTAATAGTAACGTATTATACGTTGATTGCTATAAAAATGGTGAAAGATACATGGCAGTTTTAAAGTTAAACTATCGTACAATTCCTATGAGTGTTGTGGAAGAAGGAAATGTTCGTATTACTAAGCAACAAGTCTTACCAATGATGGGTTCAGCAGTGGATGAAGCAATTATTATGAATTGTGATCAAAAACAATTGTTCTTAATTGAAAAGAAATATACGATTGATGGAAAACCTGATTTTTATTTAAATCCACAATGGATTAAAGGTGAAGAAAAATTAACTGATAAACAAAAGATATCAACAATGAAAAAAGTTATTAAGAAAATGGATGATATTTATAATGTTAATGATGGAAAAGCTTTACCTTTAATGAAACAAGAAATTCAAGAAAAAATTGATTTGAATCAGCCAGTTAAGCCATTAGAGGTTGTTAAGAAAGTATTGGAAAAAGATTATCAGGCTCAAGAAGAAAGTGAAATTATGATGAAGGATTTGGGAATTGGTGAGGAAGATCAAATTCAAAGTTTATCATTAGCAGCAATGGATATTTGTAAGTTGGTATTAGATGATGAAATTGAAGTAAAACTACCAATTGAGGAATATCTTTCTGGTAATCGAGTTGAAAAAATAAAACAAGATGATGGCACATATTCGATTGTTGTTAAGGATATTAATGAGGTTATTGTAAAATAGACTTAAGATTTCTTAAGTCTTTTTTGTAGGCTTTGTGAAGGTTCTTTGGTATAATGATTTTATATGAGAAAAGAGGGATTGTGTGGATTTATTAAGGGATAAGGATGTTATACAAATCGTCCGTAATATGTTGGATTTAATGGATAATCGGCTAGTGAATCATGGCGAAAGGGTAACATTTTTAATGACAAAGCTTATGGAAGAACTTGGTTATTCACAAGATGATATCTTTTTAGGAGCAAAATTAGCATTATTTCATGATATTGGTGCCTATAAGACAGATGAAATAGATAATTTGTTAAGTTTTGAATCTCATGATGTTTGGGAACATGCTATTTATGGATACTTGTTTTTATCAAGAATGTCACCATTGTCGCAACATGCTGATTGTATTTTGTTTCATCATTTAGATTATAATAAATTATTAGGAATTGAGTGTTCGAATAAAGACTTGGCAAGTTTGATTCATTTTTGTGATCGTATGGATGTACTTTTACAAAGTCATAAAAATGTTGATGATTATTTTAAAAGTCAGTTAAAAAATGGAAAGTTTCAACAAGATCATATAGATGCCTTTTTTAGATTAAATCAAGATAATCGTTTATTAAAACGAATATTCAATGGTGAATATCATCAAGATATGGATGAATTATTTAGTCGCTATATTTTTAGTCAAGAAGAAAAACATATGTATTTATGTATGTTGGCTTATTCAATTGATTTTAATAGTGAATTTACAGTTATACACACGATTATGACAACATCATTAGCCCAAGAAATTGCTAAGTTCTGTGATTTAAGTGAGCATGAGATTCAAAAGATTTATTATGGGGCATTATTGCATGATGTGGGAAAGGCTTCAATTCCAATTAAAATATTAGAAAAACCAGGCAAGTTAACGGATGAAGAAATGCAGATTATGCAGGGACACGTTTTAGGTAGTGAGAAGGTATTACGTGGTTATGTACCTGATGATATATTACAAATTGCAATTAGGCATCATGAGAAACTAGATGGCAGTGGTTATCCTTATGGATTAGCGAAAGATGATTTGTCTTTAAGTGAATGTATTGTTGCTGTGGCAGACATTTTAAGTGCTTTATTAGGAAGAAGAAGTTATAAAGATCCTTTAAGTGTTGATAAGGCTATGTCAATTATTTGTGAGATGGCTAAAGATGGTTTGATTTCTCAGGAAGTTGTTGATACTTTTGTCGAACATCAAGAAGAAATATTAATGAATACAAGACAACATTCTCAGGAATTAAGAGAAATCTATGAGTCAATGCAAAGTGATTATGTTCATATTAGAGAAGAAATTAGAAAATATTTACTGTAAAGGTATTATGATAAACATAATATCTTTTTCTATATTGACAAAAATAATATATATGGTATATTGTAATCATAATGTTATAACATTACAACAAAATTAACATTATGAGAGGAAGATAAAAATGAAATACGAATTTCCACAAGATTTTAAATGGGGCTCAGCCGTTTGGGCTCAAGGAACTGAGGGGGCTTTTGATAAGGATGGTAAAGCTCCTACAGTTTGGGATGAATACTATCGCTTGTCACCAGAACGCTTTTATAATGAAATTGGACCTAGTGATACATTAAACTGGTATGAAAATTACGAAAAATATGCACAACTTGCTCAAGATATTGAACATAATAGTTTTAGAACTTCTATTCTATGGGCACGTCTTTTACCAGATGGAAAAACAGTGAATGAAAAAGCTGTGACTTATTATAAGAATATGTTTAAAGCTTTTAAGAATAGAGGAATGGAATTATCAATTGTTTTATATTGGTTTGATATGCCTTTGTTATTTGAAAAACAAGGTGGATTTACGAATCGTGATGTGATTGATTCTTTTGTTTATTATTGTGAAAAATGTTTTGAATTATTTGATGGGTTGGTTGATATTTGGTATATCTATAATGAACCAATTGTTGATGTTGGAATTAAATATTTAAGAGATATGTGTTATCCTAATAAAATTGATTTTAATCTTACTAATCAAGCTATTTATCATATGGTTATTGCTCATGCAATGGTTGTTAAATGTTTTAAAGAAGGTCAATACAATGGAAAGATTGGTTCCGTATTAAATCATCAGCATATCTATCCAAGAAGTCAAAATACTGGCGATTTAGAGGCCGCACATACACTGGATCTGATGACTCAATTATGTTTTGAAGATCCATTACTTGCTGGAGTTCTTAATGAAGAATGGATAGCCTTTTTAAAAGAACATCATGTTATTATTGAAATACAAGATGGTGATTTGCAGTTGATTAAAGAAAATAAAATTGATGTCTTAGGATTAAATATTTATCATCCAACACGAGTAAAATGTTTAGATTATCTAAGAAATCCTAAGGCTCCTATCACTTTTGATTCATTTACAGAAGAATATCAAATGCATGGTAGACAAATGAATAAAGATCGTGGTTGGGAAATTTATCCAAAAGTTGTCTATGATACATTAATGTTAATGAAAGAAAAATATGGGAATCCTGAAATGCGTATTACTGAAAATGGTATGGGGGTTCAAGATGAATATCGTTTTAGAAATCATGCGGGTCAAATTCAAGATGATTATCGTATTGATTATGTTAAAAAGCATTTAATTTGGGCATATCAGGCTATTCAAGATGGAGCTAACTTAAAAGGTTATAATATGTGGTCTTTTATTGATTTATGGTCACCATCTAATCAATTTAAGAATTGTTATGGTTTTTATGAATATGATTTAGAAACTGGTGAAACAAAGAAGAAAAAAAGTGCTGATTGGTTTAAACAAGTGACTTTAAATAATGGATTTGAATCAGAATAGCATTAATTTCACAAAAATTGGAATAATTAGTGTATAATAAAGTTAACAGAAGTGAAAAGGGGTGAAGATATGAAACTTAGTTTTCAAAGTGGTCAAAAGCCGTTATGGAGTCAACTCTATGATATATTAGAATCACGTATTTTAAATGGAGAATATAAAGAAGGAGAAGTTCTTCCTAGTGAAATGTCTTTAATGGAAGAATTTGGAGTATCAAGAGTCACAGTGCGTCAAGCAATGGATAAATTGATTAATGCTAAACTTATTTCTAGAAAGCGTGGAAAAGGGACTATTGTTTTAAAACGTGAAAATACAGTTGCAACTTCTTTTCAATCTTCTTTTAATGGTGTAAAAGAAACAAATAATAATAATGATCGACGTGTTATTGGAGTTGAATATACAACTCCACCAATAGATGTTGCTTATTATTTTGGAATTTCAGTTAATGTGCCTGTTTTAAAATTAACAAGACAGACTTATGTTGATGAAAAACCTGTTACACATTATGAAACTTATATTAACCCAATTGTTCCAGTAGATGAAAAGACTGATTTTAGTGGTTCTATGTATGCTAAATTAGAACAAGCAGGATATCCAATTACACATGTAAAAGAGAAAATAACGGCCACTCTGATGAGTACAAAACAAAAAGAGCTATTTCAAATCGCAAAGAAAAATGAAGCTATTATGAATCGTACAAGAATGGGGAGTTCTAATGATTTACCTATTGAGTATACATATTCACAATATGTTGCAAATGGATATGAATTAGTAATTGATTTAAAGTAATAAATAACTGCCTGAAAGGGCAGTTATTATTTTTCTTTTAAATGTTATAACATTCTAACATAAAAGTGTTGCATTCATAACATGTTGTGTTATAATAATATTGTAATGTTATAACATTTGTAGAGGAGGAGAAATATGGATAAATTAAATAAAGTTCTTGAAAAGTATTTAGTACCAATAGGAAGTTATTTGTCAAGTAATAAGTACTTGCAAATTTTAAGAAAATCAATGTTAGCAATTATGCCTTTAACAATTGCAGGATCAGTCGTTTTGATTATTAATAGTTTCCCATTTATTGATAATGTTGTTCCAGCAGCAATTATGACAGAAGTAAGAAGTTTATTGGGAATTATTTCTAGTGTTTCGTTAAGTTTGGTTGCCTTTTATTTAGCAGGAGTTGTCAGTTATTACTATGCTAAAGAGGAAAAGACAGAACCATTATTTGCGATGATTGTTGGAATCAGTTCTTTCTTAATTTTAACCCCATTAACATTAGAAGTCGAAGGTGTTAAAGATTTAATTACTAATGTTATTCCTATGAGTTGGTTAGGTGGTAAAGGTTTATTTGTTGCCTTAATTACTGGTTTCTTATCAGGTTATGTTTTCAATACATTATTAAAAAAGAATTTAACAATTAAATTACCTAGCAGTGTTCCACCAATGGTTGCAGCTCCATTTAGAATATTAGTTCCAGCATTTATTACATTCCTTGTATTTGCTATTATTAGATACGCTTTCACATTTACTCCATATGGCAATGTTCATACTTTATTCTTTGATGTTTTACAAACACCATTGATGAAGTTAGGAGCAAGTTTACCAGCAATGATTGTGATTGTTATATTTATTCAAACAATGTGGTTTATGGGATTGCATGGTCAAAGTATTACAAAAGCTGTTATTTTACCAGTTTGGGAAGCAGCAACGTTTGCCAATCTTGCAGCTACACAAGCCGGATTAAAACCAGAGTATATTTTTACAACACAATTCCATGATGTATTTATTCCAATCCAATTTACATCATTAATTATTGCATGTTTATTAGTATCAAAAAGTGTTCAATTGAAATCAGTCGCAAAACTTTCAGTTGGTTCAGCTATTTTCAATATCTCAGAACCAGTTGTATTTGGGGCACCAGTTGTTTTAAATGTTATGCTTTTAATTCCTTGGGTATTGGTTATGGTTGTCTTTGTCTTAATTACTTGGGGTGCAATGGCTAGTGGATTATGTCCTTATCCAACAGGTGCTGTTATTCCTTGGACAACACCACCATTTATTTCTGGATATTTAGCAACAGGTTCAATTATGGGTGTTGTAGTTCAACTTGTGAATTTTATTGTAGGTACTTTGATTTATATTCCTTTTGTAAAAATGTATGATAAGCAATTATTAAAAGATGAACAACTTCAAGTAGAGGAGTAGACTATGAAATATAATCCAGGATTTAATATTATTCCTACATATAATCCTTTAGGATTTGAATATGGACAAGGGGTATTTGGACCAATTGTTGAAAATCGAACATTGGAGGCAATTAGACAGAATCTTATGGATCCACAAAGTCAAGGTCCAGAGATTGTCTATTCCATTGCGATGGATGTAGGGAATAATCAAGATAAACAAGCTATGCTTGAAAGAAATCTTTTATATGGTGCAGTCACATATGCAAAAGGAACAATAGGAAAAGAACCAGTTCGTTCGCAGGGACACATTCATGCTGTGTCTCAGTCGTGTGGAATGTCAACTTGTGAAGTCTATGAAATATGGAGTGGTGAAGCTTATATTTATATGCAACAAACAGCTCATGATAATCCTGGGAAATGTTATGCAGTGCATGCGAAACCAGGTGATGTTGTGATTGTTCCACCAGGTTGGGCACATGCAACGATTGTTGCTAATCTTCAAGAAAATTTAACTTTTGGCGCATGGTGTGTGAGAGATTTTGGTTTTGATTATACAGAAGTTAGAGCACATCAAGGTGTTGCTTGGTTTCCAGTTGTTGAAGGGAACCAAATCAAGTTTATTGCTAATGAAAATTACAAAAAAAGTGAGCTTGTTATTAAGAAACCACGTATTTATGAAGAATTTCAGATTGAAAAGGGAATACCTATTTATCAACAATTTGTCGACAATCCAGATAAATTCTTATTTGTCTCTCGTCCACAAATTGCTATGGAAATATGGGAAAATTTTATCCCATAAAAGGAGAAGATTATGAAAGTGATAGAACCAGAAGTTATACATCATATTGCAGATAGTGTTATTGAAGGTGAAAAAGTAGAAAAATATAGTAAAAAATATCATGAGGTTGCATATCTTTATGAACAGCCAAGGGAAGATGATCCGATTGTTTATGAGGTCTATTCATATAGCAAAGGAGAAAATATTTTGGGTAATTTACAGTGGGGATTAACTGTTTTGAAACCAGTTTATTCTTTTGATGAATGTAATATGACAAAAGGACATTTTCATGAAAATAAAGATTGTGCTGAAATTTATTTTGGGATTGCTGGTGAAGGGCTATTGTTATTGATGGATGAAGATGGTGAGACTTGGGCTGAAAAAGTATATGAGGGATCTTTACATCATATTGCTGGAACAATTGCTCATCGCTTGGTTAATATTGGTGAAACTGATTTAAAGGTAGGAGCATGTTGGCCTACTGCAGCTGGTCATGATTACCAAGCAATTGAAAGAAAGGAATTTGGATACAGAGTTTTTAAAAGAAATGGTGAAGTGAAATTTATAAAAAGATAGGAATGAGAAAGATGAATTATGATAAATATCCTGAAACTAAGATTATTGGATTTGATGATGATGTTTTTGAAAATCAACAACAAATTAAAGAAAAAATAATGACTTATAAAAGTTATGAAGATTTTTGTTTGACAGTTGAATGTTATCCTGGTGTAGATGATGAAATTCTAGATTTGATTCAAGACGTTTATGAACCACGTTTTGTGATAAGAAGTGAAGATATCTTTTATGATAAAGATAAATTAAATGAAATGATGGCTTCTCATTTAACAGATGATCGTGTACGTGGGGTTATGTACTATGGAAAAATGGAAGATTTTGTTGATGATAAAAAATTAGAAGCGATGAAAGAAGTTGCAAAGTCACATGGAAGGATTCTTATTTATGGAGTAGGTGCAAGTCTTATTTCAAGAGGTGATATTTATATTTATTGTGATTTAGCACGCTGGGAAATTCAATGTCGTTATCGTAAAGGAATGCCAAATTTTAAGCAGGATAATAATGATGAAGATTCATTAAGAAAAATTAAAAGAGGTTTCTTTATTGAATGGCGTATTGCAGATAAACAAAAAATGAAAATGTTTGATGATATTGATTATCTTCTTGACAGCAATATCAAAAATCAACCAAAAATGATTACTGGAGAAGCTTTAAGAGAAGGATTAAAACAAATTGCTAAGCAACCATTCCGTTTGGTTCCATATTTTGATCCTGGAGTATGGGGTGGACAATGGATGAAGGAAGTCTGTGGGTTAGATTCTAAGCAGGATAATTATGCTTGGAGTTTTGATGGTGTTCCTGAGGAAAATAGCTTGTATTTAAGATATGGACAAACGCGAATTGAAATTCCTGCTATGGATTTAGTGTTATATCAACCAGTAGAATTATTGGGAATGAAAAATTATTGTCGCTTTGGTGCAGAATTTCCTATTCGTTTTGACTTTTTAGATACAATGGGTGGTCAAAATTTAAGCTTACAAGTTCATCCATTGACGGAATATATTAAATCACATTTTGGTATGACTTATACTCAAGATGAAAGTTATTATATTTTAGATTGCCAAAACGGTGGAGGTGTTTATTTAGGACTTAAAGATAATATTAGTCCTGATCAAATGATTCAAGATTTAAAAACTGCTCAAGCAGGAAAAGATAAGTTTCATGCTGATAAATATGTAAACTTCTTTGAAGCTAAAAAACATGATCATTTCTTAATACCTGCTGGAACAATTCATTGTTCATCAGCTAATTGTATGGTTTTAGAAATTAGTGCTACGCCTTATATATTTACCTTTAAATTATGGGATTGGGATAGATTAGGATTAGACGGCCTCCCTCGTCCAATTCATATTGAAGATGGTGCAAAGAATATTCAGTGGGATCGTACAACCAAATGGGTAAAAGAAAATCTTGTGAATAATATTCAAATGATTCATAATGATGATGACTATAAAGAAGAAAAAACAGGACTTCATGAATTAGAATTCATTGAAACGAGAAGATTTACAACACAGCAAAAAACTTATCATGATTGTCATCTTGGTTTCCATATGTTGAACCTTGTTGAAGGAAGCCAGGCAGTTGTGGAAAGTCCAACCAATGCATTTGAACCATTTATTGTACATTATGCAGAGACTTTTATTATTCCTAGTGCAGTTTTAGAATATACAATTCGTCCATATAATGATAATGAAACAATTAAATTTATAAAAGCATATGTAAGAGCATAAAAACGCACAAGAGTGCGTTTTTGTATTTATGCAAATATATTTATTTTGAATTTACAGAGTACTCTTTTTTGACTTTGTGGTATAATAAAGCAAAAGCAGGATGAGAATATATAGAAATAGAAGTTGATTATTAATATAAATGTAAAGAGATATTTTTGAGAATACAGAAATCTGTGGTTCTAGAAGTATCTTAAAATTTAGATTTTAGAGGTAAACAGTCATAACCAAAACAACAATAACAATGATTAAATAAA
>NZ_SMCQ01000010.1 GCF_004343035.1 Longibaculum muris
ATGAGGTTATATCATAACATGAAGTTTTGAATATGTCCTGCATGCAGGACATATTCAACTTTGATACATTGAGACAATATCATATTTGAATCAGATTGAATCAGAAAAAAAGTCGGATAAGATTGAATGATATCAAAAAATAATGTATAATAAAAAATGATATAACTTTAAATAAGTTGTATAAGGAGGTGCATTTATGCAAATGGAAAAAGTTGGAAAAGTTGTACTTTCTTTAGGGATGATTTTATCATTATTAGCAGCCTATAATGTTAAAAATAATATTAAAGCTGAAGAAAGTGATACAAATACAATTGAAGAAAACAAGAACGGTCCTCAACAGAACCGTTATTATACAATCATTGATGAAAATGGACAGGTTATTGTTGAAGAATATGAAAGTGAAGATGATGAACCAAAAACTTTAGAATCCAATGATTATAAAGTTGTTAAGACAAGAGGTAATGATACTTATGAAGAAGCTAAAAAAAATGTAGATAAATTAAAAATGTATCGTAGTCCTGGTGAATATGATATTGAAGCAATTGCTGATACAAAAGATATTCAATATGGTGTCGCAAGAATTGTCGGTTACGTCAAGTATAAAGAATATGATGGTACTGGTAAAGGACGTAGTGGTTATACTCATGGAACATCAGCAAATGATGCAGCTTATATTTCTACAAGCAGTGATGGAAAAACAGTGAGAGTTAAACAAGCTGGAGTTTATATGGATATTCCTGCTTCAAGTGTCAAAGTGAGTGAATATACGAGTAACTCACAAGTAAGTTATTATTATGGGAAAGATGGCAATTTTTATCATTATTATTATACAGGAAGCTATGGGAGTAAATCAAAATTATCTGGAACTAGAGTAGGATATACGCCAAGTTATTTAAAGAATCAAACAAAATATTATAGTTATGATGGACATTATTTTTATAGTGATTACATATCAATGTTGAAAGATTATCAAACAGGTGTTAATTATCATAATCGTGCAATTAATGCATCCCAACCATATTATAACTATTATCAATATTTATCTTTTAGAGCAACAACACATTTTAGTGCTGCGAACTTTAATCAATTGATTGATAATGCAATTAAGAATTATGATAATGTAGATGATACTACAAAACTAAAAAATCAAGGACAAGCTTTATTAAATGCTCAAACTAAAAATGGAATCAATGCATCATTAATGCTAGGTGTAACGATTAATGAAAGTGCTTGGGGAATGAGTTATTATGCAAAAGATAGAAATAATTTATTTGGAATAGGGGCAGTTGATTCTGATCCAGATAAAGCCATACGTTTTGATTCAGTGGAAGAATGTTTTAAATATTTTTCATATAATACAATTTCATCTGGTTATTTGAATGGTATGGATTGGCGATATAGAGGCCCTCATTTAGGAGATAAGCTAAGTGGAATAAACGTACAATATGCTTCTGATCCATACTGGGGAGAGAAAGCTGCTTCTTTTAGTTATACTTTAAATGATAATAACAGCAATAAGGATTATCAAAAATATGATATAGCTATTTCTAAAAAAGGAGAATTAGATTTCTATAAAGACGAAGCTACAAAAACAAAGATTTATGATTCAACATCTACAAGTACTGTTAATTATTATGTTTATGAGGGACCAGCAACGATTATTGGAACTTCATCAAATAGTTATAAAGTTTTATCTGATACTGTTCTAAATGCTAAGAGAACTGGTCAAAATGCAAAAGGTTATTTTGATATAGATAGAGACTATGTTTACATAAAGAAAGCTGATGTCAATTTAAGAGGTGCAATTCATTCAAATTCACCTGATCCAACACCTACTTATAAAAAAGGTGATGTAAATATGGATGGAAAAATTACTACAAGTGACTTATTAAAACTCGAAAAAAGTATTGTATATCCAAATACTAATAAATTAAATAATACACAAATAGTTTTGGCAGATGTGAATAATGATGGAAAAGTAGATTCTAGAGATTTGTTAAAATTGGAAAAACATTTATTATATGGTACGGCATTATAAGAATAAAGGAGATTTTATGAAAAAAATTATATATATATTTATTTTAACTGCGTCATTTCTTCTTAATACAACGAATATAATGGCTGCTTCGTTAACAGCGAGTCTTTCTAGTAATAAATCTACTGTTACAGTAGGAAGTAGTGTTAAAATAACTGCAAAAGTTTCAGGAAGTAAGATTTATATAGTACAAGGAAATGTATCATCAAATAATCCATCTGTCTTATCTGGTGGGGGAACAATTTATAGAAAAGCTGATTTAGGAAGTGAGCCTAATGGTTTTTCGAGTACCAGTAAAACTTTTACATTTACTGCACAAAAAGTTGGGACAGCAACTATATCTATTTCAGATACAGGAATCGGGCTAACAGTAAATGATAGTCCATTAAGTTTTAGTGGTAAATCAATTGTGATTAATGTTGTTGAAAAAAATGATAGCTCTACAACAAATAATCAGAATTCAAACAGTAATACAAATACTAATAACAATAACAATTCAAATTCTTCTAATAGTGATTCATCAAAAAAAGAAGAAAATAAATCAAATGATAACAAGTTATCATCTTTGACGATTTCTAAAGGAACATTATCTCCTAAGTTTTCAGCAAATACAACTTCATATAAAGTTGATTTGACAAGTGATATAGAAACTGTTGATATTGCTGCTAAAGCGAATGATAGCAAAGCAAAAGTAACTGGTACAGGAAAAAAAGATCTTGTGATTGGCAGTCAAACTTATTCTGTGACTGTTGTTTCAGAAAGTGGTATAAAAAAAGTTTATTCTATTACTTTTAATGTAACAGAAAAACCAACAGTGTTTACTCAATTTGGTGATCAGAAATTAGGAATTTTAAAAGATGTAGCAAAAATTGAAGTGCCAGAGGGTTATAAGGAAACAACAGTAACTCTTGAAGGCGAAGAAATTCGTGGATGGAAAAATGATAAAACAGGATTAACTTTAGTTTATTTAGCAGATGAAAGTGGTCATAAAAGTTTTTATATTTATAGTGATGGAAAAGTTGCTAATAAATATGAATTGATAACTATAGCTGGTAAAAAATATACCCTTTTAGATATTCCATCAGATATGAAGGAACAAGAAGGATTGAAAGCTGATAAAGTAAAGATTGGTGATATGGAATTAGATGGCTGGTCTTATGAAGATAAAAATCATGCAAATTATGCGGTTGTTTATTTGATGAATGAGGCAGGAGAAAAGAATTTATATTCATACGAAAAAACTGAAGGAACATTACAAAAATATGTTGTAAGTGAAGAAAAGAAAGCAAATAATACTTTAACTTATGTTTTAGCTGGAACGACTGCTCTCTTTGCTTTGTCTACTTTAGGTGTATATATGATGTATACGAATTTTAAAAAGAAATCTATTGCGACAATTAAAGATTATTATGATAGAAAAAATCAAGGCTAATAAACCTTGATTTTTTAATACATTATGAAGTAGCATTTTTTTAATTAAAAAGTTTCATCTTCTTCAATATGCATCAGTTCATATTCTTTAAGAGTTAAAATGATATCATCATATATTTTTTTATCTAAATAGTTTTGTAAATCATCGATACTGACAAATTGATAGTCAGTATGTTCATGAGAAATTGTGACATGATCATTTGTTGGAATTGTTAAAAAACCAATGCCAACAGTTTGATAATCAGGACGAATAGCTGTAAATGTATAAACTGGCTTAATGATTTTAATATCAAGGTTTGTTTCTTCTTTTAATTCTCTAATTAATGCTTCGTGTGGTGTTTCTCCATATTCTAAACCACCACCAGGTAATTCCCAATACCCCAAACCATCACTAGAAGGGCGAATTCTTTTTAAGATAAGTATTTTGTGATGATAAACGACAATTGCTTTCACAGTAATATGAAATCTGATATTTTCCATTATAATTAATCCTCCATTTAATTTAATCATAGCACTTTTTTATAAAAAAGTATCGTTTTATTAAAATTTTTGATATAATAGTTTACGGGGTGATTTTATGATCGATTTTTTAGAAGAAGTTTATAAAAGAAAAGACGATATCATTGCTGATATTGAGAAGCTTTGTCGCATACCTTCAGTTTTAGATGAAGCAACTGCGAATGAAGGACAACCATTTGGTGCAGCGTGTAAAGAAGCATTAGATGCAATGTTGGAAATTGGTGAAAGAGATGGCTTTGTCTGCGAAAATGTTGACGGATATGCTGGTCATATTGATATTGGTGATGAAGAAGCTGCTTTTGGGATACTAGGTCATTTGGATGTAGTGCCATGTAATAAAGAGGGGTGGAATACTGATCCTTATGAAGTGACAATAAAAAATGGAAAACTCTATGGTCGTGGAGTTGCAGATGATAAAGGTCCTTTAATTGCGGGATATTATGCTGCTAAAATTATTCATGAACTAGATTTACCAGTGAAAATGAAAACAAGAATTATTTTTGGATGTAATGAAGAAAATGGTTCTAAGTGTATGAAATATTATTTTGCTAAGAAACCTTATCCAGCTATGGGATTTACCCCTGATGCTGAGTTCCCAGTTGTTTATGGTGAAAAAGCTGGGGTCAATTTTCAAATAACTGGGGAAATTGAAAGAGGTAATATTATAGGAATTTATTCTGGTACAAGATCAAATATTGTTCCAGAAGTTTGTGAAGTTTATATTGAAGGAAATTATAAGCAATATAAAGATTCTTTCCATCAATATTTAGCTACACATCATTTAAAAGGTTCTGTTGAAGAAGAAGGAAACCATACTAAATTAACTTTAGTCGGTAAGTCTGCACATGCTTCAACACCTGAACAAGGAATAAATGCTACAACAGCAATGTGTCATTATTTAATCACAGTAAGTGAAAATAAACTTGTTCAATTTATTGATGAATGTTTCTATCAAGATCATTATGGTGAAAAGTTAGGAATTGCTTATACTGGTTTGATGGGGCCTTTAACTGTGAATTTAGGTGTTTTAAATTATAAAAATGGTCATGTTTCAATGATTGTAGATATGCGTGTTCCTCATGAAGTCAATGATGAACAATTAACAAAACCAATTCAAGCACATCTTGATGGATATGGTTTATTAGAATCACATGAATTAGGAAAGGCATTATATATTGATCCACAAAGTGATTTGGTTCAATCATTACATAGTGCTTATGTTGAATTTACTGGAGATCATACGCATCAACCACAAGCTATTGGTGGTGGAACTTATGCCAAATCAATGCCAAACTGTGTTGCTTTTGGAGTGGAATTTCCAGGTACTGACAACAAAATTCATCAAAACAATGAAGAAATCGCAATTGAAGATTTATTAAAAGCTACTGCAATTTATGCGAAAGCTATTTATAATTTAATAAAGAAATAGGGAAACTCCCTATTTCTTTATTGCCTAATGAAATTATTTTGTGCTATAATATAAAAGCAATATGCGGACGTGGTGGAATGGTAGACACGCCATCTTGAGGGGGTGGTAGACGTATGTCTGTGTGAGTTCAAATCTCATCGTCCGCACCATTTTTTATTAAAATGAAAATTATATTGATTTAATCAGAATAAAATGTGATTTTATGAACTGTTTTTGAGTGGTTCGTATATAAATTTATGATTAAAGTGACATCAGAGTGATTGTAATATTGATTATGATCATTTTTTATTTAGAAGATATTTGTTGAATATTTAAAAAAGATGAAATACTTTATGGTTATTAAAATTTATTTTTGAAAGAATATACATTTTGTGTGAAGGCATTATCATCTCAATTATTGATTATTTTACTTTTTTATGCTATACTTTTAACGAAAATAAATGGTATCCAATTAAAACAAGATGTAATTTGGTAAAAAGTAATTGTTGGGACTATTTATATAAATGATGCAGCTGTGGTGGAACTGGTAGACACGCTATCTTCAGGCGGTAGTGGATTTATCCATGTGAGTTCGAGTCTCATCAGCTGTACCAAATGAATGCAACATTGTGAAACAATGTTTTTTTTTGGAGGAAAATATGAATACTGAAATTATTAAAACAATGGCTAATGAATTAGCTATTAGTGAAAAACAAATTGAAAATGTATTATCTTTATTAGAAGAAGGTGCAACTGTTCCTTTTATTGCTCGTTATCGTAAAGAGAAAACTGGTGGATTGAATGAAGATCAAATTCGTGAAATTTCTAAGGTTTATGAATATCAGGTGAATCTTCAACAAAGAAAAGAAGATGTTATTCGTTTAATTGATGAAAAAGGTTTATTAACAGAAGAATTAAAGAATAATATTTTAAAGGCACAAAAATTAAGTGAAGTGGAAGATTATTATCGTCCATTTAAAGAAAAGAAGAAAACCAAAGCTTCTATTGCTAAGGCAAAAGGCTTAGAACCATTTGCCTTAAGTATCTTAAAATTACCAAGAGAATTTCATTTAGAATTAGAAGCTCAAAAATATTTGACAGAAGAAGTTTTAACAATAGAAGATGCTATTCAAGGAGCCAAAGATATTATTGCTGAACAAATCAGTGATGAAGCACGTTATCGTAAATATACCAAAGATATGATTTATAAAACTGGTTTAATGACAACGCATGTGAAAAAGAAAAATCCTGATGAAGATGGAGTTTATCAAATGTATTATGAGTATCAGGAAAAAGTTCAATATATAGCTTCACATCGTATCTTAGCTATTAATCGTGCAGAAAAAGAAAAAGTATTAACAGTTGCTATTGAAATTGATCAAGAGCGTTTTATGACATATATTTATAATGGTGTTATGCGTAAAAGAGAATCAACATTAAGTGAATTGATTATGGAATGTGTAAAAGATGCATTTAAGCGTTTGATTTTTCCTTCAGTTGAAAGAGAAGTGAGAAGTGAATTAACTGAAAAAGCTCAAGAACAAGCTTTAAAAGTCTTTTCTATTAACTTAGAAAAACTCTTATTACAAGCACCACTTAAAGATCGTTATGTTTTAGGTGTGGATCCTGCATTTAGAACAGGTTGTAAACTAGCAGCTATTGATCCAACTGGTAAAGTCTTAGATATTAATAAAGTTTTTATTACTTTACCAAAAGCTGATTATAGTAAAGATGAAAAGGTTCTTTTATCAATGATTCAAAAGTATAAAATTGAAATCATTGCGATTGGAAATGGAACAGCAAGTCGTGAAACAGAAAGCTTTATTGCTGAGTTTATTAAGAAATATCAATTAAATGTTCAATATGTGATTGTTTCAGAAGCAGGAGCAAGTGTTTATTCAGCAAGTGGGATCGCAAAAGAAGAATTCCCAACATATCAAGTAGAAGAAAGATCAGCAGTTTCGATTGCTCGTCGTTTACAAGATCCGTTAGCAGAACTTGTTAAAATTGAACCTAAGGCGATTTCTGTAGGACAATATCAACATGATATGAATCAAAAGAAATTAACCGAACAATTAGACTTCGTAGTAGAAAAAGTAGTCAATCAAGTCGGGGTTAATATCAATACTGCTTCTCCATCACTTCTGCAATATGTTTCTGGTTTATCAATGTCATTAGCAAAAAATATTGTTAAATATCGTGAAGAAAATGGAAAATTTACATCAAGAGAACAAATTAAAAATGTTAGTAAACTTGGTGATAAGACATATGAATTATCAGTTGGGTTCTTAAGAATCTTAGCTGGTCAAGAAAAATTTGACGAAACAAGCATTCACCCAGATAATTATCAAGATGCTTCACGTTTACTTCAATATCTTCATTTAACTAAAGAAGATATTGGAACATCATCGGCAAAAGAACAAATTAAAAAATTAAATCGTGAACAAGCGCAAATTGAATTAGGTTTAGACGAATATCTTTTCAATGATTTATTAGATGCTTTTGTCTCACCACATCGTTCACCACGTGATGAATATAATGCCCCAATTTTAAGACAAGATGTTTTAAAGATTGATGATTTAAAAGTTGGTATGAAATTACAAGGGGTTGTTAGAAATGTTGTTGATTTTGGAGCCTTTGTTGATATTGGTTTAAAGAATGATGGTTTGGTCCATATCTCTAAAATGGCTCATCATAAAGTACAACATGCTTTAGATGTTTGTAATGTTGGAGATATTGTGGATGTTTATGTTTATGAAATTGATCTAAAGCGAAAAAGAGTTGCTTTATCAATGATTGAAAATGCTTAAGGAGAATCGTTATGGAATTGATCTATTATCCAAAATGTAGTACATGTATGAAAGCTTTAAAACATTTAGAATCAAAGAACTTATCATTTGAAAAACGTCATATTGTTGAACAAACTCCAACTGCTCAAGAATTTCAACATTGGATTGAACAATATGGACAGGGAATAAAACCTTTCTTTAATACTTCAGGTCAAGTTTATCGGGCAATGAATCTTAAAGATAAAATAAATGATCTATCAGTAGAAGAAGCTAGTCAGCTGCTCTCATCCAATGGAATGTTAGTGAAAAGACCATTACTGATTTTAGATGATCAAATTATTATTGGTTATAAACAAGAACTCTATGAGAAATTATAGAGTTCTTTTGTATTTCATAGGGAGAATAATGCAACTAAACGATATTCGATAGTAAAAAATATAAGATATGTTATACTGCAAAAAGAGGGGTGGGAAATTATGAAAATTATTATTGAAGAATCTGATGATTATCAAGAAAATGAAATCCTGATTAAATGTCAAAATCAAAATGATGAAGAAATTCAAAGAATCATACAAAATATCCAATCTTTACAAACATCACTTATTTGTAAAAAAGAAAAAGCTTATCTACGTATTTATTTAGAAAACATTTTATATATTGAATCCATTGATGAAAAAACATTTCTTTATACAATAGATGATGTCTATGAAGCTTCACAAAAGCTCTATGAATTAGAACAAAATCTTCAATCACAAGGATTTTTAAGAATTAGTAAATCATGTATTTTAAATCTTGAATATTTACAACATGTACGAGCTTTATTTAATGGAAAGTATGAAGCAACATTAACTAACAATGAAAAATTAACTATTAATAGAAGTTATGTACCAGCTTTTAAGAAAGCTTTTGGCTTATAGGAGGGTTTTATGAAAATATTAAAATATATTCTTTTAGTGACATGCTTTTCTTTTACATTGGTTACTCTTTGCAATGCAGGTTTGATAGGTTTATCAATGAGTCATCTCTCGTTTACACCAATCTATATTTTTGAAATCTTTATTGTCTGTTTGATTATTGCTATTTTCATTGTCATTGGAGCACAATGGAAGATAGTGAGAAAGTATTCATTTCTTTATAATTATTTTGTTGTTTTGTTGGTTGCTTTATTTGGGGTATGGATAAGTTTTGATAATATTTATTGGATGAATTTGCTTGTTGAAGTTGTTTTTTTAACAATTATTTATCTAGGCGTTTGTGGCATGATTTATGTGATTGATTATAAAGATGCTAAGACAATTAATAAAATCATTGAAGAACGAAAGAAAAGAAAGTAAAAGTTGCTGGTTTGCAACTTGAAGGTGGTAGTAGGAAACTTGATGGAAGGATATGATAAAGATGAGGAGGAAGTCTTATGAAAAATGTAATTGAAATTAATCATTTAACGAAATGTTATGGGGATGTAAAAGCTTTAGATGATTTTCATTTAGAAGTGAAAGAAGGAGAAATATTAGGTTTGTTAGGGCCTAATGGAAGTGGGAAATCAACGTGTATTCATACGATTTTATCGTTGTTGTCATTTGATGAAGGGGATATTCGTATTTTTAATCAAGAAATGTCACCCTCGGCTTATTCGATTAAAGCAAAGATTGGGGTGGTTTTTCAAGATGTTGCAGTTTTTGATGAACTTAATGTTGTGGAAAATATTGATTATTTTTGTGGGTTATATATCAAAGATAAAAAAATTAGACAACAATATATCAAAGAAGCAATTGAATTGGTAGGATTAGAGGAATTTAAAAAGTTCAAACCAAAACAATTAAGTGGGGGTTTGTTAAGACGATTAAATATTGCTTGTGGGATTGCTCATAAACCATCTTTAATATTTTTAGATGAACCTACTGTTGCAGTTGATCCCCAAAGTCGTAATCATATCTTAGAAGGTATTAAAAAATTAAATGAGCAGGGGGCAACGATTGTTTATACAACACATTATATGGAAGAAGTTGAACAGCTTTGTCATGAAATAGTGATTATGGATAAGGGACGTGTCATTGCAAGAGGGACGAATGATGAATTGAAAAATAAGATAAGTCTAGGTGAAAAGATTACCATCGTCTTAAATCAAAAAGAGGAAGAACTCATTTCACTTTTAAAAGCAGATCAACAGGTGATAAGTATTCAAAAAGAAAATCTTACTTTGCATATTGCTTATCAAGGAAAAGGAAATCATTTAGCTGATTTGATAGATGTTTTAAGGGAAAGCAACATTCAATATCAGACTTTGTTTAGTGAAAGACCAACTTTAAATGATGTCTTTTTAGAATTGACAGGAAAGCAGTTAAGAGATTAGTATGCAGATTTTTAAGTATCAGTTAAAACTTCTCGTTAGAGATCGCTCCATGCTTTTTTGGACAATTTTATTTCCCTTAATTTTAGCAACATTTTTTAATTTAGCTTTTGCTAAATTAAGTCGTACAGAAAGTTTTGAAGTCAGTCATGTTGCAATTGTTGAAGAAAAAGTTAATCTTAGCTTCAAAACTGTATTGAATGCTTTATCCCAAGGGGATGAGCCTATTTTATCAGTACAATATACATCTATTCAACAGGCTAAAGACCTTTTAAAAAATAATGATATTGATGGTTATATTCTTGTAAATGATGAACTTAAGTTAATCATTCGGGATAATGGAATTTCACAGACCATTCTTCAAAGTGTTATGGATAATTACCAACATAAAGAAAAAACTATGCAGTCAATTTCATTACTTAAACCACAAGCTATTAAAGATATTGTTGTTCAACAAAATCAAGATTATTTTAAAAGTCAAAAGCTTTCTTCATTAGATGTAACAGTGATTTATTTTTATACTTTGATTGGAATGACTTGCTTATATGGTGGTTTTTGGGGATTAAAAATAACCAATTTCACAGAAGCTAATTTATCACGTCAGGCAACACGTTTACAAATTGCTCCTACATCAAAATTAAAAGCAAGTTTAACAGGTGATTTGGCAGCTTTTATTTGTCAATATATTGCGATTGTGATTCTCTTGCTGTATTTGTATTTTGGCTTAGGGATAGGCTTTGGGAAACAAATTGGATATATTTTATTGATGAGTGCAATTGGTAGTTATGTAGGAATTGTTATAGGTCATTTGATTGGACGTTTATTTCATTGTCAAGAAAACACCAAAACAACAATATTAAGTTCATTTTCATTATTTTGTTCTTTCTTATCAGGAATGATGGTTGTTGATTTAAAATATCTTATTCAAGAATATGTTCCTATCTTAGCTTATATCAATCCAGTCAATTTAATAACTGATGGTTTATATGCTTTATATTATTATCCAACATATGAACGCTTTTTCTTGAATCTAACAATCCTTTGCTTCATTGGCTTTATTTTAACGGTTTTCAATATTCTTATTGCAAGGAGGAAAGTTTATGACAGTCTTTAAAAACTATTTTAAAATTGCAAAATCTTTCCTTCCAACAATTTTAATTTATACACTTATTTTTATGAGCATTACAACAATTACTTCCACCAGTGGTGCTAACCAGCAAGACTATCAGGCAAGTCGCAGTAAAGTAGCTTTCATTAATCATGATTGCTCATCGCCATTGTTAGACAGTTTTCAAAATTATCTTGAAGATCATGCTGATTTCGTCAAATTAAACGATACACAAGATGAACTTTTAGATGCACTGTTTTTTAGAAAAGTTGATTTTATTATGATTGTCCCAGCACATTTTACAGTAGATTTTTTAAAAGGCAAAGATGTTCATATTGAAACCATGGATGTTCCAGATTCCTATTCATCCATCTATGCTAAAAACCTATTTAACGAATTTTTCAATACTGCCCATTTATATTTACAAGCCGATATTGATGAAAAAGTTATGTTACAACAGATTGAAAGTGATTTACAAAGTCATGTTGATGTAGAACTGACAAATCAATCCTCTAATCATCAATTATCCCAGGTAAAACAATTTTACAATTTTGCAAATTACACATTACTAGCCATTATCATTTCAGTCATGTCAATGATTATGCTTTCCTTTCACAATGAAAACATTCAATTACGTCATTTATCTTCAGCTTTATCTTATCGACAAATCAATATTCAATTACTTTTAGGCAATATTGTTTTTACTCTAGCAATTTGGCTATTATATGTCATGATTAGTTTTATACTTTATCATCAAACAATGTTTTCAATCACTGGCTTACTCTTTATGGTTAATTCTCTAATCTTTTCAATCTTTATTCTCATTTTTGCTTTCTTTATTACAACCTTAACAAATAATCGGGAAATCGTTGGGATGGTTTCTACAGTCTTTAGTTTAGGAAGCAGTTTTATTGCAGGCGCTTTTGTTCCTCAAGAATTATTATCGTCTTTTGTTTTATCAATAGCTCAATTCACACCATCTTATTGGTTTATTTCAAATAACAATTTGATTGCTCAAATAAGTGAATACAATTTATCTTCATTACAACCAATATTCTTACAAATGGGCGTTATTCTAGCTTTTGCTTTCTTATTTTATATTTTATTACAAATTGTTTTTTATCTGAAATTAAAACGTTAAAGTTCAAGAGTTATCTTTTGAACTTTTTGATTATGTAAATAAATATTTCCAATTTGTTTTTTTTCGGTTATACTTAAGATAAGATGTAAAGGAGTTGGAAAGATGAAGGATATAGAAAACGTTATCGGGGAAATCAAAAAAGCGGTCATTGGGAAGGATGAAGTGATTGAAAAAATAATGATGACTTTATTAGCGAGAGGTCATGTTTTATTAGAGGATATTCCTGGAGTTGGGAAAACAAATTTAGCTTTGGCTTTATCTAAAAGTATGAGCTTGGATTATCATCGTATTCAATTGACAACGGATGTGTTACCTAGCGATATTGTTGGTTTTACAATGTATAATCCACAAAAAAATTGCTTTGAATACAAAGAAGGTATTGCTTTTTGTCATTTGTTATTGGCTGATGAAATCAATCGTACTTCAAGTAAAACCCAAGCTGCTTTATTAGAGCTAATGGAAGAAGGAAGAATGAGTGTTGATGGCACAACTTATGAATTACCTCAACCTTTTTTTGTCATAGCGACCCAAAACCCATTTGGTTCAGCAGGAACCCAATTGTTACCAGATTCACAATTAGATCGGTTTATGGTTCGTTTAAGTTTAGGTTATCCTAGCATTGTTGATGAAGTTGAAATTATGAAAACCCGTCAATTAAATAATCCATTAGAAAGTATTGAAGCAATCTTATCACCAGAAACAATGTGTGAATATCAAAAACAAGTGGATCAAGTTTTTATGAGTGATGAAATTTATTATTATATTGTAGCAATTGTTGATGCTTCTCGTCATCATGAATTGGTTGAACAAGGAGCAAGTCCTCGTGGTTCTTTAGCTTTAATGAAATTAGCTAAGGCATGTGCTTTTATGCATGGTAGAGATTATGTGATTCCTGGTGATGTTAAAGAGGTGGCACCAATGACATTGGCGCATCGTTTGATTTTAAATTATGATGCCAAAATGAAAGAAATGAATGCTTTGTCAATTGTTGAGGATATTCTTTTAAAGCTTAAAGAACCAGGAATACAATGATGTATAAGGGATTAATTCGATACATATTGATTGTTGTTTTTCTTTATGTTTTATGGAGTATTGTTTTAGGTTATTTTTCATTTCTTTTGTTTATTTTAGCGTTATTGTTATTTGTGTTTTCATGGCTTGTCAGTTTAACAAGTATGAAACATACAACTGTATCTATTGATATTGAACATCATATTTTAGAACGTCAACAATCATTTTATTTATCTTTTTTAAGACAAGATCAAAGTCGTTTTCGTTGTGGTCAGATTATTATTGATTATCATATTGAAGATTGTTTAGGACAAAGTGTTTATCAATCACGACTAACTCTATATGATGACATTTCTATGGATCGAATTGATTTTAAACATAGTGGCTGTTATTGGGTGATGATTGATAAAATCTATTGTTTTGATATTTTACAATGTTTATTTAAGAAAAATATTTGTTCATGTCATGAACAAATCTATGTTTTTCCTAAGATGATCCCTTTACAGATTAATTTATCTCAAATTGCTAGTTTTCATCAAGAATCACAAGAATACTCACCTTATCATAAAGGGGATGATTATTCTGAATTATTTGATTTACGTAGTTATCATGAAGGGGATTCATTGAAACATATTCATTGGAAAGCATCATTAAAGAAAAATGAATTGTTTGTTAAAGAAGGAAGTCAACCGATAATTAAAAAACTTCTTTTAACTGTTGATTTAAATCAAAATGCTTCCTACAATGATAAAAGTTTAGATACATTTTATTCATTATGTTTAAATTTATTACATAGACAAACACCATTTGAAATCATTTGTCCACAAACCTATCATCAGCCAGCAAAAGAATTAATAAGCAATGTTTCTCATCTTCAAACATGTTTAAAAAGGATTCTTAAAACACCAAACTTTTCTTATCAAGATGTTTATCAAAAAATGAATGGGATGAGTCTTTATGTGGTTAAGGGTGATAAGATTGAGGTGATTGAGCAATGAGATTATTAAAAGAAAAATTAAATATTGGTTTTGATTTTTTAGCTTTGATATTAGGAATCATAGGTCTTGTTGGTGGATTATTTCATGCGCTTTATTTTCCTTATCGGGTTATAGGTATTCTTTTGTTTTGTATTTATGGTTGCGGATTACTTTATTTTTCTCAAAATAATAATATTCATTATCGAAGATTAATGAGTATTGTATGTATTAGTGGGGTTGTTTTTATATTCATTCTATTTTCTAATGAAAGTCAAAATATTTTAAGATTACTTAAAGATGTTATTAGGTATGATTATTTTTTGAAATTTGATGAATTATTTAAGCAAGGAAAGATTGATAATGTCTTATTATCACTTGCTTTCATGTCTATTATTGGCATTCCATTGACTCATTTGATAGTTTCATTTTTTTATCAAATAAGAGGAAAGATTTTGAAAATGATTTTCTTTATTATATGTTTTGTATTTCCAATTCTTATCCATCATCAATTAGAAATCTATACAAGTTATTGTTTTTTAGTGTTTTTGATTTATATTTTTATATTTCATTATTGTTTAAAATATCAAAAACAAGTCTTTTCTTTAAAATGCCTTGTTTTATCTTTAGTGACAATCTTTTTAGTTGGTTCTCATTATTTCTTAGAGCCTAATCCAATTTTTAAACAGGGAACATCAACCGTTTTAACGAATATTACTAACTGGTTTGATCATCCTTATTTAGATGATGTCTTTGGTAATCATAATATCACAGGTATGAGTTCTTCGATTAGTGGTAGTCTACCAAATAATGATATTACTTTAGATAAAAGTATTGCCTTAACAGTTGAATCAAAGGCCTCCTTTACAGGTTATTTACGGGGGTATTCTCTTGCCCATTATCAAAATAATAAATGGCATGCTGTTAATGAGAATTATGATGATTTTGATTCTGGAAGTCTTGTAGGAAAAGCTTTAGATGAATATCATGTGATTTCTTCACTTGAAGTTTCAATTGAAACAATGAAACCGACCAGATATCAATTTGTCCCTTATTTCTCTTATAAAACATTAGATATGAAAGATGACTCTTATTATCCTAGTGATAATCAAAAGATATCTATAGCCAATATCGATATTGAAAATTGGGATATTTATGATGGTTTAAATAGTCCTATAGGTTTACAAAAATACAATGAATATGTCAAAGATGAATATTTAGATGTTCCAGATAATTTGAAAGATGAATTAACTCATTTGATTGAAGAAAAAACTTCAACAATGGGATTGAATATTAATGAATTACAAAATTATTATACACCTATTCAAAGAGCAAACATTATTAAAAAAATTTTAGATAAACAAGCTGTTTATAGCTTAAAAACTGGAAAATTACCAAATGATAAAGATTTTATTGAATATTTTCTTTTTGAAAATAAAAAAGGAAGCTGTACCCACTTTGCTTCTTCAGGAGCAATGTTGTTAAGATGTTTGGATGTGCCAACACGTTATGTGAGTGGGTATATTATTAAATCGTCAGATTTTGAAAATGGGAAAGCAGAAGTTTCGAATACGCGTTCACATGCTTGGATTGAAATATATGTTGAAGATTTGGGTTGGATTCCTGTTGAAATGACACCAGCTTCTTCAATTCGTTCACAAGGAACAATCCTTGATAATCTGGTGGAAAATAATCAGCCAGCTACGGATAACCAACCAACTCAGAATCCTCAAACCAATCAACCGACAAATCAAGATCAAAATAATGATATACAAGACAGCCAACAAGTTGTAGAAAAAGAAAATCCATTGATTGAATTTTTCAATGAAAATAGTCAAATCATCTATACTGTTGGAATTGTAGTCATTTTACTTGCTGGTTATCGATTAATAACAACACATCTATTGAAACTGAGATTAAAACGTCGTCATAACAATGAAAAGATTATTCTTTATTACAAACAGATGAAGAAGTTTAAACATTCATATGTGAAAGTGTATGATGATGCACTCTCTTTAGCAAATAAAGCAAAATTCTCACAACATCAAATAGATGATTTAGAAGTTGAAAAAATGGCAGAACTCTATCAAAGATATGTAAAAGAAACATATCAAAGTTTACCATTCTATTTAAAATTCTTATATAAATATATTTATGGGTATATTTAAGAATCAATTGTTTTTATAACTCTTTAAAATTCGATATTATCTGATTTTTTAAGGCATGAGTTATAGCACCAATAAAGCTAATTTAAAAAGGAAAAATCAATTCGTGATGAAAAGATTTTTCCTTTTTGTTATTGAGAATATTATAAGCTGTAATAAGTTACTCTTGAAAGTTAACTCATTACAGCTTTTTTTAGTCATTCTTTAAATGATTGATATTGGCATATTGAGGAATACCATTTTCATAAGAAATTGTGACTTCACCTTGAATAAGTGGGAATAAATAATCATAAAGTTCTTGAGTGATGTCATTATGTGCTTCATTAATCCAATGAATTGGAATACGCTGTTCAAGATTAGCAATTGAAGATACATCTTTGCTATCACAGCTAATTTCATAAGGGTAATTGTTAACACGGTTAAAGACCATCATAACTCCTGTTTTACCAGCCATTGATGTTTCAACTGCACAACGTCCAATTTCAAATGATTCATCTAAGTCAACTTGTGAAGCAATATGCATAGCACATCTTTGTAAAACATTTAATTCAATACTTCTTACTTTACATTTAAATTCTTGATAAACCATTGTTTCTAAGACTTTCCCTGTCCCTGAGTGAAGAATATGTCCAAAGGCATCACGTTTTGCATATTTAGAATCTGAGTCAAGGAATTCTCCGTTTTCATCTCTGATTCCTTCACTTACAGCAATAATGACACTTCTTTTTTTCTTAAATACTTCACGGATATCATTTAAGAAGCTTTCTTTGTTGAAAGGAACTTCTGGTAAATAAATCAAATCAGGGGCTTCGTTATATTGAGTTCTTGCAAGGGCACTAGCGGCTGTTAACCAACCAGCATTTCTTCCCATGATTTCAACAATTGTAACGGCATTTAATTTATAGATAGAACTATCATAGGCGATTTCTAACATGGATGTCGCAACATATTTTGCTGCAGAACCAAATCCTGGCGTATGGTCAGTTCCCATTAAGTCATTATCAATTGTTTTAGGAATTCCAATGAAACGAATAGGGGATTGAATTGTTGCAGCATAAGTTGATAATTTAGCAACGGTATCCATAGAATCATTTCCCCCAATATAATAAAAGTCAGTGATTTCTAATTCTTCAAAAGTACGGAATAATGATTCGTAGCTTTGTGGATCTTCTTGATATGTAGGTAATTTATAACGACAAGATCCTAAATACATCGCAGGTGAATGTTTGAGATGATTAATGTTTTCTTCAGTTTTAAAGATATCTAATAAATCCATATATTTATGTTCAATAAGACCTTTAATACCATTAATCATTCCATAGACATGTTCAAATTCTTGAGTTTCTATACACTTGGCAATAATCCCAGCTAATGAGGCATTAATAGCTGTTGTAGGACCACCAGATTGTCCAATAAAACAATTTCTTTTTTTCATGATTCGACTCCTTCTTTTCTATTCCACCATATTCTATCATCTTTTGCAGCATAAAAAAAGATGAATTTTTTTGAATTTGCACGATTCTATACAATTTTGAAAATGATGTTGAATTGTCATAGAAAAATCAAGAATAGATATGGAAATTTAGCTTAAAGAAGTGTATACTATACAATATAGGAGGAAAGAAAATTATGTCTAAAAAGTATTTATCTATGGATGGGAATACTGCTGCTGCACACGTAGCGTACGCTTTTAGTGAAGTTGCAAGTATTTATCCAATTACCCCATCTTCTCCAATGGCAGAAAATGCTGAAACTTGGGCTGCACAAGGGAAGAAGAATATTTTTGGGTCTGCTGTAAATGTTATTGAAATGCAATCAGAAGCTGGAGCAGCTGGGGCTGTTCACGGAGCTTTACAAGGTGGTGCCTTAGCAACTACATTTACTGCTTCACAAGGTTTATTATTAATGATTCCAAACCTTTATAAAATTCAAGGTGAATTATTACCTGGTGTATTCCATGTGGCTGCAAGAGCACTTGCAACACGTTCATTAAATATTTTTGGTGATCATCAAGATATCTATGCATGTCGCCAAATCGGAGCACCTATGATTTGTTCTCATAGTGTTCAAGAAGTTATGGATTTAGGTGGAATTGCTCACTTAACTGCAATTAAAGCAAGTGTACCAGTTATCCATTTCTTTGATGGATTCAGAACTTCTCACGAAATTCAAAAAGTAGAAGTTATGGATTATGATGTATTAGCTAAATTATTAGATAGAGATGCATTAAAGAAATTTAAACAAAATGCTTTAAATCCACATACAAATCCAGTTGAACGTGGTGGCGCTGAAAATGATGATATCTACTTCCAAGGTAGAGAAGCACAAAATAAACATTATGAAGCTGTTGTTGAAATCGTTGCTGATTACATGAAGAAAATTTCTGAAATCACTGGTAGAGAATATGCTCCATTTACATATTATGGTGCTGAAGATGCTGATAGAGTTATTATTGCCATGGGATCAGTTACTGAAACAGTAAAAGAAACAATTGATGAATTATTAAAACGTGGAGAAAAAGTTGGTTTAGTAAAAGTTCATTTATATCGACCATTCTCACCAAAATATCTATTAGATGTATTACCTGAAACAGTGAAGAAAGTAGCTGTCTTAGATCGTACAAAAGAAATGGGTGCAACTGGTGAACCATTATACTTAGATGTTGTCTCTGTATTAAAAGATAAAGACATCACAGTTGTTGGTGGACGTTATGGTATGGGTTCTAAAGATACAACTCCTCGTCAAATCAAGGCTGTTTATGATCATTTATTAGAAGAAAATCCATTTACTTCATTTACAATTGGTATCAATGATGATGTAACTCATTTATCATTAAAAGAAGATGCTGATTTCACTGTAGAAGCTGATTACACTTCATGCTTATTCTATGGTTTAGGATCTGATGGTACTGTATCTGCTAATAAATCATCTATTAAGATTATTGGTGACCACACTGATTTATATTCACAAGCATATTTTGCTTATGATAGTAAAAAAGCAGGTGGAGCAACTCGTTCTAACTTAAGATTTGGTCATTCACCAATTCGTGCAACTTACTATGTAAATAATGCTGATTTCATTTCATGTTCATTAGATAACTATGTATTAAAATATGATATGTTAAAGAACCTTAAAAAAGGTGGAACATTCTTATTAAATACAGAATTTAATGAAACTGAAATTATTGATTATTTACCAAATAAGTTAAAGAAACAATTAGCTGATAAAAACGCTAAATTCTATATCATTAATGCAACTAAATTAGCTGCTGAAATTGGTATGGGAAGAAGAACAAATACAATTCTTCAATCTGCATTCTTTGCTTTAAACCCACAAATTTTACCAATTGAAAAAGCTGTTGAATATATGAAAGCAATGGCTAAGAAAACATATGGTAAAAAAGGTGATGCAGTTGTTGAATTAAACTATAAAGCAATTGATGCTGGAAAAGATGCAATTGTTGAAGTTAAAGTTGATTCTGCTTGGTCTGAATTAACAGTTAATGAAACACGTCAACGTACTGGTGATGATCATTTTGATAACTTCGTATCTGTTATTAATTCATTAGATGGATATGATTTACCAGTATCTGCTTTCATGGATAAACTTGATGGTTCTATGCAATCAGGTGTTGCAATTAAAGAGAAACGGGCAATTGCGATTGAAGTTCCTCGTTGGGAAAAAGAAAACTGTATTCAATGTAATAACTGTGTAATGGTTTGTCCTCATGCAACAATACGTGCATTCTTACTTGATGATGAAGAAATGAAAGCTTTACCAGAAGATATTTCTAATGATGTATTAAAACCAATCGGTAAAAATGTTGATGGTTTAGTATATCGTATTCAAGTTTCACCTGATAACTGTGTTGGATGTGGTTTATGTGTAACTGAATGTCCTGGTAAGGGTGGAAAGAAAGCTTTAACTATGGTTCCTGTTAAAGAAGAATTAGAACATGCTCCTTTAGCTGACTATATGTATTCTAAAGTATCTTATAAAGCTGATCGTTATCCAACAACAACTGTTAAAGGTGTTGGATTCATGAGACCATACTTTGAAGTATCTGGTGCTTGTGGTGGATGTGGTGAAACTCCATATTATCGTTTAGCATCACAATTATTTGGTAAAGACATGAGAATTGCTAATGCAACTGGATGTAGTTCAATTTATACAGGATCAACTCCATCAACTCCATGTACTGTTGATGAAAATGGAGAAGGACCTGCATGGGCTAACTCATTATTCGAAGACAATGCTGAATATGGATTTGGTATGAAATTAGCTGAAAATTATATGTCTAAACGTATTTTAGAAATTATTGAAGCTCATAAAGCTGATTGTGAAGCTGAACTTCAAGAAGTTTTAAATGAATATGTTGCTGTGAAAGGTCAAAGAGTTGAAGAAAGAAAATTATATGATCGTTTAGTATCATTAGTAGAAGCTTCAGCTAATGAAGGTATTAAAGAATTATTAGATATGAAAGGTGAATTAGTCACTAAATCTCAATGGATCGTTGGTGGAGATGGTTGGGCTTATGACATCGGATACGGTGGAGTTGACCATGTTTTAGCAAATGATCAAAATGTTAATATCTTAGTTCTTGATACAGAAGTTTACTCTAATACGGGTGGACAATCTTCTAAATCTTCTCAAGCTGGTTCTATCGCTAAGTTTACAGCTGGTGGTAAAGCAGTTGCTAAGAAAGATTTAGCTCAAATTGCAATGGCATATGGACATGTTTATGTTGCTCAAGTAGCAATGGGAGCTAATCCAATGCAAACAATTAAAGCCTTTAAAGAAGCAGAAGCTTATGATGGACCATCATTAATTATTGCTTACTCTCCATGTATGGAACATGGTATTAAAGGTGGTTTAGCAAATCATCAACAACAACAAAAACGTGCTATTGAATGTGGATATTTCAACTTATTAAGATATGATCCTCGTTTAGAAGATGCAGGAAAGAACCCATTACAAGTGGATTCTAAAGAACCTGATTTCACTAAATTCAGAGAATTCTTATTAAGCGAAAATAGATTTGCCCAATTATCAAAAGTTAATCCAGAACATGCTGAAGCATTGATGGAAAAATGTGAAAAAGATGCTAAGAAACGTCGTGCTCGTCTTGACACAATGGCAGCTGAATAACAAATCAATGAAGAACAGTCGAAAGACTGTTCTTTTCTTATACAACCCAATCATAACAAAAACAGATAGGTGAGATTTCATGAATCTCATCTTTTTCTTTGACAATTTTTTTGACCATTTTTTTCTATAATAGAGAAGGGGTGAAATCATGGAGGTCTATTTAGAAGTGACTTATTTAATTAATGCATTAATGATTTTATTAACATTTGAATTATTATGTTATTTATTAAATATACAGATGAGTCAAAAAGAATTATTGAAATATGTGCTTACCTATAACCTTTCAGTTCTTTTTCTTTATATAGATTTCTTTGATGGGTTCCTCTTATTGTATGACTTACTCTTGAGTATTTTTTATTTTAAAAAGCTTACTTACATTTATTATCCTTTGTATCTTTTTATTTATATCTCATTGCTTTCTTTTTTGAGCTGGATTCTTCCTTCAGCAGTTATCTTTCAATCTGTTTTAATTGTTGAAGGAATCCATTTTATATCTTTACTAATCATTGGTATATTATGTCTTTTGATTTTTTATTTTTATATTTCTTTTTGTCAGCATAAGATTCATTCAGATGAATATGTAGATGTCAAAATTGAAAATCATCAATGTTTAGGTTTTATTGATAATGGTAATAAAGTTTTTTATAAGGGATATCCAGTTATTTTTATATCAAAGGAATTCTTAGGAGAATATCAAAAGATTGATAGAATTCTCATTGAAACAGCAAATCAAAAAGAATGGATAGATTTGATTATGATTGATGATATTGAAATTAATCATCAGCTTTTGCATCATGTTTATGTTGGAGTGATGTCATCTCATGAGTATGATTGTATTTTAAATTCGCAGTTATTAGGAGGCTTATTATGATTTTACAGAAATTAAAGGAATTGTTTTATCGTAGAAAGACACTTTTTTATATTGGCAGACATGATGTTTTAAAAGCACCTTTAAAAGGGAAAGAGGAAGAAGATGCTTTAACACGTTTGAAAAATGGGGATGAACAGGCGAGAGATTTGTTGATTGAACATAATTTGAGATTGGTTGTTTATGTGGCTAAGAAATATGATTCTTTGCAAAATGGGAGTATTGAGGATTTGATTAGTATTGGGACAATTGGATTGGTAAAAGCTGTTAATACATTTAAAATGGATAAAAATATAAAACTAGCGACTTATGCATCACGTTGTATAGAAAATGAGATTTTAATGTTTTTAAGGAAGAATAATAAATTAAGGCAGGAGATTTCTTTGGATGAACCATTGAATGTTGATTATGATGGAAATGAGCTGTTATTATCAGATATCATTGGTACTGATAAAGATATTGTTCAAGATGAAATAGAACATAATGATCAAAAGGAAAAGTTTTATAAAGCTTTACATCATTTAAATAAACGAGAACAACAAATTTTAATGATGCGTTATGGTTTAATTGGACATGAAGAATTAACTCAGAAGGATGTTGCGGATATTTTAGGAATTTCTCAGTCTTACATTTCGAGATTAGAGAAAAAAATTATCAAAAAATTAAGAATGAAATTAAATGATGATGAATAATGTCAAATAAAATGGTGAGACTTTATCTAAAGGAGTCGAAACTATGTCAAAGTACAAAGTTGAAATGAATGGATTTCAGATTCAGGATTGTGAAAAATTATCTCATCAACAAACAATGCAATTATTAGATGATTATCATCAAAGTCATGATGAAAAAATAAAAGAACGATTGGTTCTTGCAAATTTAAAATTAGTGTTATCATTAGTCCAAAAATATCATCAAAGAGTCTCTAATTTAGATGATTTATTTCAAGTAGGCGTTATTGGACTTATTAAAGCAATAGAGAATTTTGATACATCTTTAGATGTTCGCTTTTCTACTTATGCTGTTCCATTGATTATTGGAGAAATAAAACGTTATATTCGTGATAATTCATCGATGCGTATTCCGCGTTCGATGCGTGATATTGCTTATAAGGCTTTAATGGCAAATGAAGAATTTATGAAGAAAAATCAGCGTGAAGCTTCTACAAAAGAATTATCAAAACTTTTAAAGATTGATGAATATTTGTTAGTAGAAGCTCTCTCATCGACAAATAGTGTAACATCTTTATCACAGGAAGTGCAAAATGATGGCAATGGTCAAATTGACTTAGAAAGTCAGATTCCTGATCGTAAAAATCAGATGGAAGATATGCAAAATCGTATTGATTTACATTCTGCGATGAATCATTTAGATGAAAAAGAATTACAAATTATTTTAGAAAGATATTTTCTTGACCATACGCAAAGCGAAATTGCCAAAGAATTATTTATTTCTCAAGCCCAAGTTTCACGCTTAGAAAAACAAGCATTATCTCATTTAAAGAAATATATGAGCTAGTTTTTGCATATATTATAGGGGTGATATGATGCGATTTGTAACAATTCAAAGTAAAGATGTCATTAATGCGGCAACAGGATCGAAAATAGGCTATGTGTCAGATATAGAAATTGATCCGTTTTGTCGGACAATTCAAGCAATCATTGTTGAACGTTTTAATGCATTTAAGTTAGTTTGTGTATTCAAAGGTCCGCCGTGTTTAGTGATTCCAATTGAAAATATTATAACCATCGGGGAAGATGTGATTTTAGTAAATGTAGATTGTGATATTTAAAAAGAGTTTGATGAAGGAGGACAATTTCCTCTTTTTTTCATAGTTATGTTATGGTATAATAATAGAAGAAATATAAGGAGGTTACCTCATGGGATACGGACAAAAAGTAAAAAAATGGTTTTTTGAAGAAGAAGACGATGAAGATGACGTTTATGAAGATGTACAAATAGATAACGAAGAAGAAGCTGTGAAATCAACAAGTATGTTTGAAAAAGCTAAATCTACAAAAACAAGTGATGCAGTTAAGGCTTTAAGTGCCAATAAAGATAGTCATTTGGTTTTATTTGAACCAAGAGCTTATAGTGAAACACAGGAAATTGCTATTTATTTGAAACAAAAAAGAGCTGCTGTTGTAAATTTACATCGTTTACAAAAAGAACAATCTAAGCGTGTTATTGATTTCTTAAGTGGGGTCATCTTTGCGATTGAAGGAGATATTCAACAAATTGGACCTAAGATTTTCTTATGTACACCTAAAAATATTGGTGTTTCTGGAAATATCACAATGGATCCTACAGAATCAGAAGAATAATATGAGTATTAGCAATTGCTAATACTTTCTTTTTGGTTATGTTAGAACACTTTAAGGGTGATGAAATCTTTGTTAAAAAGATTTTAGATTACCAATTTCAAGCCCTCAATCATCAAAGAATGATTTTAACCCCTTTTTATAATCCACATGAACAAGAGATTGTTAGAAAAGTTATTGGTCATGAATTACAAGTTTTATCTGATGGCGGATTGATTCATGCAGAGAATCAAAGGATGATTATTTGTCCAGATTTTTATGAAGTTGTGCCAGATGATTTTGAAATATGTACTGTTGAAGTTGTTTATAATGCACAATTTGGTCGTTTACAACATAAAGACTTATTAGGAGCCTTAATGAATCTAGGCATCAAAAGAGAATGCATTGGAGATATTTATGATGGTTCATCTTTATATTTTGCTTGTACAAAGCAGACTTTTCCTTATATTAGAGATCATTTAACCCAAGTGAAAAAATCTAAGGTTAAGTTACGAGAATCGACGCAAAACGTGGAAATTATACATCAGTACACAACAAAAACATTTATTTTATCAAGTTTACGTTTAGATAAAGTTGTTTCAACAATTTTTAAAGTTTCTCGACAAACAGCATGTGATGCGATTCGGGCAGGAAATGTCAAAGTCAATCATAAAGAGGTTGAAGAAGTCAGCTTTTTGTGTCATAATAATGATATGATATCTTTTAAACGTCATGGACGTGTTAAAATTATTGATGAACAGCGTCAAACACGTCAAGGGAATTTTGTTGTAACAGGTTATTTTTATAAGTGAGGTGGAAGTTTTGGAAGAATTTGATAAACAATTTCGTGGCTACAATATTATTGAAGTTAATGATCGTATTGCCGAATTAAAGGAACAATTGTCTCAACAAAAAGAAACAATACAAACTCTTGAAAAAGAAATAAAAACCTTAAAAGAAGAAAAGACTTTACTTACGAAACAAATAACTGTACAAGAAAAGACAAATGAAGAAATTGCACGTTTGGCTTTAAAAGAAGCAAGTGAATTGATTGAAAAAGCCAAAAGAAATGCCAATATGATTTTAAAAGAATCAATGGAATATGTTCGCGGATTATCGAAAGATATGGATACATTTAAGCAAGAAGCTATAGATTTTAGAAAAAATGTTGTAAAAATGAGCGAAGATATGCTAGAAACTATTGACAAATCTGAAATTTTTAGTTTAATAAGAGAAGAAAAAGAAAATAAATACAATGACGGAGACAGTTTATAAAGAAAACTTCTAGAGAGCTTGTGGTTGGTGGAAACAAGTAAGTGGAATTTATAATGGATCACTCCCCAGTAGCAATCCTGAAATCATAGTAGGGTGCGCCGTGAATCGCGTTAAGATGTTAAGAGCATATCGCAAGATATGAATAAAGGTGGTACCGCGTTAACACGTCCTTTAATTAAGGACGTTTTTTTATTTCAGAAAGGAAGGATAAAATGAACTATAAAGATACGCTATTGATGCCAAAAACTGAATTTGAAATGAGAGGGAATCTTCCTAAAAAAGAACCAGGATATGTTGCAAGATGGCAAGATGCACATATGTATGAAAAAGTTATTCAACAAAATGAAGGTAAAGATGACTTTGTTTTCCATGATGGTCCACCATATGCTAATGGAAATATGCATGTTGGACATATGTTAAACAAAATCATTAAAGATGTTATCTGTCGTTATAAGAACATGGAAGGATATTATACACCTTTCATTCCAGGATGGGATACACATGGTTTACCAATTGAAAATGCTATTCAAAAATTAGGTGTCAATCGTAAAGAATTAAGCACAGCTGAATTTAGAAAAAAATGTTATGAATATGCTTTAGAACAAGTCGCAAAACAAAAAGAACAATGTATTCGTGTAGGAACATTTGCTGATTATGCGCATCCTTACTTAACATTGTTACCAGAATTTGAAGCCAATCAAATTGATGTCTTTGCGAAAATGGCAATGGATGGATTAATCTATAAAGGATTAAAACCAGTTTATTGGTCACCATCAAGTGAATCTGCTTTAGCTGAAGCTGAAGTTGAATACCATGATGTTAAATCACCAACAATCTTTGTTAAATTTGCTGTTAAAGATGGAAAAGGAATCTTAGATACAGATACAAGCTTTGTTATTTGGACAACAACACCTTGGACAATTCCAGCAAATCTTGCTATTTGTTTAAATCCTGATTACACTTATGCGTTAGTTCAAAGTGAAAAAGGAAAATTATTAGTCTTAGAAGAATTGGTTGATTCTTTATGGGAAAAATTCGGTTTACAACAAAAAGAAATCTTACAAAGATTCAGTGGTAAAGAATTAGAAATGATTACATGTCAACATCCATTATATGATCGTGAATCATTAGTTATCTTAGGAGACCATGTTACTGCTGATGCCGGAACTGGATGCGTTCATACAGCTCCTGGATTTGGTATGGATGACTTTATTGTTGGTCAAAAATATGGTTTAGATATTTATTGTAATGTTGATGAACATGGAAATATGATGGAAGATTGTGGTGAATGGTTAGCTGGTCAATATGTTGATGATGCAAATAAAACAGTCACAATGAAATTAGATGAATTAGGTGTTTTATTAAAACTTGAATTCATTACCCATAGTTATCCTCATGATTGGCGTACAAAGAAACCAATTATCTTTAGAGCAACTGATCAATGGTTCTGCTCAATTGATAAAATTAGAGAAAAATTATTAAGTGAAATTGATAAAGTCAATTGGTTAAATGAATGGGGACATATTAGAATCTACAACATGATTAAAGATCGTGGAGACTGGTGTATTTCTCGTCAAAGAAGCTGGGGTGTACCAATTCCTATTATCTATTGTGAAGATGGAACTCCGATTATGGAAGAAGCTGTTTTTGCTCATATTTCTAAGTTATTTAGAGAATATGGTTCAAATATTTGGTTTGAAAAAGATGAAAAATTCTTATTACCAGAAGGATATACAAATGAACATTCACCAAATGGTATCTTTAGAAAAGAAAAAGATATTATGGATGTTTGGTTTGATTCAGGTTCTTCACATACAGGATGTATGAGAGAACGTGGATATCGTTATCCAGTTGATTTATATTTTGAAGGTAGTGACCAATATCGTGGATGGTTTAACTCATCATTAATCATTGGTACTGCTGCTCATGGAGAAGCTCCATATAAAACAGTCTTATCACATGGATTTGTTTTAGATGGTAAAGGAAATAAGATGTCTAAATCTTTAGGAAATACTGTTGATCCAATTAAGCTGGTTAATCAATATGGTGCGGATATCTTAAGATTATGGGCAACTTCAGTCGCTTATCAATCAGATGTTCGTATTTCTGATGAAATTATGAAACAAATAGCTGAAAATTATCGTAAGATTAGAAATACAATGCGTTTTGTTCTTGGAAATTTAAGTGATTTTAATGCAACTGATATTGTTGATACAAAAGACTTAAAAGGTGTTGATCAATATATGTTAGTTGAATTAAATAACTTAATGAAAGGTTATCATGAGGCTTTAGATAACTATGATTTTGCTGAAGCAAATCAATTGATCTTAAATTGCTTTACAAATACATTAAGTGCTTTCTATATGGATTTTACAAAAGATATCTTATATATTGAAAAAGCTGATAGTTTAAGAAGAAGACAAGTTCAAACTGTTTTATATCATTATGCAAAAACAATGATGAAATTATTATCACCAATCTTAGTCTTTACAGCTGAAGAATTACATGATCATTTCCATTGTGATGAAAATAAAGCAGAATCAATTTTCTTAGAAGCAAAACCAGAAATGATTGAAGTTGAAAATGCTGATAGTATAAAAGAATATTATGATCGTTTCTTAACCCTTAGAAAAGATGCTATGAAAGCTTTAGAAGAATTAAGAAATGAAAAAGTGATTAAATCTAATATGGAAGCAAAATTAACTGTATGCTTAAAAGATGAATATCAAGATATGGCAAAATTAGCTGATGATTTAAAACAATTATTCATTGTTGCAAAAGTCAATTTAGTAACAGATACAACAGATTTAACTGAATATGAAACAGCTTATATCAAAGCTGAAAAATTCAATGGGGTACAATGCCCAAGATGTTGGAACTATTTTGAAGAATCAGAAATGGAAGGGGAATTATGTCCTCGTTGCCATGAAGTTATTAATGGTTAAAAAAGAAAATGGTACATATGTACCTTTTCTTTTTAGAAAGGGGAAGTTATGAGTCAAAAAGTGAGAGGTGGCTTGTTATTATTAACGGCAGCTTTAATATGGGGAAGTTCTTTTATTGTAATGAAAAGTGCAGTTGATTTTCTAACTCCAGCAGTCTTGTTGTTTGTCAGATTTACACTTGCTGCCATCTTTTTATCAATCTTATTTTTTAAACAATTAAAGAATTATCCTAAAGATAAAATTGTTGGTGGTCTGATAACGGGTTGTTGTTTATTTTGCGCATATTATGTACAAACATGGGGACTTAATTTTACAACTCCAGGAAAAAATGCATTTTTAACAGCAGTCTATTGTGCCATTGTTCCTTTCTTAGTATGGTTGTTTTATCATAAACGTCCTGATATCTATAATTTTATTGCTGCCTTTATTTGTGTTTTAGGGATTGGTTGTGTTTCATTAGATGGGAACTTATCAATGAATATTGGTGATTTTTTAACATTGTGTGGAGGCTTTTTATATGCTGTTCACATCTTGATGATTAAGAAGTTTTCTAAAGATGTAGATGGTGGGGCTTTTACAACATTTCAATTTATTGGTGGAGCTTTTGTAGCTTTGTTTATGGCCTTGTGTTTTGAAGATATATCAGTTGTGACACAGATTCGCTCATCAATTTTCTTACAAATATTTTATTTAGCATTCTTTGCTACAGCGGTTACTATGGTTTGTCAAACAATTGGTCAAAATTATACAAGTGAATGTAATGCTTCATTAATCTTGTCATTAGAATCAGTATTTGGAGTTGCTTTTTCAGTAATTTTTTATGGTGAAGTTTTAACTTTAAAGGTGATTTTAGGCTTTGTATTGATTTTTGTAGCAGTGATTATTTCTGAAACGAAGTTAGCCTTTTTAAAGAAAGGTGGAATGATTGATGAAGAAAATTGCTAGTTTATTATGCTTGTTCATTCTTTTTGTAACGATTCAACCAGTTCAGGCAAAAGAAATACAACTTTTCTCAAAATATTATTATCTTTATGATCGTAGTAATGAAATGGTTTATCTTGATGAAAAAAGTGATGAAAAAATTTATCCGGCGAGTATGACAAAAATTTTAACAGTCAGTTTAGCTTTGGATAAAATCCCAGATATCCATCAAAAAGTGACAATCACAAGTCAAGATATTGATGGCTTATTAGCCTTACAAGCAACAACTGCTGGGTTTTATGTAGGAGAACAAGTGACCTATGAAGATTTGCTTTATGGAGCTTTATTGCCTTCTGGAGCAGATGCATGCCTAGCGTTATCACGATTAACATATGGTTCAACCAAACAAATGGTTGCAGCTATGAATCAAAAGGTAAAATCTTTAGGTTTAACCCATAGTCATTTTCAAAATGTAACAGGATTACATGATGAAAATCATTATACAACAGTCAAAGATATGGCTCAGATTTTAAATCATGCTTTATCAAATAAAGAGTTTGTTAAAGTTTTTAATGCAAGGGAATATACAAGTTCCTCAAACCATCATTGGATTTCATCTTTACAAAGAGGAAAAGAATATAAAGGAATTGATATCTCTCATATTGATGGTGGTAAGAGTGGGTTTACTGATGAAGCCCAATTGACATTTGCAAGTACCATGACGATTGATCATCATCAATTGATTTTGGTTACAGCTTATGCTAAAGGGCAACATAGTCAAAATCATGTCAAGGATGCTGTTCACGTTTGTGATTATATGACTAAGAATTTTCATGAAATTGTTTTATATAAAAAAGATGAAACGATTCAAGATTATTGGATTTTTCCTTCTTTTCAATTCCAATATCATTATCCAGCCTATCAGCATATAAGTTTATTAGTATCTCGAGATATTTCAAAAAAAGATTTAAAATTTGAAGTTGAAGGGAAAAACTATTTACTATTACCTCAACATAAAAATCAACAAATTGGAAAGTTAAAAGTTCAATATCAACAAAAGACGATCTATGAGTATCCATTGATTCTTACTCATGATATTCAATCATCAATGATGGATACAATTGGAATTTATGGGATTCTCATTTGTATACCAGTTGCCTTAGTTGGAATAATTGTCATTATTAAAAGAAAAAAAGATAAACACGATTAATTCGTTGTTTATCCTTTTTTTTCTTGTTTTAATTCTATAATACGATCAATTCCATAACCAATTGTACGACCTAGGAAAATTATAATGACACCAATGAATGGTAATGCAGCATTCTTTTGTGTAAGAATATAATAAAAAATCAATCCAAATCCTAGAACATATCCAATATTTGTACAAATGTACATATATTTTGTAGTTTTTAATTTATTCATTTTTCCACCTCATTTTAGACATATTTTATTATAACATCTTTCATTATTTTTTCAATACTGTTATAATGTTAGTTGTTAAGGAGGGCTTATGAAAAAAGGATGTCTTTTTGATTTAGATGGGACATTGGTTGATTCATTGACTGATTTAGCCTTATCTACAAATCGTGTATTAGAGCTTCATCATCTACCTACACATGAATTATCTTGTTATAATCAATTTGTAGGAAATGGAGTAAAAAAGCTTATGGAACGAGCGTTAGGAAGTGAGCATTTAGATATTTTAGATGAGTGTTTAGCTGATTTTCATAAAATTTATGAGGAACATTGTCTTGACCATACATTACCTTATCCAGGGATTGTTGATTTATTAGAAACATTAAAAGCTCATGATATCGCTTTGGCAGTTGTGACCAATAAACCTCATCATTTAGCTATTAAGATTGTTGAACATTTATTTCCCGATACTTTTGTAACAATTTTAGGACAACAGGATTTATATCCGATTAAACCACATCCGCAAATTGTACATATTGCTTTAATGACCCTTAAAAAGGGACGTCAAGAATGTTATTTTATCGGTGATAGTAATGTTGATATAGATACAGGATATCAAGCTGATATGGAGACAATTGGCGTGACGTGGGGATTTAGAGGAAGAAAAGAATTAGAAGATGCAGGAGCGGATTTTGTTGTGGATGAACCTTTTGAGATTGGAGAAATCGTATTAAATGATAGGAGTTAGTGCTTGTTTGATTGGTGAAAATTGTACTTATAGTGGAAAAAATAATCTGGTTTTAGGACTCAAACGGCTATATGAATTAGGAGAAGTTGTTTGTGTCTGTCCAGAGGTCATGGGCGGATTATCAACACCGCGAAATCCTGCTGAAATCCAAAGTGTTGAACCACTTTTGATTACAACTAACCAACAAGTCGATGTTACAAAAGAATATCTTGAAGGAGCAAAAAAAGCAATGAGCATTTTTATAGCTCATGATGTCAAGGTTGCTATTTTAAAATTTAGAAGTCCAAGTTGTGGGTGTGATGGAATTTATGATGGAACTTTCAGCCATACACTTATTGATGGACAAGGCGTTTTTGCAAAGATGTGTGAAGAACATGGAATTAAGGTTTTTCATGAGAAACAAATAGAGGAATTCTTAAAATATATAGGAAAGGAAGATGAATATGGGACATATTTTAAAGATTCAACCAGTATTTAAAGAAATGATTTGGGGAGGACATAAACTTAGAGATATCTATGGTTATGATATTCCTAGTGATCAAACAGGAGAATGTTGGGCCATTTCTGGTCATAAAAATGGTGACTGTGTGATTGCAGATGGAGAATTTGCTGGAAAAACAGTGTCTTGGCTTTGGGAAAATCATAGAGAATTATTTGGAAATGTAGAAGGTGATCAATTCCCATTATTAGCAAAAATTATTGATGCGAAAAATGATTTATCAGTTCAAGTTCATCCAAATGATGAATATGCTGCAAAACATGAAAATTCATTAGGAAAAACAGAATGTTGGTATGTATTACAAGCTGATGAAGGAACAAAGATGGTCATGGGTCATCATGCCAAAACAAAAGAAGAATTTGTAAAAGCTATTGAAAATGATGATTATGATAACTTATTAAATTCATTTGAAATTAATAAAGGTGATTTCTTCTATATTCCTTCAGGAACATTACATGCAATTTGTAGTGGTTCTTTGATTTATGAAGCACAGCAATCATCAGATATTACATATCGTGTTTACGATTATCATCGTAAAGATAAAGATGGAAAAGAAAGACAATTACATGTTCAACAATCTATTGATGTGACAACTGTTCCATCAAATAATGATTCGAATAAATTATTTACAAATACTCATTTAGATCATGGCTCTAAAACACGTTATGTTGAAAGTGAATTCTTTACTGTGGATTGTTATCGTATGGAAGGTGAAAATATTGTTGTGAATGATAAACCTTTCCAAATGGTAAGTATCTTAGAAGGTGAAGGAACACTTGATGGACAAGCAGTTAAAAAAGGTGATCACTTTATTGTATGTAGTGATCAAAAAGAAGTCGTATATGATGGTGTGATGACTTTAATGATAACAACACTATAAGCAAAGCAGATTTTATCTGCTTTTTTTCAAAGGAGAAAATAATGGAACAAAAAGATTATGCTCTTTCATGTATGAAAGAATGGCTTTCACATGAAAATGAATTAGGGAAAGAACCTTATCAAATAGAAATGGCTGGAGAATTTGATTTACATGATTTACATTATTATATCTTTAAATTTAAAAAATCAATGCTTTCCCCTTGGCAAGTTGGTGTCTGTGGAGGATATCAGGGAGATGAGCTAGGACATTGTGGACATATTTTTAGTCAGTATGAAAAATATGATGAAAAAACTGCTCAACAAAAATGTATTGATATGGTAGAAATGATTCGAGAATATTGGATGAATGAAGCTAAAAAACAAGAAAAACCAGAACCTCGAACAACTTATGTACATTTTGTATTATTAGAAAATGATCAAATTGATTTTCAAAAGATTTTTGAATATTTAAAAAATCATTGGCAAATTGAGATTAAAGACATCAATGAAAATGAAGATGCCATATATGTTGGAAATGTGAAAGATTCAATGGTTTCTTTATCATTGATGAATGTACCCGTACCAGAAGGAGAAGCAGAATACTATGCACAGGGATGTTATATGTGGGAAGATGCTGTGAATCATGTTAAAAAGCACCAAGCACATCTCATTGTTTCAACAATGGGAAAGAATTTAACAGATCGTGAAGCATTGCTTTTACAAAGTCAGCTGATTGATGCATGTTTGCAAGCACCTCAGGCAATCGCTGTTTATGGTGATGAAATGGTCTGGCCAAAACATATTTATACAGATATTATGAATGATTATTATCAAAATCAAATTTATCCAGTTGCAATTTGGGTGTATTTAGGATTTGTTACAAATAGTGATGGTCATCATATTTATACAATTGGATTAAAGAATTTTGGACATTATGAAATTGAAACATTACCATCATCATTACCACTTAGTCAACTTCATGAATTTATGTTTAATGTTGTTTGTTATATTGTTGAACAAGGGGCAATCTTACATGATGGGGAAACAATTGGAATGAGTGAAACACAAAAGTGTCAAATTTCTTTAAGTCAAGGGATGTTTTTAGATGAACAAACTTTAAAAATAGAAATTGTTGATGATTTGAACTAAATTATTTGAATTATTTATATTATTAATCTATAATTGAATTAGAGGAGGGATAGTATGAATAGAAAAATGATTGGATCTCATAAACATGGATGGCTTGTTGATAATGAAAAAAGGGAATTTGTTTATTTTGATTTGTTGAGTTTATTTGAAAAAATGCAAGGGAAACCATCAAAGCATGTCATTTCTTATGCGGATATAGATTATATTCGTATTGATTATAGCTTGGTTGATCCAGTTAAGGGGATGGGTTCTACAACGCTTATTTTAGAAGTTCATAAAAATAATGGCGAGATTGAATCAGTTCCTATTTTTACTTTTGCGGTTGAAAGAAAGGATTATAATGAGTTTATCCAAGTCTTAAAGGATTCACAATTAAGAATCGTTGATCCTCAAAAATGTCTTGATCTCATTTTAGAAAGTCAAGAACTGATTGGAACAATTATTAGTCAATTGATAAAAAAGGCTAGGGAAGTCACTCCTTAGCCCTTTTCAATATAAGAAATTTATGGCATAATAGAAACGATGAAAAGAGGGAAAAAATATGTCAGATATATATCAAGATGCTTTAAAACTACATGCAGAAGCTAAAGGAAAATTAGAAGTTCAATTAAAAGTACCACTTAATGAAAGTCATGATCTTTCATTAGCTTATACCCCTGGAGTTGCTCAACCATGTCGTGAAATTGCGCAAAATAAAGACAATGTTTATAAATATACATGGAAGCAAAACAGTGTAGCAGTTGTAAGTGATGGAACAGCTGTTTTAGGATTAGGTGATATTGGACCAGAGGCTGCTATGCCTGTAATGGAAGGAAAAGCTATTCTATTTAAGAAATTTGGAAACATTGATGCGGTACCTATTTGCTTAGATACCAAAGATCCAAAAGAAATTATTCAAATTGTTAAAGCAATGGCTCCAACATTTGGCGGAATTAATTTAGAAGATATTAGTGCACCACGTTGTGTTGAAATTGAAAGAACTTTAATTCAAGAATTAGATATTCCAGTTTTTCATGATGACCAACATGGAACAGCTATAGTTGTTACAGCTGGACTTTTAAATGCCTTGAAAGTTGTTGGGAAAAAAGTTGAAGATATTACCGTTGTTGTAAGTGGAACTGGTGCAGCAGGAAGTTCAATTATTAAAATGATTCATACACTAGGTGTTAAAGAAATTTATGGTTTTAATATCAATGGAATTGTTACAAAAGAAGATTATGATCAATATGATTTCTTAACTCAAGAATTAACACAAATTACAAATCGTCAAGGAAAACGTATGACAATGGCAGAAGCAATGTGTGAAGCTGATGTCTTTATTGGGGTTTCTGCTCCAGGATTATTAACTCAAGATATGGTTAAAAGCATGAAAGCAAAACCAATTGTTTTTGCAATGGCAAATCCTGAACCAGAAATTAAATATGATGATGCAATTGCTGCCGGGGTAACAGTTATGGGAACAGGACGTTCAGATTTTCCTAATCAAATTAATAATGTCTTAGCTTTCCCAGGATTGTTTAGAGGTGCGTTAGATGTTCGTGCAAAAAAGATTAGTGAAGGAATGAAATTAGCAGCAGCAAAAGGGTTGGCATCACTCGTTAGTGATGAAGAATTATCACCTACATATGTGATTCCTAATGCTTTAGATCCTCGAGTTGCAAAAGTTGTAGCAGCTGCAGTTGCAAAAGAAGCTAGGGATGAAGGATTAGCAAGAATTTAAGACACGATTGTGTCTTTTTTTCTTTAATGTTATAATAGTGGGGCAAAGATAAAAACACAATGTATAATTTTATACAGATACGGTTGGTAGTCCGTACGTGAGTCTGACTCATAAGTAACCTTCCTCCTTAGGTCGTCCATTCTTTGTTTATACTTTTTTAAGGAGGACATATGATGGACAAAGTATCAATGACATTGACAATTTATTTTGAAAATCCTTTCTGGGTTGGAATTTTTGAAAGGGTAGTAGATGCAAATTTAATGGTGGCTAGAATTGTTTTTGGTAGTGAACCTAAAGATTATGAAATCTATAACTATATTTTAAAATATGATTGTCAATTACAATGGAGTCCGAGTGTTTCATTGGATGACAAAACAAAACATGTAAATCCCAAAAGATTACAACGTCTTGTGAAACAACAAACTCAAAATGTTGGCATTTCTACAAAATCTCAATTGGCTTTACAAAAACAACAAGAGTTAAAAAAGCAAATACATCAACAACTCAAACATCAAAACAAAGAGATGAATGCTAAAAAACGTTTTGAAATGAAACAACAAAAGAAAAAAATGAAACATAGAGGAAAATAATTTTCTCTATGTTTTATTTTATTGACAAATATATACTACAGATGTAGTATGATAATAGAGACTACAGTTGTAGGAGGTGGAAGAATGCAAAAATTATCAGATGCAGAATTAGCAGTTATGGAAGTTTTGTGGAGTGGTCATGAGTTTGTGTTAGGAGAACTTGTTGAGGCTTTAAAACATAAGAAAAAATGGAGTCGTAATACGGTTCATACTTATTTGACAAGAATGGAAAAGAAAGCGTTAGTTAAAATTAATCGTAGTCAGGAGCCACATTTATATTCTTATGTTTTAACAAAGGATGAATATCTTAAGGAGGAACGTAATCATTTGTTAAATCGAGCATATCAAGGCTCTGTAAGTGATTTGATTAGTGCATTTTTAAAAGATTCAAAAATAACACCTGAAGAAAAAGAAGAATTAAATAAAATTCTTGATGAAATGGAGGTCTAATGATGACAAGTATATGGGGATGGCTGATTCAAACGATAGAAGTATCAGTTGTTGCAGTTATGATCTTATTTTTAAAAAAATTGTTTCAAGATAAACTTCCTCCAAAATGGCAATATGGAATCTGGATTATTTTATTATTGAGTCTTTTATTACCTGCAGGGATGTTTGGCACATCGATTGTACCAACTTGTCGAACTTATATCGAAGCGATTAAAACAATCGTAGAAACATCCCTTCAATCAGCTTATGTTGATGTCTATTTGCCAATTAAGAATAGTTTTTTCTTTCTATTCATTATAGCTTTGCCTAAAAGCCTTACTGATTATCTTTTTATTGTTTATATAAGTGGTGGTTTATTTTATCTAGGAAGATATTGTTATCAATATTATCGTTTACGTACTTTATTGACATATGGACAAAAACCTCAGCCAGAAATTATCAGCCAACTCAATAGAATTTGTGAAACATATCATTTTCATCCATGTCAAGTCATTGTTATGCCAGAAATTCCATCAGCATTCGTTTGTGGAATTATGAAACCAATATTGGTTTTACCAACTCAAGAATTAATTGATGATAAGATAATTCTTCATGAAATGTTTCATTTAAAGTACAAAGATTCCCTTCAATGTGTGATTTGGTCATGTTTAAAATGTATTCACTGGTGTAATCCTTTTTTACATTATGTTTTTCATTATATCAGCAATGATATGGAAGCTTTATGTGATCAAAGAGTTTTAGAGGTATTAGAAGGAGAACAAAGACGTGATTATGGGAGAATCTTGCTTTCGATGACAAATCATCAATATCCTCATGCTTTTGCAACAACATCGCTATCAAATGGTACTAAGAATATAAAAAAACGAATTGAGGCAATCGCAAGATTTAAAAAATATCCACAAGGAATGTCAATTGTTTCTGTCTGTATTTATTTTTTACTTATTCCTGTTGTTATGGGAAGTGTGAGTTCTTATACATTACTTCACCATTCATTTTTACCTCATTCTTTTGCTTATCAGCTATCTATGGCATCAGCTCGTCTAAGTCAATGTGAAAGTGTAGAAGGGGCAATTGATACTTATGCAAAAGGATTACTCACATATAATGAGCAATACTTATTATCCGTTTTACCAAGGCGTTATTATTCATCATATCAGCAAGCTATGAAACAATTACCAACAAATATAACATCAACAGGAGTACCTTACTTATATGAAGTGAATTGTCTAAAAAAGATCAATGAAAATGAATATCATGCCTATCTATGTTTTAACAATTGTGAATTTCAAGAAGATCAACCAGCAAAATCTCATTATATGGTGATGCCTATTCAAGTGATTAAAGAAAATGGTTGGAAAGTTAAACAAACAAAAAAGATTTATGAAGAAGATGTTGAGTGTATAGATAATCTTATGGGAAGTGAGGTTTTTCAAACATCACTCTATAAAAAAATAATAAAGAAGTGCAAGAGCGGTCAATTAGAATTGACTATTAGAAATGCTAATAGCATCATAGATTCGCAAAATCAGACGAATTCTTTCTTAATGAATACACCATCTCATTCATTGAATTATCAACCACGAGCCCATTTTAATGCTGCTTATCAAAGTGTTGAAATTGATTATATCAATACACAACCAAAAGCTATACAAGATAAAATCAAAAATATATATATTGAAATTAAAAATCTTGATAATATTAATGATGAAGTTGAATTTGAAAAACATGACAATCCTAATCAATATGGTTCAAGTGGTGGAGCATCAGATACCGATGCTCATCATTTACAACATTTAGATAGTGATTGGAATCATTTAATCCATTTGACTCATTGTACATTTTACTATGAACATGGAGGTTTTCCAATTCCTCAAGCTTATGCTTTACAGATTGTAATCAATGGAGAAGATGAAGAAATCTTGAAAATAGATGTGAAAGATGGTGAATGGCATGTCCCAGAAGAATTATATCAGGGCGATTTATAAAATAGCTATTGCTAATGTTCTTATAATTTTTAACTTAAATATAGGGACAGTCAATCTTATACCAAATTGGTTGGGCTATCTCTTGTTTTATGATGCTGTTCATGTCATTGTTCAATATGAAGAAAGTACTCAACTTTTAAAACCTTTTGTGAAAATATTAGGAATCTATGAATTGATTGCTTGGGTCTTGGCATGCTTGGCAATTTCTACTGATTCTTATTCAATCATATATATTTTGATGCATATTATCGAAGTCTATTTCTATTTTCAATTATTAACGAATATTTCTCATATTGCCTTTATGCATCATTATGATCAACTTGCTAATCAGCTTAAAACATTAAGAACGCTTAAATTAATATCAATTACTTTATTTGCTTTATCATGGAATGAATATTTTAAAATTGGAATAAATATATTAAACATTATATTAATGCTTTGGGTTTGTGTTGTTTTGTTTCAATATGCTTATCTTGAAAAAAGCGAAGATCAAAAAAAAGAACTGGCAGATTAATGCCAGTTTTCTTCTTAATACATTCCAGGAGCACCCATTGCAGGAGTAGCAGGTGTATCTTCTTTAATTGGAGCAACACCAGCTTCAGTTGTAATAAATAAAGCTGAAATGCTTGCTGCATTTAATAAAGCACTACGAGTGACTTTGGTTGGATCGATAATACCTTTATCAAACATATCTACCCATTCACCATTTTTAGCATCAAAACCTTGACCATATTCTGCTTTCATTTGTTGTTCAACAATTTCATCACTGTTAAATCCAGCATTTTCAGCAATTTGTCCCATTGGTGCAAGTAATGCATCTAAAACAGTTTTAATACCTTTTTGTTTATCAACATTATCATCTTTTAATTGATCTTTTAAAGCAACATAGGCATTAACTAATGTCACACCACCACCCATAACAATTCCTTCGCTAACAGCAGCTTTTGTTGCATTTAAAGCATCTTCAATTCTTAATTTCTTTTCTTTTAATTCAGATTCAGTGGCTCCACCAACTTTGATAATGGCTACACCATTACTTAATTTACCTAATCTTTCAGCGTAATTTTTCTTATCATAATCACTCTTTGTATTATTCATTTGTTGAGTAATTTCATGAATACGTGCATCAATTGCTGCTTTTTCTCCAGCTCCACCAATCATTGTTGTATGATCTTTGGTAATATGAATTTTCTTAGCTGAACCTAAATCTTCAATCTGCATATCTTTTAAATTCATATTTAAATCTTTATTGAAGAATTTTGCATTTGTTAAAATAGCAATATCTTGTAGGATTTCTTTTTGGTTATCACCAAATCCAGGAGCTTTTGTAGCCACAACATTGAATGTTCCTCTTAATTTGTTGACAACTAAGGTAGAAATAACTTCTTGTTCAAAATCATCAGCAATCAACAATAAAGGTTTATTAGATTGCATAACTTGTTCTAGAATTGGTAAGATTTCTTGAATTGTATTGATTTTTTGATCAGTGACCATAATCAATGGATTATCTAAATCAACAGTCATTTTTTCTCTATCAGAAACCATGTATGGAGAAACATAACCTTTATCATATTGCATACCTTCAGCAACTTCTAATTCAGTATCAAAGCTATTTGATTCATCAACACTGATAACACCATCACGTCCAACTTTTTCCATCGCTTTTGCAATAATTTTTCCAATCTCTTGATCACCCGCAGAAATTGTTGCAACACTTTCAATATCATTACTTGTTTCAACAATATGTGATTTATCTAAAATGTATTTAGCAACTTCCTTACTTGCATAATCAATACCTTCACGCATTAAAACAGGATTTGCCCCTTTTTCAACAGCCTTTAAACCACTTTGAATCATACTTTGAGCTAAGATTGTCGCAGTTGTTGTTCCATCACCAGCAACATCATTTGTTTTATTAGCTACTTCATAAACTAATTTAGCTCCCATATTTTCAAAAGCATCTTCTAATTCAATTTCTTTTGCAATAGAAACACCATCATTTGTAATTAATGGAGAACCATATCCTTTATCCAAAACAACATTACGTCCTTTAGGACCAATTGTTACTTTTACTGCATCAGCTAAAGTATTCACACCATTTAACATCGCATCTCTGACATCTTTAGAAAAACGAATCTCTTTACTCATTTTGTATTCCTCCTATTCAATAATAGCCAAAATATCTTCTTCTTTTAAAATCATATATTCAGTTTCATCTTCTTTAAATTTAGTTCCTGAATATTCCTTAAAAATAACATTCATTCCTTCTTTTAAATTTTCATCACATTGAGCTCCTACTGCAACTACTGTTGCTTGATTGCTCGCTTGTTCTAATTGAGTCGTTAAAATAATTCCACTAGCAGTCTGACTTTCTGCTTTTTCTTTTTTTAAAATCACATAATCATGTAATGGTTTTAACATTTTTGAATCCTCCTTTATACTTAGCACTCGCAATCTTTGATTGCTAACACTGTTAATTATAATCTCATATGTGAACTGAATATGAACATTTAGCACTTCGTAAAAGAAAGTGCTAAATAGCTTTATTTTGAATTGAAGATTTAGTATAATAAGAAAAAGTGGGTGATAAAATGCAAAAAAGACAAGAAGTGATTGATTATTGTTTAAGATATAAAAATGTTTATGAAGATTATCCTTTTAGTGATCCTAATTGGACATGTATGCGGCATTTAGAAAATAAGAGAGTCTTTGCCTGGATTTATGAAAGACAAGGACATATTTGGGTTAATGTGAAAGGAAGTAGGGGATGGCTAGATTTTTTTAGAGAAAAGTATGAATCAGTTGTTCCTGGTTATCATTTAAGTAAAGAACATTGGAATTCTATGATTTTAGATGGAACGATTGCTTTAGAAGATATTTATGCAATGATTCAAGAAAGCTATGATTTAACCCTTCCTAAAAAATATCGTCAGTAATTGTTTTATTCATCGATTATCGCTATAATAGATGTGGGAGGAATCAATCTATGGCTAAAAAAGAAAATCGATTTGTAACGGTTTATGAACAGAAGTATTTTACTTCAGGTACAGAAATTCTTGTAGATAAAAAAACAGGAGTCAATTATTTGTTTCATCAAAGTGGTAATGGTGGAGGATTAACGGTTTTAGTAGATCGTGAAGGTCATCCCATCGTTACAACTATTTATCCAGATGAAGAATAAAGAAAGGAGATTTTATGAAAGCTATTTTTAATCATTGTAATATTAATGTTACAGATTTGAAAAAGAGTATTGCTTTTTATAAAGAAGCATTAGGTTTAGAAGTTGTTAAAGAAAAGGAAGCCAGTGATGGAAGTTTTAAACTCGTTTATTTAAGTGATGGGGTTTCACCATTTTCTTTAGAATTAACTTGGTTAAAAGATCATTCTCAAGCTTATGAATTAGGGGAAAATGAAAGTCATATTTGTTTGACTGTTGATGACTATAAAAAAGCTCATCAATTACATCAAGAAATGGGATGTATTTGTTTTGAAAATGAAGCAATGGGCTTATATTTTATTCATGATCCCGATGATTATTGGTTTGAAATCATTCCTAGCAAGTAATACATTTATTGTATTACTTCTTTTTTTATTGACAATATCGTTTAACGATAATATACTGAAATTGAAGGTAATATCGTTATACGATATAAGGAAGGTGAAAGAATGCCAAGAGTTCAATTGAAAACATTAACAGAACAAATGTACTATGTTTTATTAGCCCTTCAAGATGTTCGTTATGGTTCAGAAATCTCACAGTATGTTAAAGAATTAACCAACCAACGTATTCAACTTGGACCAGGAACCCTTTATGCCATTCTTTCTAAGTTTGAAGAAGAACAATTGATTGAAGAAGTCAATTGTGAAGGACGTAAACGTAGTTATGTGATGACAAACAAAGGGGTTGAAATGTTTTGTCATGAGTATCAAAGGTTACAATGGATGATAGAAGATACCAAGAGGGAATATCATCAATGATAGAAAAGAGGGATTCTTATGAAAAAGTATTTTAATTTAACTGGGTTTTATCCGTTTGAAAGAAAACAATTTGAAGATTTCTTAAATGATATGGCTAAAAAAGGATATCATTTAAAAAGCTTTAATAGTTTTTTTAGTGAATATGAAGAAAATAATGATGAAATTTATTATCATGTTGCAATTAAGGAAAAGAAAAACATGATTTTTAATGAACCATGTGATGAATCTTATATGACTTTTTTTGAAGATAATGGTTATCACTTTATTGATAAACAAGGAATCTTTTATGTTTTTGCTACGGATAAACCTTGTGAAATGTATACTGATGAACAAATTGATGAAGAAGTTATCAAAAAACAAAGTATTAATGGCTTTAAGAATTATATCATTAGTTTGGTTATTTTTCTTTTATTAGGGGGATTTTTTGGTTTTTTAACTTTATCTTTTGATGATTTATTATCAACAGAAAATATTCTTGATTTTTATTTTCTAAGAATAAATATTATATTTATAGGATGTTGTAGATTGTTTTTTATCTATTATTTTATGAAAAAAGAGGTTCATTATTCTTATCATCTTAGTCTTATCAGAGATTATTGTTTAACATTTGTAGTAATGTTGTTGATTGTGGGAAATGAGTTCTTTACCAGAAACTTTATTTATCTTCCGCTATTTTTATTGATATTGAGTTTAATACTTGCTATTGTTATTTGTATTTACGGATATAAAAAAAGCAATCCTATCTTATTACAAAAATATGCTCTTTTTCTTTTCATCATGTTTGTGGGTTTAGGAATCTGTGGACAAATGAAAAAAATCAATAACAAATCATCTTATATCAAACCAGCTTTTTCTTTGATTCAAGATTATCAAATAAGCAATGATAGTCATTCTATAGTTATAGATTATTATGAATATCAAAAAGAAAATAAAACAATCAAATATGTTAATATACTTGATCATCAAAAGAGTTTAGATATTTTAAATCTTTATCTTCAAGACCATTATACAAAATATCAAAAGCATCAAATCGATGGATATCTTATTTATCAAACACCGATTTCTACAATTATTTATAAGAATCATCAATTTATTGAAATGAAAAAAATAGAGAATCAACAATTCAAACAATTCTTAATCTATTTAAATTGGTAAAAAAAGAGATCTAAAAGATCTCAAAGGTTTCATCTCTATGATGAACAGGAATGATATGAGCTTGATAGGGATTATCAAGCTTTTCATTTTGTAATTGTTGAGTGATTGTATAATCACCAAAATAGTGAATAGGCATAATATATCTTGTTTTGACATGCTTTAAGAAATATTGTAAACCAAGTAAATAGCTTTCTTCTTGTCTTTTATCTACAATGACAAAAGCCAAATCAATAGGTTGTTGAATAGAATTGATTTCTTGCTGATAAATTTCTTTTTGCCAAAGGTTGTCTTTTTCTGGTTCACCTTCCCAATGCCACCAGTTTAAATCCCCGGCAAAGTAAATGGTTTGCTTTTCGGTTTCTACTAAGAAAGCACAGCCTTCATCAGTAGATAGTAAAGTTTTGACTTTGATATCATCAAAAATATATTCTTGATGAATATCAACATAATTGGCTTCATACTTATGACGTAAAGTATCAGAAAGAATATAAGTCTTGTGAGGATGATCGAGTTTGAAAATTTCTGGATTATAATGATCATAGTGACGATGAGAAACAAAGATATAAAGTGGTTTTTCTTTGTTGAGATTAAGCTTACCTTGATAGTAATCAAATAATAATAGATGATTATCAAGTTCAATCAAGACACCACTATGGAATAAATGTGTAACTAGCATATAAAAAAAGATAACATGAAAATCATGTTATTCTTCTTCTCCATCATCATAGTTAGAAACATTATGGAAAATTTGATCGACATCATCACAATCATTTAATAAATCCATTAATCTTTCAAATAACATCATATCATCACCTTCAAGTTCTACATATTCTTGAGGTGTTGTTGTAATGTCGTCAACATCAAACTCAACATCAGATTTTGCTGCTTCAATTGCAGTTTTAATTTTATTTAAATCAGTAGGTTCACCAGTAACTTTAATACGTCCATCTTCTAAAGTTGTAATATCCTTAGCATCAACTTCACCCATGATTAAAGCATCTAATGCTTCTTCTTCACTCATACCACCGAAAACAACTGTACTTTCTACGTCATATAAATAAGATACAGAACCTTCAGCTCCTAATTTAGATTTAGATTTTGTAAATGCTGGACGCACTTGAGAAATTGTACGGTTGATATTATCAGTTAAACATTTGACGATAAGTGTTGAATTGTTTGGTCCAAAACCTTCAAATTGAATTGGATCATAGTTTTCAGTGGCACCACTTTTAACCTTATCAATAGCACGTTTAATAACGTCAGCAGGAACTTGATCTTTCTTTGCTTTTTCAATTAAACGTCTTAATGTTAAGTTTCCATCTGGTTCAGGCCCACCAGCTTTCGCTGCTAAATAAATTTCTTTTCCATAGCGAGAATAAACTTTGGCTTTTTTTGCTGCAGTTTTGGCCATAGCGACCTTACGCACTTCGTGTGCTCTACCCATTTGTAATTCCTCCTTTTAAAATTCCTTCTGTATTATAAACATTTTTAGATGATTTTTCAATAAAAAATGGTATAATCGTTGTATTTCGTATAAAATAGTTGTAGAGGTGTATTGAAAATGCAAAAAATATTGATTGTAGGGGCTGGAGCTTCTGGGGTTTATCTGTCGGTTTTGTTAAAACAGAAATTATATGATTGTGATGTGATTGTTTTAGAACAAAATACAGCACCTTTAAAAAAGGTTCTTGCTACTGGAAATGGGAGATGTAACTTATCAAATAAAGATATGTCAATTGATTATTATCAAAGTGATAATAATCAATTGGTTGAAGAAATTATTTCTTCTTTTGATATGGTTCAAGCAATGAATGATTTAGGATTGTATTGTATATATCAAGGAAATTTATTATATCCTAAAAGTGAGCAAGCTTTATCTGTAAAACAGATTTTAATGCAAAGAGCAGAGGAATTAGGGGTTTTATTTTTATATGAACAAGAGGTTTTAAAGATTGAAAAAGGGTATCCTTATATTGTTAAAACAAATCAACAACAATTAAAGGCTGATTATGTTATTTTTGCAATGGGAAGCGAAGCAGGTCGTTTATCTGGAACACAGTTATCACGATATCAAATCTTAAGAAAATTACATTTAAATGTTGTTGAACCAAGACCAGCTTTAACACAATTTTTTACTCAACCTGTTTTAAAGTCACTAAAAGGGGTAAGAGTGAAAGGAACATTTACTTTATTAGAAAAAGGTAAATGTGTTCATCAGGAAAAGGGCGAATTGTTGTTTACTGATTATGGGGTCAGTGGGATTGCGATTATGCAGCTTTCGGCATTTTGCAAGCCACTGCATGATTATGAATTGTCAATTGACTTTTTTGATGAAGAAGATGCAAAGAAATTGTATGAATATATTGAACTTCGTCGCAAGAAGGGCTATAATCATTTCTACGATGGCTTACTCAATAGTAAAATATCGCTTTATTTTGAAAAACAGGCATTGAATTCAACCCAAGAAATTGTTTCAATGCTTAAAGATTTTCGTTTACATATTACAGGGCTAAGATCTTATGAAAGTGCTCAGGTGATGAAGGGTGGATTGTCACTGAATGAACTTGATCATAACTTAGAACTTAAAAAATATCCACATATCTATGCCATTGGGGAAATATTAAATGTGATAGGTTTATGTGGAGGTTATAATTTACATTTTGCTTTTGCAAGTGCAAGTCATGTCGCAAAAGCGTTAGAGAGGGAATGGAATGTTACGAATTCATAACGTGAAAGTAAAATTAGGTAAGATGGATGAACGTAAAATTGTTTCACAAGTCTTAAATGTTCGTGAAAAAGCAATTAGAAATGTTCAATTGTCTAAACAATCTATTGATGCAAGGCGACAAAATGTTCATTGGATATGTAGTTTTGATTTTGAAGTTGATGATGAAGATGCGTTTATAAAAACTCATCCTCAAGTTCAAAAAGTTAAACCATATCAGTATGTTTATAAACAAGCAAATGATAAAAAAGTTGTCGTTGTTGGAAGTGGACCAGCGGGCTTGTTTTGTGCTTATACGCTTGCTTGTGCAGGGCAGGATGTTACAGTCATAGAAAGAGGAAAAAAGGTTGAGGAAAGGGTTAAAGATGTTGATGCATTGATGCATGAGGGCATCTTGAATCCGATGAGTAATATTGCTTTTGGTGAAGGTGGAGCAGGAACATTCTCTGATGGGAAATTGACAACAGGAATTAAAAATCATCGCTTAAGATATATTTTAGAAACTTTTGTAAAACATGGTGCACCCAAAGATATTTTATATGCATCAAAACCACATATTGGGACTGATTATTTAAGAAAAGTATTGATTGATATGCGTCATTTTATGGAAGAAAAAGGGGTGTGTTTCATGTTTGAAACACAAATGATTGATTATTCTTCTAAGGCCCAAGGATATCAAGTGAAAGTGAAAAAAGATCAGCAAATTCAAACGATTGATACGGATGTCCTTGTTTTAGCAATTGGTCATAGTGCTAGAGATACCTATGAATTGCTTTATCAAAAAGGCTTGTCAATGGAAGCCAAAGCTTTTGCCATAGGATTACGTATTGAACAATCACAAGAAAAAATCAATCAGATACAATACAAGAAAAGTGCTCATTCACCATATCTAAAGGCTGCGCCTTATAAATTAGCAGTCCAAACAAGTGAAAAAAGAGGGGTCTATACATTTTGTATGTGCCCAGGTGGTTATGTTGTACCTTCACATCATGAAGCAGGAACTTTATGTGTGAATGGAATGAGTTATTATAGCAGAAATGCTAAAAATGCTAATAGTGCGATTTTGGTTAATGTCATGCCTAGTGATTTTGAAAGTGATCATCCTTTAGCAGGAATTGCTTTTCAACGTCAATTAGAAGAAAAGGCTTTTAAGCTAGGGGGAGAAAATTATCATGCTCCTGTGCAACTTGCGATGAATTATATCAATGGAACGAATTATCCATTAGGCAAGATTGAGCCAAGTTATTTACCAGGGTATACATTAACTGATTTAAATCAATTATTTCCTGCATTCATTAATCGTAATTTAAAAGAAGGCTTGATGTTAATGAATCAGAAAATGCCTGGTTTTATTGATGAAGATACATTATTAACTGGGGTAGAAGCGAGAAGTAGTGCTCCTGTTCGTATTTTACGTAATGAATATTTAGAATCTTCAAGTCAAGGAATTTATCCAATTGGCGAAGGAGCTGGATATGCTGGTGGAATTATGTCAGCAGCAGTTGATGGGATGGTTTGTGCAGAAATGATTTTGAGGGAGGATAAAAATGGAAGCTGTTGATTTTCATAAAGGAAAAAAGAAAAAAGTTTTTTCACCAACAAGGCGAATTGCTTTTAGTTTCTTTATGGTCATTTTTATAGGATCATTGTTGTTATCGTTATCAATTTCTAATAAAGGAGCAGTCATTCCTTATTTAGATCATTTATTTATTGCCACTTCGGCAACTTGTGTAACAGGACTTGTACCCATTGTTGTTGCTGATCAATATACACTTTTTGGTCAATTGGTGATTCTTGCATTGATTCAAATTGGTGGATTAGGTTTTTTAACACTTTTAAATATGATGTTAGTTGCCTTTAAAAAGAAACTTTCTTATACCAATAAGATTATTATGCAAGAGGCCTTAAATCAAAGCTCAATGCGAGCAATGGGAATATATATTAAAAGGGTTATCAAATATACAGCAATCTTTGAATTGACTGGATCAGTGTTATTAAGTTTTGTCTTTGTTCCGGAATTTGGTTTGATAAAAGGAATATATTATGCTTGTTTCCATTCTATTTCAGCTTTTTGTAATGCCGGATTTGATGTTTTAGGTTCTAATTCTTTGATTAACTATCAGACAAATCTGTTAGTGAATTTAGTAGTAGCTGGTTTGATTATTGCTGGAGGACTTGGATTTATTGTATGGGTTGATTTAAGGATGGCTTGGAAAAATTATAAAGATAATTTTAAAGTCTTTAAATTACGTAAATTTATGGCTTCATTGTCATTACATACTAAGATTGTTTTATGGATTACAAGTATTTTACTCGCTTTAGGAACAATCATTATTTTAGCCTTAGAGTTTACAAATATGAAAACTCTTGGAGCTTTACCTTTACCAGATAAAATTTTAGCCAGTTTCTTCCAATCAACAACCTTGAGAACTGCTGGTTTTGCCACTGTTGATATTGGTGCATTACATGTTTCTACAAAATTAATTATGTCAATGTTTATGTTTATTGGTGGGTCACCTGCTGGAACAGCTGGGGGAATTAAAACAGTCACTTTCGTCATGATGCTTTTATATGTGCATGCGCTTGTTCAAGGGAGTGATCGTATTAAAATCATGAAGCGTTCTATTTCTGATCAAGTTGTTAAACGTGCTTTAACTATTGCTATGGTGAGTTTCTTTATTTGTGTCACAGGTTTATTTGTTTTAGCAATTAGTGAGAAGTTAAATTTTATAGATTTGGTTTTTGAAGTATTTTCAGCCTTTGCGACAGTTGGATTAACGGCTGGAGTGACACCAATGTTGACAAGTGTCGGAAAAGTTGTCATTATTATATTGATGTATATTGGTCGTATTGGTCCAATAACAATGATTTTAATTTTTGCAAAACGATATAATCAAATGAAAGGGAAAGACATCGTCTATCCACAAGCTGATGTCTTAATAGGTTAGAAGTATGAAAAATAGACAATATGTTGTTTTAGGTTTAGGAGTCTTTGGGTCAACCATTACCAAAACATTATCACAATTTGGTTGTGAAGTTTTAGCTATTGATAAAGATCCTGAATGTGTTCAAAGGGTTTCTGAATTTGCAACCAAAGCAGTTATTGGTGACATTACTGATCAACAATTCTTAATTGATTTAGGGGTTGAAGAATTTGATGTTGGAATTGTAGCGATTGGGAATCACTTAGAAGAAAGTTTATTAGGAGTTTTAAATTTAAAGGAAATTGGTGTTCCTTATATTATCGCTAAAGCTAAAAACAAACGTTTTAAAGTTGTCTTAGAAAAAATTGGTGCTGATCGTGTTTGTCGTCCGGAAAAGGAAATGGGAGAAAGAGTTGCACGTTCATTACTTAGAAAGAATATTACTGACTTAATTGAATTGGATGATAATTATAGTGTTGTTGAAATGAAAGTTCCACAAGCTTGGGTTGGACATTCATTACAAGGATTAAATCTAAGAAAAAATTATGGAATTAATATCTTAGGTATTCGTGATGAAAAGACACATAAACTTGAATTATCAGTTGATCCTCAATATTCAATTCGTATGGATGATCATTTCTTGATGATTGCTGAAACTGAAACAATTGAAAAATTTGATTACTTAGTTGAAGTATAAAAAATAGGAGAGTTCATAGAGAGCTCTCCTATTTTTTCCCTTTGGTTGGTTGTGGGACAACGATTTCTTCTAATGTTGGATAATCATAAAAATGAGTTTGACGAGTTACTGTATCATAAATAGCGTAGGTTCTATGTCTTGGGTAATTTCTTGGTAAGGCAAGACTACCAGGATTGATAAGGGTCACATCATCGACTTCATTAAAGTAAGGAATATGGGTATGACCAAAACAAAAAACATTGGCAGGATAATCTTTACGTAAGTTTAAAAACTCTAATGGTTCATAAGAAAGATGATTGATATGTCCATGAGTAATATAAAATAAGGTTCCATCAATTTCAAATTGAAGGGTTTGTTCAAGATTGGCAAAATCATTATTACCACGACAAATATAAAGTGGTTTAGGAGCATGAAATGTTTTGGGATCAAAGCCTAAAAATATATCTCCACAATGAATAATTGCATCATATCCTTTAACTGTATTAAAAAATTCTTCAAGGTCATGCTCACGTAGAAAATGAGTATCAGAAATGATTAATATTTGACTCATATTGAACCTCCTTATGTTCTTTTTTATGAATTTGTGTTACTATTATTATAATAACAGATAAAACAAAGGATGGTAAGAGAAATGTGTGCTTTGATAGAATTTAAAAATATCATTAAAAGTTATACAATGGGGGATATTACAATTCATGCTAGTGATGGTGTGAATTTTGAAGTGAATAAAGGGGAATTTGTTGTGATTGTAGGAGCTTCTGGAGCTGGTAAGACAACCATCTTAAATTTACTTGGAGGGATGGATTCTCCAACCAGCGGAACGATTTTAGTAGATGGACAAAATATTGCCTTATATGATGAGAAACAATTAACAGAATATCGTCGTGATGATATTGGGTTTGTTTTTCAGTTTTATAATTTAATTCAAAATCTAACAGCTTTAGAAAATGTTGAATTGGCTTCTCAAATATCTAAAAATCCATTAGATGCAAGACATGTTTTAGAAAGAGTTGGTTTATCTGAGCGTATGGCTAACTTTCCTGCTCAAATGTCAGGCGGTGAACAGCAACGTGTAGCAATTGCTCGAGCCATTGCTAAAAATCCTAAGCTTTTATTATGTGATGAGCCAACTGGCGCATTGGATTATCAAACGGGGAAATCAATTTTAGGTTTACTTCGTGAGATGTGCGAAACATATCAGATGACGGTTATTGTGATTACACATAACTCTGCATTGGCACCTATGGCAGATCGTGTTATCCATTTAAGAAACGGGAAAGTTTATGGCGTAGAACTTAATGAAAATCCTAAACCAATCGAGGAAATTGAATGGTAAAGCAAAAGAAATCAATGTATTGGAGAAATTTATGGAAATCTATTTTTGCTTCTAAAGCACGATTTTTATCAATTTTTTCAATTGTTTTTCTCGGTGCTGCTTTTTTTGCCGGATTAAGAAATACGCCAGGAACAATGACCAAAACAATGGATGCCTATTTGGATAAACATAATTATTCTGATTTAACTTATATTGCCTCATTAGGTTTTTCGCAGGATGATATTGCTGCGATTAAAGATATTGAAGGAATTGATAAGATTGAATATGGTTATCAGTTTGATGCTTTGAAAAAGACTCATGATCAATTAGAAGGGGTTAAGGTCTATACGAGTCAAACATTTGATACAAAGATGATTAATCATCCTGATTTAATAGAAGGACGTTTCCCTAAACAAAGTGATGAATGTGTTATTGATAATGAACTTGCAAAATCAGGGACAAAGATTGGTCAAAAAATTGATATTTCTAATAAACAAGGAGAAAAATCTTTTACTGTTGTAGGAATTATTAATGATGTGAGATATATTGCTAAAACTAATCGGGGAACCAATTCATTAGGGGATGGAACCAATTCTGGTTTTATTGAAATTTTAAATACAGATAATGCTTTTTTAGCAATGCCTGATGAACTTTATGATTTAAGAGATGAAGGTGTTTTATACAATCAAATCTCAATTACTGTTAAGGGGGCAAAGAAGGAAAATGTCTTTACGCAAGCTTATGATGATTTTATTGAAACATTAAATACGAAAGTCAAAAGTACATTATCTTTACGTATGAGTAATCTTTATGAAAAGCTTACACGTGATGCACAAAAGAAGCTAGATGATGCAAAAAAAGAATATGATAAAGGTTATAAAACTTATACAGAGTCGAAGAATACTTTTGATAGTAAAATTTTAGAAGCAAAAATTCAATTAATTAATGCAAAAATTACTTTAGCAGATAAAGAAATGGAATATATCAAAGCTCAATCAATGGCTTCATCACAAGCTCAGGATATGCTTGATACCATGAAAAAAACAAGTGATGAATTAAAGAAGAACTTAGAAGATTTGAAAAAACAATTAGAAGGATATCAAGAAAATCCTCCTGAAAAAATTCCTCATGAAGTTATTGATGAAGTGAATAAAACAATTAAAGAAATACAAGATGTTCAAACATCATTAAAAACAGCTACTTCATCAATTGATGGAATGTTTCAATTAAATGAAGCATCTATTCAAATCCAAAAAGCAAAACTTCAAATTCAACAAAATGAAAACAAATTAGCTTTAGAAGAATTAAAAACCAATCAACAATTAACTCAAGCAAAAGATAAATTAGATAAAGCTCATAGTCAAATTAGTGAAGCTCAAGATAAAGTCAATGAAATTCCTAAAGGAAAACTTTATACTTTAACAAATCATCAAAATGCAGGATTAGTGAATTACGAATCAAATAAAGATTCAATCTCATCAATTGCTGATATCTTTCCTTTAATGTTCTTTTTGGTCTCAGCCCTTGTCTCATTAACAACAATGACAAGAATGGTAGAAGAACAAAGAAGCCAAAGTGGAACATTAAGAGCTTTAGGTTATTCAAAATGGGATGTGATTAAGCAATATATTGTCTATGTTATTTTTGCAACATTTTTTGCCTGTGCTTTAGGAATTGTTTTAGGAACACAATTCTTTCCACGCATTATTTATTATTTATATAATTTAATGTTATTCCAAGTCGATGCTAAGACATTGATTTATTCAAGTCAGGCTGTTGCCTTTCAAACTTTCTTTATTTCTGTCTTTGTCACAATGGCAGCAACATTGTTTGTTTGCATGAGTGAACTGAATTTAATGCCAGCAGTTCTGATGCGACCAAAGGCACCAAAATTAGGAAAAAGAATTGTTTTAGAAAGAATAACATTTATTTGGAAACGTTTATCTTTTAATCAAAAAGTGACAATGCGTAATATCTTTAGATATAAAAAACGTTTCTTTATGTCAATTATTGGGATTGCTGGATGTACTGCTTTGATTATTACTGGTTTTGGTGTTAAGCATTCAGTTTCAGCAGTTGTTGATAAACAGTATCATGATGTTTTAAAATATGATGCTTTGGTTCGTTTAGATGACTCTATTTCAACTAGTGAAGCTAAAAAATATCAAAAGAATCTTTTACAAAGAGACGCTGTCAATAATGTTGAATATGTCTTGAATCAAAGTATTGATATTTTAAAGAATAAAGAGGATTTATATGGAACATTGGTGGTTTATCAATCAATGGAAAATATTTCTAATTTTGTAAACTTTAAAGACTATAAAACAGGGAAAAAACTTGTTTTGGATGATGATGGGGTTATCCTATCAGCAAAAACAGCGGAATTATTAGATGTTGAAGTCAATGATACGATGGATATAGAGTTATCAGGAACAAAGTATAATGTAAAGATTTCTGGTATCATGGAAAATTATTTCATGAATTATGTCTATATGTCACAAAATCTTTATGAGAGTGTAACAGCACAAGATTTAAAGGTAAATAATGCTTTTTTAACAATGAAGAAAATGGATCAATCTTATAAAACAAGTTTAGAAAAATATATGAAAGAAAAGAACTATGGAAATCTTTCTTATATCAATAACATTGGTGAAGAATTTGATAATCAAGTTCAAAGTGTTGATTTGGTCATTATTATCTTAATCGTATGTGCAGGAGCCTTGAACTTTATTGTCTTATACAATTTAACCAATATTAATATTCAAGAGCGTAAAAGCGAAATAGCAACGATTAAGGTCTTAGGCTTTAGGCGTAAAGAAGTCTATGATTATATCTTTAGAGAAAATGTTATTTTATCGATTATTGGCTCATTGCTAGGAACAGTTTTTGGTTATTTATTGCATCGTTTTATTATTCGTACAGTTGAACTGGATGTGACAATGTTTGTTCGTTCATTGAACTTTACAAGTTATATTTTTGCAATTATTATTACATTAGGATTTACTTTATTTATTGATTTTGTAATGCGTAGAGTTTTAAATCGTGTCAATATGGTCGAATCTTTAAAGAGTATTGAATAGAAAAGATGGTCTTGATTAGTGAATATCAAGACCATCTATTTTTTTGATTTGAAGGCAATCAATATAGGCTTTTAATAAAAATGATAGATAAATTAAAGCAATTAGACAATTGGTATCATTAATCAAATGTAAAGAAACAAAGAAGGGATGAATATATTGAATAAAGCATAGACTTAAAAAACACCACATTAGAAAATAAAACAAACAAATACGTCCTTGGTAATGAAAATGATGTTTTGAATAATCCCAGCATTTTGTTTGAAAGCTTTTTTCAATATAATGACTTGCAAGATATTCTAACAAAGTCATAGCTATACCACCAATGAAAAAAGAAAGTAAGAAGGAATTTTTAAGATAAGGGGATAAAACAATAAGTAAACATGCACCAAAACCATAAAGTGGAATAAAAGGACCTTTGAATAGTCCTGAAGAAATGACACGACGAGATAAAAGCGAGACATAGATAGATTCCATCAGATAACCTAAAAAACAATAAATCGAAAAATAAATAATCATATGATTCTCCTTTTTGTACACTCTATGAATTTCTTAAGAAATTATGACTAAATTTGACAAATTTGGCTATAATACAGCTATAAAATAATATTTATGAAAAAATATACAAAAAAAGTTAAATAAAAAAGTATTGATATAATCAATGTAATTTGAATTTCTTAAGAATTTCTTAAGAAAGTTGTGGACTTTTTGTGAACGTTGTCTTATAATACTAAGTGGGTATATTATTGAAAGGAGGAAACGAATGGATAGTAATATTAAGGCGAACTTATTAGAAAATTTGCAAGAACATGTTATTAATCGTAAAGCCATGTTTATTCCAATGTTGTTTGTTTCAACATTTGGTTTAGTTGGTTATGCCGCTGTTGATAAAGAAGCTCCTGTTATTGATTCTAATAAAGTAGAGGTTCTTTATGGAACAAAACTTGATAAAAGTATGTTTGCTATTTCTGATAATCGTGATACCCTAGACAGTATTGATGTCAAAATCAATGATAAGTCATATGATCCTTATCAGTTGGGTATATATAACGTTGAAGTAAGTGCAACTGACATGTTCTCTAATACGCAATCAAAGGTTGTTCAAGTTGAAGTTGTTGATAAAACTGCTCCAGAATTGAAGCCTGTCGGAAAGAGTAATGGATATGTTGTAAATGTTGAAGTTAATGGCAGCAAAGATATTACAAAATACATTAAAGCAACAGATAATGTTGATGGTGATGTTACTCCGTTCATCGAAACAAACAAGAAGCTTGATACGTCTCGTTTAGGGACTCAAACAATTCAATTGAATGTTTCTGATGCAGCTGGAAATCAAACCCAAAAGACATTTGAGTTCTATGTATCTGATACAATTGCACCAAAGATTCAACATAAAAAAGGGTCAACAGTAACTGTTGACTATGGTTCAAAGTTTAGCTATTCAGATTATGTTGGTATTACTGATAACTTTGATAAGAAGGTAACATCTATTAAAGTAGATGGTAAAGTCGATACAAAGAAAATTGGTAAGACAACATTGAATATCACTGCTGTGGATTCATCTGGTAATGAATCTAAGGCAAAATTAAATGTAGAGGTTAAAGATATTAGTGCTCCAAAATTAAGCTTATCTAAGAGCTCAGTTACAATTACAAAAGGTAAGAGTTTCTCAGCTAAGAAATATTTGGAAAGTGCCATTGATAACAAAGATGGAAATTTAACTTCAAAAGTAAAAATTAGTAGTTCTGTCAATACAGACAAAGCTGGTAAGTATACAGTCAAATATACCGTCGCTGATGCTGCTGGCAACAAAACAACTAAGACATTAAGTGTCAAAGTAGAAAATCCAATTCCTACTCATGCAGGTGTTGCATCTAGTGCATTAAGCCGAGTTGGAAGTAGATATGTAACTGGTGGTAATGGACCAAGAGCATTCGATTGTTCTGGCTTAACACAATGGGCTTATAGACAAAATGGAATTTCTATTCCAAGAACAGCTGCTGCTCAATATGGAGCAACATCTCGTGTGTCTAAGTCAAGTTTAAAAGCAGGAGACTTAGTTTTCTTTAGAGGAACAACAGGTCGTGGTGGAATTACTCACGTAGGTATCTATGTTGGAGGTGGACGTTTCGTTCATGCTGGAACATCTCGTACAGGTGTTACAACTGCTAATTTAAATAGTTCTTACTGGTCAAGCCATTGGGCTGGCGGTGGAAGAAAATAGCAAACCACTAAACGGATAGATGAATTTCTATCCGTTTTCTTTTGCTTATTGATAGAATGATTGAAAAAAGCAGGGGATGACGATATAATGAAGAAAAAGAGGTGGAGATAATGAAAATTGGAAGTAGTCAATTTATGAAACAATATGATGAATATCTCTTAAATCATGGTTATCAAATTAATGAATTGGTTGATAAAGCAAGTGATTGTTTAATTAAACATATGCATGGACAACGTTATTGTCTATTATGTGGTCCAGGTAATAATGGGGCTGATGGATTATCTTTAGCTATTAAATTATTTTTACAGGGGAAACAAGTGACTGTTTATATTTTTGAAGATCAAAATCATCTCTCACAAGCAAATCGTTATTATTTAGATCAATGTTATGCTTTGAATTTAGAAGTCATTTTATTAAATGAAGATATCCTAGATGAAGTGATATTGCATATGAAAGATTGTGATATTATAGTGGATGCCATGTTTGGGAATGGATTGAATAGTTCACCACGTGGTTTATATCAGATGGTTATTGAACAAATCAATCAATTATATGACCAAGAAATTATTGCTGTTGATATTCCTACAGGATTAAATTGTGATAATGGAAAACCTTATCAAAGTGTTGTCTGTGCGACACAGACAATTACTTTAACAGCCTTAAAAAATGGTTTCTTAAATCCTGATAGTACATCCTTTACTGGTCAGGTGATTGTTGAAGAATTGGATGTTGAGGATGTGAGTGAAGAAGTTGGTCTATATCAATTAGCTGATCAAAAAATGATGTGTTCATTATTAAAAGAAAGACGTTTTGATGGACATAAAGGTGATTATGGACGAACATTATTGATAACGGGATGTCATGAATATAAAGGGGCTTCTTTATTGAGTGCCAAAAGCTGTGTCTATAGTGGAAGTGGGGTTGTTACAGTTATGAGTGAACAAGCTGTGATTGATGCTTTAACTGTCTATTGTCCTGAAGTGACAACGCAATTAAGACCAGCTGTTATGCGTAAAGAAGATTTCTTAAAATATCAAGCTATTCTTATTGGCTGTGGACTTGGTCAAAGCATTGATAGTTATCGTCATGTGATTGATGTTTTTTCTATGTCACATCAACCACTGGTTGTTGATGCAGATGCTTTAACTATTTTATCAAGTAATTTAGATTTATTAAAAAATCAGGAACGGGATATTATTTTAACCCCTCATATGGGAGAATTTAGACGTTTATGTGAATTTGATGAACATTCTGATATGTTGTTTGTGGCTAGAAATTTTGCATTAAAGCATCATGTTATTTTGGTTTTAAAAGGTCCTTATACGATTGTTACTGATGGTCAAGAATCTTATCGTATTTTTGCTGGGAATAAAGCGATGGCAAGTGGGGGCATGGGGGATACTTTAGCGGGTATTATTACCAGTCTCTTAGGACAAGGCTATGGTGGTTTACAGGCGGCTATGTTAGGGGTTTATATTCATGGTCGTGCAGGTGATTGTTTAGCTAATGATGCTTATACAATCATTCCTTCCAAGCTTATTGATGTGATTCCTCAAACAATGTTACAAATGATCTATGAAAAAAATGACTTATCTTAAAGATAGTCATTTTTTTTGATAACTTTCAAATGCTCCATTGTGGGTCTTTTTAGCCATGTATAAAGCTTGATCAGCCTTTTTCGCGAGCTCACTATAATTATCACCATGCTTAACAACAATGGCTCCAGATGAAATAGAAATAACTGGCATATTTCTTCTTTTGGCTTCTTTTTCAATTGAATCATTGATATCCTGAATAATCTTTTTAGCAACATGATAATCATCAATGTTGGCAATAAATATAGCAAATTCATCACCATGTAAACGAGATGCCAAGTCAATTGTACGAATACGGCCAATAATCATTTGCGCACAAAGCTTTATCACTTCATCACCAATCATATGTCCATAAGTATCATTAACATATTTAAAACGATCACCATCAATCATTATTAAAATCCCACAATCCTCATCACTCATCGTATGAATTTGATTAATTACTGATTTACGGAACGATTTTTCATTCATCATTCCTGTGAGTTCATCAATCGCAGCCGCTTTTTGAGCGGCACTTAAAGCAATCTCTAAACGCTTTTGCGTTTGCCCTAATTCAACATAGGCTGCCTTTAATTCACGATTCTTTGCTTCTTTACTTATTCTATTTAAAATATAAATACAAACAAATTCTAATATCAGCATCGGAATTAACCAGATTGACATTGTTTCTTGTAACAATGTCAATAGGGGAATAGACATTAAAATATGATAATCGTCACCCTTTAATAAGTAATTATAATAATAAGTATGATTGAATTTGTAAAGCTGTGCTTGTTGAGGTTTTTTTGTTAAATGCTGATAATCTTCATGAAACTCTTGTTGGAAGTTATAAAAAGATTGAGCTGAATCCATCTGTTCCTTTAATTTTTCAATCTCCTCATCAACAGTTGTTTTCGCTAATGTTTCTTTTACATCATCAATCACTTGTTTATCCTCTTGTAATGAGGCATTTAAATTTCCCCCTAAATATTTTTCTTCACTACTTCCAATAATTGTTCCAGCTTTATCAAAAATCATGATTTGTTCATTATCATAACGACTTAAAGTATGAACAATCTTTTGAATATTTCCCATTTTAATATCATAGGCAAAGACGGTTTTTCCATCACTTTGAAGTTGTGAAATGGTAGAAAGCACATAATGATTGGCATAACTCATATAAGGAGGGGTAAAAACAATCTTACCTTTTTCTTTTATTGCATTCTTATACCAAGGACGTTCTTTAGCATTATAACCTGTATTAACGTATTGTTCATAAGGCGTATCCCAGCTATAAAGATAACGATCTTGATAGTACATGTATAAACCATCAAAGGTCTCTCCTTCAATTTGTAACATTTTTTTATCAATGCTTTTTAAATACTTCCAAATCTCATCGGGGCGAGGATGATCTTGGATTTCATTTGTTAACATTTGAGAAAACAATTGAAATGAATGTGTATAATGACTCATGGTATCTTTAACCTCATCTTGATACTCTTGACTATGCACATCAAAAATCTTTTGTATTGCTTGTGTTTCTTGATGGTATACAAATATCATTGCAATGATATTAACAATGATAAAGATGCTAATATACCAACGCTTGTTCTTCATAATCTTTTCCTCCAGACTCTATATCTATCATTATATTATCACAAAAATATCACATAATGTAGAAAATGTATATAACCAAATAAAAAAAGTAAGCGAACTTACTTTTGTGGTTGTTTTAATTTGATTAAGGTAATATTACGATGATTTGTTTTTTCTTTTCGATATGAAAAGAATAAATCATTGTTTTCAATTGTACAGTATGGAGAAATCGTTATATTTGTCTGAGGAACGCCTAATAATTCCAGTTGTTTTTTAATCAAACCTTTACTATTAAGCAAATAAGCACCATCTTCTTTTTTGGTATAAAAAGAAGATGTATCAAAAGACATTTGCTTAACCAAATCAATAATATCATCTTTGGCTTCAAAATTTCTTTGATCTATGGAAGGACCAATATAAGCATAAATGTGTTGACAATCACAATGCTCATTTTCAATCAAATGTTTTGTCACTTTCCCAACAATTTCACCAACCGTTCCTTTCCATCCTGAATGAATTGCAGCGACGATTTTTTGATCACGACAATAAAGGAGAACTGGACAACAATCTGCATGAAAAGTCCATAACCATAACTCAGGATCTCTGGTATACATGGCATCATAATTATCAAAGGCATCTTCCCTTGATAACATTCCTCTACCACCATCATTTGCTGTTACTTCTATAAAATTTGTTGTATGCTTTTGAAAAGTAGCGACCATATGATTTAAATCAGTATTTAATAATTGAGCCAGTGCTTGACGATTTTTAAGAACCAAAGCATCATCATCCCCATGATAACTCATATTCATAGGTTGATGATTTTCATCATAAGCACATGTTGTATAGGCTTCGATTTCATCGAAGCAGCTCCAAGGTATTAATTTCATAAAACTCCTTTCATTTGCCCTTACACTTCTTAGATTGTTTCATACTATATATCGAAGGAGGGAAAAATATGTTTAATCAATCTTGTGGAAATCAACAAGGATGTTCATGTCAGATGAATTCAATGATGTCTGATTGTGGTATGGATAATGCCCAAATGGCCGGTGGCTTTAATGGTTGCCCTAGACCACAACCATTAGTTGCACCAAGACGTGTTTGTGTTTCAAACCAAGTTACACGTGTTCCTCAACCAGTTATTTGTCCAATTGAATGTCGTCGTGTGAACCATTGTATGTATTTTCCAGTATTCATTCCTCAATATGAACACACATTTGTGAATGCAGCTAACAATCAACTTTATTAACTTCTTGTAAAAAGCTCTCATCAGGATCAATGTAAATTGTTGAATAATGAGAGAGTATGACTTTCCCTGGTTTTGTTCCTTGAGGTTTTTTCAAAGTTCTAATCTTTGTATAATTCACAGGAACGGATGAGCTGTGCTTACCTTTAGAAAAGTAAGCTGCCATTTGACTCGCAAGACGAATTGTATATTCATCTAAATCTTCGCTATGCACAACGACATGGCTTCCTGGCATATCTTTGACATGGAACCACATATCATTTTTTGAAGCCATTTTAAAGGTAAGATAATCATTTTGCAGATTATTCTTGCCTACATAAATTGAAATATTATCTTTTGTAAGATATGTTTCAATATGTAATTTCTTAGGACGATGAACTTGTTTGTTTTTCTTCTTTTTTAAATATCCTAGATTTTCTAATTCTTCTTTCATTTCTAAGGCATCATAATAAGATGCATTGTCCATTAAAGTAATTAAAGTATCAAAATAATGAATTTCTTCTTTCGTTAAAGCAATCTGTTCTTCAAGATGAACTCGAGCATTTTTTGCCTTTTGGTATTTTGCATAATACTTATTTGCATTCGTTTTTCCATCATAGCGTTCATCAAGTTCAATTGTCATCATTGTTCCATCATAATAATTTTCAACTGTGACTTCTTTTTGACCTTTTTGAATACAATGAAGATTAGCAAATAATAAATCACCTTTAATACGATATTCATCACTATTTTGTGAATCAAACAAAGTCTTTTCTAATTTATTCAACTTATTAATATTTCTTTGATATTCATTTTGAATAAATCTTGCTAAATCAGATGTTTGTTGTTTAATACGATCCTTTTGATCAATCAAATGATAATGTTCATCCAATCCTTCAAATAAAGGATAAGCTTGATATTCACATTGTAAATGAGTTAATGGAATAATATGAAAATATTCCTTTTGATCAAGTTTATGAATATATAAAGTATTTGATTGACGTATTTCATTTAAAACAGCTTGAAAATCTTGACCATGATCAAGACGATAGAGAACTTCACGAGATAATTCAGGGGAAAAACCTTGATAAATCTTTGTGAGGTTATCTGTTGGTTGAAATTCACTTTCAAATGGATTGCGTTTATCTAACAAAGGAGGAAGCTGATAGGTTGCTCCTGGCTGTAAGATACGAGCACTCATTGCGGGAGAAACGCGTTTTAAGCAATCAATGATTTTTAAATCATCATAAGTTAAAATCACATTAGAATGTTTTCCCATGATTTCAATATATAAATGAAGTTTGACTGTATCTTTAAATTCATTTGTTGAAATCAATGAGAAATGAATAATACGATCTAATCCAACTTGTTCAATAGATTCAATGAAGGCTCCTTCTAAATGTTTTCTAAAAAGCATAGTTAAAGCATTAGGAGAAGGTGGCGTTGGATAAGAAAGTGATGTCAATTGGAGTCTTGCATAAACTGGATGTATTGACATCAAAAGTTTTGAATTTGTGCCTTGAGCACGAATATGAAACAAAAGTTCATATTGAGATATCTGATATATCTTGTTAATTTTACCTCTCGTTAGTTGTGATTGTAGATTTTCAACAACTCGAGAAAGCATTATTCCGTCATTTGCCATAATTTATCACCGATAAATAGTATAACATATTTCAAAAAGAATTGACATTAAAGTTGTGTTCATGTAACATTGTTTCAAAAGGTGGTGGAATGTGTGAGTAAAGGGTTGTTAATTATTTTAAGTGGACCAAGTGGAGTAGGAAAAGGAACTGTCAGACAAGAGCTATTTAAAGATGAGACATTAAATTTGGCATATTCTATTTCAATGACGACAAGAAAGCCTCGTCCTAATGAAAAAGAGGGTGTAGATTACTTTTTTGTGAGTGAAAAGGAATTTGAAGATAAGATTGAAAAAGGGGAGTTGCTAGAATATGCGAAGTTTGTTGGAAATTACTATGGAACACCTCGCTTTTATGTTGATGAATTACTAAAAGAGGGGAAAAATGTTGTCTTAGAAATTGAAGTTCAAGGAGCTTTACAAGTTATGGCAAAATGTCCTGATGCTTTAACAATTTTCTTAGTACCTCCTTCATTTGAAGAATTAGAACGTCGTATTCGTGGACGTCGTACTGAAGCTGAGGAAGTGGTTAAAGAAAGATTGGATAAAGCTCGTAAAGAAATTGCCACAAAAGATGAATATAAATATGTGGTAGAAAATGATGATGTTTTATTGGCTAAGGAAAAAATTGCGCAAATTATTAAAGAAAATGCCTAGGATACGTTTGTATCCTTTTTCTATTCAAAGATTCTTTTTTATGATAAAATAAAGCAAATGGTGGTGAGGATATGTATATTGTGAGTGTATTGGTTGAACATCCTGTTCAATCGTTAGATATGACTTTTGATTATTTAAGTCATGAATCTTTATTAAAAGGAGTTCGTGTCTTTGTACGTTTTGGTTATCAAAAGATTATTGGCTATGTTGAAGATGTGAAAGAAACAGCTTTATCAAAAACAGAATTAGAACAACAGGCTGGTTTTCATTATCAATATATTCAAGAAGTCATTGATCAAGAACCTTTATTAAATGAAGAATTACAACAATTAGCCTTGCAATTATCTAAACTTACATTATCTCCACGAATTGCTTGTTTACAAGCTATGTTACCATCACAATTAAAACCAAGTACCAATCATTCAGTTGGTTTAAAATTACAAACAGTTGCTTGTTTTTTACAAGAAGGAAAAGCCAAAACCAAAAAACAGCAAGAATGTTTAGATTATCTTAAAACACATTCACCTACCCCCATTAAAGATATTCCCTATAGTAAAAATATATTAGATCAATTGGTTAAACAAGGATTGATTGAATATCAAAAACAAGAAGTTTATCGTAAACCCCTTGATTTTTTTCAAACAACCAATCAAGATATCATTTTAACAAATGATCAACAAAAAGTGGTTGATGGAATTATTGCGCATCCTAAAAGAGTTGCCTTATTACATGGGGTCACTGGTTCAGGAAAAACAGAAGTGTATTTAGCATTAGCAAGATATTTTTTAAATAAACAAAAAAGTGTTATGATGTTAGTTCCTGAAATTTCATTAACCCCAATGATGGTAAAAGTCTTTAAAGAACGTTTTGGGGAACAAGTAGCAATTTTACATTCACGTTTATCACAAGGTGAAAAGTATGATGAATATCGTCGCATTAAACGTCAGGAAGTTAAGATTGTTGTGGGGGCCCGTTCAGCAGTTTTTGCTCCATTAGAAAATATAGGCTTGATTATTTTAGATGAAGAACATGATGCCAGCTATAAACAGGAATCTAAACCACGTTATCTGACTTCACAAATTGCTAAAATTCGTGCTCAAACACATCAGGCAACTGTAGTTTTAGGGAGTGCAACACCTTCACTGGAGAGCTATTCAAGGGCTTTAAAGGGCGTTTATGATTTATATGAGTTAAAAAATCGTATCAATCAGATGCCATTACCAACAGTTGAAATTGTTGATATGGTGAATGAAACAAGACAAAGAAATTATTCTTTATTTTCAAGACGTATGAAAGAACAGATTCAAGCTACAATTGATCGTCATGAACAAGTTATATTGTTGCTTAATAAAAGAGGCTATGCAACTTATTTACAATGTCAAGATTGTGGAGAAGTCGTTAAATGTCCACATTGTGATGTAACACTGACTTATCATAAAGATGAACATCAGTTAAAATGTCATTATTGTGAATATGTGCAGAGTTATCCACAGAGTTGTGCACATTGTGGTTCTACACATTTCAAGACTGTGGGTTATGGGACACAAAAGATTGAAGAAGAACTTGAAAAGACATTTTTAAATGCTAAGGTTATTCGTTATGACGTTGATACAACCAAAAATAAGAATAGTCATTTTCAGTTACTTGAACAATTTAAAAAACAAAAAGCTAATATTTTATTAGGAACACAAATGATTGCAAAGGGCTTAGATTTTGAAAATGTCACTTTTGTTGGTGTTTTAAATGCTGACTTAAGTTTAAATGTTCCAGATTTTCGTGCCAGTGAAAGAACTTTTCAGCTTTTATGTCAAGTCGCAGGAAGAAGTGGGCGTGGCTCAAAGGCAGGAACAGTCTTGATTCAAACATACAACCCTGAACATTATGCAATTACTTGTGCTTCACATCATGATTATCAGGCTTTCTATCAACAAGAGATGTTATATCGTCAAAAAGCATTATATCCACCATATTGTCATATGGTAAGCATTTTGATTCAATCAAAACATGAGGATATTTTACAGATAGCCTGTCAGGATATCAAAAATTATTTGTTAGCACATACGCATCAATGTAAAATCTTAGGACCTGCTCATAGTGTGATTTATAAGATGCAAGATCTTTATCGTCAAAGAATCTTAATTAAATTTGTACAGGGAAAAGATGTTTATGAGGCGTTAAAAACAATGAATGATTTTTATAATAAAAAACAAAAAGGAAAGGTAACAGTGATATGTGATTTTAATCCATATTCACAAATATAAAGTTATGGATAGATTAATAGCGTTAGAAATATTATTAAAATACAAACAAGAGAAAAGTTATTTAAATTTAACAATCAATTCATATTTTCAAAAATATGAATTATCACGTTCACAAAAGGACTTTATTACAAGAGTTGTTTATGGAACAGTGCAAAATCAGATTTATTTAGAATATGTTTTAAAACCACATTTAAAAACAAGGGTTAAAAGCTATGAAAAGATGTTATTGTTGATGAGTCTTTATCAACATTTAATGATGGATGCTATTCCTGATTATGCAATTATTAATGAAGCAGTTAATTTAGCAAAGAAGAAAAAAGGCATAAGAACATCGCAATTTATCAATGCTGTTTTAAAACAAGCATTTTTAACGGAACCATCATTAGAAGAACTTTCAAAAGAAGAACGTTTATCAATTGAGACAAGTCATCCTTTATGGATGGTTAAGATGCTTTGTAAACAATATGGTTATTCAACAACCCAAAAGATCTGTCAGGCTAATAATGAGCCACCGTTAAAATGTGCAAGAGTCAATACCTTACTTACTTCACAGGATGAATTATTAAAAGATGAATTATGGCAAAAAGGGAAGTTAGCTAAGGATGCTTTGTATTATCAAGGTGGAAATATTGCTTATACAAAGGAATTTCAAGAAGGACTTGTAACGATTCAAGATGAATCAAGTCAATTGGTTGCTCCATATTTATCGCCTAAGCCAGGTGATTATGTGTTGGATATGTGTGCTGCCCCAGGAAGTAAAACAACTCATTTGGCAGCTTTAATGCATAATCAAGGAAAGATTGATGCTTATGATTTATATGAACATAAAATTCCTTTGATTCAACAACAATTAACCAGATTACAGGTTTCTATTGTTGATGTGAAGGCCTATGATTCAACAAAATTAATAGAGCTTTATCCACCATTAACTTTTGATAAGATCTTGTTAGATGCTCCTTGTAGTGGACTAGGAGTACTTGCCAGAAAGCCAGAAATCAAGTATCATGAGAGCAATGCAATGGATGAAATCATTCAAATCCAACAAAAATTATTAGAAAATGCATATCCTTTATTGAAAAATGGTGGTAATATTGTATATAGTACTTGTACAATTAATAAAAAAGAAAATGAAAAACAAATTCAGGCATTTATAAAACGTCATCCTGATATGAAAGTCATTAAGGAACAAACGATTTTATCTTTTGAATATCATAGTGATGGATTTTATATGTGTCTATTAGAAAAGGAATGAAATGATGAAATCAATTTATGATTATACACAAGAACAACTGATTGAAGAATTTTTAAATTTAGGTGAAAAGAAATTTAGAGCAACTCAAGTTTTTGAATGGATATATCGAAAGGATGTTCAAGACTTTGATTTAATGAGTAATTTATCTTTAGATTTAAGAGAAAAACTAAAAGAACATTTTTCCATTGGACCTTTATCAATTGTTGAGAAACAAGTTTCTCAAGATGGAACAACTAAATATTTATTATCACTTGCTGATGGTGGATACATTGAAACAGTTTTAATGATTCATGATTATGGTCGTAGTTTATGTGTGACAAGTCAGCTAGGATGTAATATGGGGTGTCGTTTTTGTGCCAGTGGACTTTTAAAGAAACAAAGAAATTTAACTGCTGGAGAAATGGTTAATCAAATCTTAACTGTCATGAATGATACAAAAGAAAGAGTAAGTCATGTTGTCGTGATGGGAACCGGTGAACCGTTTGATAATTATGATCATGTGATGAATTTTATTCGTATTATTAATCATCCTAAGGGCTTGGCTATTGGGGCAAGACATTTAACAATTTCAACATGTGGATTATGTGATAAGATTGAAATGTATGCACATGAAGGAATTCAAAGTAATTTGGCGGTTTCTTTACATGCTCCTAATGATGAGATTCGTGATGAATTGATGCCAATTAATAAAACCTATCCAATGGATAAATTAAGGGAATCTTTGCAATACTATATACAAAAAACAAATCGTCGTGTGACTTTTGAATATATTCTTTTAAAGGGAATCAATGATGATATTACGCATGCAAGACAACTTGCTCATTATATGCGAGGACTGAATGCTTATGTTAATTTAATTCCTTATAATGCTGTTGATGAGCATGGACTTCAACAATCATCACCATATGATGTTGAAATTTTTAAGAATGAATTGTTACGTTTAAAAATTAATGTAACTTTAAGAAAAGAACACGGGCGTGATATAGATGGAGCTTGCGGACAATTACGTGCGAAGAAGGTAGGGGAATAAAAGTGGAAATTGTAGCTATGAGTGATGTGGGAAATGTAAGGACAATTAATCAGGATTATGTTCGATATTATCAAAAGAATGAACATGAGTCACTCGTTGTTTTATGTGATGGAATGGGTGGCCATAATGCTGGTGAAATTGCTTCTCAAATGGTCGGTGATGCAATTGTTGAACAATACGTTAATCATGCTTTATTTGAGGATGAAAAGATGATTCATGATTGGATGTTAGAGGTTGTTAATCATGCTCATTGGCTTGTTAAAAACAAGAGTTTAGAGTCTCCTGATTTAGAGGGAATGGGAACAACTGTTGTTTTAGCATTGTTTAAAGATGAGTATGTTTATGTTTCTCATGTGGGAGATTCTCGGGCTTATTTATACCGTCATCATCAATTGATTCAATTGACAAGGGATGATACATTGGTTAATGTTTTGGTTGATTCTGGAACAATTTCTAAGGATGAAGCATTTAATCATCCACAAAAGAATATTTTGTTACAGGCGGTAGGAGTAAGTGAACATTTAGAAGTATCTTATACAAGTGAAAATGTAAAAGATGCTTTATTGTTAGTTTGTTCTGATGGATTGTATAATTCTTTATTTGATTCACAAATTATTGAAATTCTACAATCTGATATTCATTTAGAAGAAAAAGGTAAACAGCTGATGGAGGCTGCGAATACTTTCGGTGGTAAGGATAACATAGGATTTGCACTAATATTAAATGAAGGAGTTGTCAATAATGAGTCAGATAAATAAAACAATTGCTGGACGTTATATATTAAAAGAGTTAATTGGACAAGGTGGAATGGCTGATGTCTATTTAGCTGAAGATAAAATTTTAGAAAGAACAGTAGCTGTAAAGATTATGCGTTCTTCTTTAACAGGGGATCCTGTTTATGTTACACGTTTTCATCGTGAAGCACGTGCTGCAGCTTCTTTATCACATCGTAATATTGTGAAGATTTATGATGTTGGAGATGAAGATGATGATTATTATATTGTTATGGAATATGTACCGGGACAGACTTTAAAAGAATTGATTCATAAGCGAGGAGCATTACATTTTGTTGAAGCTGTTGATATTATGAAACAAGTTGTTAGTGCAACGGCTAAAGCACATTCTTTAGGGATTGTTCATCGTGATTTAAAGCCACAAAATATTATGGTAACAGATAGTGGTGTTGTGAAAATTGGTGATTTTGGGATTGCTTCTATACAATCATTATCACAAGTTACACAAACTGATACAATTATGGGGTCATTACACTATTTAGCGCCAGAAATTGCCCGTGGGGAAAAAGCAACACCACAGAGTGATATTTATGCTTTAGGAATTGTTTTTTATGAATTATTACGTGGTGAAGTTCCTTTTAATGGTGAATCACCAGTGAATATTGCATTAAAACATATGCGTGATGAAATTCCATCAGTTCGCCAATTTAATCCATCAATTCCTCAATCAGTCGAAAATATTATTATTAAAGCTACTGCTAAAAATATAAAAGATCGATATGCTAGTGCAAATGAGATGTTTGAAGATTTAGATACTTGTTTATTACGTGATGATGAAGAAAAGCTTGTTTTCACATATGATGAACCACAAGATGAACCAACAATTGTTGCAGAAGATAAAGACTTTTTTACTCAAACCCAAACCCAAAATCATATTCCAATTGTGGAAGAAGAACAAGTAGAAGAAAAGAAAGGAAATAAAAAGAAAATAGCGATTATTTCTGGTTGTGTTGTTGGAGCATTACTTATCTTTGGTTTGGTTTATTTCTTCTTTTTAAGACCAGCCAGTACATTTGAAATGCCTAATGTTATTAATATGACTGAACAACAGGCTATTGATATGCTAGAAAGTTATGATTTAAAGGTTGATACAAAACAAACCAAACATGAATTAAGTGATACTGTGGATGAAGGCAATGTAACAGCTACTGATCCTGTTGAACGTTCAGCCGTCAAAAAAGGTGATACAGTTATTCTAACAGTATCTTCAGGTAAATATATTGTGATTGATAATTATGTTGGACGTACATTTGATGATGTTGAAGCAGAATTAAAGAAATTAAATATTACTGTGAAAAAAGAAGAAGTTACAAGTGAAGAAGATAAAGGAAAAATCTTGGAACAATCTTTACCTCAAGGTGAAAAGATTGATCCTAATGCAACGCAAAAGACAATTACTTTAACTGTTTCAAAAGGCTATTCTGTAACAGTACCTAATGTTTATGGACAAGATATCAATAAAGCAAAAGATATTTTAGAAAAAGAAGGATTTAAAGTTGTTTTAAAACCAATTGATCCACCAACAACTGTTGAAGAAATCAAAACAATGAAGATTAATGTTGTAGTACGTCAATCACTTGATGCCTTTACAGTTATCTATAAAAAAGGTGAAACAATTACCTTAGAGTATTATAATCATAAGCCTGAAGTTCCAACTGAACCTACTGAACCAACAACTCCAGGCAATGGAACTGATACAAATCAAGGTGGGGGAGGAACAACTCCCTCAACCAATTAATAAAAGAGGTGGATAAATGCATAGTGGACAAATTATAAAAGCCTTATCTGGCTTTTATTATGTTGAAGAAGATGGTGTGATTTATCAATGTAAGGCAAGTGGTAAGTTTAGAAAAAATGATCAAAAACCATTAGTAGGAGATTTTTGTGAGTTTTCTATTGAAAACGAAACCGAAGGTTATATTCGTCAATTACAAGTGCGTCGTAACGAATTAGTGAGACCACCTATTTGCAACATTGATCAAGCATTACTTGTTTTTTCAGCTAAAGAACCAGATATGAATACACTTTTACTTGATCGTTTCCTTGTTTTAATTGAACATTTGCATATTGATCCAATTATTTGTATTTCAAAAATGGATCTTGTTGATAATGATGAAATTAAAAATATGATGGAACCTTATCAAAAAGCAGGATATCGTGTGTATTATTTAAGTTCTAAAGAAAATCATGGGATTGAAGAATTAAAACATTTATTTCAAGATAAAGTGACTGTTATTACTGGTCAAAGTGGGGTAGGAAAATCAAGTTTATTAAATGCTTTAGATATACATTTAAACATTGATACAAATGAGATTTCTAAAGCATTAGGTAGAGGGAAACATACGACAAGACATGTTGAATTATTAAAAATGTATGGTGGGTATGTTGCTGATACACCTGGTTTTTCATCACTAGAATTAAATATGGAACCCATTGATTTAGCTAAGAGCTTTCATGATTTTGAAGAACTTTCGCAAGGATGTAAGTTTAGAGGTTGTTTACATGATAGTGAACCAGGATGTTTGGTTAAGGAAGCTATTGAAAATGGTCAAATTTCTAAAGAAAGATATGAACATTATTTGATGTTTTTAAAAGAAAGTAAATTGTTAAAGGAGAGAAAATATGGTTAAAGTTGCCCCTTCAGTTTTATCAGCTAATTTTGCTGAATTAAAGAAAGATTTGGATTCTATTCAAAAATATGGTGCTGATTGGATTCATTATGATGTTATGGATGGACATTTTGTTCCAAATATTTCTTTTGGATATAGTATTTTAGCAGATGTTAAAAAAGTAAGTGATTTATATTTAGATGTTCATTTAATGATTAGTGATCCTAAAAAATATGTTGATGAATTTATTAAGGCTGGTGCTGATTTAATTACTTTTCATATTGAAGCAATGGAAAGTGAAGAAAAGACAAGAGAATTAATTGAATATATTCATCAACATAATAAACATGTTGGTATAAGTATTAAACCTGCAACACCAGTAAGTACAATTGAAAAATATTTAAATGATCTTGATTTGGTTTTGGTTATGAGTGTTGAACCTGGATTTGGTGGTCAATCTTTTCAAGATATGGCGATTGCTAAGATTAAAGAATTAAAAGATAAACGTCAAGATGCTCATTATCTTATTGAAGTTGATGGTGGAATTAATGATCAAACTGGAAAACTTTGTAAAGATGCTGGGGCTGATGTTTTAGTCGCTGGAAGTTATGTTTTTAATGCTGATAATCGTCAAGCGGCAATTGATTCGTTAAAATGAAAATAGGAATTTATGGCAGTGTCTATGCTGGCAATGTTAAAGATAAAAGTATAGATTATATTGGTGTTGATCAAGGTATCATTCATTTAATCAAACAAAATATTAAGCCTATAATTGCAATTGGAGATATGGATTCAATTGAAGATAAAGACCTTTTAAAAACATTAAAAGTTGATGAATATTCTTGTATCAAAGATGATACAGATACAGCTTTAGCTTTGCGCTATGCTTTTCAGCAAGGCTATGATGTTATTGATTTATATGGTGTTACACAAAAAAGAATGGATCATTTTTTAGCTGTTTTATGTTTGCTTGAAAAATATCAAGATAAACAATTAACAATCTATGATGAGTTGAATAAGATTTATGTTTTACCAGCTGGAAAACATAAAATCTTAAAAGATGAATATTATTATTTTTCAGTCTTTGCTTTTGATGAAAGTATCATTACTTTAAAAGAATGTCATTATCCACTTAATCATTATTATTTAAAAAGAGATGATCCTTTGTGTGTTTCTAATCAAATGAATAATGATTATGCAATTATTGAAAATACTAAAGCTATTTTATTGATACAGTCAAAATGAAAGAAGGGTTAGTATGTATCAAATAGTTACAGATGGATCTTGTGATTTAGATCAATCCATCGTTGATCATTATGCGATGTCGGTAGTTCCATTTTATATTACGAAAGATGGAAAAACACATCAAAAGGAAAAAGTAGATATAGAAGTAGAAGAATTTTATCAATTTATGGTTGACCATAAAGATATTTTTCCTAAAACATCAATGCCATCAGTAGAAGATTATATAGATGTTTTTACTCCTATTCTTAAATCAGGTGAAGATATTATTTGTATTTGCATTACAACAAAATTTTCCGGCTCTTATAATAGTGCCAATACAGCTAAACAGATGTTGGAAGATGAATTTCCCCAAAGAAAAATGACAGTTATTGATGCAACAGTAAATACTGTTTTACAAGGTTTACTGGTCATTGAAGCATGTGAAATGAAAAAAGCAAACTATACATATGATGAAACAATCACAAGAATAGAAGAAATCAAATCAACGGGCAGAATCTTTTTTACCGTTGGAAACTTTGAGTATTTGATTCATGGTGGACGCATTGGTAAAGTTGCTGGTGTTGCGGCTAAGACACTTGGAATTAAGCCGTTGATTGTTTTACGTGATGGAGAAATCTTTGCTTCTGGAGTAACACGTGGTAGAGAAAAATCAAAACGTAAAATCATTGAGAATACGATTAAACATTTTCATGAAAATCATCTTGATCCTTCAACTTATGCTTTTTGTGTTGGCTATGGCTATGACAAACAAGAGGGAGAAAAATTTAAAGAGGATCTATTGATATCATTGAAAGAAGCCTTTCCACATTTTGATGAACCAATATTATTACAACAAATTGGTGCAACTATTGGTGTTCATACCGGACCTTATCCAATAGGTGTAGGCATTATACAAAAATATAAATAAAAAAAGCAATCGCGAAAAAGAGAATACTCTTATTTGCGGTTGCTTTTTTGTAAAGTGGTTGAAGATGATAAACCATAATGTAAAACATAATCTTCTAAAGTCCAATTATTTTCATAAATGATTTTAGCAGTTTTTTGACCAACATAGCGAAAATGCCATGGTTCATTGGTTGTTCCGGTTATATGAGATTTATTTTGTGGATAACGTAAGATATAACCATAATGATGAGCATTTTCAATAACCCACTTGTATTCGGGTGTATCACCAAAAAAACGCCACTGACCATTAATAACACTTTGACTTGTTAAATCAACGCTTAAACCTAATTGATGTTCACTGGAACCAGGTATTGCAACTAAACCAGCTGCTGTTACAGCATCATATTTTTGAAAATAATCATCATAGATAGCTTTTTGTTGTTGAAAAGAACGATAACCACTATTAATCACAAGATGGAGATTTTCTTTTAAAGCATCTTGATACATTTTTTCTAAGGCTTGACCAGCTTCTTTTCGTAATTGTTTGTTTTCACAATCTTTTGCAATAGGAATATTCACATCTTTTAAATCGTTAGGAATATAAGAAGAAGGAAGTTGAAATCCTTTTTTGATTAATAAAGTGAGACTTTCTGGTTCGTTAACAATATAAGTTTGATTGACTTTTTGTGGAGAGACTATAAAAGGGTAGGAAATGGATAAAACAGCATCAAGTGGTTTCTTTTTGGATTGAATGTACTTATCTAAATCCTGATAAACGACACCTTTAATAGAGAGATACTCTTTGGTTTTATGATAAGGTAATTCTTGTTGGGTAAGATAAGCAAAGTCTTGCAAAGAAACATTTTGCATCATTTGTAAGAGTATGTTTTTAGGATAACCTAATTCATTCAACTTAGGCTGATAGAGTTTATAGAATTGATCGATATATGTGACAACATCTTTAGCATTTGTTTGAGGATGTTGTTTTTGATAAAGGGAATAATCTAAATAATGGTGTTGTTGAGAAAGAGTGTTCCATTTTTCTAGATTTTCAATTTTATCATTTTTGATATATGTTTGTATATCTTGTTCATCTAATTGTAAAATCATATTTTGTTCAGTAAAATTATACCCTTTTATCAATAATTGAATACGATTTTTTTGAAGATAACCTATTCCAGCTAAAATAATAATGAAAGCTAAAATGAGGAAAAAGACGGGTGAAATATGTTTTTTATGTGAATATGGATGTTTATACTTTTGCATTTTTCAAATAACCTTTCTGTTTATAGAATTTTGGTAATCTTTTCCCCATACGACTGAGGATCTCATTGGAAATTGTTTGAGCATGTTCACTGATTTCCTCAACCCTAATCATATGATTATGATCTTTACCAATAATAGTGACCTTATCACCAATTTTAACATGGGGAATATCAGTAATATCAATCATCAATTGATCCATGCATATTCTCCCTACAATGGGGGCAAAGATGCCATGAATAAGGACGTTTTGATGATTAGATAAATGTCTTGGATAACCATCCGCATAACCAAGAGGAATAACAGCAATTTTGCTGTCACGAGAAAAATGATATGTACGACCATAACCAATTAGATCACCTTTATGATAAGAATGAATATGAATGATATGGGAATAAAGTGATAAGACAGGATGTAAATTGATTTGACATTGATAAGGAGCATTAAGTGATGAAGCAACTCCATACATTGCAATACCCAAACGAACATAATCATAATGATATTGGGGGTAATTAAGTAAACCGTAACTACTTTGCATATGTACTTGACCGATTGGATAATGTCTTTTTTTGAGGGTTTCAATTAAATGATTAAAATGTTGAAATTGAAGTTTTGTAAAGGTTATATCTTCTTTTAAAGAGCTATCAGCAACACATAGATGAGAAAAAATACCAGTGATTTGTAAGTTGGATAAATGATAAAAGGCAATAATATGGTCAATGTCTAAACAATCTTCTCCAAGACGATGCATACCTGAATCTATTTTAATATGACATTGAATAGGATATCCCATTTGATTTAATTGTTTAGCATATTCAAAATCTATAAGTGTTTGAGTCAGTTGATATTTATTTAATAATTTTGCTGATGTGGGAGATGTATAACCTAAAATCAAAATCATTCCTTGAATATGATTTTTTCTTAATTCTATAGCTTCATCTAACGAAGCTACGGCAAAATGATCAATACCATAGGATTCTAAACTTTGGGCAATCTTTATAGCACCATGACCATAAGCATCAGCTTTAATAACTGCCATAATTGTTTCTTTAGAAGCGATTTGAGTGATTTGATCAAGATTATAATACAAAGCATCTAAATCAATTTCTATCCAGCTTCTTTGTTTTTTGATGATATCCATATATCTTTCCTCCTTTTTTTAAAAGTATCAATAGATAAGCTATAATAAATGAAAAGCCAGTTACAGCTAAATAATGAAAAAGCGATTGTGAAATAAAGATATGCTCAAGATGGGTTAGTTTTCCCATCATTCGGACAACAATAATCATGAGAGGATGAAGAATATAAACATATAAAGATAAATCTTTATATAAGACAAAGCGTTTTGATGATTGAAAAGTTAAACAAAAGGAAAAGAAGAAAAAGGAAATGAATGGTAAACTTAAAGTCATAGCATCATGGGTGATAATAGGTTGTTGATGAATAAGAAGGGTTTCGATAAAGAAAATCATAAAGCTTACTAGCATTAAAAAGATTAGGACATACCTCTTAAAATTCCATTGATGTTGTGCTAAGAAAGCTCCTAAGAAAAGAAACATAGGCGCAAAGAAGAAACCATTTCTGGTATAATCACAAATCTTAAAAAGAGCTGTATAAAAGGCTTCAATAAGCGGAATTTGATGAAGATAACTATAATAACTATCACCTGCTAAACCTATCATATAAAGAATACAAACAATCATAAAAATGGTTTTTTCATTCAGGTGTTGATAGAGTTCATACAATATCAAAAGTCCAATGATGACAGCTGGTAAATACCAAAGATGATAAAAAGTTCCATCCATGAATAAATCTTTAACAATAACAATCGGTTCAAATGATAATGAATGATTATAGATTTGCACAGGCAGATAAAGCAAAATAGAACATATATCAATAATCAAGAATTGTTTAATAACACTCTTTAATTTTGCATAAGTTGGCATTCCTTGATTAAAGAGAAAATAAGCTGTTGTCATAAAAAAGAAAGGAACTGCTAAACGACCAAAAACACGAGTTATTAAAAAATTAAGTTGAGGATTGAAAGAAGTCAAAGGATCAGTATGAATAGCAATCACTAATAATGATGCAATTATTCGCATGATATCAATGAAAGGATAGTATTTTTTAGACATAGGACCTCCATGCAGTTAAAATAAGTCCATCAACATTATTCCCTGATACTTGATAAAATGCATCGTCCATTAGCTGTAAAGTGATAGAATCATTTTTGATTGGCACATAAAAGAGACTGAAAAATTGATTTTCAATGTGATAATGAAATGGATTGAAAATGCTATAATCTTTGATGTTATTGATATATTCTTCTAGACACCAATTCTTTTCATGTATAATGTAAGAGTGCGGAATCCCAACATAACGAAAATGCCAGGGTTCCTCTGCAATCTGTGTTATATCTTCTTTATCCCTTTGATAACGTTGAATAAAACCATAACGATAAGCATTTTCTTGAAACAATAAAGAAGTTCCTGTTGCAGGGAAATGGGGTCTTATAAAATCAATATGTGGTGATTTAATCGCAATATCAAAGGCTAGACCACTTTGATGTTCACTATGATGAGGATAGGCAACATATTGTTTCGTAAACAATTCACCATTTTCCTTTAAAGATGTTTGATAAAGTATTTCTTGTTCTTGAAAAGAACGATAGCTACTCACAAGGGTAAGCTCATTATGCAAATCAACTTTTGAAAGTAATTCTTTTAATAATGCAATGACACTTCTTTCCATCAAAAATCCCTGATATTCATAAAGTTTGGGTTGATAAGAAAGGGGATAGTCATGATTAATAAGAATAAGATATCCACGATGAATATCTTGTTTATGAAATGTAACAGTCCTCATGTTTTAACCCCATTTCTATTAAAATATCAATTAATTTTTCAAAATTTATATCAATTCCTCTCATCATTTGAGGGAAACGACTATGTGATGTAAATCCTGGTATGGTATTGACCTCATTGAAAACAATTTCATTTTGTGGTGTTAAAAACATATCAACGCGGGCAAAAACTTGACATCCTAAAGTTCGATAGATGATTTTAGCAGTTTCTTGAATTTTCTTTTCCATTTCTTGATCAATACGGGCTGGCATATGGATTTTTGATGTTTGTAAGGTATATTTTTCATTGAAATCAAAGAATCCATGAGAAAGTTCAATTTCGTCAACACGTCCAACTATCAGTTTATCAAAACCAATAATGGCACATCCAACCTCAAATCCTAAAATAGCTTCTTCAATGATGACTTGATTATCATAGGTAAAAGCATAGCAAACAGCGTTTTCTAATTCACTATAGGTTGTTATTTTACTAATACCATATGAAGATCCTGCTTTCATTGGTTTAACAAAGAGAGGGAATGAAAGCTGTGTAATCAATGGTTCTTTTTCTTTTAGTTCCTGTAATGAATTTAAGACAATCGATTGAGGAACACGAATACCTGCATGTTCAACAATGTTATGGGCTTTAGCTTTATCCATACAAAGGGCAGAACTTAAAATGTCACAACCAATGAGTGGAATTTGAGTCATTTGGATAAGTCCTTGAATTGTTCCATCTTCGCCATTTTTTCCATGCAGTATTGGAAAAATCGCATCAATATAAATATGTTTTATACCTTGTTTAGAAATTTCTAAAAGACCATGTTTTTGCGGATTGGGTGAAATGACAACTTCTAAGAGATTGTTTTGCCACCAAGTATCCTGAATGATTTGTTCAATAGGACCATCAAAGTGATACCATTTTCCTAAATGAGTGATACCAATTAAATATAAATGATATTTATCCTTATTGATATGTTGTAATAATGAATAAGTCGATTCCAGTGAAACACTATATTCACTAGAATGACCACCAAAAATAATTGCAATAGTTTTTTTGTTCATAAGATAACCTCCTAAATTTTGATATATTCATTGTAATCTTTAAAATATAAAGAATCATAAAGGACTCTATAATTTATGCTAATAAAAAGATTAAGAAGTTATAAAGAAAAAAGAAATAAATCATAAGAATTAGCACTTTAGACTTGACAGTGCTAAAAGTAGTGGTATACTATAGTTAGCACTTGGGTATAATGAGTGCTAAAGGAGTGAGAGTATGAATATAGAAAAATGGACAATGGCAATGCAGGAAGCGATTCAAAAGGCTTTTCAACAAACCATAGCAATGTCTCGGCAAGTTGTTGATATTGAGGATGTATTATTGGCTTTATTAGAAGATACAAGTGGTATTTTATATCGTGTTCTTGTAAAGGCTGGCGTAGATATAAACGATTTGAGAGCGTTATTGGAAAATAAAAGAGCTCAAAAGCCAAGAATTGAAGGGGTTGATGAAAGTCAATTAAGAATTTCTTATGATTTGAATCAATTGTTGATGAAGGCACAAAATATCATGAGTGATTATAAAGATGAGTATTTAAGTGTTGAACACTTGATTATTGCTTTATTTAAGACTCAATCTTCTTTAACTCAAGAGATTATTCAAAAATATCAATTGAAACAAAGGGATATAGAAAAGATCATTAAAGAAATGCGAGGTGGAAATATGGTAGATAATCCAAATCCAGAAAATCAATATGAAGTTTTAAAAAAATATGGACGTGATCTGATTCAAGATGTCAAAGATGGAAAATTAGATCCTGTCATTGGACGTGATGAAGAAATTAGACGTGTGGTTCAAATCTTATCACGTAAAACAAAAAATAACCCAATCTTAATTGGTGAACCAGGAGTTGGGAAAACAGCAATTGTTGAAGGACTTGCTTGGCGTATTTTTAAAAACGATGTGCCTACAAGTTTACAGAATAAAACATTGTATGAACTTGATTTAGGGGCCTTGGTTGCGGGTGCAAAATATCGTGGTGAGTTTGAAGAAAGACTAAAAGCAGTTTTAAATGAAATTAAAAAATCAGAAGGGAATATTATCTTATTTATTGATGAAATTCATCAATTGGTTGGAGCTGGTAAAACAGATGGTGCAATGGATGCTGCTAACTTATTAAAACCAATGTTAGCGCGTGGTGAATTACATTGTATTGGTGCCACAACATTAGATGAATATCGTTTGTATATTGAAAAAGATGCAGCTTTAGAAAGACGTTTCCAAAAAGTTCAAGTTGATGAACCAGATACGGATGATACAATCGCCATCTTACGTGGTTTAAAAGATAGCTTTGAATCTCATCATGGTGTTCAAATCACTGATACTGCGATTATTGGAGCAGTCAATATGTCAGAACGTTATATTACTGATCGTTTCTTACCAGATAAAGCTATTGACTTAATTGATGAAGCTTGTGCATCAGTTCGTATGGAAATTGATTCCTTACCTGAAGAATTAGATGTTATTACAAGAGAAAAGAATCGTTTGGAAATGGAACGTATTTCTATTGAAAAAGAAGATAAGAATGAAGATAATGAAAAACGTCTTGATGAAATCAAGAGTCGTATTGCATCACTTGATGAACAAGTAACAGGGTTAACTGATAAATGGAAAGAAGAAAAGAAAGCTTTAGATCATATTAAAGAATTAAAAGATCAAAAAGTGCGATTAGAAGCTTTGAAAGATAAATATGAAACAGAAGGTAATTTAGAAGAAGCTTCTAAAATCAAATACGAAACTTTACCAAGAATTAATAAAGAAATTGCTGATTTCCAAGCTCAAGAATCAGATGATGCCTTGCTTCAAGAAAAAGTAACAGTTGATACTGTTAGTGAAGTCATTGCTCGATGGACAGGTATTCCAATGAATAAATTAATGGAATCAGAAAGGGATAAACTCTTACATCTTGATGAAACATTAAGAAAAAGAGTTATTGGACAAGATGAAGCCATTGAAAAAGTTTGTGATGCTATTTTAAGATCACGTGCTGGTATCAATGATGAAAATCGTCCAATTGGATCATTTCTATTCTTAGGACCTACAGGGGTAGGGAAAACGGAAGTTGCTAAGAGTTTAGCGGAACAATTGTTTGATAGTGAAAAGAACATTGTTCGTATTGACATGAGTGAATATATGGAAAAATTCAGTGTCTCTCGCTTACTTGGAGCGCCTCCAGGTTATGTAGGATATGAAGAAGGTGGACAATTAAGTGAAGCGGTTAGACGTGCACCTTATAGTATTGTCTTATTAGATGAAATTGAAAAAGCTCATCCTGAAGTATTCAATGTTTTATTACAAGTCTTAGATGATGGTCGTATTACTGATTCTAAGGGAAATGTGGTTAGCTTTAAAAATACAATTATCATTATGACTTCTAATATTGGTTCTCAATATTTATTACAAGGGAATAATGCCGAAACCAGACATGAAGTGGAAATGGAATTGAAAGCTCACTTTAAACCAGAATTTTTAAATCGTATTGATGAAACAGTTATGTTTAATTCATTAGATGATCAAGTAGTTTATAAGATTATTGATAAATTTATTCATCAATTAGCTCAAAGATTACAAGATCAAAAGATTACAATTGAAGTGACACATCAAGCTAAAGAAGAAATTGCAAAAGAAGGATTTGATCCTACATTTGGCGCAAGACCATTAAAACGTTTTATTCAATCACATATTGAAACTTTAGTCGCTAAAGCAATGATTAAAGGTGATATTGAAAAAGGCAGTCATATTCAAGTTGATTATCAAAATGATGAATTTGTCATTGTTAACGCATAAGCTATTCTTATGCGTTTTCTTTTTGTCTTTAAAGACGACCTTTTTACTTTTTATCTTGCATAAAATGTGATAGAATAGCGAAAGGAGGATGTCTATGCAAAGATATTTTATTGAACAAAATTGTATCCATGATGATTTGATTCAAATCGATGCTTATAATCATAAACATATGCAAAGAGTGATGCGTTATCGTAATGGTGATCAGGTTGTTTGTTTATTGCCTGATCATAGAACATATCTTTATGAGATTGTAAATATTGATCAAGGTCTATTAAAACAAGTGGAAGAAATCAATGAGGATCATGAATTAGATGTTGATGTGACATTAATTTATGGTTTACCTAAAAATGATAAATTTGAATTTGTCTTACAAAAAGCAACTGAGTTAGGTGTCAAACGCATTGTACCATTTTTAAGTCAAAGAAGTATTATTAAAACCAATGCATTGACATTTGCCAAAAAGAATGAACGTTATTTAAAGATTTTAAAAGAAGCGAGTGAACAGTCTTATCGACAAATGATTCCTGAATTAACATCTTTGATAACTATTAAAGAATTATCTCATTATTTATCAGATATTAATCTAGTCGCTTATGAAGAATCGAGTAAACAAGGGGAACACGCTTGTTTTGCAAGAGCGTTAAATCAGGATTTTCAAACCATTACGATTATTGTTGGTCCTGAGGGTGGCTTTGATGAATCTGAAATTAAACAAATGGAAGCATTAGGAATTGAAGCGTGTTCATTAGGAAAAAGAATTTTAAGGAGTGAGACTGCCCCACTCTATATGTTAAGTGTAATTGGTTATAGTAGGGAGTTGATGAAATAGTGGGGTTTATAGAAAGTTTAAATAAATTTGGAAAGAAAATTCCAGTTCATAAAACAGAATTGTATGCGAAGATAGAAGAAGCCAAATTAGCATTATCGGCAAGGGGATTAGATGTTAAAATCAAAGATGAATTTGATTTGTTTGCATATGAAATTATTTATAATGGTTTATTAACCCAAAATGGGATTGAAAATACTTATGAAGTCTTTTTAAATCAGCATTATGATTTATTAGATTATTTAAATTATGATGAAAAACAAAAGATGTTTAATAATGATATTGCCCCATTATTGAAAGATAGACCACATTTTTATGATGAAGCTAGTCAAACAGAAATCTATATTCCATATTTAGAGCCTTTTGTTAATCAAAGATATACAAAAGACTATCAAATCTTATTATTAAAACAACATCGTGAATATATTAAGAATTTTTTGGTGAATAAAGATACACCTGAAAAAATGTATGGTTCACGTATTTTTAGAACAAAGTTTACTTCGTTAGAAAATGTTTATGAAGATCAAAGACATTTATGTTTATATTTTGAACCATTAAAAACAATTTATATTTATAAAAAGGATTCCAAAGAATTATTAAATAAAGTTATTATTCAAGATGAAAAAAGTGATGAAAAGATTGAATTAGATACAGTTAAAACAATTGCTTATGATATAGAAAACTATCTATATCAAGATTGTTTAAATTTAATGAAAGAAAAACAATTGATATGTTTAAAAACATATCAAAAAATTGTTAAAAAGTATCAATAGAAAGGAAGAATATGAAAAAAACAGTTGCATTTTTAACATTGGGATGTAAAGTCAATACATATGAATCAGAGGCTATGTTAAGATTATTTAGCCAAGAGGGGTATCAAGAAGTTGATTTTAAGGAGAAAGCAGATGTTTATGTGATTAATACATGCACTGTCACAAATACAGGGGATTCAAAATCAAGACAAATGATTCGTCAGGCTATTCGTAGAAATCCACAGGCGATTGTTTGTGTTGTTGGCTGCTATAGTCAGGTAGCCAGTGAAGAAGTTATAGCGATTGAAGGAGTGAGTGTTGTACTTGGAACACAATTTAGAAATCGTATTGTTGAATTTGTTAAAGAATATGAAGCAACAAAGAAACCTGTTATTCATGTTGCAGATGTTATGAAACTCAATCATTTTGAGGATTTGGATATTGATGAATTTACCAAAAATACAAGAGCGTTCTTAAAGATTCAAGATGGCTGCAATAATTTTTGTACCTATTGTATTATTCCTTATGCCAGAGGTCGCGTTCGTTCAAGAAAACCTGAAAGTGTCTTAAAACAAGCCCAAAAGTTAGTTGATCATGGTTTTGTGGAAATTGTTTTAACGGGGATTCATACAGCTGGATATGGAGTGGATTTAGAAGATTATTCTTTTTATGATTTATTGGTTGATCTCACAAGTAAAGTCAAAGGTTTGAAACGTTTACGTATCTCATCGATTGAAATGAGTCAAATTACGCATGAAATCATTGATTTAATTGCTACATCACCAATTGTTGTAGATCATTTACATATTCCTATTCAAGCTGGATGTGATGCAACATTAAAAAGAATGAATCGTCATTATACAACACAGGAATTTGCTGATAAATTAATAGAATTAAAACAAAAACTACCATCACTTTCTATTACAACTGATGTGATTGTTGGGTTTCCTGGAGAAAGTGAAGAAGAATTTAATCAAACATATCAATGGATTAAAGAAATGCATTTTAATCAATTACATGTTTTTCCTTATTCTCGAAGAAAAGGAACACCAGCGGCGAGAATGAAAGACCAAGTCGATGGAAATATTAAACATGAAAGAGTTAAAAGATTGATGGAATTATCAACTCAGTTACAAAGTGAGTTTGCTTCATGGCAAATTGGTCAAGTTTTAGAAGTTTTGATTGAGGAAAGACATGGAGATTATATGGTTGGTCATGCTTCTAATTATTTGAAAGTGAATGTTGATTTACCAGATTCTTCGGTTGGACATATTTATAAGGTTCTTGTTGAAAAACAAGATGGAGTTGAATTGATTGGAAGTGTTGTTAATGAAAAAAATTAATGAATTATTTGATGTGGAAGAAGATTTTAAGATTGTTTCGATTCATAGTGATTCTCGTTATGTAGGCAAGGATTCTATTTTCTTTTGTGTTGATGGTTTAAGTGTTGATGGCCATAAATATATTGAAGATGCTGTTTTTCAAGGCGCAAAATGTATCGTTTATTCTAAACCGTTAGCTTTTAAGCATCGTCATGTTTTGTATATTAAAGTTGATAATGTTTTAGATGAATTGAATCGTGTTGCTGATTTGTTTTATGATCATCCAAGTTATAAGATGACGATGATTGGTGTAACGGGTTCAAGTGGAAAAACTGCAGTTGCTTTGATGATTAAAGAAGTGCTTTCACATTATTTAAAGATGGGATATATTGGAACAAACAATATTGAATATGCTGATGTTGTGGAACAATGTCCTTATACAACACCAGAAACAATTTTCTTACAACGTCATTTAAATGATATGATTAAAAAGGATGTCAAAGGGGTCACTTTGGAAGTATCAAGTCATGGTTTGGCTTTGAAAAGAGTAGATAGTGTTCATTTTGATATTGCTATTTTTACGAATGTTTATGAAGAACATTTAGATTTTCATGGAACAATGGAAAATTTAATGGCTTCAAAGGCTAAATTATTTTCATTGGTTGATGAAAAAGGTTATGCTATTTTGAATACTGATGAAGTTCGTTTCTTTAATTTGGTTAAAGATACATTGCATTGTCATCTTTTAACTTATGGAATTGAACATAAGGCTGATGTTATGGCAAGGAATATTCAATTATTTATTGATCATAGTGAATTTGATTTACAGATTCATGATGAAATACGTCATATATCAGTACCCGTCTTAGGAAGATTTAATATTTCTAATGTTTTAGCGGTGATTACATCTTTATTGGCGTTAGAAATGCCAATGAGTCAGGTTATTGAGTCGATTGGTTATATTCAAGGTGTAGATGGACGTATGGAGCTATTAAAGCATAGCCAGCCTTTCCATGTGATTGTTGATTATTGTCAACATGCAAAAAGTTATGAGAAAGTCTTTGAATTTGCGCGTAGTATTAAAACGAGTGGGCGTATTATTGCTGTGTTTGGAGCCCCTGGTAAGAAAAATTATAACAAGCGTGAAAAAATTGGAAAACTGGCCAATCAATATTGTGATCAAGTCATCTTGACAGCTGAAGATAATCGTGACGAAGATATCCATGATATCTGTTTAGAAATACAAGAATATATTGAAACACCAGTCAGTGTTATTATAGAAGATCGTCGGATTGCTATTGAACAGGCAATCGAAATAGCTAATCGAGGTGATATCATATTAATCTTAGGAAAAGGACATGAACAATTTATGGCTTCATCAATTGGTAATGAGCCTTACCCGGGAGATAAATATGTCGCATTAGAAGCAATCAATAAAATATTTGAAGGAGAAGATGAATATGAATTACAACAAGTTTATTGATCACACTGCTTTAAAAGCAGACACAACGCAAGCAACAATTACAAAACTATGTGAAGAAGCAAAACAATATGATTTTGCATCAGTCTGTGTCAATCCAACATGGGTGAGTTATTGTGCTGATTATTTAAAAGATACAGATGTTAAAATCTGTACAGTTATTGGTTTTCCATTAGGAGCAAATACTTCAAAAGTCAAAGCTTTTGAAGCTAAGGATGCCATTGAAAATGGTGCTGATGAAGTGGATATGGTTATTAACATTGGTGCTTTAAAAGATGGGAATACTGAACTTGTTTATCAAGATATCAAGGCAGTTGTTGATGCAAGTCAAGACCATTGCGTAAAAGTTATTATTGAAACATGTTTATTAACTGATGAAGAAAAAGTTACAGTTTGCAAGCTTGCTGTGAAAGCTGGAGCAACTTTCGTAAAGACTTCAACAGGATTTAGTACTGGGGGTGCAACTGCTCAAGATGTTGCCTTAATGAAAGCAACAGTTAAAGATGCTTGCCAAGTTAAAGCAAGTGGAGGCGTTAGAAATTATGCTGATATGATGGCTGTTATTGAAGCAGGAGCAACACGTATTGGGACATCTGCTGGTGTTCAATTAATGAATAACGAAGAAAGTAAAGCTGATTATTAAAATGAAAAGATTTGAATCAATGTGATTCAAATCTTTTATTATGATTGTAGCAAAGAAGGGATATGAAAATGAAAAAATTAAGTATTTTATTGTTGATAGGAACATTATTTGTTGGATGTCAGCAATCAAAGGGAATAGATGAGTATAAAGGATTAAAGACACAAGAAACATTTGAAAAAGTTTCTGATAAAATGGATAAGGAAGTTCATTATGTTCATGTGGTAGCTGAAAATTCTGAAACAAAATATGACCAGGAATTGTATATGATTGATGGAAAAATACATTCTTTTCAAAAGTCTGAAATAAAAGCTAATAAAAAATATTCTTTTAGTTTAATGACAACGGATAAAAATTATGGTTTATTTGATACTTATGGAACAATGAAATTAATGAAATTAGATAAACAGCCATTACCAAGTACCTATTTAAATAATCTCTTTCAAAATAAGAAACTTAAAATTATCGATACCAAAAGAGAGGATAATGATGATGGTATAGTCTTAACTATTCAATATTCATATGATGAAAATGGGAAATCAAAAAATGGTGATCTTTGTTATATGAATTTACAAATTATAATCAATAATGAAGGATTGATTGAAAAAGAAGTCAATACACTTTATACTGATGACACATTTCAAACAAAAAGAAAAGATGCACTTATAACGACAACAACTTTTTTAGATTATAACCAAAAATCTCAAGATGATTTTAATAAAATCACTGAAAAAATTGAAAAAAGTGAAGGCGTTCTTTATGAAGATTTTGTTAAAAGTTTAGAACAATAACACTTAAAAAAGAATATAAAAAGAAAATGTAAGCCGTTACTTTTCAAAAAGTTAAGAAAATTTGTAAAATATGTGAAATCTAATCAAGTTTACATCAAACATAAAATGAATTTTTACAATAAGGCTTAAAACTTCACATATCGTCTTAAAGCCTTATTTTATGAGGGTTTCTCATTTTTTCATTCGGTAGATTGCTTTATATTTTGGCTTAAACTATCACTTTTTAACGTTCTAAAAAGTAGTAAATTTAGTAGTAGATTACGCAGTCAATCGTTTCATTTCGGCTTGTGCTGATTGATAACTTCCATGTGCATAATATCCTAGTGTCATAGTAATATTCTTATGCCCCATAACATACTGTAGATTATTTGGTGTCATTCCTTTGTTTGCCATGTTCGTACAAAAAGTATGTCTTAAAATATGTGGTGTGATATTAGGAAGTTCTTTTCCTGTATATTTACGATACTTTTTTGAAAGTGCTGAAAATCTACATGAATAGTATGCGTTATACATAGGTAATCCTTGCCTGTTCAAAAAGAGAAAATCGCTATAACCGTCAACAACAATAGGCTGTGTATTTTTTCTGTTTTTTATAACTTCCAGCAAAGTTTGAAATACCAAGTCTGTCATAGGTATCTTGCGATAACCGCTGTCACTTTTCGGTGGTTCTGTATAGTATCCGTCTTTATCCTTTTTCAATTGGTGGTTAATATCAATTGTGCGATTATCAAAATCAATGTCAGAAAGC
>NZ_SMCQ01000011.1 GCF_004343035.1 Longibaculum muris
TGAGAAACTCTAAGGAAATATAACCCCTATACTTATATATACGCTTGCAAAGTCTCATTTTTCTTCTTTTTAAGGCAAAAAAGTTGAAAAAGTTTTTGATACACTCTTATTATAGCACAAAGCAAACATTTATCAATTGCTTAAAGCAAAAAAGGCTCACTACAAAAGTAAACCTTTATTCATTCACTAGATATGATGATATTGCATAAACAATTTGACCATTATATTCTAATTTTGACCAACCATTACTATGAATACCTATACGTTTAACATATTCTCCATTTTTTAATGTATAAACTACTTTAGAAGTATCAACTGATGGCTTATCACGTAAATTTGTTTCTGATTTTGCTGTCACTTTTTCATTGACAGTCGTAAAACCATCATCTTGTGTTGGTTCATCTTGTTGTGGTTTTTGAATAACTTCATTTGAAAGGTAACTTGTAATAGCATAAACAACTTGACCCTTATATTGAAGTCTTGACCAACCATTTTGACTAATTGCGACTCTTTCAAGAAAATCACCACTATTCAATGTTCCTACAACTTTACCTGATGTTGATGGAGAAGCACGTAAATTAACTTGATCCTTAGCAGTTACTTTGTCTTTTTTAGCTTCAAACTTTTGACCATTAACAATATCTTCTTTTTCTTCTTGTTTCACTGATAAATCAGTTGTTAAATAACTCGTTATTGCATAGACTCTCTTATTTTTATAACGAAGTTTAGACCATCCATTTGAGCCAATACCAATACGTGTAACAGTTTCACCATTTTTCAAAGTTGTTACAATATTACTTTTTGTTGTAGCAAGTGTTCTTAAATTTGTTTCACTTTTAGCTGTTACTTTCTCATTGACAGATGAATAAATTTTATCTTGATCTGTTAATGGAACAGAAGCTTTAGGTACATCAGCATTTTTATTTTTAGGTTGTGCTTTTTTGTTTTCAAAATAACAAACAACCATATCTACATTACCTTCAATACCATTAACTTGACCTTTATTTGTATATTGCCAGGCATCACATTGTCCACTATAATCAGGTTTTGCTTTTTGTGGATATATCTTTGTTGAATATTGAGCAATCCATATTTTATGTTTGCCCTGAATATCTTTCATATCCCAATGTGTTTCAATATCACTTAAAGAAGTATAAAACATTGTTTCATAACCTGCTTTTGAAATTGTATTTAAGAATGATAGAGCATTTGCAGTACGTTCTTTAACGCCTAATTTATATGTACGACTAGAAGCATGTTTATAACCTTCACAATCATAAACAACAGGATAAGAAATGCTATATCCTTCAATACATTTTAATGTCCATTTTGCTTCTTCAATAGCTTCTTTTTGATTGATGGCTGTAGAATAAAAATACACACCAACCAATATTCCCGCTTTTTGAGCTTGTTGAATATTATAATCAGCATTATCATCTTTATAAATAACACCATTTTCACCACGATAACCAATTCTAATATAAGCAAAATCAATTTGACTTTTCTTAACTTTATTCCAATCTATTTTTCCTTGCCATTTAGAAATATCTATTCCATTACTTTTTCCTTGTTGAACATTTAATTGACTAGAATTAATACTTGTCCCTTCTTCTTGTTCATCAATATTCTCTGGATCAATAGACGCATCACCTACTTGATTTGTTTCAATGATTTGAGAATTATCTTTTTTATCACTCGTATTATCCTCATGACTTATACTTTTATAAAAAAAGAAAATCCCTACAGCAACAAAAACAATCACCACTCCAACAATTATTATCCATTTTCTTTTTTGATTCACATTATACACATGATTTCCCTCCTCTTTGTTATTATAACTTATAATCATACAAAAAAGAAGATATAACAAACGACTCATTGTCAGTTTTAAGAATAAAAGAAATTATTTAAATGAATAATGGAGCATTACTGCTCCACTACTCACTCCAAAAATATTTTCTTGTCTTTAATATTCTTCTCTTTTCTTAACCAATACTACACCTGTAGCTAAAACTGTTATAATTATTGTTCCAATATAAAATGCTATTGTCGTATTGTCATTTGTTTCTACATTATTATTTGATACATCTGGGTTTATTGGTACTACAGGATTAACATTAATATCAGGAATTTCTTTCTTTGTTAAAGTAGCTATTGCTTTTTCAATTGCATCGGCCATTGCATCGACTTCTTTTTGTTTAGTTATATTTAAATCTTTTTCTACAGCATTGATTGCTTGATCTAAGATTTTTAAACTATCTTCGGTATAAAGATTTCTATTGATATCATTAGCCTTTTTAATAGCCGTTTCAACTTGACTATAGTCAGCACTCTTATACTGCAATTCATTAAGAGCTTTTTCAATTGTGTTAGCCATTATATTGACTTCTTCTTGTTTAGTAATATTTAAATTCTTTTCTACAGCATTGATTGCTTGATCTAAGATTTTTAAACTATCTTTAGTATATAGATTTCTATTGATATCATTAGCCTTTTTAATAGCCATTTCAACTTGACTATAGTCAGCACTCTTATATTGCAATTCATTAAGAGCTTTTTCAATCAAAACTACATATCCATCCACAACTTCTTGTTCATAAATCTTTTTATTTCTAACAACTTCATCAATAGCTTGATCTAATTTTGATAAACTTGTTTGAGTATATTGTTCTCTATTTAATTGATTAGCCTTTGCAATAACTTCATCAACCATTGTATAATCAGCTTCTTTAATAACTTCTTTACCATATACTCTCAATTGATTGAGATGGAAAGATGCATTAGCTGAATCATATTTTCCTATAAGCTTAACATATCTAGCATATGTTTCTTGATGACTGATATCAATATTTTCACCAAAAATAGTTGATTTTTCTGTTCCTTCTGTTTTTGAATAAAGAGGTTTATAGTCTTCTCCATCAATACTTGTATAAATATCATAATAATAATATCTATCATTTCTAGCCCAATAAGTAATTACGTTTAATTTATCTAATAAATAAACATCTTGCAAATCTACTATAATCCATGGATTCTTAGAATATACTCCAGCATCCCAATAAGTTTGACGATTTCCATCAACGACTTGTATATTTTTACTATTAGAAGAAGATGAAGCGCTATTATCTGTTGAACTAGATGTTACTGGTTTTAAATAAGCAAGATTATTTTTTTCTTGACCAAACACTTCTAATTCAACAATATGAATATTATTAATATCTGGTCTACCAACAACCATTGTTTTAATTCCTTTAAGTTTAATATAGGAAAAGCTTTTATCTGTATTTATTTCATGATTAAATCCATTTTGGGTTGCATAATTCTCAGATATATTTTCACCAATTTTAACCCATGATATTTTATCATCACTACCATACAGCTCATATTGATAAATTCTTTGTCCACCCCAATATGGATAAACAACTATATGTTCAAGATTATACACTCCATCCAAATCTATAATAAATTCTGCATCTTTACTAGCTACATTACCATTATTTTCACTTGCCCAATAATTGCTTGTATTCTTTACACCATCATTAATTTTATATGCATTTTTTTGATTACAATTAGCATCAACATTCATTTTATATGCAATATTTACTAATTCCACTAATTCATTAACTGCTTTGTTTAATTGTTGATAAGCAAGATCAATTTCTTCTTTTGATGCACTATTCCCTGAATTTAAGATTTCTTTTGATTTTTGAATAGCATTAATTAAAGCATTTACAGATTCCTTTGTATAAATGCCTAATTCCATTTTTTCTATTTCTGTTACATAATCTTTAAGATAGGTATTATCACATACCTCTTTACTTATCTCACTTAATTGAAAATCAGTTACAATTTCAATCCCATTTTCTTTATAAGATAAAGTAATTATTTGTTCTGGACCTTTTGTAGGGTCAAAATGAGTCACTTTTATTAAATGACTAACATCACGTGAAAAACGAGAGTTATATTGTGCCTCAACTTTTAATTTTAAATCTTTATTAGCAACATATGGTGATTCTTGAGAAATAATCAAACCATTTAGTTTTGAGAGTTCTAATTTTCCCGCAGCACTTACGCCTGCAACAGAAGATACCCCACTTGCTTGGAGTGATATAGATTCATAACCACTTGAACCAGTAATGCAACCAGCATTAGATATCATTTGTAAGGGTTTATTTCCTGCTTCGTATGCTGACAAAAGACATTGAGTAAAGAAAATAACTGAACCACGTGGTACATGATAATCACTTGTTACCATTGCAAGTGATTTTACTTGTGGGTAGTTTGTATTCAAAATCTTATATGTGTTTTTTGCATTTCCTACCGTATCAGGTGCTTTATTTTCAACTATTAAACGTTTTTCATCAAGTCCATGATCTAGCAACCATTGTCCCATTAATCCGCCTTCTGTAACATTTGGATTATTTGCTGCAGTACCTCCTCCAGTCACAGCAATATATGAATTTGGATATTTTTTCGCACTATCCAATCCAACTTGTAATCTATTAATCAATTCTTGTTTCATAGTTCCGTCAGAGTTTAATGCAAACCCTAAAACAATAATACATAGACTATCATCATTAGGTAGTCCATCTGGAAGTACACTTGTATTCACAAAATTTTTTTGATTTACTTCATTCCAGAAATCCATAATTTGTTTCCATGATTCATACTTTGTTTCATCAATTTTTTTAATTTCCTCAAGCGTTCTTATAATATCTGTCTCTGCATCATTTTGATAATCTCGATAATATGCAATCAACTCACTAATATAAGAATTTACATCCTTAGAATCAGCAGCATATACCCTCATTGGAGCAACGATATTCATAAGAAATAATGCTGATATCAAAAAACATATTAACCTCTTAAAAAATTTCATCCTTCCTTTTCTCCTTTTTCATTATTTAATAAACCAACAATACCCATCATTATCTTCATTATATAATTTCACCCTCCTCTTTTATAATAAATTAATTTGGCATCGTATGGCATTATTATCAAAACACAAAAAATCACATTCTTATTACACATCTTTATATAATTATAATGTCATAACTTATTTATTTCAAGAAAAAAGGATGATTCTTAACAATCTATTGAATCTCTTTAATTCCAGCAATCAGTGACTTTCGAATGACTTTATAGTTAGATTGGCCTTTTTTTATAACTTCAACCATAACCCAATCATCATCAACATCTTTAATAACTCCCTGAATTGAATTATCATCAGCCACATAAATAAGCCATTGCTTAAAATCAATTTCACACATTTTACCAATCATTTCAGGTAAAATATCCTCAACAATATGTTTATCATTCTTTGGCTTCTTTTCATTTTCCCGATCATAAATAATATAAACCAACATTCCAATAATAACAATCAATAAAAACTCACTCATCATTTTCACCCACAATCTCAAAACCATTAATATCATTTAAATCAATCAGCTTAATCACATATTCCTTCTTTAAAGAAATTCCTTTTCTCCTTTGATATTTCACCTTTAGCCATTGTTCATTAACATCTAACACGAGAAATTGATCCTTTGATGGTGAATCTAAATATAAGGAAGATTCTTTACAATCAATCTTACATATCTTACCTATTAAACCATAAAGAATATGTGTATCTTTTTGTTTTGAACTAATGACTTCTACCTCATTTTCCGTTAAATCATCTAAGCTCACATGATAAAGCTTTGCCAATTCTTTGGCCTTATCAATCGTTGGTGCTCCTTGATTTAATTCCCAATTTGATATTGTTTGACGACTGACATTTAATAAATCTGCAACAGCCTGTTGACTCAGTCCATGTTTTTTTCTTAATTTCATTAAATTTTCTCCAAGCATAAATATCACCCCTTCTATCAATTATTGTATCGATAATAACACTTTTTGACTAGCAAAATCATTTGGAAATTTTGCTAATTTCTTTAACAAAAGAAGTTTACCAGTCTATAACTAGTAAACTTCTTCTTGATATTCAACAACATGATCATCTTGATAAACAATTTTAGCACTATGAAAATCATTATCTTCAATCCACTCAAAGAAATGATAATCTCCTTCCCACATTGGAAGCTTATCAATATCTTGATCATCAATCCATTTCAAGACACCTTCATCACATTCATGTAATTCACCACTAAAATCCTCACAAGTAAAAATAAACATGCCTTCATCTTCTCCATAATATAATCCTGGAAATGAAACAAATCCATGTAACTTTAAAGAATGAGCAGTCAGTCCAGTTTCTTCAAAGATTTCTCTTTTCATACACTCTTGAGGACTTTCACCAGCTTCAAACTTTCCCCCAACACCAATCCATTTTCCCTCATTAATATCTTTTTGCTTTTTGATACGATGAAGTAATAATGTTTGATGATTACGTTTTAAATAACACATTGTTGTTAAAATCATATTAACGATAGATATAATAATCAGGTGATGAACCTGTTATGATATCTACATTCACTTCCTTTTCTAACAACTCTTTAAGTTTTGTAACCATAATATTTTCTACATGATGATTGATATCAACTAAAACAATACCATGATCAACCGCATTTTTCGCATGACGATATTTACTATCTCCAGTTAAATAAGCATCAACTTGACCATAGAATTGATCAATAAAATCAGCCCCACTACCACCACATATTGCGACTTTTTCAATTTTATCAACATATCCAGCATATTTAAAATGTTCTAAATGATAAACACGTTGAACATGATTGATAAATTCATCAAAACTCATTGGTTGATTTAAAGTAGCCATACGTGTTATCCCACTTTCATCACCTATCTCAATATCATGAACACCTAAAGCTTCAATCAACCATTGATTCATTGAAACATTATCTAAAGCTGTATGTGAACTATAAACAACAATATGATTTTCAATTGCTTTATAAATAAATTGTCCCATAAAATCATCTTTATCAATACTAATGATAGGATCTAATAAGAAAGGATGATGGGTAATTAACATTTGACAACCATTTTCAATAGCTTCATCTAGTGTTGCATTGTCAGCATTGAGTGATATCATGATTTTATTCACATCTGTATGTATATCGCCTATTTGTAAACCACATTTATCCCATTCTTCTTGTAATGATAAAGGATAATGTTTTTCCATTATTTCAATAATATCTTTAGCTTGCATTAATTTCACCTTCTATCAACTCTATCATATGTTTCACTTCAATTGCTCGTGGATGATTTTCATCCAATGATTTTAATATATTTTTTTGTATTTCTAATTGTCGATACCATTTTTCATAAAATAAACCATTTTTATTTTTTCTTAAACATGGTCCAAAATAAAAGTCTTTTTCATCATATTCCTGTTTTTCACTTGTTTTTTCACAAACAATAATCTCATAAATATGATTCGCATCTTTCACAATTCCCTCATCAAGAATAACCATGTTTTGATTTGTTAAATATTCACGCAAAATTTCTAATCCAACATTGGATTGAAGAATAAAACGATGATGATCCAAAAACTCCTTGTTTTCATCTAAAATATCTACAGTTAACTTTCCACCCATACCACATATACTAATCATATCAATATTTTTATCAATAATAGGGTTCATACCACTTCCTAGAAGTGGTATGACTTGTTTTTCTAATTGATGTAATTGTATTGTTTCTATTGATGCGTTAATAGGTCCACTTGCGATATCACATGCATACGCTTTTTCTATCACACCTTCTTCTACCAAATACACTGGTAAATAAGCATGATCAGTTCCTATATCGGCAAGTATTTCCCCTTGTTTATATTTTGTGATTAAATCAGCAATAGCCTGTAATCTTTTTGATAGTTTCATATTAACGATCTAAGAAATCCTTTAAACGTTTTGAACGTGATGGGTGTTTTAACTTTCTTAAAGCTTTTGCTTCAATTTGACGAATACGTTCACGTGTTACGTTAAATTCTTTTCCAACTTCTTCAAGAGTTCTTGTACGTCCATCATCTAAACCAAATCTTAATCGTAAAACTTTTTCTTCACGGTCTGTTAATTCTAATAAAACTTCATTTAATTCATCTTTTAATAATTCATTTGCAGCATAATCATCAGGTGACATAGCTCCTTCATCTTCAATGAAATCTCCTAAATGAGAATCATCTTCTTCACCAATAGGTGTTTCTAATGAAACTGGTTCTAATGAGATTTTTTGAATTTCACGTACTTTTTCAGGTGTCATACCATCCATTTTTTCAGAAATTTCTTCAGCTGAAGGTTCTCTCCCTAATTCTTGAATCAATTGTCTTTGAACACGTGTTAACTTATTAATCGTTTCAACCATATGAACAGGAATACGAATTGTTCTTGCTTGATCGGCAATTGCACGTGTAATAGCTTGACGAATCCACCATGTTGCATATGTAGAGAATTTAAATCCTTTTGTATAATCAAACTTTTCAACAGCTTTGATTAACCCCATATTTCCTTCTTGAATTAAATCCAAGAACAACATTCCTCTACCAACATATCTTTTAGCAATAGAAACAACCAAACGTAAGTTGGCAGCTGCCAATTTCTTTTTCGCTTCCTCATCACCAACAAGGATTCTCTTTGCCAAATCAATTTCTTCATCATGACTTAATAATTCAACACGACCAATTTCTTTTAAATACATCTTAACAGGATCATTGATTTTAACATTGCTTCCTAATTGATTATCATCGTCATCATCATGATCACTATATAAAGTCGCTGTATCGCTTGTCATCATGTCAAAATCACCAACGAAATCTAAATCTGGAACATCGCCACCAAGATCAACGTCTAAACCTTCTAAATCCTCTAAATCTTCTAGTCCTTCTAATGATTCTAAACCTTCTAAATCATCAAGATCTCCTGCGACTCCTTTTAATAGCTCCTCATCATCAATTTCAAGAGCATCTAATCCATCTTCAATCACAATATGACTATCAGTAATAAATTCTAATAATTCTTCAGCTGATTCATCATCTAGATCATACTTTGTTAAAAAAGCATCTAAATCATCTTGAGATAAAGTTCCACCTAAAGCATCAGCTGTTTCCTTAATTAAATTCTTTAAATCTTCAAATGTGACTGGTGCTGCTTTTTTCTTTGTTTCTTTTTTCATAATGACTCCTTTTCATTCTCTAACTTCACAATTTCACTTAAAATCTGAGCTTTCTGACTCGGATCTAATATATAATTAAACTGTTCTAATAACTGTTCCTTCTTCATTTTTCTAGCATTAGCTGCAATTGTTTTAATATAATCATCAATTGCTTTTTCCTCATACTGTATTGGTAGCTTCGCTTGCGATATTTCCACTACAGTTTGGATTAATTCTTCCTTATGTATACCATTAATTAAATCAGCCACTTCTAAATGATTATGATGACGATAATAGTCAACAATATAAGAAGCAATAATACGATACTGATCATTATACATAAAGCCTGCTTTTGCTTCATATTTTAAAGTAACATCTTTACTATTTAGCATATAAAACAATAAATCATGTTCTGCCTTATTGTATTTATCAATAATTTGAATTGTTTTTTTAACTTCTCGATGAACATATTCTTCTTCAGCTCTAGGCTTCATACCAGCAACTCGCTGTTGAATGATATCATAAGAAAAACCTGATTTTTGTGACAAAACATGCATATAATAATCACGATCAATATCATCTTTAATCTGCGTGATTTCAAAACACATTTTTTCTAAGTAATTTTTACGATCATCGTAATTCAAAGAATCAACCAGCTGGTATTCAAAATCCATCAAAAACTCAATCGGTTTCATCGTTTTACGTAACGCTTCTTCAAGTCCTGATTGCCCATGTTCTTCATAAATTTCATCAGGGTCATGACCATCAGGTAAAATAATAATTTGAACCTTAAAGCCAGCTTCTTCCAACTCTCTAGCTGCTTTACTCATTGCCACTTGTCCAGCATGATCACCATCTAAACAAAGATAAATATGATTTGTTAAACGACGCAATGCTTGAATATGTCCTTTTGTTAAGGCGGTACCCATAATAGCAACAGTATTTTCAATACCTGCTTTATACATCGCAATAACATCCATAAAACCTTCTAATAAATAAACAAATCCAGCTTTTTTCACAGCTTCACGACATTGATGATAATGATAAAGCGTTTGTCCTTTAATAAAGATATCTGACTCTGGCGAGTTCATATACTTACTATCAGTTTGCGTCGGTTTATAAATACGTCCACTAAAACCAACAACTTGCCCCTGCTGATTAAATAAAGGAAACATAATACGATCATTGAAACGATCAAAATGATTATTCGATTCAATCACAAGACCAGATTTCACCATATCTATTTCACTATATTCTAGCTTAGTAAAGGCAGTATGCAAAACAGGATCAATTGGTGCATAACCAATTTGAAATTCTTTGATTAATTCATCAGTAAAATGACGATTTAATAGATAAATCTTAGCTTCTAATCCAAGTTTTGTATTTAAATAATAACTATAAATCTTCTGTGCTTCTTGGTGCATTTGATAAAGTGCAACATGTTCTTTCTTTTCTGGTCTTTTTTCGACTTCTAGATGATATTCACTTAAATCAATATGCCCCATTTCGGCAACTTTTTTCACAGCTTCAATGTATGATATCTTCAAGTATTCTTGTAAGAAGGTAAAAACATTACCTCCCGTATGACAAACAAAACACATGAAAATCTGTTTGTCTGGCGATACTGACATTGAAGGATTTTTATCATCATGAAAAGGACATAAGGCTTTATAGTTTCTTCCACTCTTTTCCAAGGGAAGATATTCCCCAATAACATCAACGATATCAACACTTTGTCTAATTTCATTGATTTTTTCTTGTGAAAGTCGTGCCATATATGTCCTCCTTCAACTAAAATTTAACTTTTTCTCCAATATAATGAACTAATTCATCAATTGGTAAACGAATTTGTTCCATTGTATCACGATCACGAAGGGTTACTGATTGATCTGTATCTGTATCAAAATCAATAGTAATACAATAAGGTGTCCCAATGGCATCTTGACGACGATAACGTTTTCCAATTTGTCCAGCAACATCAAATTCTACATTAAATTCCTTAGCAAGCATGCTATAAACTTCCATAGCTTTATCACTTTGTTTTTTCGTTAATGGTAAAATCGCTGCTTTCACTGGTGCAACAGCTGGATGCAAATGCATCACTAAACGTGTATCATTTTCTAATTGTTCTTCATCATATGCATCCGCTAAGATAGCTAAGAACAAACGATCAGCTCCTACAGATGGTTCAATAACATATGGAATATATTTTTGATTTGTTTCAGGATCAAGATATTCTAAGCTCTTTTTAGAATATTGTTGATGTCTTGATAAATCATAATCAGTACGATCAGCAATACCCCATAATTCACCCCAACCTAAAGGTGCAGGATATAAATATTCAATATCACTTGTTGCTTTAGAATAGAAAGATAATTCCTCTAATGCATGATCTCTAAAATGTAAATTATCTTTAGTTAATCCTAAATCTAGTAAGAATTGCATACATCCTTCTTTCCAATAACTAAACCATTCTAAATCAGTATCTGGTTTACAGAAGAATTCCAATTCCATTTGTTCAAATTCTCTTGTTCTAAAGATGAAGTTACCAGGAGTAATTTCATTTCTAAAAGATTTCCCAATTTGACCAATTCCAAAAGGAACTTTCTTACGAGATGTTCTTTGAATATTTTTAAAATTCACAAAAATTCCTTGAGCAGTTTCAGGACGTAAATAAATATCATTCTTAGCATCCTTAACAACTCCCATTGATGTTTTAAACATCAATTCAAATTCACGAATATCAGTAAAATCTTCTTCTCCACAATCTGGACATTGAATATGATTTTCTCTAATATATTTCATCATTTCTTCAGGTTCCCAACCTTCACAATGAACATTAGGATCGAAATCTTCAATCAATTTATCAACACGATGACGAGTATGACAATGTTTACATTCTGTCAATGGATCACTAAATCCACCAACATGTCCACTTGCTTCCCAAACACGAGGATTCATAAATATAGCAGAATCCAATCCGACATTATAAGGTGATTCTTGAATAAATCTTTTCCACCATAATCTTTTAATATTGTTTTTCATTTCAACACCTAATGGACCATAATCCCAAGTGTTTGCTAAACCGTTATAAATTTCAGAACCTTGATATACAAAACCTGAACTTTTTGCATGTGCAATTAATTTTTCCATATCTTTGTTTGCCATATTTATACCCCTTTAATTTGATTTTTAGTCTTACTAAATAATGAAAGACTCAGCATGAGCTAAGTCAATATTACCCTTATCATAAGATATATCGTTATAGTTATACCCTCATAGTGGTTATTTGTCAACCAACTATAAGGGTATCCTATAAATACGTTCTTTCATTTAACCAATGCAAAATATCTAAATAAACTTCGTTTCTGCCTTGTTCAAATAACAAGGCATGTCTTTTTTGAGCAAAGATTTTTAAAGTCAAATCTCTAATCGGAATACTTTTATATTTATTAACTAATTTTTCAATATTCCGACACATTGGATCATATTCACCAATACCAATATAAATTGATAAATATTCAGGAATCTTAGAAATAGATTCATTTGTATTGACTTCTTCCATCACTTTAATAATATCGCGATATCCCTGAACAGTATAAGTAAAATGTGTCATTGGATCTTCCAAGAATTTTTCTTTTTCTTTTTCATCACTTGTTAACCAATCAATTTCACTATCAGAATTATCAATACGACGATTATGCAAACGATGGAATGAGTGAAAATAACTAGTTGCTTTATAAAGCGGTCCTTTCAACGTTTTTAACAAACGTAAATAAGCTCTTTTAATATATCTATATTCCACTTTAGCCGGTGTCCCTAACAACAAAACACCTTCAATAAAATCGCCATACTCACTTACATACTTACGAATCAAGACTGAACCCAAGTCTGTTCCTAACATAAAATAAGGAACATCAGGATAATTGCGACGCATAATTTGTTGTAAGTGATGCATATCTTTGACTAAATTTTCTGGGCCATCATGTTCGCCAAAATAACCTTGTTCAAAATCAATCAAAGACGTTCCATGACCAGCAAAATCACTTACTACCACAACAAATCCTTGACCCAATAAATAAGAAGCAAAATGATCATAATTATCGGCATGTTCGCCTAGTCCATGATGTATTTGAACAATACCTTTCACACGCAAAACAACTTTCGGCTCGTAGACATAATAACGCACATGGACATGCATACAAGATACATAAGTTGCACTACGTTTCATAACTATGACCTCCTTTTTAAGGGACGATATTGTCCTTTGGGTTTAATCAATGACTTTTTATCAAAACCAATTAAGTCTTGTCTTTTTGCTTGAATTAATGCTTCATAGACAAGATGATAATTTTTTGGATTGCGATATTGCATCAAAGCACGTTGCATCGCCTTTTCTTTTGGCGTTTTTGCAACATAGACTGGTGACATATCACGTGGATCTAAACCAGTATAATACATTGCTGTAGAAAGGGTTCCAGGAGTTGGATAGAAATCTTGAACTTGTTCTGGCTGATGATGAATATCCCTTAAATATTCAGCCAATTCAATAGCACTATTTAAGTCACTTCCAGGATGAGAGGACATTAAATATGGAACAAGGAATTGATTCATCCCCATTTCTTTATTTAAACGTTGATATTTATCAACAAATTTCTCATATAATTGACGATGAGGTTTTCCCATCTTATCTAAAACTTGATCACTAATATGCTCTGGAGCTACTTTCAATTGTCCACTAATATGATTTTTAACCAATTCTTTAAAGAAAGTATCATCTTGATCATACATCAAATAATCATATCGAATTCCCGATCTTACAAATACCTTTTTCACGCCATCCAACGATCTTAACTTCTTTAATAAAGACAAATAATCGCTATGATCAACTTTTAAATTACGGCAAGGCTGTGGCCATAAACATTGTTTGGATGGACACGCTCCATGTGTTGCTTGTTTATCACAACTAGGTTGACGGAAATTTGCTGTTGGTCCCCCAACATCATGAATATATCCTTTAAAATCAGGATCTTGAATCATCACTTTAGCTTCATCGATTAACGATTCATGAGAACGAGTTTGAATAATACGTCCTTGATGAAAATTAAGCGCACAGAAATTACATGCCCCAAAACATCCACGATTACTAATCAAAGAAAAACGAACTTCTTCAATAGCTGGTATATAATCATACATTGGATGATAGGTTCTTTGATAAGGCAAAGCATATGTATCATCAAATTCGATTTGTGTTAATGGACGATTTGGTCGATTTTGAACAATGTAGAAACCATTATATGGTTCAACTAATGTCTTGGCATTAAAATGATCAGTATTTTGATATTGAATTCCAAAGGATTTCGCATATTCTTTCTTGCTTTTGATAATTGCTTCAAAAGATGGCAACATAATATAATCATCTGGAATTATTGATAAATCCTTTGTCTTAAAAACTGTTCCATCTAAATAAGTTAAATATTTTGCTTCAATTCCAGCATCAAGTGCTTCAGCAATCTCAACAATACTATTTTCACCCATCCCATACATCAATAAATCAGCATCAGCATCAACTAAAATAGATTTTCTCACCTTATCATCCCAATAATCATAATGTCCTAATCGTCTTAAACTTGCTTCAATTCCACCAATTAAAATGGTTGCATCTTTATACGCTTCACGAACCTTTTGACTATAAACAATAACTGCACGATCTGGTCGATGATTCATTTCACCATTATTTGAATAACTATCCTTTTTGCGACGACGTTTTGAAACACTATAATGATTGACCATTGAATCAATATTACCACTAGAAATCAAAAATCCAAGTCTAGGTTTCCCAAATCTTTTAAAATCATCTAAATGATGCCAGTCTGGTTGTGCTAAAAAACAGACCTTAAAACCACGGCTTTCTAAAGTTCTTGTAATGATAGCCGCACCAAATGAAGGATGATCAACATAAGCATCCCCACTAATATATACAAAATCAGGTTGTTCCCAACCTCTTTCTAACATTTCTTCTCTTGTTGTTGGTAAAAATTGTCCCATAATGCCTCCCTTTGATATGCACTTATTATACACCAAAATATGTGTAAGCAAAATAAAATTGTGTAGAAATCTACACAATTTGTTGAATAAATGTCGAAGTTTTTAAAATAACTCCAGTATATTCTTCGATAAACTGTTCCATTAAAGGAATCAATTGTCTTATCACTTCATTTGATAAATGTAATTGATCAATATGTTCAAGAGGAATCTTATGAATATGACGAAAACCTTTTAAAACTGCTTTATCAAAGACTGTATGATTTGATAAATGTTCTTCACATAGAAAACCACCATCAGTTAAAGAAATAGAGACAACCTTAGATGAACCACAAATCACACATCCATCAACATCTAAAGAAACCCCATTGTGATCAAGAATAAAAACATTAAATAATAAATAGACAAGCAAAGGTGGATAACCTTGATCAAGCTTCTTTAAAGAATCATAGAGAATATCAAATTCCTTTTCAATTGGATTATTTTCTTCAATATAACGATAAAAATATTCCAATATATAATTTGCCACAATCTCACTTTCCAGATTTTCTTCAATATGTCTTAAATAATCCAAAGGTGAAGCTTTCATCAACACACTCAAACCTTTTTTTAAATGAATTGTGAATTCACTTAACATCATTTGTTGGGTTGCTCTGGCATTTTTACTTGTCATTTTTCTTACTCCTCTAGCAATGATTCCAATTTTGCCATATTCACGAGTATAAACATGCAAAATCATATCATTTTCCTTATAAGGAGTTGTCTTTAAAATCAATCCTTCTACAACGACTTCATTAATAGTCGTTTTCATCGTATCCAAACTCCCTGAGATACTTTTGTTTATTACGCCAATCTTTCTCTACTTTTACAAAAAGTTCTAAATCAACACTGGTCTGTAAAAAACGTTTCATTTCTCGTCTGGCATTTTGTCTAATCTTTTTAATCATGCTCCCTTGTTTACCAATAATAATGGCTTTTTGACTAGGACGATCAACAACAATCGCTGCCATAATATGAACTCCATTGTCATCTTCTTCCATCTTTTCAATAACAATCGCTACACTATGTGGAACTTCTTCATGGGTAAAATAAAGAATCTTTTCACGAATAAATTCTGCCATAATGAATCTTTCGGGATGATCAGTGATATGGTCTTTAGGATAATACATAACCCCTTCTTCTAAATCATTTTTAATTGTTGTGATTAAATGATCAATATTATCTCCTTCAACAGCACTAATTGGAATGATTTCTTTAAAATCAAATAATTCTTTCCATTCATTTAATTTTTCAATCAATTGATCCTTACTTAATAAATCAATCTTATTTAAAACCAAATAAACCGGTCCATCAGCTTCTTTTAATCTCTCAACAATAAAACGATCACCTTTACCAATCTTTTCATCAGCAGGAGCAATAAATAAAACCAAATCAACTCCATAAATACTATTAAGTGCATTTGTATTCATAAATGACCCTAGACCATCTTGAGGTTTATGGATACCAGGCGTATCCATAAAAATAATTTGCGCTTCATCATCAGTATAAATACCTTGAATGGTATTACGAGTTGTTTGTGCTGTAGCTGAGGTAATTGCTAGTTTTGTTTGTAATATATGATTTAATAAAGTTGATTTTCCAACATTTGGTCGACCAACAATACTCACAAATCCTGATTTAAATGTCATAAGCTTTCTCCTGTAAATGCACGTGGCAATAATTCATGCATATTTGTCACTTCATAATATTCTTTGCAGCCTAAAATAATTGGTGTATATGGATCAAGTAATTCAGCTAAAACTTGTCGACAAGCTCCACAAGGAGAAATCAAAGGTGTACAATCACCAACAATGGCTAGAGCTTCAATATCATCTTTACGATATCCCTTGCAATAAGCTTGAAATACAGCATTTCTTTCTGCACACATCGTTGAACCATAAGCAGCATTTTCAATATTTGTACCATGAATCATTTCACCATTCTTTAATAATAGACATGCTCCCACACGAAATGAAGAATAAGGCACATAAGCATTGCGACTTGCAATAAATGCTTCATCTACTAATTTTTGATAATCCATGATTTACCTTCTTTCTATCCCTAATTGATTTAAAATCTCTTTTTGTAATCCTGTCATTTCCTTTTCATCTGCTTCATTCATATGATCATAACCTAATAAGTGAAGTAAGCCATGGGTAAACAAGAAACACATTTCCCTTTTTAATGAATGTTCATATTCTTTTGCTTGAACAAGTGCATGATCATAAGAAATAAAAATATCTCCTAAGCTTCTAGGCATCCCTTCAACATAAAATTGATCACTATCTTCTAATGCAAAACTAATAACATCTGTAGAACGATCAATCTGACGATAATCACGATTGATTTCGTGTATCTTCTTATCATCAATAATCACACATGATAATTCCACATCATCTTCTATTTTCAAATGTTTTAATGTTGTTTCAATAATCTTTAAAAATTGTTCTTCATAACTTTCTTCACATAAATTGTTTTCATCTTCATATACAAAATCAATTGTCATCATATCATTTTCACCTTCTCATCTTTCCTTTCCCATTATAACACAACCAACATTCTTGTTCACTAACTTTGTTTGATGATTCACCATAATATAAATCTTTCCTTCATCGTTTTTCAACAAATACTTCATGATTTTATTAGCTAATGTACTATCCATATGGGAAAAAGCTTCATCTAATATCAACACATCATACGTTTGACAAAGCAAACGCACCAAAGCAACAACCTGTCTTTGTCCAAGTGATAAAGGTGAACCATCTTCACTCAACACAAGATGAAACATCTCAATTAAATCTTTCATTCCAAAAGCCCTTAAATATTTTTTCACTTTCTTTTCATCTTCACATAAGAAATTATCAAATAAACTCATATGTAAAAAAGTTGGTGTTTCATTAACATATCCCAAATGTTGATATAAAGATTCAAGCTGAATATTTCTTAGTTCAATTCCATTAATATAAATATCCCCACCATAATCTAAATCAACTCCTAATAATAATCTTAATAAAGTTGATTTACCAGAACCTGTTTTTCCTTTTATTAAAAGATGATGATCAATCGTTAAATCTAAATGTTCAATAATTGGTAATTGATATCCATAGGCATAACTCACATTATCTAAAACAATGGAAGTAATCGGTTGTTCAATCCATTGCTTTTCTACTTCTTTTTCTAATAGAAAAGCTTTGTATTTTTCAAAAATCAAACTTACTTGTTTATATTGAGCAAGCATTGTGACCATATTCAATACTGGCTGAATACAATATGAAACAAGCATATAAAACATCATTAATTGACCAATTGTCATATGCTGATAATGAAAACTATAAAAACCTAGAATAAGAATGAAAGTATAAAAGATATAAATGATATATTGAATATGAATCTGTAATTGATTAAAACCTAAAGCTTGTTTTTCTTTTAACAACGCTTCATCTAAATAAATATGATAACTTCTTTCTCTTTCTTTTTGATGTAAACAAAATCGTTTGATGAGAAATTGATTTTCAATCAGTTCTAAGACATGATGCTGATAAATGAAATGCGCTTCTAAATAACTTTGATTAACTTTTTGTAAAGCTGATAAATAACGATAACTTACCCAAGCAACAATAACTAACATAACAATAACAAGTAAAGTCATCTGAACATTTAAAAACACCATTCCAAGTAAAAACACTATAAATGATAATCCATCTAAAAATAATCTTTCAAAGAAAGCTAAACTCATTTCACTTAAATCAAATAAACTTAATAATTGACTTTGAATTGCTCCTTTATCTTGATAAAAGAATGAATAAGGTTGTTTTAACATATTCATTGAAGATGTAAAGACATAATCCTCATCTAAGGCTCTTTGAAGATGAATGGATTCTTTATTCTTTTGATTTTCTAGCTTTGTTTTGATTATTTCAATAAGCCCATAACTCACACTTAAAATAATCATATAAAAGACATGTGTTTGTTGAGCAATATCATCAATCACAATTTGAAAGAAATAACTACTTATGTAACCTAATAAAGATATCCATACACCTTTTAATATCAATGAGATCATATGTTTTTGATAAGATTTAAAAGTATCTTTTAAAAAGCTTGAATAGCTTTGATAACTTAATTGTGGAACTCTCCCCACATGTTTAATCATAATCAAACAATTGGCATAATGTTCTTGCATTTCTTCAGGATAAAGAGTTATTAAACCCCTTGCTGGGTCACCTACAATATATTCCTCATTAGCTATTTCAAACAAAACAACAAAATGTCCAACACCCTCATAAATCATATACAAAATACATGGTAATTTGCCTTCATTCTTTAAATCATCTAATGAGCAGTGATAGGCTAAAGCTTCTATTTGATAAGCCTTTAAGCATTCAATCATACCCTTTATACTAATTCCATTTTGATTTAATCTTGCTTTCTTTTTGATTTCCTTGATTTCCTCATTGAAGCCATAATATTTTAAAATCATTAAAATACAATAAGCTCCACATGCTTTTTCTTCGTCTTGTAATTCTACTTGATATTTGCGCATATAAAAACCCCCTTACTTCTATATACGCTTCAAGTAGGGGATTTTTCTTTTTTTATTGACAACTTTTTAAAACTTTTTTTAATTTTTCAATAAATTCATCAACATGTTGCTTTTCAATGATAAAAGGTGGTAACATTCTCAATACATTTTCACCTGCAGTCACAACAATTACACCTTCATCTAACAAAGCCTTTACTACTGGCTTCACATCACTTTTAAAGATTAGACCTTGCATCAAACCAAGTCCACGATACCCTTCAACTTGATCAAATTCATCAACCACTTCTTCTAATCTTTCAATCAAATATTCAGAAATATCTTGAACATGGGCAATCATATTTTCTTTTTCAATGATTTCAAAAACTGTTTTCACTGCCATACAAACAAATGGGTTCCCACCATAAGTACTTCCATGATCACCTGGTTGCATGGCTTTCGCAAATTTCTCATTAGCTACAAAAGCTCCAACTGGGACACCACAACCAATTCCTTTAGCAAGACATACAATATCTGGTAAAATCCCATATTGAAAATAAGTCATGATTGTTCCAGTACGTCCCATTCCACATTGTACTTCATCTAAGATTAAACAAATATCATGTTCATCACATAGTTTTCTTAAACCTTGCATAAAATCCTGATGACATGGATATAAACCACCTTCACCTTGTAATGGTTCAACAATAATTGCTGATGTTTTTTCATTAATCAATTGTTCGACACTGGATAAATCATTGAGCGTTGCATAATGAACTCCTTCAATCAATGGTCCAAAGGCTTCTTGATAATGTAGATTGCCAGTTAACTTGACAGCTCCTGTTGTTCTTCCATGGAAAGAATGTTGAAATGAAATAATTTCACTATCAGCTTTTCCATGTTTTAAATAATAATATTTTCTTGCTAGTTTCAAAGCACCTTCTACGGCTTCAGCTCCTGAATTTGCAAAAAAGACACCTGATAACTTCGTTGCAGCTTTAACTTTTTCAGCTGCTTCTATAGCTTGTGAAGTATAGAAATAATTAGAAACATGCGTTAATGTTTCAATTTGTTTTTGTAAAGCTTCTACATAAGGACGATAATTATGTCCAAAGGAATTGACTCCTATCCCTGAATAAAAATCTAAATACTTTTTTCCATTGGTATCATAGAGATAAACCCCTTCACCTTTTTCTAAAATAACATCATATCGACCATAAGCTTTTAAAAAAGCATTTTCCCCTCTTGTATATAAATCCATTTTTAAACCCCCTTTATATCTTTAGCAATAGTATAATACAAATCAAGGGCAATTGTTAAGATATTTTCATGAAAATTAAAAGTTTCTGTATGTAAACCACTTTGATACACCTGACATTTGGTACCTAAAAAGAAAAAGATGCCGGGTATTGCTTTTTGATAAAAAGCAAAATCTTCTGATAACATAAGAGGTTCTTTTAATTCAATATAATCATGATTAACTAAAGATACAAATTTTTGATAAAGTCCTTCATCATTAATGACAGGTGGATAAAGGGGTGGACATGACCATTCAATTTGACATCCATAGGTTTTTTCTAGACCTTGATGTAAATCATCAATCATCCCAACAAGCTCATGAAAGACTTTCTCATCATAACAACGTACTGTTCCATGCATTTGTGTTAAACTCGCTACACTATTGCGTGCCGTTCCCCCAGATATTTCTCCAATATTTAAAACAACTGGATCAAAACAATGCATACGACGACTTAAAATAGCCTGATATTGATTCATTGCCTGACTTGCAATCACTATACTATCAATACCTTCTTCAGCCAATCCAGCATGAGCACTTTTACCATGAATAGAAACATCCATTTCTCCACACATTGCCATAAGCGCACCACTTTTGCAAGCAATCTTACCTTCTTCAATAAATGGCATTAAATGCATTCCAAAAATTGCTTTGACATGGTATCGATCAAATAATCCACTTTCCACAATTTGGGCAGCTGCTCCTGGTGATTCTTCAGCAGGTTGAAAAATCAATAAAATGTTATAAGCAAAATGATCTTGTGAATTTTTTAAACGTTTGGCTAGTCCTAAAAGAACACTCATATGTCCATCATGTCCACAAGCATGCATCATTCCAGAATGTTGACTTTTAAAATCAACATCATTTTTTTCATTTATTGCTAAAGCATCAATATCACTACGAAAAGCAAGTGTTGTTGGTTGATGATGATCAATATATACAATCGTTCCTGTATCGACAATTGTTTCATATTGATAACCCATTTGTGTGAGTTCTTTTCTAATATAAGCAGCTGTACGATATTCTGATAAGCCTAGTTCAGGAATCTGATGCAACTCTCTACGCCATCTTGTTAAATCATCCATCATTATAGATTTCTTAAATCTTCCATTAATTGAGTTTTTTCTTTCGTTGCATCATTTTTTTCATGTTTAATAATACGCGCTGGATTCCCTGCCACTACAGCATTTGCTGGGACATCATTTAAAACAATACTTCCAGCTCCAACAACTGCTCCTTTACCAATATGAACACCCTCAACAACCACTGCATTTGCACCAATTAAAACATCATCCTCAATAATGACAGGTGAAGCACTTGGGGGTTCAATAACACCTGCTAACACTGCACCTGCACCAATATGGCAATTCTTACCAACTTGAGCACGGCCACCTAAAATAGCTCCCATATCAATCATTGTCCCTTCACCAATAGTGGCACCTATATTGATAATAGCTCCCATCATAATAACTGCATGATCACCAATTGTCACATTATCACGAATCATTGCGCCTGGTTCAATACGCGCATTGATATGAGTTAAATCTAACATTGGTATAGCACTATTACGATGATCTTGTTGTAAATATGTATCAGTAATTTGGTTTTGATTTGCTTTTAAATATTTCTTGATATGTTCTAAATCTCCTACCAAAATACGACTTGTCTTTGTACCAAAAACTTGTAAAGATGGATCATCTGGTAAATTCTCACCATTGATATACACCTTCACAATTGTTTGTTTTTTTGCTTGACTAATATATTGAATAATTTCTTCAGCTGTTCTACACATAAAAATCCTCCTCGTTAATAATACCTTCAAAAATACGTTTTGCTTCACCTTCCATAAATATATGACCATCTTCATATGTAATATGTAATCTTCCGCCTAACAAATCAACAAAGACATCCCGATCACATAAACCTAATAAATAACTGGCATACATACAAGCACAAGCCCCTGTTCCACAAGCTTTTGTCTCACCTGAACCACGTTCCCATACACGCATTTTGAGATGTTGTCGGTCAACAACTTGTACAAATTCAGTATTGACAGATTCAGGAAACATATCATGTTTTTCTAGGAATGGGCCTATTTTTTTGATATCAAAATCAAGATTATCAACAAACATAACTGTATGTGGGTTTCCCATTGATAGACTTGTTAAATGATAAATATTGCCATTGATTTCAATTGCTTCATTAATCATTGTCTTTTTATCAAACAAACATGGAATATCTTTGGTCTCTAAAATAGGCTTTCCCATATCAACTTTGACCATTGTCACTTCCTGATTATCCAGAGTTAACCAAACTTTCTTGATTCCCCCAAGAGTTTCAATCTCTAGATAAGTTTTATCTGTTAGATGATGGTCATAAACAAACTTAGAAAAACAACGAATACCATTGCCACACATTTTTGCTTCACTTCCATCAAGATTAAACATTCGCATCTTAAAATCACAATGTGAAGAAGGCAAAATAACAATCATACCATCACTGCCAATCCCATAATGACGATCACTAATTCTTTGAATAAATGTTTTATTCATTGGAACATTTTGATGGATACCATCAAAATAAATATAATCATTGCCTATTCCCTGCATCTTTGTAAATTTCAACATCATATCACCTCAACTTTTTCACAATGATAACATTTTTTTATCACAATGAAAAGTATTTTTCATATTTTGCATATAATATAGTGGTGAGACTATGAAATATATGCTTAAAAGAATCAATGAAGTATTATCTATCTTATTAATAGCCTTAATAATTATGATTATACATTATCATATTTAAAAAACGGTCCTCAGACCGTTATTTTTTCAATTCATATCCACAATTTGAACAAATTCTTTCATCGCCAACCTCTTGTCCACAATTTGGACAATATTTTATGTCATGCGATTCAATCAATTCTTCATTGATTGGTGCTTTCTTTTTCTTCATCAATACCACTACAATCACAACAATCAATACAATCCCTAAACCAGTAAAAATCAATGTCATATCTATACCACCAGAAGCTGCTGATGAAATCACAATATCTCCATCCAATCCATTAACTGATGCTTCTAATAAATCAATCTTAACTTCTCTACCATCAACTGTTCCAATATTAGAAGATGCTTTAGCTGGCATTTTCACGGTTAAATTCATTTCTACACCTTTTGCCTTTAAATCATCTAATGAACTATTTTGTGGAACCCCACCAAGACTATTCCCTAATTGATGACTCACTTGATTCATAGGAATTGTAAAAACAATAGATTTTGTTCCATCAATATCTTTTTCAGTTAAATATTTTGATTGTTTTTGATCATCTGTAGTTATCTTAAACCCAACCCACTTTTTACCATCAATTGTTTTATCAATTGGTTGAAATGTCATGTCTTTTTGTTTGTCTTTCAAATAATTATCTTTCATTTCATTCAACCAATCCTGGGCAGTGATTTCACTTCCTTGAAAAGTTGTTTCATCAATCAGATACTCTATATTCATTTTCATTGTTTTATCTGATTTCACTTCAGTATAAATATTCATTTTCATACATCCAGTCAATAAACATACCATTAGTCCTAAAAATAATAACTTTAATTTCTTGTGCATATTATACCCCTCTCTATTTATCTCTTTTTATTTTATCATATTATGAATCATTCGTGCATATTGATTGTTATTTTGTTAAAAATTTTTATAATAGAATTAAGAAGGTGATTTCATGAAAAGATTAGAAGATGTTGATGTAGAAGTTAGCAATGGAGAAATGGATGATCAGGAGATTCTTGCTTATATTCATTATTTAAAAGACAAATTTAAAAATGAAACATTATCTTCATTAAAGCTGAACATTGATGGTGATTATGTTGATATGCATTATCACCTTATTCCCACTCCTTTTGAAAGGATTCGTCGTATTACTGGTTATTTAGTTGGAACTTTAGACCGTTTTAATGATGCCAAAAGAGCTGAAGAAAGAGATCGTGTCAAACATGCAGTCAAATAAAAAAAGTCGTATGACTTTTTTTATTTGAGATAATGATATTCATGTTCCCATGGATGGTTAATGAAAAACTCAGCAGAGGCTTTGGCTTTTGCTAAATCCATGTAAGTATAATTTCCACATTCTTCTTTTTTTGCGCCAGGAATAGCTTGTTGCCATGTTGCGATTTGTTGGAAAACATCTTTAACAAGATGATGAATTGTTTTTAAATCTAAATCTTTTGTAATTAAATAGAATCCTGTCATACATCCCATTGGTCCAAAATAAATCACTTTATCTTTATAAGGACCATTTCTAAGTAAAGTTGCTCCAATATGTTCAATGGTATGAGCAGCCTTTGGATCTAATGGTTCATCCACATTAGGCTCACACATACGAATATCAAAAGTCGTTAATTCACCATCTACTCTTGAAATATAAACTCCTTTTTTCAATTGTGTATGATCAACACTAAAGCTTGTAATTCTTTCCATTATTTTTCTCCTTCATTAAAAGTAAATTGAATGAATTTCATAATATCTTCTTCATCCTCTATAGCATATCTTACAACAGTCTTATCTAAATATGCAATAACAATATGATTCAAACGATAATAAGTCACATTTCCAACTTTGGCTTGTTTAAATTTTTGTAATGCTTGTTGATAAGAAAGTCGTGTCGGGAAAGAAAATTCAACTGGTTGTGATTGGGGTCGATCGAATTGTTCTTGGGTTCTATCAAGTTGTTCTGATTCAATAATCAAATATTGCATTAATCTTTCCTTAACGTGATCGTTTTTACAAAGATATTTTTCTTCAAAATAAGAATGATCTAAATCATTAATTGTATAATAAATCATAAAAGGATTAGTTTCTTTTGAAATTTCTTGATATTCTCCATATGAATAATATTCCTGAACCGGTAAAAGAGCATCCTGTTGTAAGTCTTTTAACCCTTGAGTAAGAAAAATACAGGCTACATATAAAAGAATACCTAATTGATAAGGCTTTTTAAAGTGTGAATGCATCACTTTGTAAATAAGCACTACCCCAACAAGAAAAGCCATAGCAAATACAAAATACATTCCTCTTAAATTAAAGAATGGTAAAATAAATCCAAGTCCAATTGTTAGAGAGAAGAATATTCTTTCTAAAATACAACATATTTGACGAATTTTTATATATTGACTTTGATGAGTTTCTTGAATCTTATCTAAAAGAACAGAACTTCCTCCTACACATAAACAAGTTACTGAAAAAAGAAAAGCCATAATGATCAAAAAATAAGTTTGATAGTGAACATAAAAATCATGAATATTCCATTGTACAAGTGAACGATTCATATTAACTGTAAACATTCCAATAACAAACAATGTAAAAACACTCACTTGTAAAGGTATTCCATAATGATCAAGTAATAATAAACGATGAGTTCGCTCATCAGTATGCAAATCAACAGCATTCTCATCTCTATGACGATAAATATGCAAATTTCTTGTCTTTCCTAAATATTCATATCCTAACGCTTTGATTGTCTCTAAATATTCTTCACTAGGTGTTTGATAATCAAATTGATATTTATAAATATGATCATCTCTTTCAAACTTATAAAAGAAATAACCCACTTCTTTTAAACTATAGCCTTTTAATGACATCTGCCTAAATTCTTCTAACAAATCATCTTCATAAACATAATAATTAGAAACAAACTTATATTTATACTTCATACTTCACTCCTCCTCATATCTTTTATAAAACAACTAAAAAAATCACAACATAAATGAATAAACTCAATAAAATAATATCCTTTATTTGACTTAATAAAGTCCTCTTTAATAATTTATTTGAAAAATAATAATACCCTATTGAAATCATAAAAAACAAACTTAAAAACATAATAATCTGAAACGATAAACGCCATACATAAAACGAAGCATACAATAAAACCATCACAAAAATAGGTTTTATAAACCGTGTCATTATAGTCATTATTTGATATGATTTCAAAAGAAACTTTGATTTATGATTCATATAAATACGCATAAAAGATATAGCTATAGCCTCAATAACAAATCCTAAACTTAAACATAAATATGCCCCTTTAATCAATTCATCAATATTTCCACTCATACCATAAAATTTTAATGCAAAATACAATCCAAAAATCAAATTCATAACAATATCTGACTGACTATATTTTTCTAAAATAACCTTACGATGAAGATTTTCATCTGTATGCAAATCTAATGCATTGATATTTTCACTCACAAAAACATTCCCGCCAATACCATGTGCTCCAACATACTCATATCCTGCTTCTTTTAAAACAGATAAATATTCTTCATTTAATTCATTATAATCCATTTGATATTTACAAGGCTGAAAACACTTTTCAAACTTAAATAAGAAATATCCAATCGACTTTAACTTCCAACCTCGCTTTGACATCATATCTAAATACTCTATAAATTAATCTTCTAATACAACATTTTCACCTGCCAAAGTATATTTATATTTCATGACTCACATCCTCCAATAAACGAATTTGTTGGAGCATTCTTTCTTTTTCCAATAAAAGTTTTTCTTTCCCTTTTTTAGTAATAACATATGTTTTCTTTTGTTTAGAAATATCTTCTAACTCAATATATCCTTCTTTTTCAAAACGTGGCAGCAAGGTATAAAGTGTTCCAGCACCTATTTGAATTTCATTATTTGTTATAGTTGCAACCTCCTGCATAATTTCATAACCATGCCTTGGCTGATATAATGATAGAAGAATATAAAACATTTGTGGTGTTAGAGTTTCAAATTCCTTTCTTGCCATAAAATCACCTCATTATATTGATATTCGATATATCTAATATCAATATAACATATTTCATTTTATTGTCAATAAACTTCTTCAAATGAAGATTATAAAATTTTCAACAAATTTCAAAAAAACTCTTTACAAAAGTTATCAAATCTTATATAATCTATCTTGCCTAATTGAGTTGGGTCAATATGGCGGTTGTGGCGAAGTGGTTAACGCACCGGATTGTGGCTCCGGCATTCGTGAGTTCGATTCTCATCAACCGCCCCATATAAGTTATTAACTCCTAGAAATAGGAGTTTTTATTATATCAAAATATATATCCACCGAAAATCCACCAATTTTTTTATTTTATAAGTTTACCTAACTCTCAACCTAATTTGATACCATCTTCAAAAGCATTGATAATGGTAAAATTTTCAATATCGATCCATGAATTGGTAATATCATCAATCATACTGAAAAGTATAAATATCAGACAAATATAAATAATCTAATACAGTTATTAAAAGTTAATCCTGCAAAATTGTTAAATATGAAAGGTGGGATGTCTATATCAAGAAACCAACAACACTCAAATATAGAGTTGATGACAGACGAAATCCAGTTATCAAAAAACTAAAAAAGACTTTTTAAGAAAGGCCAGTTAAAGTAGTATAGACATCTCTTTCTAAGAAAATTATAACTTAAAAAATCAAAAAAGCATTAAAAATGATAAGTATCATTTTTTGGTTAAAAAAGAAAAAAGAGGGAATTTTGAATTTAATCAAATATTCTCTCCATTGTAATGTCATTAAATTGACGACATTGGTTTCAGCTATGAAACCTTTATTATACAAATAATTAAATAACCTATATCTTATTTACATCTTACAAGTATCAATTCTTCATGAATCGCTTATCACTATATAATAAATAGCTTAAGCATAGAAAATCTAAGTAATTAAAATTATTCTTAATTTTTTAATATATAGATTAAATATATATTGTTGACATATATATTTAACGATGATAACATTTAGATATAAATAATTAAGCGATTACATAGAAGGAGGTTTGCATGATGAAAATACGATTTAAAGTATTATTGATTATCGTAGAAATTCTACTATTTTTATCTTTTTTTCTTACTTGGTTTAGTGATGGAGATTTAATAACTTTAAGAGGTGTGGATCTCCATATATTTATTGTTTGGTTGTTTTTCTTTTATATTGGTACATGGTTTTCTGTATTTTCTTTATCGAAGAAATTTCATATAATATCTTTGATTGCATCTATCTGTGTTTTCTTACTAGAGATATATAAATTCTTTACTTGGCACTATTTAACTATAACAGGATATATTAGTCTAACATTTTCTCTGGATATGACATCTTTTGGATTCTATTTATCTTTATTTATTTGTTTTTCGAACATTATATTGAAAATCATATGGATGAAACTATGCATTAAATCAATACATAAAAATGAAAAAGAGATTATTATAAAATAAATTTTTACTGTTGATTATAGAATGAATCAACAGTATTTTTAAGTAAAAAATATATTTCAATATCTTGGTATTTCTCATTAAAATAAGATAAAAAATCATTATTTAGTTAATTTATATAACTATTACTTTATTGGTCATGAGGTATATGATGAAAATTCTATTGTGTTTTTATGATCAATTAGGTGTAATTTTATGCTTCTTCTTAAGTTATTATCACATTCCTGATACATGTAACGAATCAAGGTAAATTTTGAGTGTCAAAAAAATTAATATATAGAGAAACTAAATATCCATATTGAATTAGAAAGTGATATTTGTTAGAATTTTACAAAAGAGGTGTCATCATGTCTAAAAAAAATAATTTCTTTCGGTTAGAGATGTTGTATTTAAAAATTCTAGATGAAAAAGATTGTTACGGTTATGAGATTACACATACCCTAAAAGAAAGAACGCATGGAAAAATTAATGTTAAAGAAGGGACCATGTATCCTATTCTTTACAAATTTGAGGAAATTGGATTTATAACAAGCAAAAAAAAGTTGGTTGGTAAAAAAATGACAAGAGTTTATTATCATTTGGAACCCTCTGGAAAAGAATACCTTGATAAAATTTATAGTGAATATAAAGACATGGTTAATGTAATTAGTGATTTAATGGAGGGAGAATATGAATAAAGATATAAAACGTTACTTTAAAGAATGCCAATATTTATTTGCATATTGTGGAAAAAAAGAAAGAAAATATCTTAATAAGTTAAAAGATAATATCGATGATGGAAGTCATGAATTAAACTATGATGAAATCGTTGAAAGATTGGGTTCACCACAAGAAGTCATTATGAATTATTATAATCAAGAAGATATTTATGAATTAATTAAGAAAGCAAAGTTTGTTAGAACATTAAGAACCATTTTTATATTATTTTTGATTATATGTACATTATTCTTTTCATTTAGAGCTTATATATATCAAAAGACATATGAGGAAGTCAAAGATAGTAATAATAGTTATTTTGAAGAATCAATTGAAATCATAGAATAAAAAGAGAAAAGATTTTTTTAAAAAATTATTGTATTATTAATGAGTATAACTGCAATGATGTCTATTTCAAATGTAAATGTGTTAGATAATATCAATTTGTATACTTATATAGAAGAACAATTTCATGATGGAAGTTATATTGAAGTAACGATTGAATAAAATAATGCAAAATCTTCAAAAAGTGGTACAACTGCATTAGCTAGTGTTACTGCCAAACAATATCATCAAGATTGAAATGTTCTAAAAACAATAAATCGAGCAGTCAAATTAGCATGTACTGCTTCAGGGAAACTTTCTTAAAAGTAAAGTTATAAAAATTCCCACCAAAATAACACCAAAAATGATAAAAAAGTATGTCTTAGTATATAAATTTATACAAAGATATACTTTTAAAATGACTTAAATACAGTGTTTTTTATCATCTTTTATGCATTGACATGATCTCATCAACCACTCCATATAAGAGATTAACTCTTTAATATATGAGATATAATCTTCATTTTTAACTTATACCAAAATTATAATTAAGAATACTATTTGAATATTTTATTAAGACAATTTACCAGATGAACTACAAGTTAATTTTAAAGTTCTATCAACAGTATTAGTGCAGATACCTAAAAATGTATATTGCTTTGCCATTTGAATCTTTAAAAGCACTAGTCTTACTTTTGCTCGTTGTAGTGGCTCTAGTAATTAGACAATCTTATTCAACGGTTATTTCAATATATGATTCATCTTCAAAAACTTCTTCTATAAAAGTATTTTCTATTGATTTTGTTTCATAAGCAAATATGTAGTTAGTATTTAGAAAATAATAACTGTTCTCCTTAATTTTGTTCTATTGTAATTTCTTTAGTTATAATATTTTGTTCTTTAGCTTCTTCAATTGTTTTGTATTCCAAGTAACAAATTAAAGATAATGCATTAATCAAAATTACACCAATGCTAACAAAAAATGTTTACAATTTCTTAGATATTTCTTAATGACTTTATCCATTTAAATTTCCCTCCCACAACATAATATTGTTGATATTATAAATAGTTTCAAGATATTCTTCCCCTTTAGACTCAATATGATAATACACACGTGTTAATCTCTTACCAACCAAAACTTTTTGATCACTTATATATCCTTCATCTACTAATCTATATAAGATTGGATACAAAGTTCCTTCTTTAATTTGTATTTTATCATTTGAAAGTTTAGCAAGTAATTGAGTGATTTGATAACCATAACAATCTTGTTGTTTTATAATTTTTAACAATAACATTTCTAATTTAAAAAAATTATTTGATGGTCTAGACATACTTACCTCCCAAACTCATTAAATCAAATATAATATTAACTTCAATACATAGAGCAAAAAAGTAATTGTTGACACGTGTAATATGAATGATACAATAAAGATAAGATGTAAGCGCTATACAAAAGGAGTGAAGGAGGTTATAAAAATATTGAAGATTAAGGCGAAAAAACTATAAGTATAAAATTAATGCGTATTTTTTAGCAATAATAATTATGATAGTTTTATATCCAACCAGTATTTTTGCTACAGATTCTATTCAAAATAAGAAAAATAAGAGTTATCTGAAATTATTCATCTTACTGAGAGAGAGGTTTTAATAATTCAAGGTACAAATAATCCATTGTTTTGGTAATTTCAAAACTACAATCTAGCTTTCATAGACACTGTGAATTATGAAGCTGATATTCTGTCATCAATTTCTTCAATTGCTCAACTTGAAACACTTAGCAAAGACAATTGGAAAGTGTATTTTAAAAATTTATATTGTTTAGAAAACGATAAAAATACAAACAAAGATAATATGATCTTAAATCAATTTTTTACAGTTTGTGAAGATCACGAAATAAATAAAGAAGAAAAACAACTGCAGGATATTACAATATTACTAATGTTCAACACACAAGTAATTATTGTGAAAAAGTAAGCAGTACTAAAAATAACTGAGAAAGGTTAAGTGGTTTATATGTCATACTTTAATGAAAATAAATTTTTAGGAAATGTATTTTGTAGACTTTTATTAATTATTGTTATGTCTTTTTGTTTGATTGCATGTCATTCAAAACCTAATGTAGGCAATGTTAACAAACAAATTGGAAAGTCAAATGTGTATACAAAAGAAGAAATTAAAAACGCTATAGATGTTATTGTTAAACAATTTGAATCTACAGATTTTAATAATTGTACCTTGACTGATCTTTGGTATGATGAGGATGCTGCTATAAAACAGCAAACGGAATGGGCTAAAGAATATAAAGTTGAAAATGTTATCGTTATTTTTTCTAATTTTAAAACAGGTAGTCTTTCAAGCGAGAGTCCTTTAACTTCTCATACTACATATAATAATTATAATTGGATACTTGTTAAAAAGGGAAATAACTGGGAAATTAGAGATCAGGGTTATTAAATGGAAAGGAAAAGGTATATAAATTCAAAAATAAATACATATCATATACCAAAATAAGCATATGAAAAAAATATTCTTTTTCTTCATTATCTTAAGTAGTATTTTAATGTTTTATTCATTTATAGATATTTATAAAGAACAGGATATTCAAGATGTCATTGAAAATTTTGAAATCATGGCAGATAAACCATTGCAATCTATTACTTTTACATCAAATATCTATAAACATAATCAACAGTTTATTTACGATTTAAAACAATTAGCTGATGAAGATCATATAACAATAGTTAAACAAAGTATAGATATTAAAAATAATTGCTATATTAATCATATTTATACTCACGAGGATTTATCTACAATCACAAATCTTGCGATTAAAGATAAAATAGATTTTTCTTCATTAAATACGAAAAATTTTTATTCTAATTATCAAAAAAATCAATCAGAACTTTTTATTTTAAATCATGATATTTTAGTAGATATTAAACCATTTTCATATTTAATTAATAATAGATATTGCATTGGTACTTATGATTTTTATGCTTCTACCAAAAAAGATTTATCTCATTTCATTGATTCACTTAACCAAAAATATTCATCATATATTGAACAATTTAATGATTTTGAAAAAGAACCACATGCATCTTATTTTTTGAATCCAGAAATGAAAATTTTAATCTTATTTTCATTTATTTTATTTGCCACGTTTTTAGCTATTTGGATTTCCAAGAATAGTTATAAAAATACCGTTTATTATCTTCATGGTTATTCTACTTTAGAAATGTATTTTGAATTATATGGAATAACATTTGTTCAAGGAATAGGAATTTCTATTTTATCTTTAGTTATTTTATTTTTAATAAGAATTCAACAGATTAATGTAAGAACAATACCTTTTATTATTGATTGTTTAAAATATCTAGGTATTCAATGGTTAGGCATTTTTAGTATTTTCTTTATTTATATTTTTATTCAAAAATGTCAACATAGTGCAATTTTATTAAAAAAGAAAAATATAAATAAAATTCTTTTACGAGGTCACTTCTTTATTAAATTGTTAAGTCTTATTATATTACTACCTCCTCTAACAAGTCATTGTCTTGCAATTGAAAATAATATAAATACTCATCGATATATGAAAGAACAATTTAATGGCATAGAAAATTATCAACATATCTATAGTATGAAATTTGAGTACCAGGATTCTCAATATCTTGAATCATATGATGGAAAAACAAATAAAGTTACTAAAATATATCAGGATGCTTATGATCTTCTTGAAAAGAATAAAGCCATATATTATACGAAAGAACCTCTATACTATACTTCGGGAACACTCATAAGAACAAACGCTAACTATCTTTCATTGTGTCCACTTATAGATCCATTAGGTCATCAAATAACTATGCAAATAGATAATCAAAAGAAATATCTCTTTGTACCAGAAGATATATATAATACTATTCACGAAGAAGATTTCTTAATAAGCCCAAATGATTCAATTGAGAAAATTGCCATTGCATCAAATCAAAAATATATTAAATATTTGGATGGACAGTATAATCAAGAAACTATTCATCAACCCACTTGTATTTTTATTGATTCCAAACAAAGTAATCGCAAACCTTATGGAGGTCTTTATATTCCTCTTAGTGAAAATAAAATAAACGATTTATTAAAAAACACTCCTTTTGAAAATACATTATTAATGAAAAGTTTAGAAGATACACTTAAACAAGAAACAATGCTTTTACCTTCACTTATTAAAAATGATTTAGAAATAGCAATGTGTTTCTTTATTTTCTTAGGTGGTTTAGTTTTTGAATATTTTTATTTATACTACAATATCTATCGTAAAGATTTTGCAATTAAGAAAATGCATGGATACTCTTTTATTGAATTAACCTATCCTATCTTTGTTGAAAGTATATCCGTTTATGCACTGAGTTTCTTATATTTTATTATTCAACAATATCAACCATTGACTTTCTTATTCATACTACTATTCATTGATATGATTATTCATCTTTTGATTTATGGATATCTATATCATCGAAAAATATCTACTCTACTTTGGGAGGAATAACTCATGAACGAAATATGTATAAAGAATTTAGATAAGGTTTATTCACAAAAAATAGTTTTTAAAGATTTTCATTATACTTTTAAAGCCGGTAAGATTTATGCCATTATTGGCGAAAGTGGAAGTGGTAAGTCAACGTTATTAAATATGATTGGTTTATTAGACGATCCAACTCATGGTAGTATTTGTTATGATCATGTAAATATTAATTCTCATCATAAAAAGACCTTATGGTATTTAAGAAATAAAATTAATTATTTATTTCAAAACTATGCATTAATTGAAACTGATACTGTTTTAAATAATCTAAAAATTGCTTTAAAACATGTTCGTTCTTCACATAAAGAACAGCTTATCAAAGATAGTCTTAAGAAAGTTGGCTTAGAAGGTTATGAAAAAGAAAAGGTTTATTGTCTTTCAGGTGGCCAACAACAAAGAGTTGCTCTAGCAAGATTGTATTTAAAGCCTGCTGATGTCATTTTAGCTGATGAGCCAACAGGAAACCTTGATGAAAAGAATAAAAAATTAGTGCTTGAAGCATTAAAAGAATTTGCTGAGGAAGGGAAAATTGTGATTGTGGCGACACATGATTTATCAATTGTTCATCAATGTGATGAAGTCATTGAATTAACATGATACACAGATTAAGTGGTTGTTACAACAATCACTTTTTTTATATTCATACATATATTATATTGGTGAAATATATGATAACTATAAGTGTATGTATGATTGTTAAAAATGAAGAAGATGTTTTAGGGAGAGCATTAAAATCTGTGCAAGGTATTGCTGATGAAATTATTATTGTTGATACAGGTTCTACTGATTCTACTAAAGAAATAGCTTCTTCTTATACAAACAAGATTTATGATTTTGAATGGTGTGATGATTTTTCTAAAGCTAGAAATTATTCTTTTTCCAAAGCTACTAAAGATTATTGTATGTGGTTAGATGCTGATGATGTGATTTTAGAAGAAGATCAAAAAGAGTTTATGAAACTTAAAGAAACTCTTTCTTTAGATACTTCTGTTGTTATGATGCGTTATAATACTCATTTTGACAATAATGGGAAACCAATTTTTACTTATTATCGTGAAAGATTGTTGAAAAGAAAAGATCAATTTTATTGGGAAGGATTTGTTCATGAAGTTATTAGTCCTAGAGGAAAAGTGATTTATAGTGATATTGCCATTACCCACAAAAAGTTAAAAGCTGCAAATCCTCATCGTAATTTAATGATTTTTAAAAACAAATTAAAAGATGGTGTTATTTTTTCTCCAAGAGAAATGTTCTATTATGCTAGAGAACTCTATTATCATGAATATTATGATGAAGCCATTAGTGAATTTAAAAGATTTTTAAATACTCATCAGGGTTGGCGAGAAAATAATATTTCTGCCTGTCAATTTTTAGGTTATTGTTATTATCAAAAAAATGATATGCAGCAAGCTGTTAGCTGGTTATTAAATAGTCTTTGCTATGATGTTCCTCGTGCTGAAGTATGCTGTGATTTAGGTCAATATTTTTATGAATTAAAATGTTATGAACAGGCTATTTTCTGGTATGCTACTGCTTTATCATGTCAAAGAAATGATGAATCAGGTGCCTTTATTTCTCCTGATTGTTATGATTATATTCCCTATATGCAATTATGTTTATGTTATGATGCCATCAAAGATTATAAAACTGCTAAATTTTATAATGATATGGCTGGTCAATGTAAGCCAAATGATCCATCTTATTTACACAACAAACATTATTTTGAAAAAATCAATGAAAAATAAGGCTATTTCTATAAGCCTTTTTTTCATATAAGCATAATTTGAATTATATCAACAAAAGGAGGTGAATCTATGAATAACACGTTTGATAATATGTTCGATGATTTTAATCACAATGTATGTAATTATCAAAATTTATGTAATAATCCATGTGATTATTGTTCAGATTCTCAATGCTGTCAACCAATAACAATTAATTGTGAGACCGGCCCTACTGGTCCCACTGGAGCAACTGGGGTAACAGGTCCTACTGGAGCCACGGGTACGACAGGTGCTAATGGTATCACTGGTCCAACCGGAGCTACTGGTCCTACTGGTGCAACTGGTCCAACAGGTATTAGTATTACAGGAGCAACGGGAGTCATTGGTCCTACTGGTCCAACCGGAGCCACTGGACCTACTGGAGTAACAGGTGCGACAGGTATTGGCATCACCGGTGCAACAGGTCCTACTGGAGCCACGGGTGCGACTGGCCCTACTGGGGCAACTGGTCCAACAGGTATTAGTATTACTGGGGCAACGGGAGTCATTGGTCCTACTGGTCCAACCGGAGCCACTGGACCTACCGGGGCAACCGGGGCGACTGGCATTAGCATTACAGGGGCAACGGGTGCGACGGGAGCTACCGGTCCTACTGGAGCGACTGGTATCAGTATTACTGGTGCAACTGGTCCTACTGGAGCAACGGGTGCGACTGGACCTACTGGCCCTACCGGAGCGACTGGGGCAACTGGCGCAACAGGTCCTACAAGTATTAGTACTAGTTGTGCTTGTGTGCAACAAATGCGTAATGTTTTACAACAGTTAATTCAACTTTATCCAAATGATAGTGTAGTTATTGCAATGGAAAGTGGAAATAATGCAAGTGGACGTTTAGATTCTTTATTACCTGGACCTGATTCAAATCCAGAAGCTGGTTTATTGCAATTAACAAATACTCAAGGTGTTCCTCAAGAAGCTATTTCTATTTGTCACATTGCTTCAATAAGAATAACAAGTGCAGCCTATAACAATGGCATTGTCTATTTACCTGCACCTACTCCTACACCTGATACTTGTGAAGCCAATTGTGAAGCTGCAATCCGTAGTTATCTTCCTGTTGGAACAACAAATGTTAGTATTAATGCTGGTGGACAGACAGTTGGACAAGGAACTGTTTTAAGAGATGAGTATGGTATTGTTGTTTTAGCTAATGGTAATAACAGTAATCCAACTTTTATTTCTACTTGTAAAGCTGAAATTATTACTCGATAACTTTCTAAAGAACTATAACCTATTGATTATAGTTCTTTTTTAGAAACAAAGGAGGTGAAATTATGGAGCAAGAGCATCTTTGTCAATGTTGTCGTCCTATCAATATTAATTGTCTTTCTGGTATAACAGGTCCTACAGGTCCAACTGGTCCTAGTGGTGGTCTAGCTAATCAATCATTTGCAAGTTTTGCTAATTACGCAACAATTTTCACAAATAATGCACCTATGAATCTTTATCAAGATGTTGCTGATATAACCGGAAATATTACCCCATTAAATACAACAACTATTCAATTACAACCAGGCTTTTATCAAATTCAATACTCTGTTAGTGCCTTATTAACTAATCCAGGTTATATACAAATTACACCATCATACAATGGAGCATCGCATATTGAGTTTGGTATTTATGCCAATATCAATACAGCTCGTTCATCTGCATGGGGTAGTCAATCTATTATTATTGAAGTTCCAACAACAACCACATTCACATTAACATTCAGTTCTAATACAACGCACACTGAAGGACAACTCACTTTGACAATTTTAAAATTAGAGCGTTCCTAAAAATAATGTTTTATTCACAAGATAAGGGTTAATCCCATAGTCTCATTTTTTCTATTCACATATATTATGATAAAGGAGGTGAAACTATGAATAACTCATATTACAATCATGGTCAAAATATGAATACAGTGCAATGTCAACCACAAAATAATTGTACTTCTCGTACGTCATGTCAATGCACTTGGTGTCCAAAATGTCGTTGTTGTCCTCCAGTTACTGTTAATTGTGGAAGTTTGGTAACTGGTCCGACTGGTCCAACTGGTCCTCAAGGGATTCAAGGTATTCCTGGACAACCAGGAATGATGGGACCAATGGGTCCACAAGGAATCCAAGGAAATACAGGTATAACTGGTATGACTGGCGCAACTGGTCCAACCGGTCCAACCGGAGCTAATGGTATTCCTGGCCCTACTGGAGCCACTGGAAATACCGGTCCAACTGGAGCAACCGGAGCCACTGGAGCTACCGGAGCGACTGGTATTGGCATCACAGGTGCAACCGGAGCCACTGGTGCGACTGGTCCTACTGGTCCAGCTGGTAATGGTAGTTCTACAATCATTCCATTTGCATCTGGAACACCTGTCATTTTAACAACAACAACTGGCGGGGTAGCAGGTAGTGCAGCTTTTGTTGGATTTGGAAATTCAGCTTCTGGTTTATTTATTTCTGGAAATATTATTGATTTAACAAATCCTTGTGGAGCTCCATCAAATTTTGCTTTCATCATGCCTCGTGCTGGTACAATTACGGCTATTGATGTTTTCTTCTCAACAACAACACCTTTATCTCTTGTTGGTACTAATCTCACAATCAAAGCTCAATTATATGAATCTGCAGCATCTAATAATATTATGACAGCTATTCCAGGAACAGAAGTCACATTGACTCCAACTTTAACTGGTACACTCTTAACTGGCACAATAGCAAAAGGTTTATTAACAAATTTAAATATTCCATTCAATGCACAAACACGATTAATGCTTGTTTTAACAGCAACTGCATCTGGAGTAAGTTTAACTAACAATATTGTTGGATATGCAAGTGGTGGTGTTTCTGTTGAAGCAAATTAAAAAACCAGAAGAAATTCTGGTTTTTCCTTAATCTAAATCTTCTCCATTAGAAGCGATAACTTTCTTATACCAATAGAATGAATCTTTTCTTGAACGATGTAAATCTCCATGCCCTTGATCATCCATATCTACATAAATAAATCCATATTTTTTATCCATTTGTCCTGTCCCAGCAGAAACCAGATCAATACATCCCCAAGTTGTATAACCAAATAAGTTAACACCTTCTTCAACAGCTTCTTTCATAGCTTGAATATGACGACGATGATAATCAATTCTAGCTGGATCATGACAAATACCATCTTCATCTTCTTTTTCAATAAGACCTATACCATTTTCAACATCAAATAATGGAACTTGATATCGATCATTAATGATATGCAAGAAATGTTTAAAACCTAATGGATCAATTTGCCATCCCCAAGCATTAGCTTCAAGATATGGATTCTTAACTGTTCCTAATACATTTCCTCCTGTTATATCATTTTCATCTGTTGTATGTGTTGTCACAACACCTGAAGCATAATATGAGAAGCCTAAAAAATCTGCTTTTCCAGCTTTTAAAATAGCTTTATCTTCAACACTTATATTTAAATCAATATCCCATTCTTTCCATACTCTTTGAGCAAAAGATGGATATTCTCCTCTTACTTGAGTATCAGCACTATAACAGAAGAAATCTTGGAACTTTTTATATCTTGCAAATGCATCCTTAGGATCCGGTGTTAAAGGATATGCCATATTTCCACAAATCATTGCACCAACTTTCAAATTCGCATCCATTTCATGTGCAACAATTGTTGCTTTAGCTGCAGCAACTAATTGATGATGTAAATAAATAAGATTTCTTTGAGCAATATCTTTTGGTGTATCATCACCTGGCATAATGATATTAATTTCATTAAATGTCATCCATTTATTTACCAAATCTTTATACTCACTAAAACATACTCTCGCAAATTCAACAAACTCATCTATCATTTTACGATTTGTCCATCCACCATATTGTTCATTTAAAGAAACAGGCTCATCATATTTATATAAAGTAATGACAGGATCCATTCCATATTTACGACATTCTTCAAATACATTTCGATAAAAATCAACACCTTCTTGATTAATACCACCTTTTATACCATAAGGATAAATTCTTGCCCATGATATAGATGTATTAAATGTTGTATACCCCATTTCAGCCATTAAAGCTATATCTTCTTTATAATGATGATAAAAATCACTTGCAACATGATTTGTATAATGCAAATCATCAAACAATTGATATTTAGCTCCTTGTGGTAATACGCCAACTGCTTCCCAACGTTGATGAGCTCTTTGACCATTTTTATCTAAATACCAAATTTCTCTCATCCCTGTTGTACTACCTGCTGTACAATAATCTACTGCAACCGGTGATTTTCCTCCTTCATTCCATGCTCCTTCAATTTGAGCAGCACTGATTGAACCACCCCATAAAAAATTATTAGGAAATCCCATTATTCTTCCTCTCCTTCTTTTATATTTTTATCAGCAGCAAAAACAACACCCGCTGATTGTCTTGCCTTTGTTGCTATTTCCATAGCAATCAAACTCTTTTCCATCATTTCTTCAGCTCTTTGATAATCTTTTTGTTCAATAATTTTAACAAATTCTACAAATTCAAAATACATACGATGCTTCCCATTTTGTTCATTGTATTCCATTTCACTTTGATCATTTTTTAAAACTTTAAAACGTGAAGCATTATTAGCTGGTGTATCTAAAACAATACATCCTTGATCACCTTGTATACTTGTCATAATTGGTGCTTTACAATCTTTAGCTCCAATTAAAACCGCTTTAAACGTTCCATAATCTAAAGTTATTATTCCTGATGTATCAATGTTCTTTTCAATATTTGCTTGATATTGAACAGTTTTTGGAGCTCCAAATAAAGCGACTAATAAATGAATATTATAAATATTTAAATCCATTAATGCTCCACCTGATTTTGTATAATCAAAAGCAGGTAAGATATTTCCTTCTTTAAAAGCATTATAACGTGATGAATATTGTGAATAGTTTGCTGATACAATTTTAACTTGTCCAATTTCATTTAATAATTCTTTTATTTTAAGGACATTAGGTAAATATTGTGTAGAAATAGCTTCTAATAAAATAAGTTGTTTTTCTTTTGCTAGTTTAGCTAATTCTTTTAATTCTGCAACATGTGATGTAAATGGTTTTTCACAAATCACATGCTTTCCTTTTTCTAAAGCTTTTTTACACATTTCATAATGTAAATGATTAGGTGAAGCAATATACATCACTTCTACTTCATCATCTTCTAACAATTCATCATAACAACTATAATACTTCTTAATTCCTTGTTCTTCAGCCATTTTTTTCACTTTATCTAAAGAACGTGGGGTTGATGCAATTGCTTCTAATTCAATATTTTCGACTTCATGAATAAAACGAAATAAATCATTAACAATCATCCCAGCTCCAGCAATTCCAACTTTCATCTTATGCCTCCTTAGCAACTTTTGTTGCTTCTTCAATGATTTCTAGTACCTTAATGACTTCTTCATCTTTGACAATCTTTTCTCCACCATTAAAAATAACATCATATAAGTTATCATAAATAATACCATAATCTCCTATTTCAGTAGGAACTTTTTTAGTAATATCATTTCCTTCATCATCAATATAAGATAAAGTTCCCCATTTATCTTCAGGTAATGGTTCAAAACTAATTTCAATAGGTCCTGGTTTTGGTTTTAAAGCACTTTGATGTCCTAAAGCAGGCATTAAGAAACTTCCTTTTTTACCATGAATAATAAATCTTGGATAATCTAATTTTACATAATAACTTGTTTTAACAATTGCTTTCATCGAATCATAGAAAAAATCAATATCATAATAATCATCAGATACACCTGGATTATCAATACTTCGACAATCATATACTATTTTCTTTGGTTTACCAAACTGACCGATTATTTGATCAATCGGATGAACAGCTAATCCATATAAGATTCCAAAACCTTTTCGTGATGCAATACTTGGACGATAATAATCATAATGAGATTCAAATTCAACAATATCACCTAAAACCCCTGATTCAATGACTTTACGAACAGTACGCATATCAGCATCATAACGTCTATTTTGATTAGCCATTGCTACTAAACCTTTTTCTTTTGCTAAATCAAAAACTTCTTTAGCTTCTTTTGCAGTCATAGCAAATGGTTTTTCACACAATACATTTTTACCATGTTCTAAAGCTTGTTTTGTATAAGAGACATGGAATTGATCAGGGGTATTCACAACAATTAAATTCACTTCTTCATCATTCATGACTTGATTGATATCAGTGGTGAATGTGATATCTGGATACCATGTTTCTCTTTCTTCATCACCAACTCTATCTTCTTCTCGACGATAGATATATTTGACTTTAATTGTGTCTTTTCTTCTTTCAACATATGGTAAATGGTAACGACACACACTATTACCAAATCCAATATAAGCAACTACTAACATTTCTAATTCCTCCTTTGATAACTCTATTTTATATAAAAGAGAATAGAGTTTATATAAAGATGAAGGAGTTTGTAATTTGATTTCATAGATTACAGTTGAAACTGAAATTCGATTTCATTTTCTCTATTTTCTATAATTGAAATTTAATTTCATAAAGATATTATTTTTGATAGAATAGGATTAAGGAAGTGATAAAATGATAAAAACATTATTTGAAACAACACCATTAACCGCTCAAGAAAAAGTCATTGTTCAATATATTCAAGACCACCCTGATTGTCTATTAGAACATAATGCTAAAGAACTTGCACAACTAACCTATGTAAGTTCTCCAACAATTATTCGTTTTGTTAAAAAACTAGGATTTCAAGGATATCATGATTTTCAATTAACTTATGTTCAAGAATATATGTTACATCAAAAAAATATTTCTTCACGTCTTAATCAAGAGAGTTCAATTAATGATGTGATAGAAATATTACCACAAATATATCAACAGGTTTTTCATGAAACAAAAAATATGATGCAAAAAGCATCATTTGTAAGAACGATTAATTATATGTTACAGGCTAAACAAATTGATTTTTATGCAAATGATAATAATTATTCTGAAGTTCAATCTGCTTGTTTAAAATTAAATGCTTTGGGTATTCGTGCACAAGCTTTTAATACTTTAAGTCAACATTATGTTGATACTTTTCAATCCCAGGATGTTTTATCTTTTGTTGTTAGTCACTCAGGGAAAAATCAAACTATGGTAGATGCTGCTTATTATTTAAGAAAAAGACGTTCTCGTGTCATTGCGATTACTGGTGTTATCGATCCAACCCTTTCATTAATTTGTAATGAAAGTTTATATATTGATGCATCACTTCATCATTTACCTAGCAGTATTATGTTATATGGTTTATCTATTCACTATGTTTTAGATACTCTTATAACAATTTTAATGATAAAAAAAGACAAATTAGAAAAAACATAGTTTAGACTCAAAATCAGGATTTCAATTCCTGATTTTTTTATATCGAAAACTTTTTATCATTCTCATCAAATTATCAGATATGTCTCATAAAAACATTGAATATATCTCATTTTTTTACATTTTCATAAGACAATAATGAGACAAAATTGAGACCCATACCCTTTTATCCTATGTTATAATAAGTGCGTTATCAGTTCCTCCCTTAAAAGGAGGTGAGGATTATGTTTATTGAAGCTTTGACTTCATTTATCGTCTCTATCGCAGCAGGGATTGTCTTATATTTTCTTTGCAAGTGGCTTGATAGTAGACATAACTGATAATAAGCAAAATGAAAAGTCAGGAGGTCACATCTCCTGACTTTTTCCTGTTGAGGACTATGTTCTCAGCAGTGACTTCATTTGCAAAGATATCATAGCATATTTTGGATTTTGAAACAAGAATAATATTTTCATTATTTACTTATAAATATTTTATAATCTCTTGTTTCTCTTTAAAATTATCATTAAACATCCTATAATAAATTTATAAACAACAAAGAAAAGAGGACAATTATGGAACCATCCTATATTTTACAGATTCACAGCGGATCATTTCAAAATGCTCATACTGACTTTAGACAAATCAAAAATAAAGTTGAAAATATTTTAACAAAGAAAAAAATTAAAGCTGTCATATTTGGTTGGCATTTAAATCAATCATTGAATCAATCTATTTTAGATTTTTTCCACAGCAAGAACATTGCTTGTTATTTCTGGTTACCTGTATTATCAGAAATAGATTTAATAAAAGAAAGCAAGACAATAACAAATTATACAGGGCAAAAAGGACAGAATGTTCAAGTCATTGAGGATGAAAGTTTTTCATTTTTATGCCCTACGGATTTAAGAAATTATAATCATGTTTGTGATTTATATCAAGAATACATTTCTAAATTAGATTTTGATGGTATCTTCTTAGATAAAATACGCTATCCATCTTTTGCGAATGGATATGAAGAAGGTTTTGGTTGTTTTTGTGAAAGTTGTGAAAATGAGTATAAGAAATATGGTATTGATTTAGATTATCTTAAAGATTTATTTATGAAACATGATGATAAGTTATTAGATGGTCAATATGATGAATATGGACGCTATATATTCAAAGATGCAACAGTTGATTTATTTTATCAAACAAGAGCACATATTATTACTGAATTTATAGGAAATCTTTGTGACTATTTCCATTCACAAGATTTAAAAGTTGGTTTAGATATATATGCTCCATTCTTTGCTTATCATTGTGGTCAAAATATTTATGAGTTATCTAAAAAAGCTGACTTTTTAAAACCAATGTTTTATCGTTTTACAACAGCTCCAGCAGGTATGCAATATGAATATGATGCCTATAAACAATATTTTAAAAATTCTTCATATTTTGATTTAGCTCCTATTTCTTTAACCTCTTTAGAAAAGCAATGTCATTTCTTAAAGAAAGCCAAATGTGATGTTTATCCTGGTATTGAAATCAATCCAATTGAACATATTTGTAGCACCAATAAAGAAAGATTTATTGAAAACAAAACTTTCTTCACAAAATACTTTGATAGTTTAGTCTGTTGCTGGAATTGTTTATTGATGAATAAAGATATTAAAGAAAGTTTATAAAATATCAATTTTAATATATTGATGAACAAACATAAATAAATTTTTATATAAAAAGTCAGGATTTCCCTGACTTTTTAATATTTTTCTCAAATTATAAATGACCATATTTTGCTTCATCTTCAGCAATGTTTCCTCTATGTTGAAGTGATTTTTCTGTATATTGCATAATTTCAAACTTATTCCCATCTGGATCATGAATCCACATCTGCCATGTTTCTGATTGTCCTTTATTTGGTTCTATATCAATCTCTACACCTGCTTTGACCAATTCTTCTCTTGCTTCAAATATATCATCAACCATCAAAGCAAAATGTGAATATCCTAATCTTGTATCCGGTTTTTCATGTTCTAATTGTCCATCACCTTTAGGAAAAAGTTCTAGATATTGACCCGGAGCTAATTCAATAAAAATATATGCAATATCATCGGGATTCGTTTCTGCACGTGCTGCCCATGCTCCTCTTTCTTTTTTTCCTTTATAAGCAGCATATCGCATAATGATTTTAGCTTTTAAACCTAATTTATTTTCATAGAAATCTCGCATTTTATCCATTTGATCAGTATAAAAAGAAAGATGCATAACTTCATTAAATTTCATGATTTTCCTCCTTAAATGTTTGTTTTATTTTTTCTATAAGCATTGCACAATCAATAGAATCTTTAAGACTCATACGTTGACTTTCATATTGATGATTTTTAAGACATTGATGAACTTCTTCTATTTCAGTATAAAAATCATCAAATATATAATCTTTATGAATGTGATAAGCTTCTTGATTATTTAATTCTATTGTTGCTTGTGTTGGACGATAGAAAGGCATACATGTTATTTTTCCTTTTGAACCATAGATAGTCATTAATGGTGAAAGATTCTCATCCATAGCTATTTCCAAATAACCAACTTGACCACTTGTAAAGGTAATTGTAATTTGATCATGACAATCAACACCTTGCATATATTGCACAGACGATTCAATTGATTGAACTGGACTATCAATATAATCAAGAATACTTGCAATATTATAGCTACCTACATCATTAAGAATCCCACCTTGTTCCTGATCAAATAAATATCTTGTTTGTGAAGCATTTGTTATGTCATAACAAAAACGGTTTTCAATTCTTAATATGTCACCAATAAGCCCTTCATCAAGTTGTTTTTTTAATTCTAAGACAAGTGGAATAAATCTTGTTTTCATTGCTTCCATAAAGAAAGTCTGATTTTCTTTTGCAAGTGATGCTAAGTCTTGCATTTGAATTGATGATAAAGTGGCTGGTTTTTCACACAGTACGGCTTTATGTTTTAAGATAGCCCGTCTCGCCCACTCATAATGTTCTTTATGCCATATGGCAATATAAACAGCGTCAACTTGTGGGTCATCTAATAATTGTTCATAATCATCATACGTCACAATTTCTGGATATAAAGCTTTCAATTCTGCTCTTTTAGTGGCAGTATGGGAAGCAACTGCATAAAGTTTCCCATTTTGGCTATAAGACAAGCCCTTTATAAATCTACGAGCAATATTGCCAGCGCCAATAATTCCCCAATGAATCATTTTACTCACCCTTTTCTTGAATTAATTTTTGATACCAATAAAATGAATCTTTCGGGATTCGTTTTAAGCTTCCAGTTCCATCATCTTGACGATCAACATAAATAAAACCATATCGTTTTGACATCATACCTTCACTTGTTGAAACAACATCCATTGCAGACCATGTTAAATAACCAATAATTTCAACTCCATCTTGTATAGCTAATTCCATTTGTTCAATATGCTTTTGTAAATATTCAATACGATAATCATCATGAATTTGTCCATTTTCAAGTGTATCATATGTTCCTAATCCATTTTCTACCACCATGATTGGAACTTCATAACGTTCATACATGTTGTTTAACATAATTCGAAAACCTTGAGGATCAATTGTCCAGCCAAATGCGGTTTTATCTAAACAAGGATTTGTTTGGACATCTTCATGGCTTGCTAGTGAACTTTTATAATATGAGACAGCAATAAAATCTAAAGTATTTTCTTTTAAAAATTGTAAATCTTCAGGTCGCATATCAATTTGATAATCCTGCATTTCTTTTAGAAAATAGTATGGGAATTTTCCTTTAACCATAACATCAGTATAACGATTATTACTTCTTTCATTTTGAATCATTAAAGCATAATCTATTGGTAAAGATGTCAATGGATAACAAGGTGTCCCGGCAACTTCACATCCGACTTTTAATGTTGAATCGATATCATGACATGTTTTAACCAATATAGCATTGGCTAATAATTTATAATAAGCACAAAGATGTAAAACCTGTTCACGATTGTCTGTTGGTTTTAAGATTGCTCCACCAACCATATATAAAGCATGATTCATCACATTGATTTCACAAAATGAAATCCAATATTTAACGCGATCATGATAACGATTGACAATGGTTTCAACATACTTTTGATACAAGTCAACAGTTTGACGATTAGAAAAACCATTATATTTTTCAACCACCCATAGAGGCATATCAAAATGGATTGTCGTAATAATAGGTTCTATTCCATATTTCAATAACTCATCAATCACATGATCATAAAACATTAAACCTTCTTCATTCACTTCCATCTTTTCATCTAAAAAGATACGTGACCAAAGAATAGAAAACCGTAATGCTTTTAATCCCATTTTAGCAAACAAAGCAATATCTTCTTGATAATTTTCATAAAATTCTACCCCAGCTTGAGAAGGATAAAAACCTTCAGGTCGATTTAAATATATCCCGGGTTGATCTAAATATTGAAAACGCGTTTCTCGCCCTTGTGGAATAATATCAACAACAGTTTCTTTACGACTAGAAAAGCCTCCCTCGCATTGTCCTCCACTGATTGAACTTCCCCATAAAAAATTCTTATTCATAGGCTTCATCAAGGATCTTCTTTGTTGAAGAACATCCAACTCCGGCTCTATCAATACCTAAATTGATTAAATCAATTAATCTTTCTTTACTGCGAACACAACCTGATGCTTTGACTTTAATCTTCCCCTGAGCTTCTTTCATAATCAAATCAATCACTTCTAAAGAAGCTCCAACATTATGTTCCCCTTTAAAATAACCTGTTGACGTTTTAATAAAATCAGCTTGACCTAAAATACAACAACGAACTGCTTGTTTGATTTCTTCTTGAGTCAAGGCATCAGTTTCTACAATGACCTTTAATCCAACATGATTTTGATGACATAATTGACTCATTTGCTTAATTTCATCAATGACATCATCATATTCTCCACCTTTAATTTTGCCATAATTTGCGACCATATCAATTTCAAAAATATCCCCTTGATCAATAATCGCTTGTGCTTGCGCTAACTTTGATGGTGTATGACTTGATCCAAAAGGAAAATCACATACGACACAAAGTAACGTATGTGATCCTTGAATACAATCCTTAGCAATTTCAATCGCATCAGGATTGACACAAACACTTTTGCATCCATAGTCTACACCAATCATAATATTGTCTTTTAATTGTGTGCGTGTAAAACTTGGATCTAAGACTGCATGATCCAAATAACCAGCCAACACTTCTTTAGAAAAGTCTTGTTTATTTGTCATTTGTCATACCTCATTTTTTATATTTTATTTGTATCATTTTTCCGATTAATCCAGGATAATCTCCTAAATCAACTTTTTCTTTATTATCATAATGAGCAATAAACCATTTGTTTTTCTTTTTTAAGATTCCTCCTCTTTTTAACAGCTTATCACCAGTTCCTCTTAACAATAAACAAATTGTTAAAAAACCTTCATCACTTACACATATTGGTGTGTAATGCAACGTTGTACTCCATAATTCTATAATTGTTCCTTGTGGGACATAAAAGATTTCACATAATGAAGAATCATATGTATCATCTAACATATCCCATAAATGTCCAACAACCAGAACATAATCAGTGACAGCGACAATTGTTTCGCTGCCCTGATGATATTCAATGCCATTTAAGACATCATTATGCCCAGCTACAACGCCAGCCATAACATCCATATATCCATAAACTTTCTGGCTTAATCTTTGAATAGAAGAATATTCTTCAATAACTTGAACGCTTGGTTCATAACAATTTCCAATTTTGGGAGGATGGACATTTGCTAATACATAAGCGATTGCATCTTGAACATCTTCTTTAATGATTTTTCCATAAGTTTTAAAGCTTTCATCTTGTACACTGTGAATCTGATATGCTTTATTCAATTCTTGGAGTTGTTTTAAACTCACTTATTTTTTTGTCTTTCTTCAATTTCTTTAAGCATATCAATTCTGACTTGATGTCTACCACCTTCATATTCACCGCTTAGCCAGGCATCAACAATCATCTTAGCTAATTCAATACCAACAACTCTAGCACCAAAAGCTAACATGTTTGTATTATTATGTTCTCTTGAAAGCTTCGCTGAATAAGGTTCACTACAAGTCACACAACGAATCCCATTGACTTTATTTGCAGCTAATGAAATTCCTACACCAGTCCCACAAATAACAATTCCTTTATCCACTTCACCACTGACAACTGCATTTGCAACTGCTTCACCAGCAATTGGATAATTAAAACGCTCAGTACTATCTGTTCCATAATTCAAAACTTCATAACCATATTTTTCTTCAATGTAACGTGTAATTTCTTTTTTATATTCTACTGCTACATGATCATTTCCAATTCCTATTTTCATTCTTATCTCTCTCCTATCTATCTTTTTGGGGTTGCCATCTTTGCCCAAGTATAAGCTTTTCCCTTCATTGTAATAGCTAATTGATAAATGTTTTCTGGCCAAGTTCCACCACCAAAACCACCATCACCAATCGCATGAATATCTGCCCCGGTTTGTTTCATCAAAATAGCAATTTGACGAATTGTATCTTGGTCAGCAATTTCCACATTACTATCAAGAAAGCACATAACCAATGTTCCAGGTTTATAACGATGAGTAAATTCTGTGAGTTCACGAATCATTTCAACAGTAATTCCATGTCTTGAACCAGGAGCTGGTAAATCAATCACATCAGCCCCTACATCAATTAATTCTTTAATAACTTCTTTCGCATCATAATCAGCTAATGGATCTCCTAACACTTTTTCAACAATCCCATCTTCCCATTTTCCAGCAAAGATGAGCATATCTTCACCAAGAATTTCTCTTGCTTCTTTAGTTGCCAAAATGACATCCTTAATTGACGTTCCACTTCCTGGATTTCCTCCTAAAACAATGAATGAAGCCCCTAACTCTTTTGCTTTTAAAACATTTTCTTTAGAGTACATCATACTTCTCATTTCAGCCTTTTTAGGATCCATTGCCAATTCCTGATCATCTGCTTTAGGACATCCCATATAAATTCCTACTGGTTTTTCACTCACCAAAGCCTTTAATTCTTTCAATGATAAACCTTGCATACCATTAGCCCCTTCAGGATTATCAAAATGAAAACCATTTAACATAACCATATCGCCACCAAAAGCAAACATTAACTCAGTACTTGTACACCCATTTATTAAAATCGGATTATTAAGATATGTTTGTCCCATGATAACACGACCTTCAGATTTTAAAATCGATTCCTTTAATTGCATTGGTGTATATTTGGCTACTTCACTTGCTTTAGCAGTAATCAATCTTGTAATACGATAATCTAATTTCATAAGCTAGCCTCCTATTTATTTAACAATGCTTTTGCACGATCTAGAACCTTTTGACCATTCATCATTCCATAATCTTGCATATTGATTACTTCCACAGGTTTATCTGGATACATCTTTATAACATTTTTTAATTCAAAACGGACTTGTGGCCCTAATAAAATCACATCTGCCGCATCCCCAAATGAAGCAACTGAACTAACTGGATGAGCTTCAATATGAACATCAATACCTTCCTTTTTGGCTGCTTCATTCATACGATTAACAAGTAAACTTGTTGACATTCCAGCAGCACATACTAATAAAATATTCATTATTTATTCCTCCTAATCTAAATCTTTACCATCTGAAGCAATGACTTTTTTATACCAATAAAACGAATCTTTTCTCACCCTATGCAAATCACCTTCTCCTTGATCATTCATATCAACATAAATAAATCCATATCTTTTATCCATTTGTCCTGTTGTAAATGAAACCAAATCAATAGGAGCCCATGTTGTATAACCAAAAATATTAACGCCTTCTTCTCTTGCTTTCATTAAGCTTTGAATATGACTTCTTAAATAATCAATACGATAATCATCATGAATTGTTCCATCTTCTTCAACCTTATCAAAAGCTCCTAATCCATTTTCAACATCAAATAAAGGAACTTGATAACGATCATTTAAGAAGTGCAAGAAATATTCATAACCAATAGGATCAATTTGCCATCCCCAATCAGATGCTTTTAAATAAGGATTTTTAAGATTTTCAGAAGTTCCAGCTCCATCCAATGATTCACCTTCATTTTGATGAGTTGTGACAACATTAGACATATAATATGAATAAGCTAAGAAATCAGCTTTACCAGCTTTTAAAGCTTCTTCATCATCTTTTGTGATATTTAAAGTCACATTATTTTGTTTCCATAATCTTGAAGCATATACAGGATAATAACCACGAACCATTGTATCTGCACAATATCCAAATTTATCTTGGAAAGCCTTATAATTTGCGAGAACATCTTTTGGATCACAAGTATATGGATATGAACAATAACCAGCAATCATACATCCTACACTGATATTTTCATCAATTTCATGAGCTGCAATAACAGCTTTTGCTGAAGCAACCATTTGATGATGAAGTGATTCAAAAGCAACTTGTTTACCACCTTTTCCTTCAAAATGAAGCAAGATATTAATTTCATTAAAAGTTAACCATTTATTGACATAATCTTTATATTCTTTAAAACATACTTTAGCAAATTCAACAAATTGATGAATCATTTCACGATTTGTCCAACCACCATAAGTTTCTTCAAAATAAACTGGTTCATCATATTTGTATAAAGTGATCACAGGATCCATCCCGTATTTTTGACATTCTTTAAAAACATTACGATAAAATTCAACCCCTGCTTGATTGACTCCACCTTCAACCCCATGTGGGAAAATTCTTGCCCATGAAATAGTTGTATTAAAAGTTGTAAATCCCATCTCAGCAAGCATTGCAATATCTTCTTTATAACGATGATAGAAATCAATACCTACATGATTCGTATATCTCACATCATCAAATAAAACATATTTAGCACCTTTAGGAAGAAGATCAAATTGACGCATCTTTCCTCTTGAACCATCGGCATTTAAATAATGAATATATCTTCGATCATAAGTTGTTCCAGGATCACCGAAATCAACTTGTACAGGACTCTTTCCATCTTCATCCCAAGCCCCTTCACATTGAGCAGCACTGATTGAACCACCCCATAAAAATTTATCGTTATTAATCATTGTTAACCTCCTATAATTGTCTTAACTCTTGACATATTTCTTGATAACTTTTTGCTTTTCCAAATAATGCTGAAGTTCCTAAAATAAAACCATCTACACCTATTTGTGATAATGTTTGAATTCTTTCAGGTGAACAAGCTCCATCAATCATAACTTTAAAACCATATTGTTCTTTCATTTGACAAAGCTGTTTAAATTTATGATCAACAAAGTTTAAATACTTTTGACCAGCAAACCCTGGATTAACACTCATCACCATCACATAATCGACAAGATTCAATGCTTCTTGAATGGTTTCAATTGATGTTCCTGGATTAATGGCTAAACCAGGATGAACATGAGCATCTCTAATCATTTGTAATGTCCGTGTAATATGAGGATCATTTTCTGGATGTACATAAATAATCTGAACCCCAATATCAGCAAATTTTTGAATATAATCACTCGCTTTATTAACCATAAGATGAACATCACATGGCTTTGAAGTATGACTCACGATATATTCAATATCCTGCAATCCCATTCCAAAGTTAGGTACAAAACTTCCATCCATCACATCCAGATGAAAAATATCAACGCCTCCTTCTTCCAACATTTTCACTTCTAATTCTAAATTTCCAAAATTTGCACACATCATTGATGGGCATAATAACTTTTCCATTTATTTTCCTCCCCTAGTTAAACGATTACTCAAAGTTTTAAGAAATAAAGGTTTTCACCTTTATTTCTAATATTCAACATTGTTTTCTAAGTCCTCTCCATGACTAGCAATAACTTTCTTATACCAATAAAATGATTTTTTTGGATAACGTTTCATAGATTTAATTGTATGTTCATAACGGTCAACATAAATAAATCCATAACGCTTAACAAATCCTTCTCTTGTTGAATGCAAGTCAGTAGCAGACCAAGTTAAATAGCCTAATAAATCTACACCATCTTCAACGGCTTCTTTCATACAGGCAATATGTCTTGCTAAATATTCAATACGATAATCATCATAAACTTTATGATTTTCATCTAATTCTTCGGTTGCTCCCATACCATTTTCTAGAATTAAGATTGGTAATTGATATCGATGATATATTTCCATTAATTGATAATAGAAACCATCTGGATCAATAATCCATCCCCATTCTGTTTCATCACAATAAGGATTTAAGTTACCTGCACGATATTGTACAAGAGCTTCTTGAACTTCTTTTGGTGCTGGTGCTGCTTTTAAAACTTCATCATCTTCATGGGCTTTAACAACACTTGTTGAATAATAAGTTGTTGAAATCAAGTCAGGTTGAACTGAAGCAATTAATTCTAAATCACCTGGTTGCATATCCGGCATACAGTCAATACTCTTTAAATAATTTAAGAAGTATTTTGGATATCTACCACGACAATAAATATCTAAATATGCCCAGTTTGTCATATACATTTGATGAACTGCAGCTCTTACATCCTTTGGATTACATGTTGCTGGATAAACCATGCCAGTTGCACAATTAGGTCCAATTTTTGCATCTGGATCAATTTTATGACAGGCATTGACACATCGTGCATAAGCCAATGTTAAATGATGTTCAACTTGCCAGGTTTCTTTATCGGTGAGATGTGGATCACCCATAATATATTCTTGATCGAGATGAAATAAATTTGGTTCATTAAATGGTGTATAATATTTAATTCTACCTTTAAAATGTTCAAAGATTGTCTTGACATATTTGATATATAAATCAATCACTTTTCGATCTAAGAATCCGCGATATTTATCCATTAAAGCTTGAGGTAAATCATATGCATATAAAGTGGCTACTGGAGTGATTCCACGCTTAATCAAACCATCCACCATACGATCATAAAATGCTAAACCTGCTTGATTTGGTGTTTCTTCTTCACCAGTTGGATAAATTCTTGTCCAAGCAATAGAAAAACGATAAATATTAAATCCCATTTCTTGATACAAATCTAAATCTTCTTCTAAATGATGATAATGATCACTCGCTATATGAAAGTTGGAATAACCATTTTTTAAAATACGTGTATCACTAATAGATACCCCTTTTCCATCTTCATTCCAAGCACCTTCAAATTGTTGTGCATTTGTCGAACTTCCCCACATAAAGGTATGAGGTAATTTGCTTGCCATTTTGTTTCCTTCTTTCTGTTATCTTATAGCTTTATTGTAAAGCATGTGGGTAATCGTTTCCACACAAGTGAATGGCACACCTTGTGCCATTGTTAAGACAAGCATATATAGACTACTGTCTTTATTGAGTAAACGTTATCGCAAAGATTATTTTTTATCGAGTCAAATGACTCTACCACTATTATACACAATATGAGTAATCGTTTCCACAAAATGATTTGAAAATATTGCTAAAAACCTATATAATAAAGATAGGAGTGAATTTTATGGATAAAAAAAGAAGCATCTCGATTAAAGAAATTGCCAAATTAGCTAATGTTTCAGTAGCTACTGTTTCAAGAGTCATTAATAATAATGGGCGTTTTTCTGAAGAAACGAGAAAAAAAGTACAAGATATTATTGATAAGTATGGTTATACAACCAATATGGCAGCTAAGAGTTTAAGGATGTCTAAATCAAAGACAGTTGGATTGATTGTTCCTAATATTGATAATGAATGGTTTTCACATTTGGTTTTAGAGATTGAAAAGTATTTCTTTGAAAAGAATTATTCGGTTTTTATATGTAATACTTCGCAAGATGAACAAAAAGAAATTGCTTATTTTAAATCTTTAGATTCAAAATTGGTTGATGGAATTATGTGTATTTCAGGAATTGAAGAAATTCCTACGGATGTTATTACACGTAATATTCCCATTGTTTGTATTGATAGAAAGCCTAAAGATCATAATAATGTTTATTATGTTGAATCTAATCATTATAGTGGTGGTTATCTAGCGACTGAAGAATTGATAAAAAAAGGCTGCAAGAAGATTGCAATTGTTTCTAGAAATAAAACATTATCAGTGAACAAACAACGTTTAGAAGGATATCGTCAAGCTTTAAAAGATTATGGATTAACAGAATATAAAGAATTACAAATATTACTTGATCCTTCTTCAGCTAACTATGAAGGTTCCAGAGAAGCTATGAATCAATTGATTAAATCTAAGATTCCTTTTGATGGTGTCTTTGCAACAAATGACTGGCGTGCTTATGGAGTTATGGTCGCATTAAGTGAAAATCATATTAATGTTCCTCATGATGTCAAAGTTATTGGTTTTGATGATATTTCTATATCTCATTCATGTCATCCTTCCTTATCAACAATTCGCCAAGATACAGTTGGATTAGCGCAAAAAGCTTCAAGTTTATTATTAAACTTAATGAATGATAAAGAAATTCAAATGGAAGAAAGACGTTTTATATTACCGGTTGAAGTGATTCAACGTGATTCAACTCAAAAAGACCCAGAATGATGGGTCTTATAAATTATCTTTGACTGTTTTTTCTACTTGATGATAAATATCAATGAGATGGTTACACCATTCATTATATTCATCATCTTTTATTTTTAATTCAGGATGTGCATCCATATATTTTAAATACATTGCTAAACCTTTTTCAATTGAGATATGATGATCAAAATGATCAATATCTCTTTTTATTTTACTCATATCATAACAACAAGAATATTGTTTATCTCCTAAAAAAGCTGTAGTATGATCATATTTTTGTGACATCGCTAATAAATCACTAGGAATATGCACTATATGTGGCTGTTTATTCAACAAGCGATATAACTCATGATAAATCATATCCCATGTCACAAATCTTGGATTAATATTATGATAGGCTTGGCCAATTGTTTTTTCATTATTTATCAATTGGATAAAGTTATCAGCGAAATCAAATGTATGAGTACAATGCCATGTACTCTTACCATCACCATGCACAATAACTGGTTGATCATTTAAAATACGCTCAACAACACTCCAACAGCTTTTACCTTTTACACTTAGTGGAATGCGATCATATCCATAAGTTTGTGAAGGACGGACAATCGTTATGGGAAAACCAAATTGCTGATAAGCTTTAAAAAATAATTGTTCACATTTGGTTTTATCTTGTCCATATTGTGAGTAAATATTGTTTTGTTCTTGAGTTTCATCAATACATATGGCTGTTTCGTGATTATAAGTAGCAACGGTTGAAATAAAGATGTATTGTTGTATTTTGCCTCTAAATAATTCTATTTGTTGAATAGCTTGTTGTGGTTTATAGATAATGAAATTACATACAATATCAAAACTATACTGTTTTAAAACATCTTGTAATTGTTCAGTATCATTAAAATCACAAATAATTTGGGTAGCCCCTGTTGGTAATGGTTTATGTCCTCTATTAAGTACATATAAATCAATAGAAGGATCTATAGCTAATTTCTCACAAATTGGCATTGAGATTGTTCCTGTACCACCAATTAATAAAACTTTTAATGTTTTAGTATTCAATATCATTTTTTAGATCTTCTCCATTTGTTTTGATAACTTTTTGATACCAATAGAATGATTTCTTTTTATAACGTTTTAAATCCAATAAATCATCAAAGTCCCTATTCACATAAACAAATCCATATCTCTTTCTAATTTCTTTATGACTACTTAAAAAATCAATTGGACTCCATGCTAAATATCCTAATAAATCAACACCATCATGTTCAACCGCACGTTTTACACTATTGATATGTTTTTGATAATAAACAATTCTTTCATCATCATAAACTTTACCATTCTCTAATTTTTCATCAATCCCTATCCCATTTTCTACAATAAATAATGGTTTATGATATCTTTGATATAAATCAATAAGTGAATATCTTAATCCTTCTTCATCAATTTGCCATCCCCATTCATTGGCATCATAATGTGGATTCTTTAATCCTCTCGTATCAAACAAAACTGCATCTTCTAATTCATTTAAGTCTTTAATATCTTTAAACGAAGCTTGAACATTACTACGATAATAAGAAAATGCAAGATAATCTACTTTTTGTGAAGATTCCTTAATAACTTTTCTTTCATCATCACTTAATTCAACATGAATATTTCTATTCTTCATGAAGTTTTCAAAATAATCAGGTAATTCTCCATTTGTCATTATATCAAATGGTAAATAGTTATGCATTTTGTTTTTAAAATCTGCCATGATGATATCATCACTTTGACATGTTAATGGATAGAATGGAGCATGTCCAATCATTCCTCCAACCCATGCTTGAGGATCAACTCTTTTAATCACTTCAACAGCATGTGCATGAGCAACGGCTGTATTCACTGATAATTGTGCAAACAATTCACTTTGACTCATACCTTCAGGACGATATACTCCCGCAACTAAATCTGATTGATAAGGTGCTAAATTGATTTCATTATATGTCAACCAATATTTGACCTTTCCTTTCATCCTTGTCACGACTGTCTCAACATGTTTAGCATACAAATCAATAACCTTCTTATTTAAAAAACCATTATATTCTCTTAATAAATGATCTGGCATATCAAAGTGTACCAATGAAACAACTGGCTCTATCCCTTTTTCTAAGAGATAGTCAATCATATCTTCATAATAGGCTAAACCTTTCTCATTTGGCTGTTCATCATCTCCCATCGGATGAATTCGTGACCAGACAACTGAAAAGCGATAAGCCTTAAACCCCATCTCTGCCATTAAATCAATATCTTCTTTATAATGATGATAATGATCTGTCGCCACGGCTGTATCACAGAACATTGGTGCAATCCCTTTCTCTGGTGTCACTACCAATGTGTCATACACATTTAATCCCTTTCCATCTTCTAAATATCCACCTTCTGCCTGTACATTACTTAGGGCTGCTCCCCATAAAAAATCTTTCTTCATCTCTCTATCCTCACTTTGTTGTCATCATTATTGTCATCTGTCCATCTACCTTGATTTCACAGTTGACTGGGATAAGGAAGTTATCCCCTACCTTCACTTCTTGATTATCTACCTTTCCTTGTCCTTTTACGATTGTTGCAAGTTGATAATGACCACTTTGATAAGTGTCTTGACCATCAATTTCTAGTTTTGTAACTGTAAAAGAATCATTGGAAATAAAGACTGTCTGTTTCATATGTGCAGTTTCACTCACGACTGGATGAATATGATTTTCCATCTCCTTTGGGTCATATGATAGACAATCAATTGCTTGTTCTAGATGGAGTTCACGCTCATTTCCTGCTGCATCCTTACGATGATAGTCATAGAAACGATATGTGATATCAGTTGCCTGCTGTATTTCATAGACAATGCTGCCTTTCTTCAAAGCATGCAGCAAGCCTGCTGGCAGATAAACAAAGTCACCTGGATGCACATCCAAATGTTTGATGAGCTCATCCCAGCGATCTTCCTGAATGTATTTTCTTAATTCTTTTTCATCCTTAGCATGATGTCCATAAACGATATTGGCATCATCATTGGCTTCAATGAAATACCAGGCCTCATTCTTGCCTGAAGAAAAGCCAACTTTTTGAGCATGTTTAGCATCTGGATGAACCTGTAAGCTTAAATCATCCTCAGGTCCAACCAAAGATATAATAACTGGAAATTCACCTTCCTGATTTCCAAAAAGTTCCTGATGATGAATCCATAAATTTCTTAAAGTCATACCTTGATAAGGTTCAGTTAAACAAACTGTAGAGTCCTTCTCCTGAGCACTAAATGACCATGATTGACCAATCCCATCAGGAAAATCTTGATATCCAAAATAATCCTTCACTAATGTATGTCCCCAAAGTGCTGGACGAGGAATTGGTTTAAAAAATAAAATTCCCATATAAACACCTCCATCTTCATTTTAGATAATTTCATTATCTTTACCATATTGTAAATCGTCATAATTTATGACAAGTTACGCTTTGAAAATAAAATTATATTTCCTATTTATTAGAAAAAAGAAGTCCCTTTCAATGAAAAGCACTTCTTTTTTTAACGAACTCAGTTGTTGTTTCATATTACAGAAATGATTTTCTGTATCATTTTAGATATTTCATATTCACTACATTGTAACCAATGCAAACAATGCAACAACCGTTGTCACTCCTGCAAGAACAGTTGCTGTTGTCACAACCTTTGGTTTTACTTGATAGCGATATTGTATGTTATATAAACGATTGACTTGACGCGATTTTGTACAATGGTAATCTGATAATAACGCAATAACAAAAATTAAAATTCGCATCCACAAACTTGTTCCAACACCCCAAGAGGAAGGCCAAGGAAAAATTCCTAATCCAAAAGCCAAAATAGCAGTTCCAATAGCCGGAATAACATATGGATTTTTTAAATCATCTAATTTCTTTTCACGTTTTCTTTTTTTTCGTTCTGCTTTTTCTTTTTTTGCTTTTTGTTCTTCATTTCTTTGAGCATATTTTTGTGCATCGCTTCTTTGTTTAACAACAACGACTGCTTCACCACAAGAATCACAGAATTTTGCTGTATCACTTAATTTTGCACCACATTTTCGACAATACATAGACTTCTCTCCTTATTTCAAAATAACTGATGTTAAATTTAACAATGCAATATATATACTCATAGCAATAGAAACTATTGCAAAGCCATAACTTCCGTTTTGTTCAAAACCTTTTTTCTTATCTTTATAATCAGTAACCAAAGACATTACGCCACAAATCATTGCCAAGACATAGAAAACAAAACTAATTATAAATACTATTTTAGTTGGTCCATCTATAGAATTAACAATAGTTCCAACAATACAATCTAAAACGATTAAAGCAAAGAGGAAAAGTATAATTCCAATTTTGCCCCAATTATTAGCTTTAGGATTAGCCTTTAAAGAAGATTGTGATTTTCTCATCTCTTTTTCAATATTCTTTTCAGCTTTCTCTAAATCCTTCATTTTTACTTTTTCAATTGGTCTACCACAATAAATACAAAATGTTGAATCATCTGGTAAATCTTTATGACAATGTGGACATTCTTTCATAAACTTTTTCCTCCTTGTTTTTGATACAAAGAAGGCTTGTTGCCCAAGCCTTCAAACATAGTTTAAGCAGCAGCTTCTAATGCAGCTTCTTCTTCAAGTCTTTTTACTTCAGAATTTTCATATGCTTTCCAGAATGGATAGAAAATAACTAAACCAATCAAGAAGTTAATAACTACAATTAAAACTCCGCCAATTGAACCACCTGTAGACAAGTAACCTAAGATAGGTGAAGGTGTTGCCCAAGGTAAATTCATATACATTCTTCCAATAAATCCAACTTGCGTTAAACCATATGTTAATGCAGCGGTTATCGTATGTGTTAATACAAATGGAATAGCTAAGAATGGATTTAATACAATTGGTAAACCAAACATCATTGGTTCAATAATACAGAAGATAGCTGGTGGGAAACAAATAGTAGCTAATGGTTTCAAATGTGGTAATTTCTTACTAGATTTGAACATATAGAATAAAATTGGCCAACATGTAGATACCCACATAAATAATCTGTTTAAATTTGGAGTCCAAATATGTGGAATAGCTTGATGTGCCATGAAAGCATCATTATTTTCTACCATCCATGTATTTGTAAACGCATTTGTTACGGCACCAACGATATTATCTCCATGAAGACCACAGATCCATAATAATGATACCAAGAAATAAGATAGTGTGTAAATAAAAATGTTGTCTGCAGCTGATAATACTGGTAATAACATATTTCCAATAAGCTCTGGAATATTAACGCCAGCTAAAGTTCTTAATCCCCAACAAATAAGTGTTGTAAATAAATATGGAATAATTGCAGAGAAACTATCAGCAATTGCAGGTGGAACTGAATCAGGTAATTTAATACGAATGTTATGTTTGTAACATACATCAATAATATTAATTGCGATTGCAGCAGCAACAATAGCAGTAATAACCCCTGCACCACCCCAATAATTTGTAGGTAAAGCACTGACTAATTGATTTGCATCAGTAACACCTTCAACAAATAATTTACCTACAGCGTTGTAGTTCAATAAGATGAATGCAAAGAATGCACCAACAGCACCTGTTGTTTTGTTGAAACCTTTGATTTCAGCATATTCAGATCCCATTGCGATAACCATGTAAATAGCCATAATACCCATAGATAGGTTGTTAACTAATGCAAGATCATCTGCATATGGTCTCAAGAATGGTAACAATGCAGTTTCTGTTAAACCACCATCTGAACCTAAAAGATAAATAATTAAGAAAATCGAACCAATCATTGTGACACCGACAGCAGAAACCATCCCATTAACGATTGCTCGTACAAATGGAATCTGACCGAATTTTGTCATTGGTCCAGCGATGACATCGACTTTTGCCATCAATTTGTCCATAAAGGACATGTTTTCGTTAGACATATAAATTCTCCCTTCGTCTAGTTTTTTGAAAACGAGTAAACGTTTTCTCTTTCTAACTTTATTTTAGCACCTCTCTTGCTTTTTTCTAGCGAATGAATCGGCATAATAAATGCCAAGTAATTGTAATTTTCAAAGAAAGTCTTTATTTTATAAGGGTTTTGAGACATTTTGGGAAAACGATTTTTTTGAGAAAACGTTTACATACTTGTCGAAATTTGCTATAATATCATAACAAAGGGAGGGATTTTATGAATTTAAACAAAAAAGAAATTGAAATCATTAAACTACTTATTTCATCTTCAAATTACATATCTTCTTATGATATAGCGACTGCAACAGGAATCAATCGACGACTTGTTAGAGATGAGATGACTAATATTAAAACTATCTTAAAAACACTAGGTTATGAATTAATTTCTAAAACTTCTAAAGGATATATTATCGAAGGAAAATCATCACATTCCTTACAAGCCTTAGCTGATATTATTGAAGATGCAGAAAGACAGCGTGAATCAGTTTTCCCTACCCTTCCCTGGGAAAGACGAAACTATATTCAAAAAAGATTAATTGAAGCTGATGGTTATGTAAAAATTGATGATTTAGCTGATGAACTTTTGATTAGTCGTTCTACCATTTCTAGTGATTTAAAGAAAGCTAGACATGATATTAAAAAGTATGGTTTAACAATGAAACAAAAACCTAATTATGGAATATGTATCGTTGGTGATGAAGCGAATAAAAGAAAACCTATTTGTGATTATCAGTTTACAAATTTAAGACAATCTGAGATGTTTTATGATTATTTAAATTCGTTTATTGCAAGTGTTGATTCTTTGGAATATGGAATTTTAGAGATTATTAAAAAACATCAAGTAGAGATGTCAGATATTGCTTTATGTGATTTTCTTTTAAGTTTATCAATAAGTATTATGCGTATTTTAGCTGGACATACGATTACTCATCCTCAAGATTTAACCTTAATTGAAAGACGTAGTGAATTTGCCTGTGCACGTGATATTGCTCATTTTATTGAAGAAAAAAATCAATGTGAAATTAATGAATATGAAATCAATCAAATTGCTATTGAGCTTATTTGTAAACGTTCATCAAAAGGAACAACCCCTAAAAATGTACCTGAGGTTGCACATCTTGTCAATGAGATCTTAGCTGAAATCTATCAACAAACATTACTCACATTTACCGATGAAAAGTTCCATACTGTTTTTACCCTTTATATTGAAGCCGCGCTTATTCGTTTAACTTATCATGAAAAAATTAGAAATCCTCTCTATGATGAATTAAAAACAACTTATCCACTTGCTTATGAGCTTGCTCAAATCACTTCTTCAGTCATTGAAAAACATTTACACCAATCTCTTTCAATGAGTGAATTGGCTTTCTTTGCTATTATCTTTAACACTGCTATTAATCGTAAAACAACCAACAAAAAGAAAGTCTTACTATTATGTGGCTTAGGTGGTGGAGCTGAAGATTTGACATCTTATCAGATTTTAGATCGTTTTGAAAGTCAAATTGATATTGTCAAAACATCTCAATATTATAAATTACCTGATGAAGATTTAAGTCAATATGATTTTATTATTTCAACTGTTCCTATTCATAAAAAACTAGCTATTCCTTATATCAATATTTCACAAATCATTAGTCAAGAAGACTTAGATAAAATAGATAATTACTTATCTTATTTATTCAATAAAAATAGAATGGAAACACTATTCCATCCTCAATTATATAAAACCAATGTCAAAGTTCGTCATAAATCAGATATTGTCAATGAATTTTATAAAATGCTCAAAACTCAATATCCAACAATTAAAGAATCATTTAAAAATAATCTAATTATTAAAGATCAAAGTACAATGATTCATTATCGTCATAAAATTGGTTTATTAAAACTCAATAAACCTTTAAACAACAATAATATTTTAGCAGTCTTATTATTAAACAAACCAATCCTATGGGATAAAAAAGAATTACAAATGATTATTCTTTTCTCTTGTAGTGATAATAATAATTATATTTATAATACAATTTCTAATACACTTATGAATCTTTCTTTAAAAGAAAAGGATATCCAAAATCTTTTTGAAGATTCTAGTTATCCACTCTTTTTAAAAACAATGATTCAAAATCAATCATAAGGAATAGTCACTATTCCTTTTTATAAATCTTTCACTTGTTTATCAAATTCTTCTAACCATTCAGATTGATATTCCTCAATCGCACCCATATCAGATAATTTAGTTAACTCACTATCTAATGGTAATTGTCCTAAAATATTTAAATCATATTTATCAGCAACATCTTTTAAATGACTATGACCAAAAACATAAATCTTATGTCCACAATCAGGACACTCTACATAACTCATATTTTCTACAATCCCTAAAATTGGAATATTCATTTGTTTTGCCATATTCACAGCCTTAGAAACAATCATACTTACAAGTTCTTGTGGGCTTGTCACAATCACAATACCATCCAATGGTAATGATTGGAAAATTGTTAATGGGACATCTCCTGTTCCTGGTGGCATATCAACAAACATATAGTCCACTTCACCCCATTGAACATCGCTCCAGAACTGTTTAATCATTCCGGCTAAGATTGGTCCACGCCATACAACAGGATCCTCAGCATTTTCTAACAATAAATTTGTAGACATAATCTTTGTCCCTTGTGTTGATACAGCTGGAATGATTTCTTTTCCATTAGAATAAATTTGAGTTCCTTCAACGCCAAAAGTCTTAGCAATTGATGGTCCCGTAATATCACCATCTAAAACTGCAACTTGATATCCTTGTCTTTGTTTTAAAACAGCCAATAAAGATGTGATTGAAGATTTCCCAACGCCACCTTTACCACTAACAACACCGATAACTTTTTTGACATGAGAATGGGCATTCATAGGTGCTAAAAAACTTCTTTCAGAACAATCTTCTTGGCATGATCCACAATCATGATTACATTCATTACTACTCATACTATCTCTCCTTCATGTTTATTATTCTACTACATATTTTAAAATTATTCAAAGGATGTGGTTTTTTAAGATTGAATATACTCTTTTTTAAAAGTAAAACCTCTCCCTCTGACTTCATTAACTTTACTAACAACCATAAAAGCATGTTCATCAATACTTAAAACTAACTCATTTAATTTTGGTAATTCACGATTAGAAACAACACTCATAATCACTGGATATTCATTTTTCATATATCCTGAAATAGACTTTAACATTGTTGTTCCACGATCTAATTCTTGAATAATTGCATTATTAATTTCAACATATTTAGCAGATACAATCATCACTTCTGTTTGAGCTTTTCCAACCACCAATACTTTATCTAAAATAATGGTATAAGTTGCAACTAAAACAATACCATATAAAACCATTTCTCGATCTGTATAGAATACTTGCATTAATAAAATTAAAAAATCAAAGGCATACATTGAAACCGATACTGGAAGTCCTATTTTTTTATTAATAACTAGTGGTGGAATATCCATTCCTCCTGTTGATGCATTACATTTAATAACAATACCAATTGCACTTCCAATTAAAACTCCACCTAAGATTGCTGCTAATAAGGGATCCGTTGTTAATTGAGTATAACCAATTGTATTTTCAAATACACTTAAAATAAATGGAAAATAAAAAGTACTAATCAATGTTGATAAAGCAAAAGCCTTCCCTAAAAAAATAAATCCTACGACAAACATTCCAATATTAAAAATTGATACAAATGCTGTAATAGGAATATGAAAAACATGATTGGCAGCAATTGCCAAACCAGTTGAACCACCAGTAATTAAACCATTTGGAACAATGAACAATAATACTGCTAAAGCATAAATTGTATTTCCTAATAAAACTCCTATTATATTTTTTACCATCTTACTAGACATAATCAACCTCCTATAAAACCCTGAGCTATTATATCATGTTTTTGTATAAAATACGATACTGGTCCCACAATAAATATGATATATTTTTTTAAACATATTTATTGATTGATGATTATTTTTTAAAACGTTATACTTATATGAGGAGGGTATTTATGAAACATATTAAAAAAATAATGCTTATTTTTTTATCTCTTATAATGTTTTTTTCTTTATCAGCTTGTCAATTAGATAATGATAAAGATGTTCAAAAAGAGTTTGATACTTTTATTCAAAATGAATTTATAAAGACTATGGAAAGTGATTATACTTCATCCCATATCTTACTTATCAATCCAAAAGATTATGGAGTTGATGTTAAAAAAATAAAAGTTACTTTAGGTGAATATATTAATGATGAACAAATCCAAAAAGATAAAAAAGAATTGGTTAATACACTTAAGACATTAAAATCATTTAAGCGTAGTGATTTAACTGATGAACAAAAAGATACTTATGATATTTTCTCATTTGAATATAAAATTTATAATCAGTTAAATGATGAGCGATTTGATGATTATCAACAATTATTTGAAAGTATGACCGGTATTCATTATCAATTACCTACAATGCTTGCTGATTGGCAATTACGTAATGAACAAGATGTCAAAGATTTAATTATTTTAGTTAATGATGTGAAACCTTATATGGATGCTGCTTTAGAATATACAAAGAAACAAGAAGAAAAAGGGTTATTAATGGTTGATATAGATAGTATTATTGATTATTGTCAACAAATTATTAAGAGTGGTAAAAGGAGTGCTGTCTTACAATCAATGAATACAAGTATTGATGAGCTTAATTTAGAAAGAAGTCAAAGTATAGATTATAAAAAGCAACTAGAGGAAGCCTTTGTTCAATCTTTTATTCCTGCCTATCAAGATATTATAAATGTAATGAAAGCTTTTCCATCTGGAAAGAATAATACTGAAGGATATGCAAAGTTTAAATATGGTAAAGAATACTATGAATTGTTGTTACAGAAAAATTGTGGTTCTACTAAATCTGTTTTACAAATACAAAATATGATGAAAGCTGCCTATAATAATCATGTAGCTCGTTTACAAGAGATTGTTAGTGAAAATCCTGATATTATTAATCAAAAAGAGCCTCAGACAAAATATCAGAATTATTCACAAATCTTAAATGATATTCAAAAAAATTTATTTAATGATTTCCCTGAAGTTAAAAATATTGCTTATCAGATTCAAGATGTCAATGAAGAATTAGCATCTTCTTCAGGAGTTGCTGCATATTTCAATATTCCCGCATTAGACAGTAAAGAGAAAAAACAATTACGTGTGAATCCCAAATCTGCTAATATTTCATCTATTTCTACTTATCAAACTGTTGCCCATGAAGGATTTCCTGGACACATGTATCAATATGCTTATATGTACGAAAATCAAACGACACCTTATCGCAAAGCACTTGCTAATAGTAATGCTTATGTTGAAGGATATGCTGTTTATTCACAATATTATGCTAATAAATATCTTAAAGATGTTAATCAAACTTATTTAGAAATGCTTAAAGAAAATGAGATGGCTACTTATTGTATAATTATCTTAGCTGATATTGGTATTCATTATGAAGGTTGGTCTTTTAATAAATTTAAAGATTTTCTTAAAGTATCTGGACTTGATTATGGTAATGAGAAAACTTTTAAAAAACAATATTTACAATTACAAGCTAACCCAGCAACCTTTGAACCATATTATGTTGGTTGTGAAGAATTTCTAGCTCTTAAAAGAAAAGCACAAAAGAAACTTGGCAACAAATTCAAAGATATTGACTTCCATAAGGCTATTTTAAAAAGTGGAAACGCACCATTTAGCGTTATCGAAAAAAATGTGAATGAATACATTCAAAGTACAAAATAAGAGAACTTTATCCCTGGAGATGAAGTTCTCTTTTTATATTATTTTATCAATTTTACCATTAAATTCCATTTAAATATCGTTTTCGACAAATTATGCAAATCTATAATTAAATATATTGTAAACGCTATTATTTTGTTATACAATATTGAAGCATTAGAAGATATTCTTATTTTGAATGAATATTTAGATTTTAATAATTCACTAATAAATTGACAGAAAGGAGAAAGTAAAGTTGATAAAACTTTACAATGTGATGAATATGGCTGGCTTTATTTACAAACTACAAAATATTATTAACGCATCACCAGAAAATGATGATACTGACATTATTCTTGCAAGATGCCTGCTAAAGAATATAAATTCTATTACTCACAAAACATCACTACAAGATTTTGCAAATATTTGTTATACTTCACAATCAAGTATAAGTCGATTTGCCCAAAAAATAGGTTATAGTAGTTTTAATGCTTTTAAATCTGATTGTTTAAATGTTCAAGAAGAATTACAAGAGCTTGCTATTGACAATGCTGCATTTCAAGATATTGATTTTAATAAATATACATCTGATATTTCTCATTGTCTTTTGCAAATGCAAAATGATTTTCCTTTAAGTGAATTAGAGCAAATCTGTGATTTCATTCATGATGCTAAACGTATTTTAATTTTTGCAACACATATTCCTGGTGATCTAGGAAATATTTTACAAAGAGGATTACTGACAACTGGTAAGTTTGTTGAATTTTATCCACGCAAAGAACATCAAATGAAAGTTGCTAAAGAAATACAAAAAGATGATTTGTGTATTTTTATATCATTAGAAGGAACCTTATTGATGGAAAAAACAATAACAATTCCAGCAATCATGTCATCTTCAACATCTATTTTAATTACTCAAAATGTACATACAAAATTCTCACAACATTTTACAAAAGTCATTGGTTTAGGAAAACATGATCATGAAACAATCGGTAAATATAAATTATTATTCTTTATTGATTGCTTGTTACATCAATATTACCATAAATATGTTATTCAACATTTAAAATAAAACTGTAATAAAATATGACTTTATTAACCATTTAAATCACCTTTCCTCTCTTAATAATGATAGCTTTAACAGCTTCGTTATACAGGAAAGGTGATTTTCTTTATATAACTTCTTTTCTTTCATCCATACAGCATAATTGATGATAATACAGCCGTAGACCTTGTGCCATGTTATGCTCCTTTCAAGTAAAATAAAAACCGACTACTTGTCGGCTTTAAATACTGCTGATTTATCCGGATTCGAATCATCTAATAGCATTCCTAGTGTTTCCATCATTCCTATTGGATAAATAGATCTGATTTCCTCTTTAGGATGATCTTCCTTAATAAATTGTTTCATATCCTCATATAACTGTTCTGCTTCTTTTCTAGTAACTAGTAATGGTTCTTCACTAGTTTTAAAAATCAAATCAAATCTTCTAACAATATCTTTATACTCCTGCACAATTAATCACTCTCCATCAACAAAATATTAATACTAATTCATTTAGTTTCCCCATTAAATCAATATCGCCTTTTTTCATCATTGTATCATGGATCTAGTTTCCAAGCCAGGCCCTTCTTTCAGGAACGTCTTGTAAAAATAATTCTTTAGCAAAACTAAATTTTTTATTATGTCTCGCTTTTGCATTTATTTCGCGAAGTGTATTAACAAGTTCATCATATTGGCTATATATACCTTCTTTTTCGCTTATTTCTTGAGCCAAAAATTGTATACTCCTTTCTTCCATTTTTGAAAAACGTGTTTTTATTATGATTGTAAAAAAAGACGAGAAAACAAAAAATGGTACTTCTATAGAAAATATAAAGACACCATGACAAACAAATATAAAGATTATAAAAGACTTGATTTTAAACCTAAGCAAGAATCCAAGTTTACAGAATCTGAATTTCTAAAAACTTTTCTTATACACCCAAAAAGGAAATGAAGTGACTCATCATATAATTCATTAGTAAATAAGATCAATAAACATATAAGACCATACTTTGATAACACGGCCATAAAAGATATCAAAACATGGAAAGATGAAACAAACGCAAAGAATCATTCACAAAAATACAAAAGAGATATCTTCATTATATTATCAACTATCTTCAATTTTTCTGAAAAGTATTATGAAACGGATAATAATTGTCTTGAAATCGAAGAAAATTTCAAAGATCCTGCAGAGCATAAAAAGAAAATGCTATTTTGGACTATTGAAGAATTCTAGCAATTCGATAATGTTATTGATAATCTAGAATGTAAAACATTATTCAATTTCTTACATTGGACTGGATGTCGACGTGGGGATGCATTAGCACTAAACTGGAATGACTTTACATCTAGCTTCAAAACTGTAAAGATAAAAAACACAATAAATCAAAAGATTAAAGGACAATCTTATAAAATTACTACACCTAAAACAACAATCTCAAACAAAAACATACCAGATGATGATAAATCATTGGACATCATGAATAACAAATAAATTTCAGCCCATTTTTAATATATAAACAAAAAAACCTTGATATAATCAAGGTAATTTTCATATGGTGCGGATGACAGGACTTGAACCTGCACGCCGAAGCACTAGATCCTAAGTCTAGCGTGTCTGCCAGTTTCACCACATCCGCATATTAAGATGGTGACCCGCAGGCGACTCGAACGCCTGACCCTCTGATTAAAAGTCAGATGCTCTACCGACTGAGCTAGCGGGTCAAAAAATGGTGCCGGCTAAAGGACTTGAACCCTCAACCTACTGATTACAAGTCAGTTGCTCTACCAGTTGAGCTAAGCCGGCTTATAATAAAAATGGTGGAGGTTAACGGGCTCGAACCGCTGACCCTCTGCTTGTAAGGCAGATGCTCTCCCAACTGAGCTAAACCTCCAAAAAAAATGGTGACCTGTACGGGATTCGAACCCGTGAATGCATGCGTGAAAGGCATGTGAGTTAACCGTTTCTCCAACAGGCCACAAAAATGGCGCTTGAAGTAGGACTCGAACCTACGACCGATCGGTTAACAGCCGATTGCTCTACCAACTGAGCTATTCAAGCATCTTTCTTTGTGCTCAATTATATTACCATACTAGATATAATAATGCAAGTCTTTTTTTAAAAAAAGAAGTCATTTTTATGACTTCTATGCTAATTCTCCATTTTTACCCCAATGATCATATTCTTCAATAGTTAAATATTGATTTGAAACAGGTACTTTTGTAATCTTTTCAACATCTGCCATGAGTTTTTTAACAAATTCTTGTTGATACTCTAAATCAACATGATGGAACCATTGGCATTCAATTTTCATGCAATCTAATTCTTTTCCTTTGAAATACATTACTTGATTATCTTCAATATGAATCATTAGATTTTCTTCTTTTTTGTTAGGTAAGATGGAAATAAGTTGACCTGCACTATTCTTTAATGATTGTTCTTGATTAAGTGTAAGTGTTTTTGTAGTTGTAAATTTAATATATGGCATATTTCATTCCTCCCGACTGTTTATTATATATGAATTAACTCAAGAAATATGACGAAAATTAGTACATATCATAAGTTAATTGTCCTAATATTTTAACGCCTTCTTTAATCTTAGCATCTGTAGGTGTTGAGAAATTCATTCTAAAGCTATGACATTCTTTTGTATCATCATCTAAGAATGCGTTTCCTGGAACAACTGCTACATTTTTTTCTAATGCTTTTTTAACAAATAATTGCATATCAATATGCTTTGGTAAAGTAACCCAAATAAACATTCCCCCAGTTGGTTTTGTATATTCTACTTCTGGATGGAAATATTTTTTCATTTCTGTTAACATCAATTGACACTTATCTTTATAAATCTTTTGAATTGATTGAATATGTGCATCCATATCATACTCTGTTAAATACCTTGCCATAACCTTTTGCGCCCATAAATTAGAATGAACATCACTTGCTTGCTTAGCAACCGTAAATTTATTCACAATTTCTTCTGGTCCAATACAACAAGCCACACGCATTCCTGGAGCAATTATCTTAGATAGACTCGCTGCGTAAATGACCAGTCCATCTTGATCCAATGATTTCATTGAAGGAATCGCATCACCTTCAAATCTTAAATCTCCATATGGGTTATCTTCTAAAATCAAAACTTCATACTTTTTAGCAAGTTCTAAAACTTTCTTTCTTACCTCTAGTGACATTGTCATTCCTGTAGGATTTTGAAAGTTTGGTATAAGATACATAAATTTAGGCTTTGGCTGTTGTTTCAAAATAGTTTCTAAAGCTTCTAAATCTAATTGACCATCTTTATACTCTACCCCTTTTAAAATAGCTCCTAGAGATTTAAAAGCATTTAATGCTCCTAAGAAACTAGGATTCTCACAAATAACAATATCACCCTCATTGCAAAGACATTTTGCTGCAAATTCCATAATCTGTTGTGAACCAGAAGTAATAAGCATCTTATCCCCGTCTTTTAATGCTTGTTCATGTCGATTAAAAAATGAAGTTGCAGCTTCAATCAAACCTTTATCTCCTTCAGTAATTCCATATTGTAAAACACTGATTGGATCATGACTTAAAATATCAGCTGATATTTTTTCAATTTCTTTAACTGGGAAAGCTTCAGCAGCAGGATTTCCACCTGCAAAACTAATCATATGAGGATCAGCAGTTGCTTTTAAGATTTCTCTAATAGCTGATGCTTTCACATTTGACATTCTATCAGTAAATACGTATTTCATTGATATTCCCCCTTATCTTTACTAGTTATTATTATAACCTAATTTTTCGATAATAACTAGATATTTATAAAAACAAACTATGCAATCCCATTTTCAATACAAGATTATTTACTATACAATCAATCTATTCTAGAAGCTTTTCTTTTTCTCAATTTCAGTGATTGTCATCAATAATATTATATAAATTATGAAATATATTTATTATTAAAGTATTTATTGAAATACTTTCAAAACGAAAGTATAATGAAAGTGTAGAAATCATAGATATGAAAAATCCTTAAAATAATAACATCTATATCCTATATAATATAATTTTATAAACCGTTCTATTCAAAACAAAATAATGATAAATTTTTCAAAGGAGGAAAAATTATGAAAAGTCCTGAAGTCAATCGATTAATCCTTAGTATTGGTGGTTTAATATGTATGTTTGAAGCCATAAGTATGTATAATTTCTCTTTTATGGGAGTTCCAGCATTATTATCATGTATTGTTTTATTTATTGCATTGGCTTATTTCAATGATACATTATTCTTTTATATCTGGGGTCTTTTTACAGGAGTGATCATATTTATTCCATTGGTTATTGCTTTATTTAATTCATCAAATAATTATATTGCATATGCAGTTGATGGAATATTATCATTGCTATTTATAAGTTTTTTTGGATTCAAAACTTTTAAAAGACTTCAAATTATAAAAGAAAATAAAGTATAGCTTACCATTCTCAGCTTTCATTAGTCAAAAATATATTAAGACTTTTATATTTATACATTTTCATAATATACAAAATTTATTGAAGCTAACGTTAAAAGAAACTATAATGTAACTATGAACGTATGAAAAGGAGTCTATATGATTGATAATAAAGAAATATTAGAAAAAATAAGAGATGCCCAAAATGATACAAGATATATTCTAGATGATTCTACACCTAAAAAAGGATTAATTAAAACATTAACAATATGGTTTTTATCATATCTAATTTTTAGTATAATTCTTTATTTTATTTCAAATTATGCGATGACATCTCTAAATGAAAATCTATTTAGTCTTGTAAGAGTTATGACCGTTATTTTATTTTTATTAACAATTGTTATTTATGTTATATCCGTTTATAAAATAAAAATGACTTTCAAAGAGAAAGACTTTTTAACCTTTTTTACCTGTTTTATTGCCATTATGGCTTTTATAAGAATGATTTTTCCTATTTCATATTGGTTAAAAGCAGATTTTCTACTATCTATTTTTGATAGTTTTCCAATTGAAAGTTTAGTTGTCATATTAGCTTTATTTGTTTTATTCAATTATTTTCGTACAAAAACAATACTACTTATTATTCTACTCAATATCGTCGGAGAAATAGCAGTAGTGTATTTTATAAGTAGCTTTTTAAACTCAAATATACCAACTGAAATGATGATAAAGCTTTACGATATGTCTATGATTTTAAAAAACAATGGTGGTTTTGTTATGATTTCATTTGCTTTCCTTCTTATATTACTGAATTTGAAAAAGGTATAAAAGATGACAGAAAATAAGACTTTATCCAATTTATCTTCAGTATTTGATTCAGCAACACGTATACAGATTATGGCAAGTCTAACTGTTTCTCCTTTGACATATGCTCAATTGAAAAAAATATGTCAAGTCACAGATGGAAAGTTATTTAGGCATATTGATAAATTAATAGAAGAAGGTTTTATAGAATTTGAAAAAGAGAGAAATGATGATATTAAATATAAGCGACATACGATTTATCAACTTACAGAAACTGGACGTGATACTTTTCAGCAATTTATGAAATTATTAATGGAATCTATGATCTAAAAAAGAAGTTAATCAAAATTGCATTGATTAAAATAATTATAAATAAAAATGAGTTAAATCTTTGGATTATTTCATGTTTTAACTCATTTTTTATATCCCATATTTTGCTTAAATAGAACTTAATTTTCATTACATAACATATGTCTGGCTTATATAGGTATTAAAAAACCACTCTATAAATGTAAATAATATTTTTACATAAAACGAATGGTTTTAATCATAACTTAACAATCTTTATTTTTTAGTTTTTTAAAAAATAAAATTACATTCAATATAAATAAAACGATTAAAGATAATAAATATACAAGATGAAAATTCGAGTTATTATCAAACCATTTTAAAGTATCAGATTCAAAGCCTCCAAAATATAAAACCAAAAAATTCATTACAAAAATAATAGCCAATAACAATAGATATTTATATCCACAATCTTTTGAAATCTTTTTCAACATATACAATATGTCTATAATAATCCATCCTATAATATTTAACTCTATAATATAACAAAATATCATAACACCATCTTCTTTCAATTGATTTTTAGGAAATTTAAATGTAATGAATAAAAAAATCATATTTTCTCATAGTAATGCAATAATTAAACCAATTAATAATCTTTTTTCAATTTTCTATTTATAAACTTAATTCCCTTCTAGCTTCTACTATTGTTGGATAATAAACATGATTATACATTGGTTCACAAATATAACTATTGATATGATCAACAATTGTATATCTATAATGATTTTATTCATAAAAATCATAGAAGCAAGAACTATCTTTTATTGCTAAAATCTACTTCTCAATTGGTCGCATGTCTAAAATATTATCATAAGAAATCAATAAACAACTTTCTTCTAAGCTCCTTTCACCAATATGATGTAACCCCTTTCATAAGAATATCTTAACACACTTCACTTTTCACATCAATAATAACTTTCGTTTCAAAAGTATTTTAATTGTATTAAGGCATGAAAAATAATATATTTTTCTTGTTTGCTTTACTTAAATTCTATAATTTGTTACACTAATATTAGAAAAATACTTTCTTTTCAAAAGTATTTTAGCATTTAAATTATTGATAATATGAATAAAATTCAAATGACACAATAACCGATACAGTTATATATAACTGCAATTTCATAAACAAAAAGGAGCTCTATTATGAAAAATAAAATTCAAATCAAATATATCATACTTATTGTGATAATCCTTGTCTTAACATGTGGATATTTTTATTTAAAAAATTATGAAACACGTATATACGGTCTCTTTGATATGATAGAAGAAAAAGACGGGAAAATATCTATGCGTGTATTAGATGTGGGAAGTAATAGTTATAAAGGATATGATTTAGTCAAAGTAGAAGATGGTGTATATGAATTTATTCTTAAATGAGGCATTGTTGTTTCCCCTTTTGTTGATACATTATTTCCAGTTATTATTGAAATTGATAATAAAGATAATCATATTAAGAAAATAATTCAAGAAAATCCTGATAAACAACAAAATCAAGGAGAAAATGATTACGAAATTATCTATCCATCTGAAAAGGATTATTAATCATACAGACACTTCAATAAACATAAAATAAATTACTTTAAAAAAATAATGACTTTTATCCCCATACATACTTATGCTTCTTTAATTCAATTTTAAGGATCTGCTAGTAGTAATAATATTAATGAAAGATATCATACTTAGATAAAAACTACTTATCTAATCTACATTTTAAATTGGAAGTAACACTATGGATAATCGATTTATTAAAAAACAGTTATATTTATTTCCATCTTAGTAATCATTAGACAAGTTAGCAATATATTCTTGTAATGCATTCATAAGCAATGTAACTGAAAATAATAATAAAATATGTATCACTCTTGATAGTGTAAGATTAAGTGGTGGATATAGAGATTATAAGTTAAATGATTTAGGGAATGGTGTATTCTTTATAGATTTATGGGTCTGACATTGTTTGCCAATATACTCCTTATACTATTGAAACTGATAATACTGATAAAAGAATAAAACAAATCAAAGTTATTTCTAAGAATGCTGGTGAAAGTCAATCTTAATTCACACTAATTTATTCTTCTCAATAAGAATCAAATCAGTTAAAAATAGCCTGCCACTTTTTAATAGAACCCATAATTTCTTCTCACTTTTATTGATAAAAAATAAATCATAATAGTGATAAAATTATCATTGCTTTTTGTAATTTTTCGATAATAACTAGATATTTATGAATACAAGCGATATAATAAAGGTAGGTGGTGATGATAATGCAAGTCATATTTGTTGTCTTAAACAAAGTTGATTGTCTAGATGATTTATTAGCACGTTTAAAGAAAGCAGGAGTAACTGGGGGAACAATCGTTGATTCTACTGGCATGGTGAAATCAATTGATGAATCTGATGAGAGTTATCTATTGGGGTCACTACGTTTATTCTTAGAGAACCCACTTCCTGAAAGTAAAACAATTTTCTTTATTGTGAATGATGATCAGGTTGAATTAGTCAGAAAAACAGTTGATGATGCAGTTGGAGGAATTAACAATCCTCATACTGGTATTATGTTTGGTATGCCAATTAGTTTTGCTGATGGATTAATGAAAAAATAACCAAAGGACGGCCATAAAATCGGTCGTCCTTTTCTTTTAATCATGAGAAATACTTTCCAAAATATTATTTTTAAGTTCACTATATACAGCAAATACAATCACAAATATAACTATAACTCCTAAACTGATGACTGATAATACTTGAGACAATTGAATATAATCAAGCATATTCAAAAATTGTAAATTGGAAAGTAAAATAGAAAGTATAGTATAGATAATAAAACTGATTATATAAATCGCAAAAGCATACAGGGTGTAAATCATAACAATCTGTTTCTTTGTCATTCCTATAGCTCGATACAATCCAATTTGATGTTTACGTGCTATTGCTTTAATCTTACGATTCATATAAACTAATAAAATAATTCCAAACACCAATCCACCAAAGAAAGAAATGTCTTTAAAGGTTATTTCTTTTAAACTAATAATATGTAATTGTTGAACTGAATTTAAATCATTATACATAACATCAGGATATCTATCTTTGATTTCAAATAATTGCTTCTTTAATGTAAATTGTGCATCATAATTATTAACATCACAAAATATATTTTGTTCAGTATCTTTTGATATATATTTTTGATAAGTTTGCTTATTTGTAAGAAATTTATACATACCTCCACTACCTATTCCAAAAAATAAACGATTTTCTTTTTGCGTTACATCATCAAAATAAATTGTTCCAACAATTTTCATACGATGACCATTTCCAAGCTTTCTACTTCCCCAATCATTTGTAAATACTTCTACTTCATCTCCTATATCTAATCCTTTTTCTTGAATATATGAGTCTTTTTTATCCTCATCAAATTGTTTTTTAGTATAATAACCTCCACTCCCAGAACCATCTTCATGAGCATTCCAAAATTCTTTAACAATAAATACTTCATCTTCATTTTCAGGAAATCTTCCTTCCATATGATGTGCTAATAAAATATCTTCAACGACAGCTTGATTTTCATAATAAAATAATTCACTTGTTTCTAAATAATAATATTTTGATTCAGGCTGTAAGTTAAAATTATTTTGACGGCCATAAAGCAGACTTTTTTCTTCAGTAATATCTTGCCAATAAACCTGGATATCATGACTATGTACAATTTGAGTTGAAACACCCTTTATTTGACTTAATGCAGTGAGCTCATCTTGAGAAATGGAATCATCATAGTTTCCTATCGTATAATCATAATCCTCAACATAAAGTGATTTTAAATCATCTGTATAAGTATCAATAGTATAAAATAACATCATGTTCCCCATAATTCCTACCATCAATAAGATAATAAGACTGATGGAAGCAGTTTTATTATCTGTCAATTCTCTTAAAGCTAGTGAAGGAATAGTGACTTTTCTAATCTTTCTTACCTTATGTTTCTTTATAGATTGATGAACTTTACTTGTGAGAGGTATGAAATAAGCTTCAAATGAAGGTATAAAATTTACAATAACTGCTACTATAAAAGAAATTGCCAGCTGAACATAAAACGTCTGATTCACAATCATGAGAAATGCACCATTCATTAAAGAATGATATAAATAAAGTATAGTAGCACTTAAAATCAAACCACAAACAACTCCAATAATTCCCGCAATAATAATCAATAACAATCCTTCATACACAATTAATTTTTGTATCTGTTTAGAGGTTGCACCAATCGCTCTCATTAAAACAAAGTTTTCAGTTCGTTTACTCACTGATGAAATCATTGTTCCTAAAACTCCAATAAATCCTACAATCACAATAACATATCTAAAATAAAGAGAATAGTCATCATATTGATATAATGAATCTTCACCCATTCTTTTATAATTTCCGCCATATGTTTCCATATTATACTGAATTCTATCTTCAAATTGATTTGTAATAACACTATTCCATAATTGTAAATTATCTTTTGAATAAACAAGGGTTTGATAATTTGATGTTGGGTGATTGACGGTAATAAAACTTCCTAACGATATAGAATAAATCTGTGAATAATTTTTAGCTATCCCTACTATTTTATAAGGTAAAGTTTGTTGATGATTTCCATCATTCACTGTTAATTCAATAGTTTGATTAACTTTATGAGGAATATCCAATCCAATCAAACGATCTTCTTCTAAAATAATCTCACTCGCATTTTGGGGAAATCTTCCTTCTTTTAATTGCAACGCTGTTAAATCTAAAGCAGTATTATCTAAAGATGTCATTTCACCAAGGGACTTCCCTTGATAATTTACTTCACCCACACGATAAATACGTCCTGATATAATTGAACAATCTTTTTTAAGACTTTTTAATTCATTTTCACTTTCACCATCAATGACTAATCCCCACTTCCCATAACGTGTATATTTCTCACGATAGCTTATTTCTTCATATGAAGCATAGAGGATTGCTATGACTGATGATAAGATAAATGTTGTTAGTAATGAAACAAATATAAATCTATAAAATTTCCTTTGTCTACGAATATTATCAAAGGCTAATTTCTGAATATAATTCTGTTTAAACATGCTGATCACCTACAATTTGACCATCCTCAATAGTAATCACACGATCTGCTTTATTGGCCATCATTGCATCATGAGTCACCATGACAATCGTTTGGTTATACTTTCTTTGAGAGAGTTTTAATAAATCCATAACTTCTTCACTATTTTGTGAATCAAGATTCCCAGTTGGTTCATCAAGCAATATTAAAGATGGTTTTGAAGCCAAGGCTCTGGCAATTGCTACTCGTTGTTGTTGTCCACCAGAGAGCTCATCAATGTACGCTAATTTCTTTTCTTGTAACCCTAACATTGAAATAATATCTTCTACATATTCTTTATCTTCTTTCCGTCCATCTAGACACATAGGTAAGATAATATTTTCATAGACATTTTGACTAGGAATCAAATTAAAGAATTGAAAAACAAAACCAATTTTTCTTCTTCGTAAAATAGTCATTTCATCTTCTTTTAAATGATATAACGAAATACCATCAACTAAGACTTCTCCTTTTTGTGGTTTTTCCAATCCTCCCATAACATGTAATAAAGTTGATTTCCCTGAACCACTTTTCCCTACAATTGTTACAAAAGTTCCTTGTTCAATATCCAAAGAAACATTCTTTAGTGCTTCTACCTTTGCTTCATTTTCTCCATAACTTTTAAAAACATCAGTTATCGTTACAACCTTTTCCATATATTCCACCTCCTATCTTTATTATAAGAAAACTATCTTACACTTTTATGACACCTTGTATTTATCATTCATTTGAAATAATGGAAAGGTTATTTCAAAAACGACTCCATTATCATTATAAGCAATCACTAATCCATGATGTTTTTCAATAATTTCTTTTGATAAAGCCAATCCTATGCCTACTCCTTGTTGTTTAGCAGAATGATAGAATCTTTCAAAGATATGGGGTAAATCTTTTTCTTTGATTTCTTCACCATTATTATAAATAAAGCATTTGATATATTGTTGATGTTCTTCAAAAGTTACCTTAATCTTTGAACATCCATGTTCCAAGGAATTTTTAATAATATTTGATAAAGCTTCTTGTAACCAGCTTTCATCATAATAGAGATAAGCTTCAGTTTTTTCAATTGTTATGGAAGTAGATGTTTGTTGAATCAATGAATGTAATGCTTGTAAAGACAATTGAAAGACTTCATATATTGGTAAATATTGAAAATCAAAATCAACCTGACTTCCTTGTAATTTTGCTAGTTTTAATAAGCTGTTGATAAGATATTTCATTTTTTCTATTTGTTGTTGTGTTTCTATAAGATAATGGTGAGGTTGTTCTTCTAATAGTAATTCATTATAAATAGAAACACTTGCAAGTGGTGTTTTTAATTGATGACAAATATCTTCTATTGTTTGTCTTAACTTATTCTTTTCTTTTTGAATGGTTTCTTGATATGCTGTTGTTCTTTTTTTCAAAATGACAATTTCATCATATAATAAACCTAAATCTCCATCTTTAATCATAAACTCCTGATCTCCAGAAGCAAAATCAATCACATGACGCATATCAGTAAATAATGATTTTAATATTCTCTTAGATGAATAATACATATAAAAAATACATAAAACACTATCTATAAATAATATTTCTTTTGATAAAGAAAATATATAAATCAATAAAAGAATGATGATAGATACCATCATTTTGTAACGTAATAGTATAAATTCACGATTATTTGTTTCCATATAACACCTCTTGATTGATACGATAACCAATTCCTCTCACTGTTTCTATATAAGAGATACCTTGATAAGTTCCCAATTTATCTCTTAATCGTTTAACATGTACAGATAATGTATTATCTTCTACATAATATTCATCCTTTTCAATAGCCTCTAATAATTGTTGTCTTGTTAAAACTTGATTTTGATGAGTGACTAACATTTTTAAAATTTCAAAATCAATTACTGATAAAGATAATTTTTCTTGTTGAACAAAGACTTCCCTTCTTTTTAAATATATCGATAAATCACCAATTCTTAATTGATCTTGCAAAGGTTGACTACGTCGTAACAAGGCCAAAATTCTTGCATAGAGTTCTTTGATGCGAAATGGCTTTGTCATATAATCATCGCCACCACTGTTCAAACCTTCAACTAACATATCTTCATTATCATTAGCGGTTAAAAACAAAATAGGAACATGGGATGAAAGACGTACTTGTTGGCAAAGTGTAATTCCATCACCATCAGGCAATTGAATATCCAAGATAAGTAAATCATATTTATTTTGCAAATACTCACGTAATGCTATTTCATAACAATCTGCAATATGTACCTGATATTCTTTGATTTCTAAAGCTTCTTTTAATGATTTAGCTAACGCTAAATCATCTTCTACTAATAATATTCGACTCATTTCTATCACCTATCTTTATTTTATTATATAATGGTGACACTTTGATGACAAAGAAAAAGAACATCATTGTGTTCTTTTCTTACGAATAATCATCTTTGCATCATAATATAGTCCTAATTCCTGACAAACTCTTTGATTGAGTTGAAATTGTGTTGTGTAATATTGGTCATATGATGGTGATAGTTTTCTTAATGCTGGTATAAAAATATCATTATAACCAATATTTTGAAATACAATTTTCATTTTACGGTTTGGATAACTCATAATTCTCCATGAAAGTTTTTTTGACATTTCATATGAAGATATAGCTGCCTGCTTATAATATTCATACGCTTCTTCGCTTTCTAATTTTTCTTTATTATCCATTTGGACTTGTTTTATGATATTTAAAATACCTTCATTTCTCATCATTTTATTAATAAACATAAGCATTCTTACAGATAAAGGAATCTTAATCGTTACATTATCCCAAAAATGAATAATATCATGATAAGCTTTTTCTTGTATGGGTGTTTCTATTTTTCCCTGTAAATAAGGTTCAAAATATTGGACAAGCATTTCTCCTAGAAAACCTGGTAATTGTTCCTTTATTGCCTCGGCAATACTAGTATAATCAATCATTTGATGAAGTTGTTGCATACTCAATGAACCACTATCTTCCAATAATAGTTGAAAACATTCTAATTGTTGTTGATGAAAAGATAATTCTTTTTGTTTCTTAGCAAAAATATATCTTAATTTAGCTTCTCTATCTTTTCCATCTGAATTAAATACTCTTTTTATTTCATTAACTTCTAACCCTAATTTTCTTAATAATATAATTTCTTGAAGTTTTTTGATATCGTCCTCAGTAAATTCACGATAGCCATTTTCTTGCTTAGTTACTTTAATAAGACCTTGTTTTTCATAATAGTAAATAGCTTTCTTTGTTGTATTTAGCTGTTGACATACTTCTTGTATTTTCATAACTTCCCACCTCACAAAAATCTTACACTATGTCCCAAGGGTGTAGTCAAGAAAAAAAAGAACATTACTGTTCTTTTAAGTATTTTTGACTATTTAAAATTTAACGTGGTTTGAACTGACTACACATTATCGTGTGGTCTTTTTCTATTCTCCAATATTCTAGCTATAATTATTTATGGGGT
>NZ_SMCQ01000012.1 GCF_004343035.1 Longibaculum muris
TTAGTTTTCAATGTCCGTTTGCTGCCCTCTTGCCGAGTGCTCATCTATAATACCATCTCATCCCTCCCTTTGCAAGTCTTTTTTTTACTTTTTTTAAAAAATTTTTATAATCCTTTTTTCGTTATTTGTTTAATGTTTTATTTTGTTTGATTATATCAATAAAATTTGAAATTCATCAAAAAAAGTCTATTCAATTTGAATAAACTTTTCTAATAAAAAATCAATAAACATTATCATAATAACCAACCAAATGGTCCAAGCAAAAACACTAACCATATCAAATTGGATCCTTGCAAAATTAATAGCTCGACCAACTCCATAAGGCAGTCCTGCTAATATTTCAGCCATGACCGTTACTTTTACACCTAAACTTAACGAACTCTTTAAGCCAGATAGAACACTTGGTTGAATTAAAGGCAAATAAACCTTCAACATTTTATCCATAAATGATGGTTCATATAAAAGAATGACATCTCTTAAATCATGGTCAATATTTTTAAACCCCGATATAAAATTATGATACAGTAGCGGAAAAACAACTAAAAACAAAACTATATAAACAGTTTGTAAAGAGGAAGCCCACAATAAAACCAAAATCACAAAAGATATATTAGGGATTGCTTGTAAAATAGAAAGAATAGGTGAAACATATTCATCTACCACTTTATAACAATATCCTATGTATGCTAAAACAAATGCTAAAACAACACTTATCAAAACAACAATCAGTACATGGGATAAAGTTATAAGTAAAGTCTGATAAAAATTCAAATCACCCAACATCTTTCCCATAGTTACAATCGTTTCACTTGGAAAAGGTAAAATAACATTGTTATGAATACCCCACGCTAGTAGTTGCCACAACAATAATATACAAATAATCAAACGAACTTTATGTTTCATTATTTCACTAACATATCATCACTATATTCAATATGGAATGTTTTTAATATTGATTGAATATCATCTTTAACTGCAGTCGCTTCTTGATAATGAATATTTTGATTCTTCCATGTTTTCGCTGCAATTGCTGCATTAGGAACACCAAATGTTTCTGCTCCAATTTTATTAACTAATTCTTCAATATTATTATCTTCTTTCACAGCTTCTTTATTAGTAAATTCATCTAATTTCACCAATAATTCTTTAACATCTTCTTTATTTTTAACAAAGATAGCTGCTTGCGGATATCCAGCTTGTTTAGAATTTGTCTGTTTTTGATAAAGCTCTTGTAAAGATGCAATATTCTTTATTGTCTTTCCATTTTGTTTTGCCTTAGCAATAGTTGCCGTTGCAGCTGGTTCAGCCATTAATGCATATTGTACTTTTCCTGCCAATACTTGTGCTTGCACATCACTCACAGCATTATAGTAAGTTACTTTCGCATTTTTCATCACATCATTAGAATCTTTTACTAATTTAAAAATCATACCTGGAACAGCTTGTTCTCCAAATGCTGCTAATTCATTATTTTGAACACCTTCATTTTCAACAAGATAAAGATTTCCCCATGTCAAAACACCTGCTAATTTATAATCAGTTTTTCCCTTAGCTAATAATTGACAACCTAAATTAATGGGTGCAACAATAGCATCATATTCACTATCTGCTTTCATTAACTCACTGCTTACTAAGTCACTACCTTCAACAATATTAATCTTTCCATTCTTTGTCACATCTTCATAAACACCTACCAATGATAAAGCAGGCGCTCCATTAGGTGTCAAAATTTTCATTTCATCTGCTGATTTTGATGTTGAGCATCCAGTAAGTATCACCCCTACCATCATCAACATTAATAATATTTTCTTCATAAAATCCCTCCTTATTTACTTTTTATTATAATACTTTTTAACTTCAAATACTATCAAAACGCCTACAGATCAACAAAACGTCCTTTTTGTAAAAAAACAATTGATAAGAAATCTTATCAATTGTTACAACTTATCGAACCATTAATATGATATGATACTTGACTGTCAACCAATTCATTTTCATCTATACAAATATCTTTATTGCCTATTGTTATGCGTCCTTCATACATATGATCATCATTCTTTTTAAATACCTGATATGCTTGTTTAAGCAAATCATCAGCATCATTAACTTGAATATATTCTGCTAACGAATGAATAATCTGGCTATCAGTTTGTAAATCTAATTTTTCATGAATACCTACATTTGTATAATAATCAAAACCTAATGTTTGACTTGTATTTTCTCCGTTTTTATCAAATCTATAACTTAAATAATAAGTAATTCCATCTTTTTCACCACTAACAACAAACGATATTAAATCAATGTACTTCCTTCCAGCTAAGGCACTACTCTTTGTATAAACACAATCAAAATCTAAAATATCATCAAAATATTTCTTAACATTATCTCTTTTTTCTATAACCTTTAAAAGAACTGGATCTTCATTATAACCATTATCTAACAATTCTTCAAAAGTATGTTTTTCAAAATCCATAAAACGATAGTGATCAACAAATGATGGTAGATAGTTCACCAACCCCACAATCATAACAATAAACAAGAAAATTCCTAATAACCATTTTTTACTTTTCTTTCGAGTTTGTTGTGTTGAATTTGTACCTCCATGCTGATCATTGATCTTCCACCCACAATTTGGACATTCCTGTACTCCTAATGGTAACCACGTCCCACAAACCTTGCACTTCATTTTCTTTCCCCTCGCTTATTTTACTATTTCAACTGAACAATATGTTCGATAAGCTGCTGATTCTTCACTTTCTGCTTGTTCTGATAAATAAATTTTAGTATCCCCAACAAATTGACTTGTTTCATAGATTTCCTGGTCACCCTTTTCTAGATTTTGACAAGCTCGTTTTAAGTTCTCATCAATATCACCTACACCTATATAATTTGCTAAAGAATGCACAACACTATTATCAACTTGAAAATCTAATGTTTCCCTAATACTTTCATCTGTACGATTAATAAAGAACAATTCTTTACTGACAATTTCACCATCTTGATCATATTCATAACGCATTCCAAAATAAGTATCATCTTTATAACCAGATACTTCAAAAGATAAACCATTAACATCCTTACCATCTAAATAACTATTTTCTTGCACATTAGCTTCTACAAGTTGTAAATCATATTTAAAATAATTGAATGCCTCATCTTTTTCATTTATAACCTTGAGTAATACATCACTATCCCCATAACCTTTATTCATCAATTCTTGAAAAGTATATTTTTGATAATCCTCAATATGATAACGAGAAATAAGTGCTGGAACAGCAATTGACCCAATAATCCCCATAACAGCAATAATGAAAATAACATAAAACCACCTTGGATATCTATCTTTCTTATTCAATGATTGTTGAGATTTTTTCACTTGAATATGTTCATGGCTTTGTGATGTCACATCAAAAGTATTTACATGACTATCTTTCCACTTATATCCACAATTTGGACATTCTTTTTCTCCAGGCATTATCCTTGTTCCACAAACATCACATTTCATTCTCTCATCCCCTTACTTTAAGTATACGGGATTTATTTATAAAATGAAAGAATTACTCATCTATTTTCTTAGAAGTTAAAGAATATAAACTTGGTCCTTCAACCAGTTTTCCATAAGCATCATAAACCGATTGATGACATGGACATGTCCATGTTTGGTCTTTTTTACAAAATTCTACAACACATTTTAAATGCGGACAATAAGGAGACAGATAATGAAGTTCACCTTTTTTATCTTTATAAACAGCTGTTAATTTCCCATTAACTTTTGTAATCATCCCATCTTGTTTTTCCAACAAAGCGATTGGTTCGTCTAAAAAACGATTAGTAATCATTCCACGCTTCGTATTTTTCCACATTTTATCTTTATACTTCATTGCAAAAGACATTGAAAAATAATGACAACTATAAAGTTCTTCATAGGGATTGTCTTTTTCTAAAATCAAATCACTTATTAAATGAGCAGCAACTTGTGACAAAGTCATTCCCCATTTTTGAAAACCATATATAATAAATTCATTACTATAACGACTTAATCTGCCAATGTAAGGAATCCCGCGGAGTGGAATACTATCTTGGGCAAACCAATCTTTTGCATCACGATGAATTTGTAAACTATCCTGTCTTTCTAATGGTCGATAACTCTTTGTTTGATCAATACATAAATAACTATCTTTTCCTTGATATTCATCAACATAATCAATATATTCTTTTTGCTGAAACAATTTAAAAAAGTACAAACCTTTTCTTATAAAGGGATATCTTGTTGCATGAACAAGATAACGACATTGGATACGTTTATTATTGACATTCAATACAAAAGAATCATCTTTTCTTTCAACATGTGTGACTTCACTATGTTCATAAAAAGTCACCCCTGCTTTTTCACAAATCTGTATAAGACTATATAAATATTTTAAAGGGTGAAAGATAGCCTGATGTTTTAAACCTAATGACTCTAAATGATTTTCATCTTTTAAAGTTTCTACTCTTAATGATTGTAAGATTTCCCTTTCGGCTTGAATGATTTTGACATAGCCTGGATCATCCGTATATATATAAGCATTGTTTTCTTGAAAATCACAATCAATCTTTTCTTTTTGAATAATTGTTTTGATTTCATTTAATGCGCGTTCATTAGACTTATAATAAAGATAAGCTTGATGAACATCATAATGTTTTACCAAGTCAACATAAAGAGTATCATGCAAGGTAGAAATTTTTGCTGTGGTATGTCCACTCGTATGACTACCCATTTCATCTTTATCCAAGACAACGACCTGTTTACCACTATCTTTGAGTTGATAAGCTAATCCTACACCTGATAATCCACCACCAATAATCACAACATCTACAGTTAAATCATCATGTAATGTTTTTCCTATTCTTTTTTTAGAAGTTTTTTGCCAATAAGATTGATTCATATTTATCACCAGCTTTATTATCGACAAAAAACAAGATTTTAAACCTCTTTATCATATAGAAAAGACATAACTATAAAGCTATGTCTTGATAATTTCTAAAATCTACCAGTTCAATCTGATGCTGAGCTAACCATTTTTTTAACCATTCACTGCATAAAAAATCACATTCCATTGCTCGTACATGTGTAAATGATGAATGCGTCAAGATATAATGATCTAAATATCCTGGATGAAAAATAGCAACACAACAAGCATTTTCTTCTATATAATGAAGATTTTCTTCCATATATTGTTGAGGATTATAAAGTCCTTGTTCATCAGCTTTAAAAAATGGTAAACCAACAATCCCATTTTGCTTTTCCCATTCTTTATCCAAAGCCGGATTACAGAAAAACAATCCATGACGTTTTGCAACATTCTCTAAAGCAATAAAGAAATTCTTAGAAAAAACAGCATGTCCTTCAAAATAATCCGGATTTCTCCCTGTTATTTCTTGAAATCTAAGAAGTTGTGCTTCGATTTCTATCTCACATTCTTGTATATTAATTGTATCCTTTTCTCTTGCTCGAATTTCTTTACTTGAACAAAATTCACCATTTGCTTGAACAAGTGAGGGAATGAGACGAGGATCACTTAGTGGTTTTCCCACACATATATTTGTATGTTGACCTAATGCAATATCACAATCCTTAATTAATTCATAACCAAACTGAGCACTTTCCATATTAGGCATCAGTCCAACACTTGTAATCACTCCATCTTTAACTGCTTTTAATATTCCTAAACTTACAGCTTCACTAAAACCAAGATCATCTGCACGCATAATTAATTTCATATTTTTTCATCTATCCTTTCTTTTAATTCTTTTTTCTTTTCTTCTAATTTTTGATCGTATATCTGATGTATATAATCTAACATCTTTCTTCCATCAAAACTGGCATATAAAGACATTGCTGGAACATCAACAATGGTAAATGGATTATGCAAGATTCTTTCAACATTCTTTTTTTCAAAACCAATTTGTGGTTCTAACAATACAATATGTGCCTCTTGATTATCAAAATCATCAATTGCTAAGGATTTGATTTGCCAATCTTTTTCATCACTTTGAAGCTTTTTCTTCATATCAAGGGCAATTAAATCTGACATAGCTCCCACACGACTATGCACCAAGACGACTTGAAAAGGATTTTCTTTGCTATACTTTTCTAATTCCTGTTGAGTCTTTCTTAATACACTTTCACCATCCATCTTTGTATAGTCAACACCATCAATAATCAAAAAGGGAATATTGAGTTCAAGACATTTATGAAGATATTCATCTTTCATATAAGCAATATGCGGTGCCAATAAAAAGATATCTGTTTCTAGCAACAATAAATGAGCGCTCAAAGTATCACTGCATCGAATATGATATTCATGATTAATATCAGCTTCTTGCATCTTACGAACCAGTAAACTCGTTGACATCCCAGCTCCACAAACCAATAAGATATTTTTCATTGTTTTTGCACCTTCTTCATTATTTCTTGTAGTTGTTCATAGGTTGGATTTTGAATTAATTCCCATTGTAATGTTTGTTGACTTAAAAATGTAGAAATAGCTTGATAGAAATGATCTAATTCTTTTATCATCTTATTTTCAATTGAAGATAATAAAATGATTCTAATATGATGATTTTTCCATAATAATGGCTTTTTTAAAATTGTCACGGATACAAATGTTTGTGATGTGACAGGCCGATGAGAATGTGGAAAAGCAACAAAATCATTAAATTCTGTTGTTGCAAGTTGTTCTCTTTCTAATACCAATGATTCAAAGGAATCAGGCAATTGATAGTATTGATGGCATTGTTTGATGATTTGATGTATTGCTTCTTCTTTGCTTGAAAATTGCTGATCAGCAAAAAATAATTGTTTTGGAAAGTATTGCATAATTGGTATTTGATTTAACTGTTTCAATTGATGCGATATTTTGAGTGTATCTTCATACCCCATTAAACTATGAATCATAAAGATAGGAATAGATATTTGTCTTGATAAAGGAACAGTTGTAAATATGCAATCATATGGCTCCATATTATGATTTTCTAATTCAAGTAACGAGCACACATCTAAGATATCAATATAATCCCTAAAATGTTCTTTAAAGAAATATTCTAAAAGCCTGGCACTTCCTACTCCAGAAGAACAAACAAGTAAGATATTCTTTTTATATATATGATTCTTTTTTTGTTCTAAAGATAAATTAATATGTAAAGCAAAATAAGCAATTTCATCATCAGGTAATTGACAATGATAATGTTTATTAATCAATTCACAACCTTTAACCGCTAATTCATAAGCGACTATTAACCTCTTTTTTATATCCAACAATAATGGATTATCCATATACATTTGATATTGGATTCTTTTTAATAAAGGAATCATATGAAGTGATAAGGACACTTGTAGATTCAAATCTGTACTCAATAAAATCCCCGAACTTTTTTCAATAACTTTTAAAAATTCATTAACGACATTGTATATTTCTTGATCAATATAGAGTTGTGAAGTTTGTTGACTATTCTTTCCACATAAGTGCATAGTCAAATAAGCAACTTCTCCTTCTTGATACTCCATATTTAAAATATGACTCATTAATATCATCATAGAACTTGCTAATAACCATTCTTTTTCCTCTTTAATTTCTTTCATCCAAGCTTCATCAATACTCACAAAATGATGTTTGCTTGTACGAATATAAGCAATATATAAATAATGAGAAATATTTTCAAGATTATCATCAGTTACTACAAAATCATAATTCGCGATACTTGATATCAATATTTTCTTAATCTGTTCAAAAATACTTTTATCTATTGGATAGTCTTGTAAATGCCCAATTGCCTTTCTTATATTTATTTCATTTCCATCCAACCTCATCCCATAATGAGCTTTTGTTTCTATCATAATGCCATGTTCTACAAAATATTGTCTAAGTTTTTTTAATTCTTGTTTTAATTGGGTTCTTGATAAATAAAGTTCATCACATAAATCATCTATTTTTAAATAATTTTGATTATCTATAAATCGGTTAAACAAATAAAGAAATCGTGATGTATCATCTTGATTACCTTGTAAATATGATAAAAATAATTCTGAATCTTCAATATGCAATTGATAACCAAAACTTCCTGATTCAATTCTTGCTCCAATGATATTTTCATTGATATTTTTAATGATGGTGCGTACACTTCTTGTACTCATTTGAATACGACTGGCTAAGTCTTTACCTGAGAGTGTTTCATGATTCATCAGTTCAATAAGTAAGTTTTTTTGATTTTTATCCATTACTGTGCACCTCCATCTTTATTTTATCATAATTACTTTGAAAAGGCTGGTTTTTCCAGCCTCATTTTATTCACTTATTCCTTCTTCTTGACAAGCCATATGATCTTGAACTCTAAAGAATGGATAATATATAATTGCTGTTAAAGCAATTAAGATAACTTCTAGAATAATTCCAGAAAGACCGGCAATCATCCAACCATCTAAAATTAGTGGCGTTCCAGTTGCTCCTAAAGCAATTCTTGGTAAAGAAACAAGTCCTAAATTCATTGCAAAATAAGTAATGATTGCTGTAATCTGAGGAACAAGTAAAAATGGAATTGCCATAACTGGATTTAAAATAATTGGCATACCAAAGATAACTGGTTCATTAATATTACATATAGATGGTAAGATACATAATTTTCCTAACGATTTATATCGCTTGCTTTTTGAGAATAATAACATATCCAGAGCTAAGCCCATCGTATTTCCTGCTCCACCTAACATCAAGAAATAAAGAAACCCGACTGTTACAATATTTTGCATTGGTTGCCCAGTTCCAAAAGCGGCTTGATTTTCAACCCCAGCTTGCATAAATAAAATCATCATAAATGGAATTGTGACTTGACCGCCATGAATCCCAAAGAACCAGAACACTTGACAAATAAACAATAAAACCAAGAAAGTAATAACACTTCCAGATAAAGCTGATAATGGAGCCGCTAGCACACTATATAACCATTCACTAAATGTCGCACCTGTCAAAGCATTAAAGATCCCATTAATCACTAAGAAAATTCCGGTAATCACAAACCCTGGAATTAATGCACTAAAAGATTTAGCAACAGTTGGTGGAACTCCATCTGGCATTTTAATAACCCAACCTTTTTTAGTTACAAAAGTATAAATAAATCCAACAAGTAACCCCACTAATAAAGCTGTGAATAAACCTTTAGAACCTAAATAATCAAATGAAAGAACTGTTGTTGGCACTTCATTAATCATGACTTCTGTTAAAGGTGTCATAATAAAGAAAGCTAATACTGATAATAAACCTGAAGGTATTGCATCATTATTCATTCCTTCGTTTCTGACATAGGCATATCCAGCTGCAAAAGCAACATATAATGCCATTAAATCGGTTGTAAATTTACCAACCAAAGCTAAGATTTTACCAATTCCGCTACTTTGTAAAAAAGCTTGATATCCACCAATTGATAAAGTACTTACTAATGAAAAAATAGCTCCAATAATAATTAAAGGCATAATCATATTAAAGGCTGTAGAGACAGCTTTTAATATACGATTGCCACCAACCTTTGTTGCGAGTGGTGCTAAAACATTTTCCATCTTATCCATAAATTTCTGCATTCTTCCCTCTCCTTTCGATGCATTTCTACAATATCATTATATAATAGTTCAATTCATTACAAAGACTGTTTATTTCCTCTAAGGGTAGGAAAAGTTTTATATAAATCAATAAATTCTTTCATCATTGACTTATATAATTGTAAGGACATTAACATATCTTCAGCATGAACTAGCAACAAGTCTAGTTCACATTCTTGATTCAACAATTTGGCATGTATTTGATGAGCCTTTAATAGGAGCTTATTTCCATTATCTAAACAGTATTGTGCTTGATGATAATTATCTTGCTTTACATACATAAAAGCTTGATGATAAAACTGTTGAGTCTGAGTTGTTAATTGTATAACTGATATTGTATCATTTGTCATTTCTTCTTTTTTCATATCATCAACTCCTACAATCCCTATTATAAAAAATAAAGCGTCTTTTTAAAGACGCTTATATTTCCTATCCTTGCGGAAATGATTCATCACTTGTAATTGTTGTTGAGGTAAAATTATTTCAATTGTTGTTCCTTTATCAAGTTCACTCATTAAATGAATAGTTCCTTTATAATGCGAAACAATATGTTTCACAATAGCTAAACCAAGTCCTGTTCCCCCACGTTGTCTACTTCTTCCTTTATCCACCCGATAAAACCTTTCAAACACACGTGATTGATCTGCTAAAGGAATCCCTATACCACTATCCTTAACAACAATCTTCATTGCCTCACTCAGTTCTTCAATACGTACACTCACACTTCCATGATCTTTATTATACTTAATCGCATTTCCAATAACATTATTAAGCAAAGTATAAATTTGTTGATGATTCCCAATATAAGTCATATCATCAAAAGTAACATCCATATGAATATCATGTTTAGCAATCTCCACTTCATAACTATCCAGCACTTCCTCAACCAAACCTTTCATCTTTAAAGGAAGCATTTCAACCTCAATATCCATATTTTCAATTCTTGACAACATCAAAATATCATTAATCAATCCAGACATACTATTCACTTCATCTTGAATCTTCTCTAACATTCTTTGTTTTTGACTTTCATCCTGAATTAATCCCTGTGCCAATAAATCACTATATCCTCTAATCGAAGTCATTGGTGTTTTCAATTCATGAGAAACATTAGAAAAAAATTCACTACGCATTTTTTCAGCTTTTTTTGCTGCGGTTATATCAACAAACAAAAGTGTCGTACCTAAATAAACACGTGAAATATAACAAGCATAAATACTATGATTAATTTTTATTTGTACTTCTTGTTTAGGAACATTATTTTCTAAAGCATTAATGATTTCTGGATAATATAGATAATCCATAAACTGATCATAGGGTTTCATATCCCCTAAAATAGAAATAGCTCTAGCATTAATACTTAATATTTTATAATTTTCATCTAATAAAACAAAACCTTCATTCATTTGTTTTAAGATTTCATCCATTTTAATACGTTCTAATTTCACTTCTCTCATCGACTTACGTAAACGATGAGAAAGATTATGAATTGTATTAACAATAATATTAAACTCCTGATAATCATATTTCTTTAAATCAAAACGAAAATCTTTTGTCATATGATCTAAACTATCACTAATTTCAATAATTGGTTTAGAAATAGTATAGGCTAACTTTCTTGATAAAAAGAAAGCAATCACAAAAGAGATCATTGCACTGATAGATAAAGCCGGTATTAACGAAGGCAAATAATCAATAAGACCATTATAAGGAATTGATAATCGTAAAACATAATCTTGATTATAATAGGCTACATATAACGTCTTTTCTCCTGTTGTTTCTGAACGTCTAATAGCATAACCTTCTTTATGTTTAAAAGCTTCTTGGACTTCCTGACGTTCAAAATGATTTTCTGAAATCGAACGTGATACTGTATCGGCAACGACATTTCCTTTTGTATCAATAATACTAATACGGGTTTGATCGGAATAAGCTAATGGATTAAGTTTATCAACTTGTTGTTCAAGGGATTGATTTTTATCAATTGCATAATCAATTAACTTCAACGAGTATAACATTTCTCTTTTGGTTGTATTCAACAAACCATTTGAAATAAGTGTTGCTGAAAGAAAACAACTGCTTAAAAGAGCAATAATTAAAATAAATATAAAATAACGGAGGATTGACTTAGTCATGTGAATCCTCCTTTTCAACAAATCGATAACCTACTGATCGAATTGTTTTAATATATTTTTCTCCATCATCATCTAATTTCTTTCTTAATGATCTAATATGCACATCTAGCGCTCTAGACTCACCTATAAAATCATAACCCCAGATATTATTCAATAATTCATCTCTTTCAACAACACGTTGTTTATTTTCTATTAAATATAACAACAATTGATATTCTTTATGTGTCAAATCCATAATCTGATCAAAATGAGTCACAACATGTGTTGATTTATCAATTGTTAGACTTGGAGTTTTAATCTGTTTTGATTTTGGTTGTACCCTTCTTAATAATGTACGAACACGAGCACATAGTTCAAGAACGCCAAATGGTTTTGTCATATAATCATCGCTGCCACTATCTAAACCATGAATTTTATCAATTTCAGTATCTTTAGCACTTAAAATTAAAATGGGAACTTGGGTATTTGTTTCTCTAATTTTCTTTACTGCTGTAATTCCATCCATTTGTGGTAACATAACATCAAAGATTGCAAGATCTGGGGCAAATTCATGGAAAGCTGCAATCGCATCAATAGCATTATCAAACAAAATAACTTGATAACCATTGGATTCCAATGATAATTTCACAATTTCCTGAATATTTTCATCATCTTCTATGACAAATATACGCTCGTTCATTTTTCTTCCTCCTAAATAAGTCGGTGTTGATTGACTGTTCCCGTCTGATTAAACTCTAACCATTCACAAATATTAACAGCATGATCTCCTACTCTTTCTAAATACTTAGCAATCATAAGAAAATCAATACAATAATCCACCTTTTCACTATTTTCCTTTAAAATTTCAATAACCTCTTGTTTTACTTCTTCAAACAAACTATCAATCTCATCATCCATATCCTTAACCATTTGAGCCGTTGTTAAATCCTTTTTAATAAAAGCATCAATCGCTTCATGAACCATAATTTTTGCCTTCTTAGCCATAGTTGGAATATGTTCGACTGTACGATAAGCATGTTTCCCTTCAAAATGATAAATAATTTCTGCAATATCAGCTGCCTGATCACCAATTCTTTCCAAATCAGTAACAATCTTTAAAGCTGAAGTCACATTTCTCAAATCACTAGCAATTGGCTGTTGGCGTAAAATTAAACTAAAAGCCCTAGATTCAATACTTCTTTCCATATCATTAATCAATCGATCATTTTCAATAATCTCTTTAGCCAAAGCTTTATCATGATGTTTAAAAGCATCAATCATATTTTCTATAGAAACTTCAACCAAATGACCCATCTTTGTTAAATCAATATTTAACTTATCCAATTGCTCATCAAAAACTCTACGCATCATAATACTACCTCCATTATATTTATTTTTTCATCAAAACACAACCATTAACCAAAACGTCCAGTAATATAATCCTCAGTTCGCTTATCCTGAGGTAATGAGAAAATATCTTTTGTCTTACCATATTCCACCATTTCACCTACTAAGAAAAAAGCAGTATAATCAGCAATACGTGATGCTTGCTGCATATTATGAGTGACTATGGCTATCGTATACTTGTTCTTTAATTCCATCAGCAATTCTTCAATTTTTAAAGTTGAAATGGGATCCAAGGCACTGGTTGGTTCATCCAACAAGATGACTTCTGGTTCAACTGCTAGACATCTAGCAATACATAGACGTTGTTGTTGTCCACCAGATAATCCTAATGCTGAAGAATGTAAACGATCCGCAACTTCATCATATAACGCTGCTGCTTTTAAGCTTTTTTCTACAATCACATCTAATTCTTTTTTATTTTTAATCCCATGTATTCTTGGTCCATAAGCAACATTATCATAAATACTCATAGGAAAAGGATTAGGTTGTTGAAAAACCATTCCAACTTTCTTTCTTAAAATCGTTGTATCGACGCGACTATCATATATATTTTCATCATCTAATAAGATTTCACCTTCAATTTTTACATTATTTACATAATCATTCATACGATTTAAAGTCTTTAAGAATGTAGATTTACCACATCCTGAAGGACCAATAAAAGCTGTAATCTTATTTTCCATAATATCTAAACTCACATCTTTTAAGGCATGTTTTTCACCATAATAAAGATTTAAATTTCTTGCTTGTATCTTTGCCATAATTTATCCTCTCTTATTCACATCAAATTGATTTGAAATCCATTTTGCTATAAAGTTCAACAACAAAATAATTAATATTAATATAAATGCAATAACAAATGCCTGTTCATAATGAGCCTTTGCCATCTCTAAATAAAGCTGAATTGTCAATGTCCCACCACTAGAGAAAAGATGTCCAAATAAACTTTTAGGCAACACGGATAAACTTCCAGCAGTAAATAGTAAAGCTGCCGACTCAGCTACAATTCGACCCATTGCTAAAATCACTCCCGTTAAAATACCCGGAATCGCACTTGGTAAAAGAACACTTCTAATCATATACCATTTCGTTGAGCCCATGCCTAAAGCCGCTTCTCGATAACTCTTAGGTACAGCTTGCAAAGCAACTTGTGCATTTCTTGAGATAATCGGTAAAATCATAATGGCAAGTGTTAAAGACCCTGTTAAAATTGAATATTCTAATTTCAATACACCACCAAAAAACAACATTCCAAATAAACCATAAATAATTGAAGGAATCCCAGCTAAAACCTCGGTTGTAAAGGAAATGATATTCACAAACTTTTTATTTGTTGCATATTCATTTAAATAAATAGCGCCACCTATTCCAATTGGACAAGCAATCACTAAGGTTACAACAATGATATAAATAGTATTAATAATATTAGGTAAAATCCCTACAGTATTCTTTAAAATGCTTGTTGTTTGAATAAGATAATCAAACGAAAAATGTGGAATCCCTCGATAACAGATATATCCAATAATAACTACTAATAACGAAACCGAAATAAAAGTAGACAACTGAATCAAAACATGAACAACATTATCAATAACCCTACTTTTCTTTTCATAAATACTGTTATTCATGTTGATCACCCCTTGTCAAAATATAAGTCAATACTAAATTAATACAAATAATAAAGATAAACAAAATCAAACCAATCGTAAATAAAACTTCACGATGTAATCCAGATGCATAACTCATTTCAGTAACAATCGCCGTTGTTAAAAAACGAACAGAATGAAATGGTAAAGGTATATTTACTGAATTACCAGCCACTAATAATATTGCCATTGCTTCACCAATTGCACGTCCAACACCTAAAACAATTGCTGACATAATCCCATTCTTAGCTGCTGGTAAAACGACTTTAAAAATAGTTTGAATTTGACTTGCCCCTAAAGCTAAAGAACTTTTTCGATAATCATCAGGGACTGTTTTTAAAGCTGTTTCACTAATATTAATTAATGTTGGTAAAATCATAATGGCTAAAACAAGAATAGCCGAGATTAAATTAGAGCCCCCTGTAAATTGATGGGTTAAAGAATCTTTGAAGATAAACAACTCAAGTTGATACATGAGTGGATTGATAATGAGGATTCCTAAGAGTCCATACACAACAGAAGGAATACCTGCTAAGAGTTCAATCGCTGATTTTACAACCTTTCTCACTCTTTTTGAAGCAATTTCTGATAAATTAATAGCTGTTAATAAACCAATTGGAACCGCAATCCCTATAGCAAGAAATACTCCTAAAATAGATGTTAGTATAATATATAAAATTCCATACTCTGGATGTGTCGCGGTAGGCGCCCAAACCTGACCAAATAAAATATCTGTTAACCCAACTTTAAACAAAGCTGGTGTTCCTGAAATAAACATATATGCAGTAATAGATAACACTGCAATAATTGAAACAATTGCACAACCTTTTAAAATAATTGCTGCTGCTTTTTCAACAGTTGATTTACTTTTATGATGAGCGAGAATTGATAACATACTTCTTTCCATAATGTCCTCCTTATTGTGGACTCATTAATCCTACTGATTGTATAATTTTTTGTCCTTTTGGACTTTGAAGATAATAAAAGACATCTTGAACTTCTTTTCTTTGTTTTTCAATTGGACCATAAGTTGCCATCACAAATGGTCTTTGTAATAAATACTTTCCTGATTGAATAGATTCCTGATTAACTTCTACATTATCAATCGATAAAGCTTTAACACTTTCATCTAAGACATCTAAAGAAACATAACCAATTGCCCCTGAAATTGAACCAACCTTTGCCATAACTGGACCTGTTTCATTGTATTCATTCGCATATTGACATTGTTCTTCAATCTTAAGAAGTTCTTCAAATGCTACTCTTGTGCCCGAACCAGCTTCACGTCCAATAACTACAATCGGCTGATTATTACCACCAACTTCCTGCCAGTTTCTAATCTTCCCTTTATAAATATCAATCAATTGTTGATGAGTTAGATTATTGACAGGATTATCCTTACTTGTAATCACTGCAATTGCATCAATTGCGACTATATTTTCTACTAAGCCTTTTTTCTTTTCACTTGCTTTTAAAGCTCTTGATGAATTTCCAATATCTGCTCGATGTTGAAGAACTGCTTCAATCCCTGAACTAGAACCAGTAAACTGTGGTTCTAATTGTAAAGATGGATATTCTTCACTTACACCTTCTCTTAATGCATTCATCAGTTTTTCCATTGACGTTGAACCATCTAATGATACCTTATGATAAGGATCTTCTGCTTTTGCCTGACAGCCAAAAATGGTCGCACCAATCACAACAAGAAAAACTAAAGAAATAACTTTTATTTTATTCACTTTATAATCACCTTACTTTTTCTTAACACAAGCATAGTTTATATTGTTTTATCTTTAACAAATATCAAAGACATGTATAAAATGTGTTAAGATTTTGTAAATAGTATACCCAAAAATAAAAGTCACGATAATTCGTGACTACTTTTGTGGAATAATTAATTTAACTTGTTTAATAACTGCTTGTCCTTTTTCACTATTAATGAAATTAAATACAGCTTGTACTTGTTCACTTTGTTCTTCAATCTTTCCTTTTGTTGCCATAACAAATGGTCTTTGTAATTGATAGCTGCCATCTAAAATTGTTGATTCACTTGCTGTTATACCATCTAACTGTAAAGTATTCACTTTATCCTTACTATCTTCAACAATATCTAAAGAAACATAACCAATAGCTCCTTTAGTTTCTTGAACCTTAGCCACTACAGCACCTGTTTCATTTAATTCATTAGCATATTGACACTTATCTTTAATATCTAAAATTTCTTCAAATGCTCCTCTTGTTCCTGAAGCCGCTTCACGTCCAACGACAACAATCTTTTGATCAGCCCCACCAACTTCTTTCCAATTCTTAATTTTACCAGTATAGATATCTGCTAATTGTTGTTTTGTTAAATTTTTTACAGTATTACTTTTTTCAGTAATCATTGCAATCCCATCTAATGCAACTACATTTTCTTCAATTCCTTGAGCTTTTTCTTCATCAGTTAAAGCTCTTGAAGAATTACCAATATCCACTTTCCCAGAGGCAACCGCCTTGATTCCTGAACCTGATCCAGTAAATTGTGGTTCTAATGATAATTCTGGATAATCTTCACGAATTGCTTCTTTTAAAGCATTCATCAGTTTTTCCATTGAAGTTGATCCTTCTAAAACAACTTTACCGCTGACATTTGCTTTTGTGCTTTCTCCCTGATTTGTTTCACTATTTCCACAACCAACTAAACTTAAACTCAATACACACGCTAATAATAAAGTTCCTAATTTTTTCATTATATCTTTCCTTCCTTGTCTTTCTTATTGACGAGTATAGTTTATATTTTTTTATTATTTTAAAATAGACAGATTATCTTGAGTTTAAGTTAATTTTTTGTTAAACAGATTTATCAATTTTGTAGTTCACTTTCGATAACTTTTCAAAAGAATAGGAGTATAATAGAAACAGAAAGAAGGAATGATTATGTCACTATTTGTAAAAGTCTTTAGTTTTCTTATTCCGATTATCATGATTATTATGGGTATAAAAATGTGGTTTTTACCAGTTAGAACAATCAATCCCCATCATGGTTATCATAGTCGAAAAAGCATGTTATCTCAGGATGCTTGGGACTATGCCCAAGCTTGTATGGGTAAAACATGGACATTAGTTGGAATAGCATTAATTTTTGTTACTATTTTTCTATTACCACGAATTGCTCTTTCTGATATCAACACCCTCATTACAATTTTAAGTATTCAAATTGTTTTCTTATTTCTACCAATGGCTTGGGTAGAAATAGCATTAGGTAGATTTGACCAATAGGTATTGACAAAATACCTATTTTCATTATCTTTATAAATAGGAGGTCATTATGAAAGAAAACAAATATGATCAAGATTCATTTTTTCAAAAATATAGTCAGATGAGTCGTTCTCAACAAGGTTTAGAAGGAGCTGGAGAATGGCATGAATTAGAAAAATTATTACCAGACTTTACTAATCAACGTGTACTTGATTTAGGCTGTGGTTATGGATGGCATTGCTGGTACGCTATGGAACATCTTGCTAAAAGTGTAATAGGTGTCGATATTTCACAAAAGATGTTAGATGTAGCTAAGCAAAAACATCATCATCCACATATTGCTTATCAAAATAGTGCTATGGAAGATTTAGATTATCAAGAAAATTCTTTTGATATTGTGATGAGTTCGTTAGCCTTTCATTATATAAATGATTTTCAAGGACTTGTTAAAAATATCTCTCATTGGTTAAGTCCAGGTGGTTATTTTGTTTTTTCTGTAGAACATCCTATCTTTACTGCACAAGGTTCACAAGATTGGTATTATGATGAAAATGGTCAAATTCTTCATTTTCCAGTAGATAATTACTATTATGAGGGAAAAAGAGAAGCACACTTTTTAGGTGAATCAGTCATCAAATATCATCGTACTTTAACAACCTATCTGAATACTTTATTAGAAAATGATTTTATCATTGAGAATGTTGTTGAACCAATGCCACCTGCTCATATGATGGATCTTCCCGGTATGAAAGATGAAATGAGAAGGCCTATGATGTTACTAATCAAAGCACAAAAGAAGCTATAACTTCATATAGCTTCTTTTCATTTTATAAAGTTTGTTCAGTTCTTTCAATAATATCATCTTGTGTTGCTTTTGATAAGACATTGAAGAATGCTGAATATCCTGCAACTCTAACAATCAAGTCACGATGGTTTTCTGGATGAAGCTGTGCATCAATCAATGTTTCGCGATCTACGACATTGTATTGAACATGATATCCATGTAATCGATTAAAGAATGTCTTAATCATCATTTCTAACTTCATCTTGTTTTCTTCAGTTGATAACATTTGTGGTGTCACTTTTTGATTCAATAATACTCCACCAGTAATCTCATGTGTTGGTAATTTTGATACTGTCTTAAAGACTGCTGTTGGTCCACTCTTATCCATCGCATGGGCTGGTGAACATCCTTCAGCAAGTGGTGTACGTGCCTTTCTTCCATCAGGTGTTGCCATTGTTCCTAGACCTTGTCCAACATTTGCTGAGATGGATGATGTTCCTGCATAACGAATCCCACCAATTGGGCCTCTACCATAACGTGTATTTGGATATTTCTTCATTTCATCGATATAAGAGTTATAGGCTTCAACAACCAATTGATCAACATAGTCATCATCATTTCCATATTTAGGAACATCATGAATAAGCATAGATTGAATTCTTTGATTATCTTCACCTTCAAAGTCTGCAAGCATAGCATTCCATAATTGTTCTGGTGTAATTTTCTTTTCTTCATAAACAAGCTTTTTGATAGCTGCTAAACTATCTGCCATATTGGCAATCCCAATCTGTAATCCAGAAATGAAGTCATAGATTGCTCCACCTTCCTTAATTGTCTTTCCTCGTCCAATACAATCTTGAGTCAAGGCTGAACATAAGATATCCGGAATTTCACGCTCTCCAGCTATATCTACTGCATTTTCTACAATCACAGAAACTCTTGTCAATTCTCTGATTGCTTTATCCCAAGCGGCCTGTAATTCTTCAAAAGATTTCATATCTTTAAAATGTCCGCTGCCACTGACAAATCTCTTACCTGTCGTTAAATCAATACCATCATTCATAACACAAAGTAAGATTCTAGGGAAATTCAAGTATGACATTCCTGTACAACGATATCCCCATTTACCTGGTACTGCGGTTTCTACGCATCCAATAGCTGAATAATTATAAGCATCTTCTTCCTTAACACCTAAATCAATAAATGATGGTATGATAATTTCATCATTATTGAAAGCTGGCATTCCTGTTCCTAATTTCATAACTTCAATGGCTTCATCTAAGAATTCTTGAGGTATTCCATTATAATATCTAACTGTCAAGTTTGGTTGAGGAAGTCTTGTTTGAGCAACTGATTTTAAGACAAGATATGATAATTTATTAATTGCACATTTTTTATCTGGTGTTTGACCACCAATTGTTACATTTTGATACATTGGACTTCCTGCTGATGAATACGTATGAGCCTGTGAACGAACTTTATTGATTGTTAAGGTCTTGATCCACAAGTTTGTTAATAATTCAACTGCTTCATCTTCAGTAATTATTCCAGCATCTAAATCATGTTGAAGATAAGGATAGATATATTGATCAAAACGTCCATATGATAATGAATGCCCATTTGATTCAATTTGTAAGATTAATTGAATAAACCATGTTGATTGAATGGCTTCTTGAAAAGTTTCAGCTGGTTCATAAGGAACCTTAGCACAAATTCTAGAAATCTCTAATAATTCTTCTTTTCTTTTCCCACTAGTCTCTTGAGCTTTTTTATATGCTAAACGACTGAATCTATCCGCATATATCTTCACTGCTTCAATCACAATCAAGACAGCCTTATAAAACATATATTTATCAATACTTTCAGGTTTACATAAATCCAATTCTGCTTTTAATCTCTTGACTCTTTCCTCATATCCCTTTAAACCAGTTTGTAAAACAGTCTGATAATCGACTGCCAAATGAGCATCCCCAGAATTTAACTTACCTTCCATTCCAAGTAATCCTGTAGACATAATATCTCTCACTTCATCAGGAAGCAAAGCATCACCTTTAGCTCTTAAATTATTATTTTCCCAAAATGGAGCAATTGAACGCAAAGCTTCCTTTGTTTCTTCAGTAATATAGAAAACATCTCCATCACGTTTTTCAAACTTATCCAATTCATCAATTACAAACTCTAATGTATACTCAGGAAATATTGGTGCATCTTTATTAGAAGATGCTTGATTTCCAACAATCAAAGTTTCATCTTCAATATAAATAGACATCTTCTCTAAAATATTTTTTAACATCAAAGCTCTTTTCATAACAGCTGGCTGATTTTGATGTTCTTTATAGGCTTCTGTAGCTAAGAGTGCTCGCTCAGCACAGATATATGGTTTCTTTTCTAAAACCTTCTCTCTAAATTCATTCATACGTGGTGTCAAATCTCCAAAATGCTCAACATTTTTCATTATGCTTCCTCCTTTATTTCATTTGAAAGTTATTTCTTTTTCATTTCCAATTATATCTTATCACAATAAAATATAAAGTCAATATTTATCCCATACAAAATATGTTATAGTTTCATTCGTAATATTTTATTTACTTTTACATATTCACATGTTATGATAAAGATGCTAAAGGAGAGATCTTATGTCAAAGGGAATGGTTTTTAATATTCAAAAATTTAGTATTCATGATGGTCCAGGGATTCGCACAACTGTCTTTTTAAAAGGTTGTCCTTTAAGATGTCAATGGTGTTCTAATCCTGAATCGCAACTTGATCATATTCAAATTCTTTATGACCAAGAAAAATGTGTCCATTGTCAAACTTGTGTTCACGTATGTCCTCATCATGCGATTAAACATCAAAACCAACGAATTATCATTCAACAAGATCAATGTGTTGGTTGTTTATCATGTGTGCAAGCCTGTCCACAAAAAGCCTTAAGTCATGAAGGAGAATTAAAAGATACTGATGAAATTGTGAGAATTTGTTTGCAAGATCAAGATTTTTATGAAGAATCAGATGGTGGAGTAACGATTTCTGGTGGAGAAGGAATGAGTCAGCCTGCTTTTGTTAGGGAGTTAGTAGAAAAACTGAAAGCTAAGAATATACATATGGCGATTGAAACAACTGGTTATATTGAGCCAGATATATTCCATGAATTAGCTCCTTTATTTGATTTGTTGTTATTTGATGTTAAACATTATGATAGTCAACAACATTTTAAAGGAACTGCTGTCTATAATGAATTAATTATTTCAAATTTAAAATGGGCCATTGAACATCATATTGAAGTCCTACCAAGAATCCCAGTAATTCCTGATTTTAACGCATCACTTGATGATGCATTAGGTTTAGCAAAGCTTTTGGTATCTGTTGGAGCAAAACGTGTTCAACTTTTACCTTTTCATCAATTTGGTGAAAAGAAATATGAAATGTTAAATCGAGATTATACACTTAAAAATAAAAAAGCCCTTCATCCAGAGGATTTAAAGGACTATCAAAAAATATTTATTGATCAAGGTCTTGATTGTTTCTTCTAAACTAGGTATATGCCTAGTTTTTTAATAACTCATTTTTCCTGGGATAACCCCTCTAATACCACCTTTAGGTGAAGGTGTGTCTCCTATATAACGGGGAATAAGATGAATATGTAAATGCATAATAGATTGACCAGCTGCCATTTGACAATTCATCCCAATGTTATAACCATCAGGATGATATTTTTCATCTAATAATTGCTTTGCTTCATCAAGTAACTTGAATAAATGAAGGCGTGTCTGCTCATCAGCCTCAAAAAAGTCAACAATATGTTTTTTAGGAATAATCAGCATATGTCCTAGACTCACTGGATAATCATCATAAATTGCATAACCATAATCATTTTCTAAAATATAATCATGTTTCTCACAAAACAAACAACTCATAATGCTACCTTCTTAATCATTACATTTTGTTCTAATAAATATTGTTCACAACTACTTGGAATCCCATCATCACTCACAACACAAGCTACATCTTTTGTTGGTAATAAATTAACATTACCAATATGATTGAATTTAGATGATTCTGTCACAACAATAACCTTAGCAGCCTGTTTAGCCATATCTCGCACTGTTTCACTACGCATATAATCATTACCCGTAAAACCAGAAGCTTCAGAAAAACCATCTGTACCAATGAAGAATTTATCTACAAAGAATGTTTCTGCACATTTTCTTGTCATTGGTCCTACCATGACTTGAGATTCTTTTTGATATTCTCCTCCTAATAAAATAATCCGAATTGTTGGCATTTTACGAACATAATCAGCAATAAATGCCGAGTTTGTAATTAAGGTCACATCTTTTCTTGTTTGTGCTATTTCTAACGCTAATAAAGCACAACAAGAGCCAGATTCAATCATCACTGTTTCTCCATTTTCAACTGATTCGCATGCAAGTTTAGCTATTTTTTGTTTTAAATCATAATGATATGCTAATCGATTATTAATATCGTCACTTGAATTTAAAGTTGCAAAACCATGAGCACGGATGATTAATCCTTTTTGTTCTAGTAAATCTAAATCTTTTCGTATAGTTACTTGTGAAACTTGTAAAAGTTCTGAAAGTTTTGTTACTTCGACTTTATCATTTTCGGTTAATAATTCTAATATTTTTGTATGTCTTTCTGACATTTTTGCCATTTTCATCACCCTTTTCTTTCTTTAGGGTAACATATAGATATTTCAAATGCAACTTTTTATTATTTCAAAAATGAATATATTTTATATAGAAAAAAAGTAATCCGAAGATTACTTTTTATGAGTATGGCACTTTCCAGCCATTGGACAGCCCCCACAACCACTGCTGCAAGTATGTCTTGTTTGAATCTGATGCTTAATAATCATTATCACAATAATAAGAAGAATAACTGCAACGATAATCGTTGATAAGTTATTCAAAATCCAATTCATCATAAGTTTCATCTTCTTTCATCTTTTTTGGATAAGGTCTAATTAATAAATAAATTAGTCCCAGCATTATAATCACCCCAATCAACATTTCAAATGTTATTGAAAGAGTTGTAATAAAGGTTATCAATTGATAAATCAAAAATGCCATAATATAAGCAAAAATCGTTTGATAACCAATCGCAAATATAAACCATTTTCGACTATTCATTTCTCTTTTTATCGCTCCCATAGCGGCAAAACATGGGGCACATAAAAGATTAAAAACCAAAAAGGCATATGCTGAAGCGATGGTAAAGGTTGAAGCTAACATCGGCCAATATTCAACACCATTTTCTGCGACTTCACCAAAACCATATAGAATACCTAAAGTACTTACAACATTTTCTTTTGCAACCAAGCCTGTGATAGTTGCGACAGCGCCTTGCCAATGTCCAAAACCAAGTGGCGTAAAAATCCAAGCTATCATTCTTCCTAACATCGCTAATAAACTGTTATTTAATTCACTTGCTTCAAGCATTCTCCATTGACCGTCAACAAAACCAAAGTAACTTGTAAACCAGACAAAAATCGTTGACAACAAGATAATTGTTCCAGCTTTTTTTATAAATGATGAACCTCTTTCCCACACACTTCTCATTATATTTCTTGCTGGTGGAATATGGTAAGCTGGTAATTCCATGACAAAAGGGGCAACTTCACCAGCAAACATTTTCGTTTTCTTTAAAATAATTCCCGACATAACAATTGCTGCCATACCAATGAAATAAGCACTTGGAGCCACCCAACTTGCACCATTAAATAATGCTCCACTTATCAAAGCAATAATCGGTAACTTTGCTGAACAAGGAATAAATGTTGTTGTCATAATAGTCATTTTACGATCACGGCTACTTTCAATTGTACGTGTTGCCATAACTGCTGGAACTCCACATCCTGTTCCAATTAACATTGGAATAAATGACTTCCCAGAAAGCCCAAACTTTCTAAACAAACGATCCATGATAAATGCAACTCTTGCCATATAGCCACAACCTTCTAAAATAGCTAAGAAAAAGAATAACACCAGCATCTGTGGAACAAATCCTAAAACTGCTCCAACTCCTGCTACAATACCATCTACAATCAATCCTTCTAGCCAACTTGCTACTCCTATCATTTGTAATGCTGAACGAATAAAATCTGGAATACTTGGAATCATGCTTCCAAACAATTCAAAACCTTCACCAAATATAGATTCATTTACAAAATCGGTTGCCATAGTGCCTATTGTTGTTACTGAAATATAATAAACAAACCACATAATGAAAGCAAATATAGGTAATGCTAACCATCTATTCGTAACAATTTGATCTATTTTATCAGAAATAGATAATTGGTTTTGATTTTTTCTTTTATAACATTCATCAATAATAGAAGTAATATATTGATATCTTTCATTCGTTATTAAACTTTCACTATCATCATCTTCTTGTTTTTCAATGACTTGAATGAGATTTTCTATATCTATTTTTTGTGATAATTGAGCTTGTAATTTTTGATCTCTTTCAAATAATTTAATCGCAAAAAATCTTCTTTGTGATAATACTATATCAGATGGTAACTGATTTTGGATATCTTCAATTGTTCTTTCAATATCATAAGAAAAATAATGTTGAATTGTGACTTCCTGATGAGCAACTTTCATGACTTCATCAACAATATCCTCAACTCCTTTTTCCTTTAATGCAGATATTTCAATAACTGGACACCCTAATTTTTTTGATAATGCCTTTATATCAATATGATAACCATTCTTTTTAACTAAATCCATCATATTCACTGCAATGACTGTTGGAATCCCTAATTCCAACAACTGCGTTGTTAAATAAAGATTCCTTTCTAAATTCATACCATCAACTATATTTAAAATAACATCAATATGTTCATCCAATAAATAATTTCTTGCTACAACTTCTTCTAAAGTATAAGGTGACAAAGAATAAATTCCTGGTAAATCTGTTATTTTAATATCCTTATTTGTTTTTAAGTTTCCTTCTTTCTTTTCAACTGTGACTCCTGGCCAATTTCCAATATATTGATGAGAACCCGTCAATACATTAAACAATGTTGTTTTTCCACTATTAGGATTTCCTGCTAAAGCTATTGTTATTTTCATATATACCCTCCTTAGTTAGTTTTGACTAACTTTAATATAAAATCATATTATTGAACTTCAATCATTGCCGCATCAGCTTTTCTCAATGATAACTCATATCCACGAACATTGACCTCAATAGGATCCCCTAATGGAGCAACTTTACGCACAGTTAACTGAGTTCCTTTAGTTATTCCCATATCCATAATTCTTCTCTTTGTTGCACCTTCACCATGCAATTTCACGACACTTACAACTTCTCCAACCTTGACTTCCTTTAATGTATACATCTTTATGCACCCTCCACCATAATTTTATGTGCCATCTCTTGACTAATTGCAACCCTTGATTCTTTTATATTAACAATGATATTTCCTTGATTATAAGAAACAATCGTCACCTGTGCACCTTCTACAAAACCTAGACTTTCAAGAAATTTCTTACTTTTTTCTTGACCCTTTACTTTTAATATCTTATGAACTTCTCCAATTCCTACAAATGTTAATGGCATATTTATCCTCCTTGGTTAGTTTAAACTAACTTTGCTATCAAATAATTGGTTAGACTTTGCTAACCTATGAACTAAATATAATCTTTTACTTTCTATTTGTCAAGTTTTTTATCAAACAAAAGAACACAAGCATTAATCCTGTGTTCCCAAAATTTCAAAAGTATTTCCTTCTACAAACATATCAATTTTTCCTGTGTCTTTTAATAAATCATTTTTCACAGGCATAGCTAAATAAAGTGTCCTTGTTTCTAATGGTTCTATCTTTCCAGTTGTTGATATTGATTTATGATTATCACTTTCAATAATGATTTGAGATTGAATTGTCTGTTGATTGATTGTATATATGCAATAGATGTATTCACTTGGATCAATAGTATGTTCACTAGTGTTTTTAAGCTCTATTTTTAAGGCAACAAATGTTTCATTATCATTATCTGTTGGATGATAGCTATAGAAGAATCCTTTATTTGATGGTTCTATTTTCTGTGTCTGTAAGATCTCATCTATTGTGATATGACTATCTTTTAAATTTAATGAATCTCCCACAGATTTTTGAGTTTGAATAACTTCTGGTTCTTGTAATGTCGAAAAATTGTATTGGACTTCTTCCTTATTTCTTATTTTTAATTTCAAATTAGCTTGTTCTTTGATATTTGATTCATTGATTTCACAATAGATATGAATATATCTTTCTTCATCTTCTTTAAGTGTATCAGTTTGACTTATTTGATTATACTTAAGATTTTCAATTGCTAGAGATGCTTTATATGATTGATGATTAATGACAAATGTTCCTTGATAAATATCTTTTAAGACATATTCTTTTTTGGATAAATTCTTTGTTTTTAATACAACATCAATGAATTGATTTTCATCTTGTTTTGGTTTTATTGATCGATAAGTATTATTTTTATTGGTTGGTTCTATTTTATTTGTTACTGTACTTTTGACAATTTCATAACGTAATTGTTCATCAAATGTATATGACTTTGATATTTCTATTTCTGATACTTTTTCTGGTGTTGGAACTTCATCTCTAGGCTGACATCCTAATAAACAAAAACTAATAAGCAGTAATATTCCTAATTTCTTCATACATGTCCTTCTCCTCTTAGCTTTTATTTTATCATACTTTGTCGTAGAAACGAAATAATTCTTTTTCCAGTTAAAAACCTTAAAATCAGATTTGATTTTAAGGTCCTCATTTTTTATTCAATAACTCTAACTTTAATAACATTTTCTAATGCTTCAAAATCATTCATATCTACAACATCATTTGTTTCAATGATTGTATAAGCATATTCTCCTTTGGCTTTATTAACCATGTTTTCAATGTTAATCTCACGATTAGCTAAAAGAGTGGCAAATTGTGCGAGCATGTTTGGTATGTTTTTATGAATTAAACAAATACGATATTTTGTGGTACGTGGTTCGTTAATATATGGGAAGTTAACTGAGTTCACAATATTGCCACTTTCTAGATAATCTTTTATCTCTTTTACTGCCATGCGTGCACAGTTATCTTCTGATTCAGGAGTTGAAGCTCCTAAATGTGGCATGACAATCACATTTTCTTGATTAATAATATCTGGTGATGCAAAATCTGTTACATATTTAGCAATCTTCCCCTCTTTGACTGCTGCTAAAACATCAGTTGAATTAACTAGATCCCCTCTAGCAAAATTCAAGATACGCACACCATCTTTCATCATATCAATACTTTCTTTATTGATAAGTCCTTTTGTTTCTTTAGTACTTGGTGCATGTAGTGTAATATAATCACATTCACTAAAGATTGTTTCCATATTTTGAGCATTTTTAACCCATTTACTCATTCCCCAAGCAGCATTCACTGAAATATATGGATCAAATCCATAAACTTCCATCCCCAATTTAATCGCTGCATTAGCTACATGAACACCAATTGCACCTAAACCAATAATCCCTAATTTCTTACCTTCTAATTCTGGACCAACAAATTGACTTTTCCCCTTTTCAACCAATTTGCTAGCATCATCTTTCCCCTCTAAAGTTTTAACCCAATCAATTCCTTCAACAATTTTACGTGATGATAATAGAAGTCCACATAATACCAATTCTTTAACAGCATTTGCATTAGCCCCCGGTGTATTAAATACAACAATCCCCTCATTGCTGCATTGATCAATAGGAATATTATTAACTCCTGCTCCTGCTCTAGCAATAGCTTTTAAATTTTTATTAAATGTATAATCATGTAAGCTTGCTGAACGGACAAGAATCCCATCCTCATCATCAATATCTTCACCAACTTGATATTGTTCCCCAAACAAATCAAGCCCCACTGGTGAAATTTTATTCATTAATTTAATTTTATTCATATATGGTCACCTACTTATTTTCTTCTTCAAATTTTTTCATAAATGCTAATAATGTCTCTACCCCTTCTAATGACATAGCATTATAAATAGATGCACGGATTCCTCCAACAGAACGATGTCCTTTTAAATTAGACATTCCTGCCGCAATTGATTCTTTGACAAACTTAGCATCTAAGTCCTTATTTGGACATGTGAATGTCACATTCATTATTGAACGATTATCAGCATCACTATGTGTTTGATAAAAATCTGTTTGATCTAAATAATCATACAATAATTGTGCTTTTTCTTGATTCTTCTTTTGCATAACTTCTAAACCACCTAAAGAATCAATCCATTCAAGAACTAATCCTAAAACATAAATAGAAAATGTTGGTGGTGTATTGTACATAGAATCATTATCCGCAATCGTATTATATTCCATTAAAACAGGAATATTCTCCTTATGATCTTGAATTAAATCTTCTCTTACAATAACAACGCCTAAACCAGCAATTCCCATATTCTTTTGTGCTCCAGCATAAATCATGCCATAATCAGCAACACGAATTGGTTTAGATAAAATATTTGATGACATATCTGCAACGATTGGTACACCTTTTGTATCTGGTACATACTTCCATTCTGTTCCATAGATTGTGTTATTCGCACATAAATGAACATATGAAGCATCTTCTCTTAAATCTAATTCATCTTGTGTAGGAATATGTTTAAAGTTATTAACACTTCCATCATATGCAATATGAATATCCCCAAATTTTTTTGCTTCTTGAGCAGCTTTCTTAGAAAACGCTCCAGTAATAATATAATCAGCTTTCCCATTCTTTAATAAATTAAGTGGAATGGTAGAAAATTGCTGAGTTGCCCCTCCTTGAATAAATAAGATTTTATAGTTATCCGGTATATTTAAAACCTTTTTTAATAAAGCTTTCGTTTCATTAAATATTTCAAGATAGGACGATGATCTATGACTCATTTCCATTACGCTCATTCCACTATCTTTATAGTTCAACATTTGAGCCGCTACTTTTTCTAATACTGGTACAGGTAATGTTGATGGACCTGCAGAAAAATTGTAAACTCTTTTTTGTGTCATTGTTGACGTCCTCCTTTTTAAATGTTGTTGTCATTATATTTGATTTAAACAAATTTGTCCAGTAATATTATTAAAAATCATAAATTTTTTAATAATTTACTTTAAATTGTATACAATTTTGTTATATTTCTATAACTATTCTTATTATATTTACTAATTTTATAAATAGAACAAAAAATAATCTATTGGCTTTATTCAATAGATTATTCTTCATAGATATAAAATTTTTGTTTTAAAGTCTTTGCTTTATACATAGCCCAATCTGCCTTATTAAAAAATTCTTCATAAGTATCTTGACCATTATAACTAGCTATCCCAACACTAATAGAAAAAGGAACTTTTTCATATTGATACATCACTTTATCAAATAACATATTAAGCTTTCTTATAATCTCATTATGTTGTGTATCTTTCATAAAAACCACAAACTCATCGCCACCAATTCTTCCAATCACATCAGAATGAAAGACTTCATTGAGTTGACTAGCAAACCATTTTAATATTTGATCTCCTTGAAGATGTCCTAACTGATCATTTAACTTCTTAAAACTATCAATATCTCCCATTAATAACGTTCCCTGCTTCAAGTTATCTATTTCATTTTTAATCATTTCTTCAACAGTTACCTTATTATAAAGATATGTCAATCCATCTTTTCGAGATATTTCCAACAATTGATTTTCATATTTCTTTAAATCATTAATATGAATCAACAACCCCTCAATACGATAAAGATGCTTTCTTTTATAAATATATTGGTACTCTACTAAAAACCAATCATTATTTAATTTCAATTGTAAAGTATCACTTTGATTTTGATTTAATCCTAATAATATATCCTTAAATATCAATTCATCTTTTTCTTTTAAATCATTCAAAAAAGAAGTATATGAACAACATGAAGAAGATACAATATAAAGTCTTTGATTTTTTACCATATATTGAAATACAGTTATATTTTTAAATCGTTTTAATGTATCTAAACTATTCAGTTTTAATTTTAATATCTTTAATTTACATTTTATTACTTGATATTTATTCATAAAACTTCCTCTCTGTGACAGGTTGTAGACAATTTGGCACAAGGGGTATATACTGAAACTAAGAGAATATTGCGAGTATATCCCCTATTTTTCTTTTTATATTCATGTGTGACAAAAATTCTACAATTTGTGACAATCTCACAAATTTTTTTGATATTCTTTTTCCTTCACACGTCTTAAAAATGTTTGATATGAAATTCCTAATCGTTGGGCTGCCTTACGCGATGAAATGTCTCCCTTGGACCATAAATAAGCATAATGATCAAATTCATAGGACAACTGAATACGCTGTGGTCCAAAGTGAACACCTCTAGCTTTAGCTGCTGCAATCCCTTCAGCCTGCCTTTGATGAATAAATTCCCTTTCTGTTTGAGCAACATAGCTCAATAATTGTAAAACAATATCTGAAATCAATGTTCCTATTAAATCATGTTCTTTTCTTGTATCTAGTAAAGGCATATCTAAAACAACAATTCTAACATGTTTCTCTTTTGTTAGCATTCGCCACTGTTCAATAATTTCTTCATAATTTCTACCTAACCGATCAATACTCTTTATCACTAATGTATCGTTATTTTTCATCTTTTCTACAAGTTTTTGATACTTGGGTCTATTAAAATTCTTTCCTGATTGTTTTTCAACAATGATATGTGACTGACAAACACCAAAATTCAACATTGCTATAACTTGTCTTTCTTCATTTTGATCTTTACTAGAAACTCTCACATATCCATAAACTTCTTCTTTCATACTTTCACCTCCATCTTTATTGTAGGCAAAATGACAAAAAGACAAACAAAAAAGCATCAATCATCAAGACTGATACTTTCAATTCTTTGTACCGCTTCTTTTATATAACTTCCAACATCACTAGGCTGATGAGCATCTGAAGTCGTTATCAGTTGTACATGTGCCTTTTTAAACACCTTCAACAATTCATCAGATAGCCCCAAATCTTGATGATTGTATCGATAATAACAACCTACATTATTTTCAGCTTTCATATGGTGTTGATTTAATAATTGAGCTAATTTTTCATAAGTTGGTAATAAATCATATGTTGGATAAATATTAAACAATTTAATTGTATCTGGATGTGCTAATTGAGTAAACAAATCTGATTCAACCAATTGAAAAACAAGTTCATAATATCTCTTATAAATATGATTAACATCATATTTATCCCACAACAATTCTTTTGAAAAACTCATATCATATAAAATTCCATCAATAGAATGAATAGCTCCTACAATAAAATCAAAATGATATTGTGATAATACTTTTCTTATATATTCTTCATGTTGAGGTACATAACAAACTTCTAAACCATATGTGACTTTAACAGGTAAATCCATCTTTTTGATATCTTCCATTAATTGAATAAAGTCACTGATATGATCTTTGAATTTCATCTTTTTATTTTCCAACCATACTTTTTGAACTTCATATTGCTTTAATTCTTCATAAATGGGTTCAAATTCTATAAATCTGTGTGTATGATCAAGTATTTGAATCTCATCTAATCCCTTTTGCTTTGCTGCTTCTACAAAAGAAAGCACATATTCTTTTGTAAGTGGTCCATTTTCTAAATGCATATGACCATCTATCATATTAATCATCCCCTTTTGCATAATTATATGAAATCATATTTATTTGTAAATAAATATGATAAGAAAAAGAACAGATTTGATATCTGTTCAATTATTCATACATGAATGGTTTTTGTTATTATTTACAAGTTTAATCCAATTCAAATTGTCCTGTATACAATTGATAATAACGTCCTTTTTGGGCAATCAATTCATCATGACTACCACGTTCAATAATTTCACCATGATCTAAGACCATGATTGCATTAGAATTTCTAACCGTTGATAATCTATGTGCAATCACAAAGACAGTACGATTTTCCATCAAGCGATCCATACCTTTTTCAATAAGTTTTTCTGTACGAGTATCTATTGAACTTGTTGCCTCATCTAAAATCAAGACTGGTGGATTAGCAATAGCCGCTCTAGCAATCGCTAAAAGTTGACGTTGTCCTTGTGACAAGTTAGCTCCATCCCCCGATAACATTGTATTATACCCATCTGGTAAACGTTTGATAAAACTATGAGCATTAGCCAATTTAGCTGCTTCAATAACTTCATCCATAGTTGCATTTAATTTCCCATAACGAATATTATCTGCAATTGTACCAGTAAATAAATGTGTATCCTGTAAAACTATAGATATTGATTTTCTTAAATCATCTTTTTTAATTAATTTAATATCAATCCCATCATAAGTAATACTTCCACTATGAATATCATAAAAACGATTAATCAAATTTGTAATAGTTGTTTTTCCTGCTCCCGTGCTTCCAACAAAAGCAATCTTTTGACCTGGTTTAGCAAATAAATTAATATCTTTTAAAATTGTGACATCTTCATTATAACCAAAAACAACATCATGGAAACGCACATCACCTTTTAACTGAACAAGTTCAATACTTCCATCATCACGAGGATGACGCCATGCCCAATGTCCTGTATATTCTTGACATTCACTAATTGTTCCATCATGATGAACTCTCACTCTTGCAAGTGTGACTTTTCCATCATCAATTTCTTCTTTTTCAGCCATCATTTCAAATATTCTTTCTGCCCCTGCCATCGCAGCTAATACAAAGTTTAATTGTTGGGTAAATTGATTTACTGGCTGAGCTGTTTGTCTAACAAAAATCAAATATGAAGATAAACTTCCTAAATCCATCATTCCAGCAATTGTAAAGAAGCCACCAATACAAGCAACTAATGCATAATTGAAATAAGAAATACTTACAACTGTTGGAATGGTTCTACCAGAATAAGTTAATGCTTCAGTAGAAGCATGTTGAAGAATTTCATTACGACGATTAAATTCTTCAATATTCTTTTCTTCATGATTAAAGACTTTAACAACTTTTACTCCATCAACCATTTCTTCAATAAAACCATTTAAATTCCCCATAGCTGCTTGTTGATGTGAAAAGTAATATTTACTACGTTTACTTAGATATTGAATAACAAAATACATAATAATCATACAAAATAATACAATAAGTGACAATTGCCAACTTAAAACAAAGATCAATATTAAAGTTCCGACAATCATAATAAAGCTTTGAATTAAGTTATCAAAACAGTTATTAAAAGCGTCTTGAACTGTATCTAAGTCATTAGTAAAATGGCTCATTATTTCTCCATGTGTATGACTATCAAAATATTTAATAGGTAACTTTTGCATACGATCAAATAAATCTTGTCGCATTTCTTTAACAATCTTTTGTGATGTATGAATCATTAATTGCTTATAAATGGCTGTTGAGGTTGCTCCAATCGCATAAACAATACCCATAAAAATAATAAAATGCACTAATCCTTGATAATCTCCAGGTAATATATACTTATTAACAACAGTACGAATTTGAAAAGTTCCCCAAAGATTAACTCCAGTACTCACAATAACCAATAAAGCAACTCCAAATAATGCATATTTATGATGTCCCATATATGTTCTAAAAGAAGCGAGAGTTTTTAACATATCTCTTGGTTTTGCATTTGTTATTTGTCTTGCCATTACAAACCAGCTCCTTCCATTTGAGAATAATAAATATCTTGATATATCTTATTATTCTTTAATAATTCTTCATGTGTTCCAATTGCTTCAATATGTCCATCATCTAAAATAACAATCTGATCAGCATGTTGTACAGATGAAACACGTTGTGCAATAATAATTTTTGTTGTTTCTTTAAGCGTTGCTAATCCTTCACGAATACTTGCTTCTGTTGCTGTATCAACGGCACTTGTTGAATCATCAAGTATCAATACTTTAGGATGTTTCAATAATGCTCTAGCAATACACAAACGTTGTTTTTGTCCACCAGATACATTAACACCACCTTGTCCCATATCTGTTTCATAAGCTTTAGGAAACTGATTAATAAACTCATCAACACAAGCTACATGACATGCCCACTTAATATCTTCATCACTCGCATGTTCATTTCCCCATAAAAGATTTTCTCTAATCGTACCACTAAATAAAGTATTCTTTTGTAAAACCATACCCACACTATCTCTTAAATGCTCAATTGAATAATCTTTAACATTATGACCATCAATAAGCACTTCACCTTCACTTACATCATAAAGTCTTGGTATTAGCTGTACTAAACTTGTTTTGGCAGAACCAGTTCCCCCTAAGATACCTAATGTTGATCCTGCTGGTATGTGTAACTGAATATCGGTTAAAACAAATTCATTAGCTTCTTCTTTATACTTAAAATATACATTTTTAAAATCAATGTTTCCTTGATGAACAATCAATTCTGTATTTTGTGGATCATGAATATCTGGAACTTCATCCAAGACTTCAATAATACGTTCAACACTTGCAATTGATCTTGTCAACATCAAAAAGACTGCTGAAATCATCATCAATGAATTTAAGATTTGCATAACATAACTTAAAAATCCTGTTAATTCTCCAACTTTCATAGAACCTTTAAGAATCATTTGTCCCCCAAAGAAAATAATACAAATAATTGTTAAATACATAACATATTGAAACAAAGGCATATTCCAAACGGAAGTACGAAAAGCATGTTCACTATTTTCCTTTAAGTTTTCATTAATCTTATTAAACTTATCTTCTTCATAACCTTCTCTTACATAGGATTTAACAACTCTTATAGCATTTAAATTTTCTTGAACAACTGTATTCACTTTATCAATACTTGATTGCATCAAACGATAAAGAGGTCCAACTTTTCTTACAATAATGAATAATCCAACAGCTAATATTGGAATAACAATCAAAAATACCAATGCTAAATTTGCATTAATTGTAAAAGTAAAAAATAATGCCATCAATAACATAAACGGAGATCTAACAAGTGGTCTAATTCCATTACTAATAGCTGTTTGTAAGACAGTCACATCACTTGTTAAACGAGTAATCAAAGATGAAGTTGAAAAATGATCAGTATTCGCAAACGAAAAATTCTGAACTTTTTGAAATTCATCTTTTCTAAGTTCTGCCCCAAAGCCTTGTCCAGCCGTTGCTGCAAAACGCGCATACATGATACCTAATATCAAAGCAATAACTGCACACCCAATCATCAATGCTCCTTGACTTATAATATAACTCTTATCACCACTAGCTACCCCCTTATCAATAATATCTGCCATTAAAGCAGGTATAACCAATTCAAAAACAGTTTCTCCAATTACACAAAGACAAGCTAAAATTAAATATTTTTTATATTTTTTAATATAAGGTAGTAAACGTTTTAGCATAATCTCATCCCCCTATCTTAATTCTTTCCCTGTTAGATTAATATACATCCTTGATAAATATTCTTTAAATTGTTCTCTTTCTTGTTCAGTAAAACCATCTAAAGAAATTTTTTCTATTTCCAGGCAATGTTCACTCCACTTTTCCAATGCCGATTCTCCTACAGGTGTCAAACTTAATTGATATGCTCGTTTATTTTTTGGATTGACTTCTCTATAAATCATGCCTTTATCTTCTAAACTGTTAAGTATTTTACTCACTGTTGGTGGTTCTACATCACATTCTATCGCAATATCCTTTAACTTACATTCGCTATGTGAAGAAATATAGCGTAATACTTTAGGTTGTCCTGGAGCCAAATCATATTCATTCATATTTGCTCTAGTTTTATTTCTTTGTGCATGAAAAACCTTAAATAAAAGAATATATAATGGTGTTTTCATCTCTTAGCCTCCTTTTGTTAGCTTGCTAATTATTAGCATACTAACTATAATACTATATGTAAAAGTTGTCAAGAAAGTCACAAAAAGATCTTGTATGATGTTTCATTTGCCTGTTAAAAATACGAGTGATATAATATATCCGGAAAGAAGGTTGATACAATGAGTAAAGTTGATATTATATCTGGTTTTTTAGGTGCTGGAAAAACAACACTAATTAAAAAATTAATTAAAGAAAGTTTAGGAAATGAAAAAGTTGTTTTAATTGAAAATGAATTTGGAGAAATTGGAATTGATGGTTCTTTTCTTAAAGATGCAGGTATTGAAATTACAGAAATGAACTCTGGATGTATTTGTTGTTCATTAGTCGGTGATTTTAGTCAAGCTTTAGAAAAAGTTGTGAATGATTATCATCCTGATCGTATTATCATTGAACCATCTGGAGTTGGAAAACTTTCTGATGTTATTAAGGCGGTACAAGATGTTCAAGATGAAGAATTACAATTAAATAGTTTTGTCACGGTTATTGATGCTAAGAAGTGTCGTATTTATACAACTAACTTTGGTGAATTCTTTAATAATCAAATTGAATATGCTTCTACAGTTATTTTAAGTCGTACTCAAGATGTTGATCAAAATAAGATTCAACAAGCTATTGATATTATTAAAGGATTGAACACAAGTGCAAACATCATCACAACACCTTGGGATGAATTAACTGGTGAAACAATTATGAACGCCATTGAAAATAAAGATTCTCTTAAAGATATTTTGTTAAAAGAAGCTGATATCTGTCCTGTTTGCGGTCATCATCATGAACATGACGAACATCATCACCACGATGAACATTGTGAACACGAACACCACCATGACCATGAATGTAGTTGTGGACATGAACATCATGAACACCATCATCACGAACATGACCACGAATGTGAATGTGGACATGACCATCACGATCATCACCATCATCATGCTGATGAAGTCTTTACAAGTATGGGTAAAGAAACAATCAAGACTTATACCAAAGAACAATTAGAAGATATTTTAAAAACACTATCTTCTTCAAAAGAATTTGGAGATATCTTGCGTGCAAAAGGTATTTTACCTACACCTGATAAAACATGGCTGCATTTTGATTTAGTTCCTGGTGAATATGAAGTGCGTGTTGGTCCTGCTGACTATACTGGTCGTATTTGTGTGATTGGTAAAGATTTATTAGAAAATAAAATTTGTGAATTGTTTGGAGTTGAATAATGAAAACACGTATCTATTTATTTACTGGCTTTTTAGACAGTGGAAAAACATCATTTATCAATGATACAATCACAACCACAGATTTTTGTGAAGGTGAAAAGTCTTTATTGATTGTCAGTGAGCAAGGTGAAGTTGAATATAATCAAGAAGAAATCGAAGCATGTAACTGTGATCTTGTTTATGTGAATAGTGAAGATGAATGGACATATGAATTCTTTGAAGAATTAAAAAACAAATACAATCCAACTCAAGTTTTAGTAGAACTCAATGGAATGTTTAATGTCAATCGTTTCTTAGCATGTAGTAAACCTGAAGGATGGGAAGTTGTTCAAGTTTTAACAACCATTAATGCACAAACATTTGGATTATATATTCAAAATATGCGTTCATTACTTTATCAACATGTTGTTCATACGGATTTATTAATATTTAATCGTATTGATGAAACTGTTAAAAAATCATTTTTAAGAAATAATATCAAAGCGATTAATTCAACTTGTCAAATCATCTATGAAAAAGCTGATGGAACCGTCAATACTATGGATGATGATGAATTACCATTTGATATTTCTAGTGATGAATTAAATATTTTAGATCATGATTTTGGACTTTTCTGTATGGATGCTTTAGATCATCCAGATAAATATGCAGGGAAAACGGTGACTTTAAAAGGAAAATTTATTGGTCGTGATAAACAGTTAGTTGATGGTTTTGTGATTGGACGTTTGGCTATGGTTTGTTGTGAAGAAGATACCTCTTTAATTGGTATGGTTTGTGAACACCCAGCAGCAAAACAGTTAATTCCAAATGAATGGATTCAAGTGAAAGGAAAAATAGAACTTGATTATGATCCTGATATTGGTGGAGAAGTTTGTATATTAAAAGTGGAAGACTTAAAAGTCGTTCCACCTTTAGAAAATGAATATGTGACATTTGATTAGAGGACACTGTCCTCTTTTTTTATTGTTCATACCTTTTTCTTATCACATATTGATAAATGATATAAATAAAGCATAATATAACAAATAAACAAAGATATGCCACCTTTAATCCAAACATATCTCCAATCAATCCCATCAATGGAAAATAAACAATCATAACAATACTAAATCCCATTGACATAAGAGAAAGAAGGGTTGCTCGCATCTGGCTTTCTACTTTCTCATTTAAGAAAGTTGTTATAGCAATATATAAGATTGTCTCAAAAAAAGCCATAACACATATTGATAAGATAGAAAGTGGATAAAATGGTAAACCTATAGATGAAATCACAATTCCAATTGGTAATACCAACAATAATCTCTTTTGTGAATATCTTTTCATAATTTTATAAGTGATTACTCCCGCTATAATACCTGTTATATTTTCTAATGAAAGAAATATAGATATTGCTGAAATACTGACACCTAATTCTTTCCAATAATTTGTTAAATAGTAATAAGCTGTTGTTAGTGATGCTGAAAATAAGGCGGTACTTAATATCAAATAAAAGATTTGATGATCTTGTTTGATTAATTCACAACTCATAACAACTTGTTGTTTCATATCATGAAGGATATTGGTTTTGATATATCCTTTATTTTTAATTTCTTTCATCTGTAATAAAGCAAATATTGATAATATGATGATTAGGATAGATAATCCATAAGTCAATTGATAACTCAATCCTGCAATAATACCACCAATAGTCGTCGATAACAACATCGCAACTTGAATAACCACTTCCCTTTTTCCTTGAATTTTAGCAAATTCATCTTGTTCATTATATTCAAGCAACAAATCATAAACATAAGCACTATCAGTTCCAGATTCTAAGTTATATGACAAAGCTTGTAAAATAAACGATAAATAAATCATCCATTCTTGTCTTGCAAAAATAAGTAAGATAATTGAAACAATCTCAACCATTCTTCCTAATAATCGACTTAAACGTCTCCCATATAAATCACTAATAATTCCTGTTGGCATTTCTCCAAGCATCGAAGTGATATGAAAGACACTTTCACAAATTCCAACATCAACCAACGAAAAACCTTTGATTACAAGAAATGTTGGCCAAAGTAAAGATGTTAATTTAAAGTTCAATAAAAACTCAAATATATAATTCAAATACAAATTCTTTTTCATTATTATTAATCCCCTTTTCTTTTGTTTTTGGGGAACAAAAAAAGATTCCATACAAATGGAACCTTCTATTTCATCATAAACATGGTTCCCCTATTTTGGGCGCACTCGTCCCTTGTTTAGAAAACCATCAAAAAATGTTATAGTGTGACACCATGCATCATGATATAAAATTGTATTTCTTTGTTGATTGATAAACATGTGTCCCACCTCCCTATGTTTATAATACTACCATTGATAAAGTCTTGTGTAAAGTTATTTATCATTTTTAAATATATATTTTCTTATCAAGACAAAGATAATAAAACTCAAAAGCAATGAAAGAAAAGTTGGTAAATAAAACAACAAAATACTGCTCATACTTCCATCAATCAATTGATGAAGTTTGTTATAAATCAATTGATAAGTCATTGTATATTCACTCATATAAAAAATTGGTATAAAACATAATAACCATATATTTATACTAAAGAATTTTCTTTGATACTTTTGTTGATGTGTAGGTAAAGCAAATATTTCAAAGACAATTATACCTATAATTTGAATCAACATCCCTACTAATAAACAAATCGAATTTTGATAATGTTTCCACAACATATATGCACTTAACAATCCTATAAAAACAATGCATGTAGAAATAACAATCATTAAATCTATACGATTTTCCTTTGTATCATTTTCAATAGAATCTTTTAATAAATAATCTGTACTCACATGATAAATTTCACTTAACGCTAATATATTTGAAATATCAGGAACACTTTCATTTAACTCCCATTTAGAAACTGATTGTCTTGAAACATTGAGTTGATCAGCTAATTCTTGTTGAGACAATCCACTTTGTTTTCTTAACTTTAATAATTTTTCACTTAAATTCATAACCCTACCTCCTTGCATCATTATACCAAAACCCATGATGGCTTGCTACATAGTCAACTTGGCAATGGCGCCCGTAAGAGTTGCAACTATAAAAAGAAGTCTATCAAACAATATTTTATTTTCTTTTTGCAAATTATTGACATTTATTATAAAACTATTTATAATGAGGATGTAAAAGGTATTACCGATAGACGGTGTCCTAAGATTTAGGTGTTTAAAATAACCGCAATCCTTGGCTAGGGGCGGTTATTTTTTTGACTTCTTGATAATCTCAAGAAATAATACAATGATAATATTAAGAATCATTAACATAATCGTTAAGGTTTCAAAATCACTCATTATATCACCTCCCGTTTTTATATTTCTTCTTAAGAAGATATCTATTGAAACGAGATGTCTCAGTCCCTCGATCATACTGACTCAGGACACCGCCTACCGTTATGGTAATACCATAGTTATTATATCATAAAATTAGCTTTAAGCAAATATTTTATTTGAATAAAATTTGAACTTAGTCATACTTTCATGTATAATGGTGGGTGGCTAAAAAGAGGTGAAAAAATGGAAGGTTTTTGGTATGAATTAAAACATGTATGTAAACAATCTGGAGCAAGATATGGGATTTTACACACTCCTCATGGAGATGTAGAAACACCTATGTTTATGCCTGTAGGAACACTCGCAACTGTAAAAGGAATTTCTCCTGAACAATTAAAGGAAATGAACTCTCAAGTGATTCTAGCAAATACATATCACTTATGGTTACGTCCTGGTGAAGATGTTGTAAAACAGGCTGGTGGTTTACACAAATTTATGAATTATGATGGACCTATCTTAACAGATAGTGGAGGTTTCCAAGTCTTTTCACTTGGAAAGACAAGAAAGATTGAAGAAGAAGGCGTGACTTTTAAAAGTATTGTTGATGGTAAGAAATTATTCTTATCTCCTGAAAAAGCTATTCAGATTCAAAATGATTTAGGTGCTGATATTATTATGAGTTTTGATGAATGTGCACCTTATCCATGTACTCATGATTATATGAAACAAAGTGTGGAAAGAACTTTACGTTGGGCAAAACGTGGAAAAGATGCTCATCAAAGAGATGATCAAGCTTTATTTGGAATTGTTCAAGGTGGAGAATATGAAGATTTAAGAGAATTGAGTGCTAAGGAATTAGTAAAAATGGATTTCCCTGGATATTCAATTGGGGGAACAAGTGTTGGTGAACCTAAAGATGTTATGTATAAAATGATTGATGATGCCATCAAATGGTTACCAGAAGATAAACCAAGATATTTAATGGGTGTTGGAAATCCTATTGATTTAATTGAAGGAGCAATCCGAGGAATTGATATGTTTGACTGTGTTTTACCAACAAGAGTCGCAAGACATGGAGCATTAATGACTCACTCTGGTCGTATGAATATCAATAATGAAAAGTATAAATATGACTTTACTCCTGTTGATGATAAATGTCATTGTTATACTTGTCGCAATTACACACGTGCTTATTTAAGACATTTGCATAAGTGTGATGAAATTTTTGGAAAAAGTTTACTCTCTATTCATAATGTTGCGTTCTTATTACAATTAAGTGAAGATATAAGAACAGCGATTAAAGAAGATCGTTTATTAGATTTTAAAGAAGAATTCTTAAATAGTTATGGTAGAGACGTTTATGAAAGGGCGTTTTAATATGAAATTAAGTGAATTTGATTATCATTTACCTGAAGAATTAATTGCGCAAACTCCCTTACAAAAGAGAGATACTTCTCGTTTAATGGTACTAGATAGAAAGAATCAAACAATTGAAGATAAACATTTCTATGATATCTTAGATTATTTACATGAAGGAGATATCTTGGTTAGAAATAACACCAAGGTTATTCCTGCCAGACTTTATGGAACAAAAGAAGAAACAAATGGTCATGTTGAAGTCTTATTGTTAAAAGACTTAGGGAATGATGTATGGGAATGTTTAGTTGGTAATGCAAGGATAGTGAAAATGGATACTATCATTACTTTTGGAGATGGTTCTTTAAAAGCAAAATGTGTTCATATTGGTGAAGAAGGAATTCGTCATTTTCAAATGATTTATGATGGCATTTTCTATGAAATCTTAGATAAGCTTGGAACAATGCCTTTACCACCTTATATCAAAGAAAAACTAGAAGATCAAAATCGTTATCAAACAGTCTATGCCAAGATTGAAGGAAGTGCCGCTGCACCAACAGCTGGATTACACTTTACTGATGAAATCTTAGAAAAAGTCAAAGCAAAAGGGGTTAAAATATTAGATGTCACTTTACATGTTGGACTTGGTACTTTTAGACCGGTTAAAGTTGATGATGTTTTAGAACATCATATGCATAGTGAGTTTTATATGATTGATGAAGATGTTGCAAAACAATTAAATGAAGCCAAAGCGAATGGACAACGTATTATTAGTGTTGGAACAACTTCAACAAGAACACTTGAAGCAAACTTCAAAAAATATGGAGAATTTAAAGCAACTCAAGAAAGCACTGATATCTTTATTTATCCAGGATATCAATTTGAAGCTATTGATGCTTTAATTACAAATTTCCATTTACCTAAATCAACACTTGTCATGTTAGTTAGTGCTTTTGCAAGTAAAGACTTTATTATGAAGGCTTATCATCATGCTGTGGAAGAAAAATATCGTTTCTTCTCATTTGGTGATGCGATGTTTATTCAATAATGAAAATCAATTATGATTTAAAGCTTCAAGAAGAATTAAAAAAGATTGGTGATACAAAACCATCTTTATTACTTCATGTTTGTTGTGGACCTTGTTCAAGTAATGTCATTAAAGAATTGTGTGAACATTTTCAAATTACCATTTATTATTCTAATTCTAATATCTATCCTAGTGATGAATATCAAAGAAGATTTCAAGAATTGCTTCATTTTATTGAAAGATTTAATCAGGATTTTCATCAAGATATTCAAGTCATAGAAGATCCTTATAACTTTAGTGAATGGTTAAGTCATATGTATCCACTCAAAGAACTTCCTGAAGGAAGTATAAGATGTCGTTTATGTTATAGTTTAAGAATGCGTAGAACATTTGATTATGCAAAAATCCATCATTATGATTATTGGACAACTGTATTAAGTGTTTCACCACATAAGAATAGTCAATGGATTAATGAAATTGGAGATGCTTGGCAAAGTGATTCACCAAAATTTCTATATGCTGATTTTAAGAAAAACAATGGTTATTTAAAATCAACTCAAATGACCAAAGAATATGAAATGTATCGACAAAATTATTGTGGTTGTATGTTTAGTTATGAAGAAATGTTAAAGCGAGAAAGTCAAAAATAACTTTCTCGCTTTTTTTATTTTCCTAATTCTTTACTTTTATCTGTATAAGATGTATGTAACATTTCTTCTGCCAAATCACTCATTGGTTCTTGGTAGAACTCTGCATATAATTGTTTGATTTCTGGATTTTCATGACTCTTTCTTAATGTCATAGATTGGTCTCTATTATATAATCCAGCGATACGTTTTGCACGTAAAATGTCTCCTTGATATTTTGTATCTTTTGGTTGACCACCGCCACCAATACATCCACCTGGACAAGTCATCACTTCAATAAAGTGATATTGTTTATCACCGTTTTTCATTTTTTCAATAAATTCACTTGCATTCTTTGTTCCAAAGATAACCGCAATATTCACAGTCATTCCATTAATTTCTACACTTGCTTCTTTGACATCATCTAGTCCTCTAACTGGAGTATAATTCAACAAATCAGCCGGAGCATTTTGACCAGTCATAATTTCATAAGCAGTACGTAAAGCTGCTTCCATAACACCACCAGAATTACCAAAAATAACACCAGCACCACTGGCTTCGCCCATCAAAGGATCAAATGAAGAATCTTCTAATGAGGCAAAATCAATATTTTCTTCTTTTGCCCATTTTGCCAGTTCTCTTGTTGTGATGACATAATCCATATCACGCATACCTTCAATACCTAAGTATTTTCCTGCATCGCACATTTCTTCACGTCTGATTTCATATTTTTTAGCTGTACATGGTGTCACTGCAACATTTACAATCTTTGTTGGATCTAAGTTCATCTTTTTAGCAAAGTATGTTTTGACCGTTGGTCCTTGCATACCAATTGGACTCTTTGCAGTTGAAAGATTATCACGCATATCAGGATGATAGATTTCTAAATATTTCACCCAGGCTGGACAACAACTTGTAAACTGTGGTAATGGTTTTGTTTGTTTTGTTAATCTTCTAATCAATTCTGTTCCTTCTTCAAGAATTGTTAAATCAGCTGAGAAGTTAGTATCCAAAACATACTTTGCACCTAATTTTCTAAGAAGTGCCACCATTTTTCCTTCAACAAATGAGCCATCTGCCATCCCAAACTCCTCACCTAAAGCAATTCTTACTGATGGTGAAGTATTGAAAATAATAATTTTATCAGGATTTTTCATTTCTTCTTGAATCAATTGATATTCATATGTTTCATGAATACTTGAAACAGGACAAACATTAGCACATTGTCCACAGTTAATACAAACAGCTTTATCTCCTGTTTCTTCTAAAGTATATGTTCCATGAACACCAATATAATCTTGACAAATATTTTTACATTGACCACACTTAATACATTTTTCTTCATCTCTTTGAATTGATGGATTATCACATTCAATTGGTACACGTATATCCATTCCTAAATGCTTACTCATAATTATTCTCCTTTTTATTAGTAATCGTTACTATTATTATAGCATTATGTAAAATATTGTCAAATTAAAAAGAGAAACACCAATAAATGCTTCTCTAATCTCTAATTTTTTCAATAAATTCTTTTATTTTTTGTGTAGCAACTTTTAACTCATCAATACTATAAGCATAAGATACACGGACAAATCCTTCACCCGCTGATCCAAATGCTGTACCAGGTACACAAGCGACCTTTTGATCTTCTAATAGTTTTTCACAAAATTCATCAGAAGTTAGACCTGTAGATTTAATACAAGGAAAAACATAGAATGCTCCTTGTGGTTTGAATGTTTCAAGTCCCATATCATTAAATGTTTTTACTAAGAAATTTCTTCTTGCTTTATATGAATCACGCATTCTTTCTACTTCTTCTTGACAATGTCTTAATCCTTCAATAGCTCCATATTGAGCAGGTGATGGTGCAGACATAATAACATATTGATGAATTTTATTCATCGCTTTCGTTAAAATTGGATTTGCGAGAATATATCCTAAACGCCATCCCGTCATAGCAAACGCCTTAGAAAAACCACTTACAACAATCACTTGATCTTTGATTTCATCAAATGCAGCAATTGAACAAAATTCTTCTTCATAACTTAATTCAGCATAGATTTCATCTGATAAGACAATAATTCCTGATTCTTTAATAATTGGTACAATCTTAGCATAATCTTCTCTTGTCATAAATCCACCTGTTGGATTTGATGGATAGTTTAACAAGATTGCTTTTGTTCGAGGAGTAATTGCTGCTTTTAATAATTCTGGTGTTAACTTGAATTGATCTTCATGTCTTAATTGAATAGAAACTGGTATTCCACCAGCTAATTCAACTCCTGGTGTATAAGCAACATACCCAGGATCTAAAACTATCATTTCTTCACCAGGATTTAGAATTGCTCTAATCGCAATATCAATTCCCTCAGAACCACCTACGGTCACAATACAATTCTCTTTAGGATCATATGATACCCCAAAACGACGTTTATAATATTTGCATATTTCTTCTCTAAGTTCAATTAATCCTTGATTAGCAGTATAGAAAGTTCTCCCTTTTTCAATTGAATAGATAGCTGCTTCTCTAATTGACCAAGGTGTTGTAAAATCAGGTTCTCCAACTCCTAATGAAATAACATCATCCATTTGTGATGCCAAATCAAAAAACTTACGAATCCCACTTGGTTTAATTGTTTTTACACGTTCACTTAACATATCATCATAATTCATTATGGAGTCACCACCAATCTATCATTTTGACCATCTTCATCCTCAATTAAGATAACTCCATCATTTTTATATTGTTTTAATACAAAATAAGTAGATGTTCCACTAACCCCATCTAAACAAGCTAACTTACTCGCAACAAAGTGTGCAACCTCTTGCATTGTTTTTCCTTTAACAATTGCTACAAATTCAAAACTACCACTTAATAAATACATTGTATCAATTTCATCATATTTATAAATACGACTTGCAATACGATCATATCCATATTCTCTTTCAGGACTTGCATTGATTTGAATCAATGCAGTTACCATTTCTGTATTTGTTAAATCCCAATTAATAATTGTATGATACCCACAAATAACCTTCTGTCTTTCTAAATCACTTAACTTTTCAATGACATCATCTTCAGTTTCATCTAAGGCGGCCGCTAGGTCAGTAATTTTCATCCTCGCATTTCTTTGTAACAAACTTAATAATAACTTATCTTCCATAACGCTTCCTCCTTTTATATTATATTTATTGTAATACATTTTTATCCTTTAGAAAAGATTTATTTTATTTATCACAATAAACTATTCTTATAAATTATATAAAATTCATTTATCAATTATTAGTAAATACAATACGATTGTGCTAAAATAGATTTATGAAAGGGGTTTAAATTATGAAAACATTTTATGTATCAAGTTATGGAAAAAATGATGGTAAGGGTATTTATATTATGAAATTTGATGAACAGACTTTAGAAATGAAAAGAATTCAACAAATTGTAACACAAGACTACCCTTCATATATGATTATTGATGATCATGTTTTGTATGTCGCTTATAAAAATGCGAGTTCACACAGTGATGGTGGTGGATTAGGAAGTTTTTCTATCTATAATGATGAGTTGATTTTAAATAATAATTATAGTTCTAGCGGTCGTTCTTATACACATCTTTGCGTCGATGATCAACAACGCTATATATTTGCTGCTAACTATCATGTTGGAGCAACCGCTTCTTATCAGTTAGAAAACAAAACAATTACCAAAAAGATTTGTGCTGTTCACCATAAAGGTCTCGGTCCTGATTTATTAAAGCGTCAAACTGGTCCTCATGCTCATTGTGTTGGTATTACCCCAGATAAACAATTTGTTTATTCAGTCGATTTAGGAGCCGATAAAGTCGTTATGTATCGTTATAATCAAGGCATTCTTTTAGAAGATTCTGACTATACTTTAAATGTTCTTCCTGGTTCTGGACCTCGTCATATGATTTTTTCTAAAGATGGACGTTTTGCCTATCTCGTTAATGAAATTGCTAATAATATTATGGTCTTTAAATATAATGAAGGACGTTTTAATTTGATACAAGCTATTCATTGTGTTCCTAGACATTTTAAAGGTTTTTCAAGTGCTTCTGCAATTCGTTTAACATCAAGTGGTGACCATTTGTTTGTTTCAAATCGTGGACATGATAGTATTGCTATGTATCGTGTTAATAAAGAAAGTGGAAAGATTTCATTATTATATATGGTTCATACGGGTAAAGGTCCTCGTGATTTTAATATTATTGATGATCAATATTTGATTGTAGGTTGTCAAGATGATAATATTTTACAGGTTTTAACTTTTGATGAACCTAATGAAAAGTTATTATTGAGTGATTCTTCTATTGAATTACCTGCCCCTGTTTGTATTGCAGTGGAAAGATAAGAAAAAATGACAATGTTCGCATTGTCATTTTATTTTTCTCACAGGAAATTGAATCTCTGTTAACCATTCATCCGGTGTTTCTTTATTCCATATTCCATCTATATAAGTTTCTCTTTGATATCCAACAATTTCATAACCACTTTCTTCAATAAAATGTATAATTGCACTATATGCTTTAGGTAAAGTTTCATATGGTCCTTTATGTAATACACACGCTGCCATTTCCACCTCAGGTAAAACACTAAACTTTAATGTTTCTGTATCTTCTTTTAGTTCTGTAACAGCTTCACATATTTGCGCATCAATATCTGATTCACGATACTCACCATCATAATAAATTGTAAAGCAATATTCAGGAATTGCACATTCACATCCTTGTTGTTCCATTTCCATTCCCATCTTAGGCATTTTATCAAATAATTCTGGATAACCATTTAAATGCACACGCATAGATGCAATAATAACTTCCGGGATTGATTTAATAACAACATGATATTCATTTTGTAGTTCATCGCTTGTTAGATAACTTTCAATACTTGCTATTTTCTTTGTTATTTCAGCCATCTCTAACATGAGTTGACTTTTTTTCTTTTGCAATAGTTTTTCTTCTGAAGATCCTGCAATAACTTGTTTAATTTCTTCTAATGAGAACCCAATTTCTTTTAAAGCAAGAATTTGATGAAGAATGGGTAATTGATCTGAGATATAATAACGATAGCCATTGTTTTCATCTATATAATATGGTTTAAGTATCCCAATTTCATCATAGTGTCTTAATGTTTTAATGGTTACTTTATTCATTTGAGCAAAGATTCCAATTTTATATAACTTTTGTGGTTCTCTTTCACATTGATATTGATTTTCCATCATTTTCACCTCTATTCCCATTGAAATGTCTTTAATGAAATTATACACCCAATAATTGCCATCACCAATAAATATATAATAGAGTAAATCATATCCTGATGATAAATTCCTAATGAGATATCTTTTAATAAAGAAATACCTTGAGTTAATGGTAAGACTTTAGCAAGATTTTGTATGAATTGAGGAAATATCTCAAAAGGAATTGTTGCCCCTGAAAGAAATAACATTGGAAAGTAAACAAATGTACAAACTACATTTGCAACTTTTAAATTTGGACAAAGACTGGCAATAATCATTCCTAAACTATACATAGAAACAAGAATCAAACAGTAAGCTAGAATAAAATATAATATACTACCTTCCATTTGATAATGAAATATGACAATCGCACATATTGATACAAGCAGAGCTGATAAAATAGAAATAATTGCTCCAATACAAAATTGTACACATAGAATTAATTTTGGACTCATTGGTGTCACAAAGAAATGTTTTAATATCTTCTTATCTCGATAATTTGCAATTGTTAAGGGGATACCCATAAATGCTGTTGCACATATTCCTACTGTTATTAGTGATGCAAATGCACTTTGTAAAAAGGTATAATTCTCTTGAGAAATTGTTTGTTGTTCAGCAATAAGCCCAATCATTAATAAGACTCCTACTGGCATACCTATTCCAAATATTAATCCATCTGGACAACGTAAACTTAATCTTTGTTCTATTTTTAGTAATGTCATAAATCGTTTCATTGTTTTTCCTCCATTAATGTTAAATACGCTTCTTCTAAATTTTGATAAGGTCCAGATTGCATAATATCATTAACTGTTCCTTCAATAACCTTTTTCCCTTGTTTTAACAATAAAATACGATCACATAAATACTGTGCTTCTTCCATATAATGTGTTGTTAAAACAATAGTCATTCCTTTTTCTTTTAAATTCTTTAATATATTCCATACCTCACGTCTAGCAACAACATCTAACCCCGTTGTTAATTCATCTAAAAAGATGATTTCAGGTTGAGGGATTAAAGCAATAACAAGTGATAATTTTTGTTTTTCTCCACCGGATAATTGATCAACATATTGATTTTTAAAAGTATCTAATTGAAATTGGTGAAGTAACTGATGATAATCAGCTGGATTTTGATATAACGCTGCAATTTCTTCACATACCTCAATAACTTTAATGTTATCTTGATAATAACTTACCTGTAACTGAACCCCTATTCTTTCAAAAAGTATTTTTCTTTCATTTCTTGCATTTTTACCAAAAATAAGTGCATATCCACAATCTGGTTGATTTAAACCTAAAATACTTTCAATTGTGGTTGTTTTTCCTGCTCCATTATGACCTAAAATACCATAAACCTCTCCAACATTGACATCAAATGAAAGTTGATCAACAACTTTTCTAGCCTCAAATATCTTTGTTAAATCTTTAACTTCTATACATTTATCCATGTTCTTTTCCTCCTAAATATAGCTTAAATGCTCCTGTAAGAGGACAGTCAAGAAAAAAGTGAAAAGTTTTTTATTCAACTTTTCACTTACTATAAAACCTATTTATTTCATATTCCAGCAATGATTTAATGGTCCACTACCATGACCTAAATCTAGATTATCCTTTAAAGCTCCAGTAATATATTCCTTTGCTTTTTTTACACTTGTGACTATATCATATCCTAATGCCAAATGACTAGCAATTGCACTCGATAAAGTACATCCACTACCATGGGTATTAGGATTATCAATGTGTTCACATTCTAACCATATCACTTCATCTGCATGATATAATAAATCATCTGCACATTCTTCAAAATGACCACCTTTAATTAATATATATCCTAGATACCATTCACTTATTTCTTTTGCTGCTTTGAGCATATCAGCTTTGTTTTGAATAGGATGATTAACAAGAACTTCGGCTTCTGGAATATTGGGTGTAATGATACTAGATAAAGGGATTAATTCTTGTTTTAAAGCTGTTAAAGCACTATCTTCTAATAAACGTGAGCCACTTGTTGATACCATGACTGGATCAACAACAATATTTTTAGCATCATATTTCTTTAATTGTTCTACAATTTTATGTATTAATTGAGTTTCAGATACCATTCCTATTTTAATCGCATCGGGATATATATCTTCAAAGACACAGGCAAACTGTTCTTCTAAGAATTGTGGAGTAACATTCATAATATCTTTAACACCTAGTGTATTTTGAGCAACTAATGCTGTTATAATACTCATTCCATAAACTTTATGTGCTGTGAATGTCTTTAAATCTGCTTGAGCTCCTGCTCCACCCGTTGGGTCTGTTCCTGCAATTGTTAATACTGTTTTCATCTTATACCTCCATCTCATCAAATGATATATAATTTTGATTGGCAATTTGACAGATTTTTAACCAATCGTTATCATTATTTTTATCATATATAGCTTTTACATATAAACCAGCTTGTTTAGCTGATTGAATTGCATACAATGCATCTTCCACAACAATACATTCATTAATTTTATAACCAATACCATCAATTAAATGTAAATAACTTTCAGGTTGATTTTTTGTATAACCATAATCATCACAAGAATAAATAGCTTGAAAATATTGATCAATCTTTAATCTTTTTAAGGCTAACTTCGCTAATAATAAATCACTTGCGGTAAAAATATACATTTTTATATGTTGTTTTAAACATTTTTCTAAAAATGTTTGAACACCTGGCTTAAGTAAAATATGGTACATATATTGGTCTTTTATTTGAGTACATACTCCTTCTTTAATTTCATCAATATTCTGCTTTAAACCAAAATGAACTTTCATATAATGAGCTGCTTCTTCAATTGTCATATTTGAAACCTGCTCATCTAAATCATTGCTGCCTTGTACATTGATCGTCTTTAGATACTTATTTCCAATATTATCCCAAGCATTCAAAGAATCTAATAAAGTTCCATCTAAATCAAATATATATACTTTTTTCATAACAAAAGTTCCTTTGTCCTTTCTTTAAGTTGCTTTGTTGCTTCGATAATATCTTCGGCAGCCATAATAGCACTCACAACTGCTATTCCATCAATACCACTACCTTTTAATTGTAGTAGATTTTCTTGATTTATTCCTCCAATCGCAACAATTGGAATATCAACATGTTGACAAATGTCTTGAAGTGTAGCCAAATCCACCTCAATTGCATCATCTTTTGTTCCGGTAGGAAAAACAGCTCCGACACCTAAATAATCAGCACCTGCATTTTGAGCTGTTATTGCCTGTTCAACAGTTTGAACAGAAACGCCTAATACTTTATCTGATCCAATCAACTTTCTTACATCCTGTGCCTGCATATCACTTTGACCAACATGAATCCCATCAGCATCTACTTCTAACATGACTTCAACATTATCATTAATGATTAAAGGAATTTGATTTTGATTACATAATTCTTTCAATTCCTTTGCTTCTTGAACAAACAATTGATGATTTAAATGTTTTTCTCTTAATTGAACACATGTTACACCACCATTTATTGCTGCCTCAACATCTTCATATAAACTATGAGCTTTTAACCAATGTCGATCAGTAACCAAATAAAGCTGCATTGCTTTTTTTATTTTATCTTTCTTCAATTTTTATTCCTCCATTTAATTTTTCAGCTGTCATAGTACTTAAAGCATCAATAAGATAAACTCTTAAACTTCCTGTTCCTGCATCTTGTTGTTGCACTTTTTGTTGGGCCAACTCTCCACTATACCCCATCAAAGCAACTGCACAACTCACGGTATCAAACATAGAATCTTGATTCACTGCTACATAGGCTCCTAATATGGCACTTAACATACATCCAGTTCCAGTAATACGTGACATGTTAGGACAACCATTTCTTATAATAGTGGCATGGTTGGCATCAGCAATTATATCAATTGCTCCCGTAATGGCGATAATAGCACCTGTCCTTTGACTTAATTCTCTAGCAAAATCAATTGTTTCATCAAGATTTTCTTCATTAACAATATCGTTGATATCAGCATCAACACCCTTGGTTGTTCCAATACCTTGATAAACTGTTTTTATCTCAGAAATATTTCCTCGTATCACACTGAATTGTATTTTATTTAATAACCGAAATGTTGTCTCACTGCGAAATGAACTTGCTCCTGCTCCTACCGGATCTAAAATAACCGGATGATTCAAAGCATTGGCCTTCTGTCCTGCTTTTATCATAGCTTCTACAGTTCTTTCATTTAAAGTTCCAATATTAATCACTAAGGCTTGGCATATAGATGTAATATCTTCCACTTCTTTAATTTCATCAGCCATAATTGGACTTCCATGAACTGCTAATATAGCATTGGCACAATCATTCATTGTTACTGAATTGGTTATACAATGTACTAAAGGTTTTTGAATCTTTACATTATTCATTATTTTTTCAAACATATTATTCCTCCATCAACAAAAAAGTGATATGCCACGTATGGTATATCACTTCACAAAATCTAAGTTCCTATCCCTACGTTGGCATTACCCAAATCAGGTGCGGTCGAAGTTCACAACTTCCTCTCAGCCTATATATAAGCTCCCGTTCTTGATATATTTATTATAATCTTTCCTAACAAACTCGTCAATGTCATTCAATACATAGATATCATTATGATAATATCTTTTCAATATACTGTTGATGTTGAGATTCTGGTATATCTAGTAAATCCATTACCTCATCAATTGTATAACTATGCTTCGTGATTAACTTCTTTATAAATTCAATCGTTTTATTCATCTCTCCCTCAGCATATCCTTTAATTTCACCATATTTTTCTCCTTCCATGTAACCTTCATCTCTTATCTTCTGCCAGATTTCACACATCTCTCTCTTTCCTCCTTCACTCTCTTTGTAATACCCTACCTGTTTCTTCAACACTTCATAATTCATACTCTCAACTTCTTTGCACATAAAGTCATGCATCAGTCTCCCTAGCTCAGTATCATCCTGTATTGATGCATTCACATAGATGATTTCTGTTTCATCATCAAAGCTCTCTCCATTTTCAACAATCCTTCTTCTCACATGATAGATAGGTAGATCATATCCCAATACATCTTCTTCCGTTATAAATATAACAATTGTCTTTGGAATCTCTCTCCATTTCTCATTTGGAAAGCTTAGAAATGAATCAATCAGACTCTGATGATACCTTGCCCGCTTGGGATGGGCGCCTGCTTCATCTCTCTGTACTTCGATATTGATGTAATGACCCCTATTGTCTTTAACCAATACATCAATTGTCAGTGATCTGCCAAGGAGATTCTTAAGGTCATACTGGGAATCATTCTCAATGATTTCCACATGCTCATCAAGGATAATATCCAAGAGGAGCTGAATACAATCCTGATTCTTGAAGATGATTCTCATAAAGTCATCATCGATCAGTCTAAGCGAGGCAATGAGATCATCATAGGACAAACTTTTTTCTAGAACACTTGTAGTCATAGAACACCTTCTTTCTAGGGAAGGATCTCTTATACAAAGATTATACAACAATATTTGCTTATAGTAAATAGATATAGAAAACACAAAAAGAGTCCTTAAGATCATATGTACAAAAAAACCTTCCCTACTACTTATATACGCAAAAAAATTCAATTTTTCTTTTTATTTTTGAAAAAAAAGAAATAGAATTGTTCTATTTCTTCATTCGAATTGTATATATCACTTCATCTTCTAATTCTTGTGTATCAGCAATCACTTCTACACCCGCTTGTTCTACCATTTGAATTGCTTGTTGGATTGTATTCATCGCAATTTTTAAGTTCTGAGAAATACTCTTTGTTTTTGCTTTTGGTTTTTTAGGTTCAATCTTACTCTTGATCTTCTGTTCAGTTTGTTCAACATTTAAACCTTTATCCATAATTTCTCTTAACATATTATTTTGTTTGGCTGTTGTATCAAGTTTTAACAAAGCTCTAGCATGACGTTCTGTAATATCTCTACGTCTTACTGCTTCTTGAACAGTCATTGGTAATTGTAATAGTCTTAATTTATTAGCAATTGTTGATTGTTTTTTACCAACTTTTTGAGCTAATTGTTCCTGAGTTAGATTTTGTGTATCTAATAATTGTTGATAAGCTAAAGCTTCTTCAATAGGAGATAAATTTTCTCTTTGAATATTTTCAACAATAGCTGCTGTAGCAGTCTGCTTTTCATCAAGCTCTTGAACAAGACAAGGAACTTCTTGTAAACCTGCTAATTTACATGCTCGAAATCTTCTTTCTCCTACAACAATTTGATATTTTCCTTGATATGGTCTTACTACAATAGGTTGCAATAAACCATTTTGTTGAATAGAAACAGACAATTCCTGAATCTTTTCTTTTTCAAAATGTGTTCTTGGTTGTTTTTCATTCGCTTCAAGCTTATTAATATCAATAAATTTATACATTGGTTCTTTCACAAACTTCACTCCCTCTACAATACGTTTCATATTATAACATTTTTCCTATCAAAACAAAAGAATTGTTTCATTGTAGAAAAATAAAAAGAAGGAATAATCTCCTTCTATAAATCACAGATTCCTGTTCCTTCTCCATACATTGCATACCAGTCACTATTGAAATCATCAACAGCTTTTTCAATACTTGGGTTTTTAAAGATTGTCTTTAATACATCTACTGGTGCTGTAATCGCATGTGCTCCATAATTCAATGAATCTCTCACTTGTTGAACACCCTTAAAGCTTGCTGCTATAATCTTACAATCATAACCATCCATTGTAATACGAGAAGATAATTCATTAATTAATTCCATTGGATCACTTCCTAAGTTTCCAATTCTATTGACATATGGTGCAATATAATCTGCTCCTGCTGCTAAAGCCATATAAGCTTGCATTAAATCATAAACCGCAGTTGCAGTGACATGAACACCTTCACTCTTTAAGATTTTAATTGCTTTAACTCCCTCATAAGAAACTGGTACTTTAATATAAACTTGATCATCAATTTCTGCTAAAATACGATGAGCTTCTTTAACGATTGTTTCACAATCTTTAGAAATAACTTGGATATGTAAGCTTCTATCCATTCCAATAATACTTCTAATTTCACGCATATGTTCAAAGAAGTTCTTTGGACTTGTTTTTTTAACAATTGATGGATTGCTTGTCACTCCTACAATTGGCATGTGATCTACTGCATCTTTAATTTCTTCTAAGTCTACTGTGTCAATAATAAATTCCATTTTCCTTTTCTCCTATTCAATAATTAAATTTTTTAAACCTGTAGAATAAACAATGTCATAGAAATGTTGCATTTCTTTCTTATTAAACATTTGATATTCTCCTAATCCATATTCTAAATCAACTAATGAATATTTTGATGAAGCCAATGGATTATAATTTAATAATTCATATTTAACTTCACTATCTATATTCACTAAGAATTTAGCAATGGATATTATATTGTTATCAGTTGCACTCATTAAAGGAATCAATGGTGTTCTGATAATAACCTTGTTTTTATGTTCACTTTCTAATATATATTGTATATGATTTTTTATCTTTAAGGAAGATACTCCTGTATATTCTTGATGTTTTTTCTCATCAAAGATTTTAAAATCAGCATAGATTAAATCTAAATAAGGTAAGGCTTGTTGTAACAAGTCTAATGATGTATATAAAGATGTTTCTATCGCAGTATGGATTCCTTCTTCTTTACATCTTTTGAGTATTTCAATTAAGAACGTTCCTTGCATAAAAGGTTCTCCACCTGAGAAAGTGACACCTCCACCATTTCTAAAGAAAACTTCATCTGCTTTAATTTTTTCAATAAGTTCTTCAATATCATATTCTTGACTATCATAACGAATGGCAGAAGCTGGACAGGCTTTTATCAAATTATCAAAATCACCTTGGTATTCTAAATTGAAATAAGGTCGATTATTTTGATATGTCATTTGATCAGCTTTTGCAAATTGTTCACAACGACGACAATGGATACAACTATTTTCAAAATAAATTGGACGACGTTTAGATGAAAGTCCTTCCGGATTTTGACACCATTGACAACGCAAAGGACAACCTTTAAAGAAAACTGTTGTTCGTAATCCATGACCATCATGAACAGCGAATCGTTTGATATCAAATACCAATGCTTTAGATATCTTCATATGCTGTTCTCGCAATGATTTCATCTTGAAGTTTTCCTGCCAATTCAACGAAATATGCTGTATATCCTGCTACACGAATTGTTAGTGAACGATGACGTTCTGGATGAGCTTTGGCATCTAATAAATCTTCTCGTCTAACAACATTGAATTGAATATGAGGAACTTCTAAATCGACAAAAGCTCGTAAGAAGGATTCAAACTTGTTCATTCCTGCTTCTGTTTTAAAGAATTCTGGTAAGAATTTCATATTTAATAGTCCACCATTTGTCGTAAGTGAGTTATTCAATCTAGAGACTGATTTTAAGACAGCAGTTGGACCTGATAAATCACGTCCATAAACTGGTGACATGCCTCCATCAGCTAAAGGTGTTAAAGCATTTCTTCCATCCGGTGAAGCTCCAACATTTTCTCCCATTGGTACATGGGCAGAAACAGTATACATACCTGTATGATAAGGACCTCCACGATAATTTGTATAATCTTTCATTCTTTCTCTAAAATACTCAGCCCATTTAGCTCCCATTTGATCAACCCAGGCAATATCATTTCCATACTTTGGTGCTTTATTCAACAACATTGTTTGTGTAATTTCATGACCTTTATAATCATCTTGTAAAGCAGTTAAAAGTTCCTGCCTTGAAATCATTTTTTCATCATATACAAGTTCTTTAATCGCAGACAAGGAATCAGCTAAGTTTGCAATTTGAATCATTTGTATTCCTGATAAATTATATTTAGCTCCTCCACGTGTCACATCGATTCCTTTCTCTAAACAATCATCAATGACAGTAGATAGGAATGCTGTAGGTAAACAATCTTGATGAGCTTTTTCAACAACAATTTCTGCTTTCATCATTCTTTCAATAAAATGATTAATTTGTTGCTGGAAAGCTTTTTCTAAATCTTCAAATGTTTCATATGTTTCTAAGCTTCCTAAATCTAAACCAATTTGTTCACCTGTTAGTAAACATTTTCCATGATTTAAAGTTAATTCAAGTGCCTTGTTGAAGTTAAACATTGCAGCATCACTCCAACCTAAGCTATTACCATGAGTTGTTAATTCAACACAACCGACAATTGCATAATTGAGCGCATCTTTTCTTTCAATACCTAAATCTTTCGTCATTGTTTTAACAATCGCTTCATCATTAAAGAATTGTGGCATTCCACTTCCCTTAGCAACAACTTCTATAGCTGCCTGCATCAATTCATGAGAAGAATTTTTATTTAATCTCACTGATAAATTAGGTTGAGGTAAACCAAGATGATATTGAGCTTTTAAACAAAGTAGTGACAATTCATTATAAGTATCATTGCCAAATTCATCTAGTCCTCCTAAAGCAATATTAAAACCAATTGGGAATCCTGCAAAATATTTGGCACTATGTTGATTTCTTAAATAAACAATTTCATTAAATTTTAACCATAAACATTCTAATAATTCTAAAGCATATTGATCATCAATCAATCCTTTTGCTTTATCTCTTTGATAATAAGGATATAAGTATTGATCCATTCTTCCTGGTGAGAAAGATGATGCATTAGATTCCATATGCAATATCACAAATAAGAACCATAAAGATTGAATAGCTTCATGAAATGTCACAGGTGGTCTTTTTGATAAATTCAAACAATTATTAGCTACAGTCTGTAATGATTTTTGAAGTGCTGGTTCAACGCTAGGAATCATTTCTTCAATATAATCATGATATCTTTTCATAAATGCACAAGCCCCTTCTAGAACAATGATTGTACATTCATAAAATTCTCTTTGACTCTCATCACATGTCTTTAACTTCTCTTTGGCTTTTTCCATTAATCCTTGAGGACCTAATCTTAACCAAAGTGCAGAATCCGGACAAATATGCCCTTGAGCATGATCTTTTTGATTAATCTTTACAACCTTAGCAATCGCATTAATTTCTTCACCATAATTTTGTTTAATCACATCTTCCATAGAATGACCTTGCCAATAAGGATAAATAGATTCCCTAAATTCCTTTATATCTTCATCTTTGACTAAAAATTGATCTTGAGGTCTAGTTGGAAGTGTCTCAAATTCTTGATTAATCCATGAACATCCACTTTCAGGAAAAACCACACCATAACGAACACCCTTTGTACGATTTCCTACAATCAATTCTTCTTTTTCTACACCAATTTCCATTTCTTCTAAAGCTGCACGTAATGATAAAGCTCTTTTTTTAGGAACTGATAAATCTTCATTTTCTTTGTAAACACGGGTAATGATACGAGCTTGTTCAATTGATGCATAACGTGGATCAGATAACATCTTTTCTTTTAATAACTCAATTCTTTTTGTTTGATATAAATTATCCATAAGTTCCTCCTATCTAATAATCAATCCATATTCTTCTAATATTTCTTTTCTTTTGTTTGACAACTCTTTAGAAACAATGAGACCACTAATATCATTTAAAGAAGCAAAAATATAATTACCATCTTCTTTTAACTTTCTTTCCTCACATAAAAGATAACTCTTTTGACTTTGTTCAATCACACTTTTTTTCATCATACCATCATCAATATGATAAGTAGAAAGTTTCCCATTAACTGTATCAACCCCAACAACACCTAAAAAAGATTTATCAATCTTAAATAATTTTACCATTTCTAACGCTAAGGTTCCCCAAAAACCATCACCTTCTTGATTTAATTGTCCACCAATAAATATCATTGCAATATGTTGACAATGATTAAGGATATTAAGTACATCAATCATATTCGTAATCACTGTAACTTGTAACGTGGATTCTCTTAACAATTTAGCAATTTCAAGACTTGTCAAAGAAACATCTAAAAAGATCGTATCTTGATTTTCAATCAATTCAAAAGCCTTTTTACCTATTACAATTCTTTCATCATTAGGAGTTTTCTTACGATCTTCACTATTATACAAATGCGGATTTAAACGAACACTCACTGCTCCTCCATAAGCTTTTTTCAATAATCCTTTTTTCTCTAACAAAGCCAAATCTTTACGAATACAATCTTCTGTCACTTCAAACTTTAAGCTTAAATCTTTGACTCGAACACTGCCTTCTGCATTGACTTGAGAAACAATACTTTCTTGACGTTCTTGCGCAAACACAATCATCACTCCTTTCGTATTATTTATTATTGTTTATTATTACTTCATCTTTATTATAAGTCATTATCCTTAAAAATCAAGACTTATTTCAATAATAAACAATAAAAAGATGAGATTATTTCCCATCTTTCTTATACTTTCTACCAATTGGTAGAACACAATCATGTAATAATACAATTTCATTAGATTTTGTTTCTTTAATCATCAATTTATTGACAATATAACTCTTATGAATCTGTATAAATTGATTTCTATTTAAGAGATTTATAACATGATTAAGTTGATCTCTAACTTTATATTCTCCACTCTTAGTATGAATGATAAGATAATGTCCATAAGATTCTATATAAATAATTTGACTACTTTTTATTTGAATATAAGAATATCCCATTTTAAATGTTAATATTTGTTCAATATTTGCATAAACATCTAAAATTAATTCAATCACACGTTGTAAATCTTCTGTCAAATGTTGTTTTCTTATAAAAGACAATGGATATTGTCCTAATGCAAGAAAAGCATAGTCTGATTTATCAATAATAAATATGCATGTATGTTGAGGACATTGTTTGTTTTTAAAATCAATGAAATCTTTTTCTTCTTTTATTTCTTTAAATATAATGATTGGTTTTTGAATATGTTGATAAGTTGTTTGTTTAAATTGAATAAAAGCTTGTTGTAAATGAGATTCAATACATTCTTTGATTTGTTGATCTTGAATATCAATAATTATATTAATGTTCATGTTTATTCACCATTTCAACATATTCAGCAAATCTCATTGTCTGATCTTTTAATGCTTCAATTAAATGATAAGGGTCACAAACAACAACCCCTTGTTTCATGATAAACTCTATACCCGCTAAACAATTCTCCTTTTTAAAATAAAGATTATCTGGTTGGATACTCACTAATGAACCATCTTTTAAAGTTATATTAAAGATTATAGAATGTCCTTTCTGATTCCATAACATGTAAACATTGCTATAGGATAAAGTTATTTCTTTTATATTGTCTAATGGAATCTGAATATCATAGACTTGTTCACGCTGTAAGATATTTCTTATCACCTGCTGGTATTTAGCTAGTAACCCTTGTGAACTACAATATTTAAAATAATGCTCATCAACAACAATAAATTGCCTATCTCCATAAGTAGCAGATGCAATTATAATAATTATTGTAAACATACTTAATATAAATATCCTAACATCGTTTCTAATTGATGCATTATCTTTTAAAAACGGAAAAGACACAATCTGATTAATCATCATAACTGCAAAAAAATAAATACCTGGAATACTCAAAATAGCTTCAATCATAATCCTTTTTCTACTAACCAACCGTCCTATCATGACTTCTTTTTTCATTTTATTCACCCCTTACAATGACATTATAGCTTATCTTCAACAAATAAAAACCCCTTTGTCCTAAGTCACCTTTTCATATCCTCAACAACAAAAATAGACGAGTTTTCTCGTCTATAATGGTTTCTTTTTGATTTTTCCAAATGGTCTTGGATAAGTCTTAGGTGTATTTTTAACTTTATGAATAAAGATATTAGAACGATGATCATTCTCATCAGTCAATGTAAAATCAACTTCCTTCATAACCTTTCCACCTAATTTTTCAATTCCATTTTTAGCTTCACTTAATTCTTCTTTAGCTTTTAAACCTTTCAATGTAATGAAATCACCATCTAATTTAACCAATGGTAAACATAATTCATCTAAAATATTTAATCTTGCGACTGCTCTTGCAGTAACAATATCAAATGATTCACGATGGTCAATAGCGTATTCTTCAGCTCGTGCACTAATTGCCTTGACATTGTTAAGTTCTAAAACTTTTATTAAATGATTTAAAAATGTAATACGTTTTGTAAGTGAATCAACGATTGTTATTTTTAAATCCGGATAAACAATCTTTAATGGGATAGAAGGAAAACCAGCACCAGCTCCGATATCACATAGAGATTGGTTATTTAAGATATAATCAAAGGAAATTGTTAATGAATCATAGAAATGTTTTAAATAAACATCTTCTTTATTGGTAATTGCTGTGAGATTCATTTTTTCATTCCATTCAATTAATGTTTCATAATATAATTCAAATTGTTTTAATTGTTTATTTGATAATTGTATACCTTTATCTGCTAAGGCTTTTAAGAATTGTTCTTGATTCATATATACCTCTTAATAATGTTGTTTTAAGTAAATAAGTAAGACCGAAATATCCGCTGGATTAATTCCTGAAATACGCGATGCTTGAGCTATTGTTATAGGTTTAATTTGAGATAATTTTTGTTTTGCTTCTAATGATAAGTTTAAGACATCATCATAATTAATATCACTTGGAATTTGTTTTTCTTCCATTTTCTTAACTTTTTCTACTTGTCTTTGTGCCTTATCAATATATCCTTTATATTTAATTAAAATTGTAACACGTTTTTCTTCTTCTGGAGTTAAAGTTGTTTCACCAATAAATGGTTTTAATTTTTGATAATCCATTTCTGGTCTTTGTAATAAAGCTTTTGCACTAATTCCTTCACTTAAGCGAGAAGAACCTAATGCTTCTAAAACATCATTAACCTCACTCTTTGGGGTAAAACGAATACTTTCTAAACGTTCAATCTCATCATGAATATGATCCATTTTATCCAAATAAGCTTGATAAACTTCATCACTGACAAGATGTGCATCATGTCCATATGTTCTTAAACGCTCATCAGCATTATCATGACGCAATAATAAACGATATTCTGCACGTGATGTCAACATACGATAAGGTTCTTTGGTTCCTTTAGTTACCAAATCATCAATCATAACACCAATATAAGCTTCATTACGTTTTAAAACTAATGGATCCTCATTATCTAATTTCTTAGTTGCATTAATTCCAGCAATCAATCCCTGTGCAGCAGCTTCTTCATAACCACTTGTGCCATTGATTTGACCGGCTGTAAACAAATTCTTAATTACCTTTGTTTCTAATGATGGCCATAATTGTAATGGATCAATTGCATCATATTCAATTGCATAAGCATATTTTAAAATAACACAATCTTCTAATCCAGGAATTGTACGAATCATTTTTTCTTGGATATCATGTGGCATTGAAGTTGAAAATCCTTGAACATAGATAGTATTCATTTCTTTTGATTCTGGTTCTAAGAAGATTTGATGTTGTGGTTTATCAGAAAATTTAACAATCTTATCTTCGATAGATGGACAATATCTTGGTCCAATTCCTTTGACAATACCTGAATACATACTACATTTTGATAAATTATCTCTAATAATTTGATGAGTTGTTTCATTTGTATATGTTAAATAACAAGGAGTTTGTTCTTCAATGGGTATGAATTTTGTTGTTTCATAGCTAAATGCTAGAGGTTCATCGGTTCCCGGTTGTAATTGAGTCTTTGTATAATCAACACTATTGATTTCAACACGTGGTGGTGTTCCTGTTTTTAATCTTTGAATCCTAAAACCTAGTTCTCTTAATTTATCTGAAAGAAATAATGATTGTCTTTCTTGATCTGGTCCACTAGGTGTCTTTTGATCCCCAACTAAGATTTCTGCTTTTAAATAAGTTCCAGTTGTTAAAATAACTGTCTTTCCTCCATAAACTTCGCCATTATCTAAGATAACACCCTTAACCGTATCATCCTCAATCATTAAATCCTCAACCATACCTTCAACAATATCCAAATTTTCTTGTTGTTTTAAAATATTTTGCATATAACGAGGATAAGCTTTTTTATCAGCCTGCGCACGCAATGATTGAACCCCTGGACCTTTAGCAGTATTTAACATCTTCATTTGCAAATAAGTCGCATCAGCTGTTTTTCCCATTTGCCCACCTAATGCATCAATTTCTCTTACAATAATTCCTTTGGCTGGTCCACCAATAGAAGTATTACATGGTAATGATCCAACATTTTCAAAATGTGAAGTTACCAATAAAGTTTTTTTACCAATTCTCGCTGGTGCAAGGCAAGCTTCAATTCCGGCATGTCCGCCTCCAACAACAATAACATCATACATATTTTATCACACTCCTTTATACCGCATTCATATTAGCACAAATTGATAATATTATCAATTTTAATTCATATATGTTATAATAAGTTGAGGTGAGATTATGAATCCTAAAGATATTTTAAATATGTATTATCATTTTGCTGTGGTTGGTGTGAGTCAAAATAAAGAAAAATATGGTTATAAGATTTTTAAAAGATTATTAGAGAAAAATAAACAAGTTTATGGTATATCACCAGTTTATAAAGAAATTGAAGATCATCCAATATATCCTTCATTAGAAGCGGTTGAACAACCGATTGATGTGGTTGTATTTGTTGTCAATAAAAACTATGTTTATGATTATGTTGATGAAATGGTTGGTCTAGGAATTCATTATGCTTGGATGCAGCCAGGAACTTATGATGACGAATTATTAGAATATATGAAAAATGTTGGTGTAACACCGATTTTAGCATGTGTTTTAGTTGAAACAAGTGAATAGGAGATTATATGCATATTAGATTAGCTCAAGAATCAGATTATCAAAAGATATATGAACTTGTCCAAACAGCTTTTTTAACAGCACAAGTCAGTGATGGAACAGAACAAGATTTTGTTTTAAAGTTACGTGAAGGCGATACATTTATTCCTCAGTTAGAATTTGTTGCTGAAGATAATAATGAACTGATTGGACATATTATGATGACAAAACAAAATATTCAAACACAAAATGGTATTTTAACAGGTGTTTTGGTTGCACCTCTATGTGTTAAAAAAGAATATCGGAATCAAGGAATCGGCCGTGCTTTAATAACTCATGCTCATCAATGTGCTAGACAACTAGGTTATCAAGCTGCTTTTCTTGTAGGGGATCCTCTTTATTATCATAGATTTCAATATTTCCAAACGAACAAGTTCAACATTAAAAATAATTCAGAAATCCCTGATCAATATGTTTTAGCTTGTGAACTCAATCATGACTCTTTAAAGAATATTGTTGGAGAAATAAATATTGTTGAATAACAGATGAATTTTCATCTGTTTTTATTTTGTTATGGTACACTAAAGAAAAGGGAGGTTTTGTTATGAAAACATACTTAAAATTATATTTCTTTCAATATCTACTGTTATTCTTTTGTCTATCCTTACCTGCTATGACATTATATCTTATTCCTCTTGTTCCTTTTCTTTCCATACTTTTCTTAGCTATTTATCAATATGTACGTTATTATCATCATAAATTAAATGAAGAAACCTTGAAGTTTCATACTACTATATCATTGATTGTGCTTATAGCTTTAACCATTTCACTTATTTTTTCTCGTGGATATTTGAGTTCTCCAGCATGGATTCTTTTCTATATAACGGCAATTCCTTTTGCTCCTTATTTATTTGGAGTTATTTTTATAGGAGATTATATGGTATGTTTTTTATCTATTGTTCTTATTCTTTTTTCAAATATTTTATTTATCTCTTTTTATCTTAAACCTGTTCATTACATTAAAAAGATATGCTTAATTATTTTAATAGCTGTTATTGGTATGGGAGGAAATAATTTTCTTTATCAAAACAGTCAAAGTCAAAGATATAAAGGTGGACATGATTTTGAATATATGAACGGTTATTCTAGCACTGATCTTAGTGATTATACCCCTTATGCCACTAACAGTAAGCTTGTCACTTTAAAAGAACCTAGTTCTTTTATCATTGAAAAGGAAGCTGATATGCCTATTTTAGATGGAGCAGAAGCTTGTTATCCTGTCTATAGTGCGATTGCTAAGGCGGTATATAAGGATATTGATTCCCTTGAAAGACAATATCAAATTGATTATCAATATACCAATGGTAAGATTGTAACATTTACAAATACTTCTATAGGTTATTCTCGTTTATTTAATGGTGAAATTGATATGTTCTTTGGAGCTAAACCTTCAGCATCACAACTTGAAGAAGCGAAAAGTTCAGGTGTAGAACTTGAATATACACCGATTGGAAAAGAAGCATTTGTGTTCTTTGTTAATCAAAAAAATCCAATTGATAATCTTTCAACACAACAAATTAAAGATATTTATCATGGTAGTATTACAAATTGGAAAGAAGTTGGTGGACATAATCATGATATTAGTGCTTTTCAAAGACCTGAACGTTCTGGTAGCCAGGCAATGATGAATTATTTTATGGGTGATACATCATTAAAAGAACCATTGACTTATGAAATGTTATCAGGTATGGGTGGAATTATTAATGAAGTTGCTCAATACTATAATGAGGATGGAGCAATTGGGTATACATTTAAATATTTTTTAGAGGGATTACATCAAGAAGATCATGTCAAGATACTTTCTGTTGATGGTGTTTATCCTACATCTGAGAATATAAAAGATAAGACTTATCCAATTTCTACTTATTTATATTGTGTAACTTTAAAATCAAATCAAAAAGAGAATGTCAAAAAATTAAAGAATTACTTACTTTCAAATCAAGGTCAATATATTATCGAAAAAACTGGTTATTGTAGTCTAAAATAAAAGGAGATAGTTTTTACTATCTCCAAAAGTTTGCGTTTCCACTTCCAACAGAAACAACTTCAAATTTTGTATTGTATGAAGTTCCACCACCAAAATATGATTTACCAGAACCTTCACTACCTTTAAAAATATCTACTTTGTTTCCTTTAATAGCACCACCACGGTCTACTACAATACCATAGATAGTTCCATCTGTATTAAGATTATGATTAGAAATCTTAATAACAGTTCCAAAAGGAATTGATCTATCAGCCGCTAAACAATAATATTTACGACCTTTATAATATAAATATGGTGAGTTAGAATTATTAACTCCAGTTTTTGGTGAAAGCTTAATTCCGGTAGATGAAGTTCCACCACATCCACGACAATCTCCACCATAAGTTGTTAAACGTCCAGTAAATGTTGTTCCATCACTGACTCCACCATATCTAATAACTTTATCAACTGGTTTTTCTATAATTTCTTCTTTAATTAACTTCTTATTTGTTTCTTTACCATTTGCATAAGTTAATAAATAAGTACGTTTAACTTTACCATTTTTACCTTCTTGTTCAATTGTTTTTGTCCAGCTTCCGCTGCCTTTTGTAACTGTTGAGTATTCTAATGTTTCAATTTGAGTTTTTGTTTTTGTTTCAACTCTTGTAATCTTAATAAGATCATTTTGTTGGACAACTTCTTCTTTATCTTTATTTAAAGTATCATTCTTGTCTAACTCAATATTTAATTCATTTAAAACATTTGATACTGTGTCCTGCTTTACTAAATAGTCCTTTTCTTCTTGAATACCATCTTTTAATTTGATATCCACAGTTGGAATAAAATTCTTAATTTGATTAACGGCTCCAGATGTTACTGTTGCTAACATAACAACAACATAAACACAAGCCACTGCTAAAATACCCTTTGTTCGGCTGTTAGCCGAGACAACGATTTCCTTAGCTTTTTTTAACATAATAATAATCCTCCTTATTTAATCCCAAACATTCTTTTGGCATTAAATGTTGTGATTCTAGCAACGTCTTCTATCTCCATGTTCTTTAGCTTTGCTATTTCCTGGGCAATATACACAACATTTGCTGGCTCATTCAACTTCCCTCGAAATGGGTGAGGTGTTAAATAAGGACAGTCTGTTTCGATCATTAAATGATCAATACCAATTGTCGTAGCAACCTCTTTAGGTACTCTTGCATTCTTAAATGTCACTGGTCCAGCTAGCGATATTTCAAACCCAATGTCTACATATCTCTTTGCCATTTCAACTGATCCACTATAACAATGCATTATGCCACGATGTGCTGCATGACTTAAGATACTATAAGTATCTTCATAGGCGTCTCTTGCATGAATAACAATAGGTTTATCATGTTTTTTTGCAATATCTATCTGTTTTAAGAAGATATCTTTTTGTTTATCACGAGGAACTTCATCCCAGTAATAATCAAGCCCAATTTCGCCTAAGGCAACAACACGCGGGTCTTGAAGTAAGACTTCAATTTCATTTAAATCTTCATCGGTTGTATCTTTGCAATCATTAGGACTAATTCCTACTGTTGCATAGATAAATGGGTATTCATGAGCAATCCCTACAGCTCGTTTTGAAGAAGATAAATCATATCCAGCAACCACAATATATTCAACTTCATTTTCTAATGCATGTGCAATAAATTGTGCTCTATTAAAATATAATTCATCGCTATTTAAATGTGTATGTGTATTGAAGTACATCTCTCTCACCCTAGGGCATAATATCAAATTTTTTTACCTTTGTCAAATTTCTAAATTAATAAAATAGAAATTAAGTTGTTGTAATCGACATTTTTCATCATTTTGTTAATATAAGACCCATACTTATTTGTCAATTTAACAAATTATTATCATATCTTTTTCACATTTTCTATCAAAATAAAGAATTCATCTAAGATTGTAGACAATCATTAAAATCACAGACATTCTGTATATAGTATGTCTATTTCACAGTTTTATAATCAAAAATGCCTACTATAAAAAGAAAAAAGGAGTTGATAAGCTCAACTCCATTCTATAAATTAACCTTTAAAATCAAATTGTGTAAACACATCACTGACTGGTAAATTATTTTCAATACTTTCAATTGTATGTGCTAATAATTCAGCAACACTGATTTCTACTAATCTATCAAACTTCTTAGATTCAGGAATATTAATTGTATCAGTAACAACAATTTCTTTAGCTACACAAGCTTTCAATCTATCAATTGCTGGTCCTGATAAAACACCATGAGTACATGCAATATAAACATCTTTTGCACCTTTTTCTTTTAAGACACTAGCTCCAGCAACAATTGTACCAGCTGTATCAATCATATCATCAACTAAAATACAATTTTTACCTGCAACATCACCAATAATTCCCATAACTTCAGCAACGTTTGGTTTAGGTCTTCTTTTATCAATAATTGCAATTGGACAATCCAATGCTTCAGACATTTTTCTAGCACGTGTTGCTCCCCCATGATCTGGTGAAACAATACATAAATCATCAATATTTTTATTTTTGAAATATTTACAAATAAGAGGTAAAGCTTCCATTTCATCAACAGGAATATCAAAGAATCCTTGGATTTGACGAGCATGTAAGTCTACAGTTACAACTCTATTTACCCCAGCTACTGTTAATAAATCAGCAACTAAACGAGATGTAATAGGTTGTCTAGGTTTTGCTTTTCTATCTTGTCTTGCATATCCAAAATATGGAATAACAGCTGTAATTTCTTTAGCAGAAGCTCTTTTTAAAGCATCAGCTAATACTAAGACTTCCATTAAGTTTTCTGTAACTGGATTAGATGTAGATTGAACAATAAATACATCTTTTCCTCTCACTGATTCACCAATTTCTACTAAAATTTCACCATCAGCGAAATGATGAACATCACATTTACCAACTTTCGTACCTAAAATATCAGCAATTGAATTTGCTAAGTCTTGATTAGATGACAAAGCAAAAATAGTTATATTGTTTTTCATGTTTTACCTCTTTTTCTCCTTATTTTTTATTCTTTCTTTTTTCGTATTCTTTCATTCTGATTTCTTCTAAGACTTTACTATAACCTTGTTTATTCACTTGTCTTGCTCTTGCAATTGCCATTGCATCTTCTTCTACTTCTTTAGTAATTGTAGAACCAGCTGCAATATAAGCATTCTTTCTAACTGTTACTGGTGCAACTAAGTTTGTATTACATCCAATAAAGACATGATCTTCAATCTTTGTTAAAGATTTATTCTTACCATCATAGTTAGATGTAATTGTTCCACATCCAAAGTTAACATCTTCACCAACTTCAGCATCACCAACATATGTTAAGTGTGAAGCCTTACTACCTTTACCAAAAATAGCCTTTTTCATTTCTACGAAGTTTCCTAAGTGGGCATTTTCTCCAATATGACAATTTGTTCTTAGTCTTGCATAAGGTCCAATATCAGCACCATTTTCAATGATTGAATCACTTAACACTGAAAATTTAATTTCAACATTGTCTTTAATTTCCATATTGGTAAATTCACAATATGGTCCAATATGACAATTGTTACCAATTACTGTTTTTCCTTTAATAATACACCCTGGTTCGATTGTTGTATCAACACCAATCACTACATCTCTACCAATATAAGTATTGCTAGGATCAACAATATTTACACCATTTAATAAATGTTCTCTATTAATACGATCTCTTAAGATTTGTGTTGCCTCTGCTAATGCTAAACGATCATTAATTCCACCAACTTCATTGAAATCATCAATCTTATAAGCATCCACTCTTAATCCTTGTCCATCCATAATTCCAATGACATCAGTCACATAATACTCATTTTGAGCATTTTGATTTGTCACCTTTGATAACGCATTAAATAAAGCTTGATTATCAAAACAATATTCTCCTGTATTCATTTCTGTAATATCCCTTTGACAATCTAACAAATCTTTAAATTCTACAATACCTTTTACTTGTCCATCTTCTTTAATAACACGACCATAATGAGTTGATGTATCACAATCAGCACTCATAATAGTTGCTTGATTTTGATGTTCTTGATGATAATCAATAAATCCTTGTAAAGTTTCTTTACGAATTAATGGTGCATCACCATTTAATACTAAAGTCAATCCTTCTTTATCGCCAAGAATATCTTTTGCTTGTAAAACTGCATGACCAGTTCCCAATTGTTCTTTTTGATGAACAAAAGTAACACCTTCAACAATAGCTTCAACTTGCTCTGCTCCATGACCAACAACAACTATCGTTTCATCCACACCTAAAGCTTTTAATTCATCAACAACATGATTAATCATTGGCTTGTATAAAACTTCATGAACGACCTTTGGTTTCTCAGACTTCATGCGAGTTCCCTTACCAGCCGCTAATACGACAGCATACTTTTTCATTTTACACTCTCCTTAACGCCCCTATTCTAACAAAAAATAGATAAAAAAAAAAGAGGAAAGAAGAAATACTTACCTTATTTTCAATATTTTTCTTTCTCTTTATGCAATAATTCAGTCTTTCTGACAAAATTATATTTGTTTTGAAAAAATTCATAGCCTTTTTCTAGAATATCTGAGTTCATTGTCAAGCCAAAAACACTTGAACCACTACCAGACATCAATGTCCCATCAAAACCTAATTCTATCATTTCTTTTTTTATTTGAGCAATTTCTGGAACAATCTCTAAAGAAGGTGCTTCTAAGGTATTTCCTAAACTATCAACAACTCCTTGATAATCATTATCTTCAATACTTTGCTTCATTTTCATAATATCTGGATGAATAGCATGAGCTAAATCTAACATACCAAATGATTTCTTAGTTGGTACACCTTTTTTAGGTTTAACAATTAAAACATGACAACGAAATTCATTATCAATAAATTCTAACTTTTCACCAATTCCTCTTACAACAGCCATCTGTTCATAGATACAAAAAGGAATATCTGCCCCAACTTCTTTACCAATTTCTGCTAATGTTTCTAAAGATAAATTCAAACCAAACATTTGATTCATCGCTCTTAAAACTGCCGCCCCATCTGCACTACCTCCAGCCAAGCCAGCTTGAGTTGGAATATGTTTATAAATATGAATCTTGACTCCAGCATTAATGTGATAACGTTCAATTAAAATTTGGGCAACTTGATACATAATATTTTTTTCATCAGTAGGCATACGATAACTATTTGATGTAATTTCAATTCCTTGATCAATTCTATGAATATAAATCAAATCATGAAGTGTAATAGGTGCCATAACCATTTCTAAATCATGGTATCCATCTGCTCTTTTTCTAACGACATCTAATGCTAAATTGACTTTTGCATAGGCTCTTACTTTCATTCAACTCATCCTCTCGTTGGGTATATTTTTCTTGCAACACCTTTTGTATCTATGCCTCCAATCCCACTTTGTTTATGTGTCGTATGATTGATAATATCTTCGATATCACAATAATTCCTAACACTTTCATTCGCGACTAAACTCGCCACATAAACAGGATCTAAAGCATGGATATTGATACGTTTGGGACTGGACGCAAAATTGGCTCCACTTGCCAACAACAATTCATAATATGATTGACAAGCTCCCGCGATAATAATTAATGCATCTTTATCTTCTTGATACGCTCTAGCATTTTTGATTGTTTGAGCATAATCAAATGAATGCTGATAATTATTCATATCCGTCTTATCTAAATCTTTTCTTAATGCATCATGCCCCGTAACAACCAAAATCTGGGGTTTATGTTTTTCTAACAATTCAACAACACAATCAGCCATTTGACTTTCGTGCATATAATAACAATCAGCTCTAATTTTTAATTCATCATATTTTTGCTGACATAATTTCAAATACTTTTCATCACCATCTAAATGCAATACTTTTCCACGTATGACTGGTTGTCTAACAATCGTAAAATTTTCTTCTTCATGTGGCTGAACATCACTTAACTGCAAATCATCACTTTCACTATCGGCAATCAGTCTTAGTTCAACCCCTCTTAAATAATAAATTCCATCCTTAATATCTATAATTTCAAAAAGAATATCTCCATGATATTTCTTCCTGACAACATAATCTCCAATATTCATATTTTCTCACCATATTAATATATGATTTTATAAATATTTTGTGAGATTCAAATAATCCTCAATCGCTAATTCCTCTGGTCTTTTATTTTCTAGAATATGACATTCCTCTAATATATTTTTCGTTTGTTCATTAAATAATCCCTTAAGATTATTATAGATTGTTTTTCTTTTTTGAGTAAAAGAAGTCTTTAAGATAGGGGTTAATAATGGTTCATATGGTTTATGAATACGAATTGAAATAATTGCACTATCAACTCGTGGAGCTGGTGAAAATACATTTTTAGATACCAACATATCTAATGAGATATCACCAACACTTTCGATCATTAAGATTAATGGACTTTTATAATTTGTATCAGTAAGCTTTTGAGCCACTTCTTTTTGGACCATTGCATGAATACTCGTTAATTGTGCTCCTGAAGAAATAATATGTTCTAATATATCCGAAGTAATATAATAAGGAAGATTCGCAACAATACACACATCTTGATAATCTTGTTTATATTTTTCAACAACCTTTTTCAAATCCACAGTTAAAAAATCTTGAAAGATAATTTCAATATTTTCAAACTCACCTAACGATTCATTTAAAACATCTTTCAAACGTGTATCTATTTCATAACAAACAACATGTCCAGCATGATAACTTAGCTGTTCACTTAACGCTCCAATTCCAGGACCAATTTCAATCACACATGTTGATTGATTAATATGTGTTGTTTCTACAATTTTCTTGATTGTATTTAAATCAATCAAGAAGTTTTGACCAAATTTCTTTGAAGCTTGTAATTGATATTTATCTAATAAGTACATTGTATGAGACTTCTTTGCTATATCTTTCATCAAATCACCTGTCACTATTATAACATAAAACTTTCAAATACAAAATGAAACCTCATCATTATCATGAGGTCTCATATTCTTTTAATTGATTCTTGTAGGCTCTACCTAGTGGTATAACTGTATGATCTTTTAAGTAAACTTCTTTGGAATTATATTTTTGAATCATATTTCTATTGATAATAAATGATTTATGGACTTGAATAAACGCTGGTGAATCAAGTTCATTTATTATATCTTTTAAATTTTTTCTTTCATGTAATTCACCATTTAAAGAATGAATAATTATCTGATGTCTTAATGATTCAATGTAATAGATTTCTGATAATCTTAATTTTACAATCATATGTCCATTTTGATAAGTATAATAATGAAAATGTTCTTGAATCTTTTGTATAATTTGATTTTCATATTCTAATAATTCTTGTTTAAAATGTTCTATTCTAAAATAAAACTGAATATTAAAATGAAAACTTGTCTGGATTGTATCAAAATCATGTGGTCCAATAAAATAAATAAGAGTTTCATGAGTCCGTTTAATATTTTGATATTTAAGATAATCATCTTTATTTTGAACTTCAATAAAATAGATATCATAATATTTATTTGTTTTAAAATCTAAGATTTCAGCATGAAGATGATGTTTTTGAATAAAACTATCAATAAATTTATATATATCATCATGCGAAGAAATTATAGTTATTCTAATCATGTGATTGTTCCTCTAATTTCTCTAAATAGTATGATAAATAACTTCCTGTTTTAAGATAATCTAAGATTTTTAATGGATCATGTATTTGAATGCCTTGAGCTTGAAGAAAATCTACAGCTTCATTAAATTCCTGACGATTTCTTGTGATTAAAGCATCAAATTGATAAATTGAACCATCATACATATGCACAATAAACAACAAATCATAACCATATCCACCAAAAGGCATACGTGGAACTTTTGCATAAGAAACATCAATATAATCAATCTGATTTAAATTAATAGCAATCTGATAGATATGTTTTCGATTGAAAACATATGAGTAAAATGCTGTAACTTTATCTAAGAAAGTCCGATGATACGTATAGTATAATCTTTCATGATCAACTCTCCACATCAATTGACAATAAGATATTCCTGGTATCACAATTCCAATCACAATAACAACTAATACAATACAAAAAACTCTCATTCCTTTCCATAAATCCGCAGCAAACAAGAAATATGCCCACATAAGCACAATGCTTGAATACAAAACTGCTGATTTGAGTTTGGCTTTACCAACATGTTTTTCCATAACTAATTCACCTCATTTTTCTTGTCAAAATAGATTTTCTTTATTTCTAGCAAATTCATACTTTCTATTGTATCATAATATTCATTCTGACTCATATTTTCTCTTTCAATAATATCACTAATTTCACCATCTTTTAAAAATAAAAGTTTACTTGAATAACTTGCAACAAATGAGTCATGAGTCACCATTAAAATTGAAATACCTTCTTGGTTTAATTTCTTCAAAAGTTCTAATAATTCAAATGAATTATGACTATCAAGATTTCCTGTTGGTTCATCAGCAACTATAATACTTGGTTCAGAAACTAAAGCTCTTGCTATCGCAACTCTTTGGACCTGTCCTCCAGAACATTCGTAAGGATACTTATTTTTGATTTCTTCTATATCCAGCTGTTTTAAAATTCTATCTATCTTCTCATCAAAATCTGTTTCTTTTTTTATGAGTAATGGTATGCGTATGTTTTCATAGATCGTTAATGTATCAATAACATTATAGTTTTGAAATATAAAACCTAAAACATTTGTTCTAAACTTGCATAGATCAGATTCACTCATATGATTAACGTTCTTTCCATTGATATAGACTTCACCTTTCGTTGGCGTATCAATCGTAGATAAATTATTAAGTAAAGTCGTTTTTCCAGAACCTGATGTTCCCATAATACAAACAAATTCACCTTTTTTGACAACTAGGGATATATCATGAAGGGCTGTTGTTGCATGCCTTGTTTCAGGATTATATATTTTTGTCATATGTTTCACTTCTATAATTTTTTCACTCATAATGATTCTCCTCCTTTTTGTTTATTTAACTGGTTTCTTATTTTCAGATAAATTATCAAATATATAATAATTTCAACACTTACGACATATGATACGATCCATAATGGATAGTCATATATCACAATCTGCATAATCATACAGATAACTTGAAAGATGAGAGGGATAAATAAAACAAATACATAAATAGTCTGAAACATCTTTGATAAGGTTTCTCGTATATCTGTTTTTGAAAAACCTAATAATCTTGCATATTGATAAACTGTATTGTTATTATAAGTAAACAGATTGAGTTTATATTGAAAAGTACTCAACAAAACAATAATACATACTGTAAAAGCCAAGAGTGTAACGAACAGATCAGACTGCATTGCATTACGAGAAAGAATAAGTGCTGTAAATGCTATAATAACTATCTGTAACAATAATATAATCGAATAAGCATCACCTATAAATTTCTTTGCCTGACCCTTCGCTAATACTTCTGTAGCTGAATCTTTAGAAAACACCTTATCAACAAATGCACTATACCAATATCGATCAATTCCATATAACGAGATACAAATAGTAAGAGCTATTGTTATCAATTGTGATGCATGACCTAAATAATTAATAAGTGATAAAAACGATAATACCAATAGAATAATATAAATTTTTGGAGTTATCATAATCAATCGTTTTTTCTCACTTTTTTTCTCTTTGAGATTCTGTAAAATTTCTAAAAAAGTATGTCTATAGAAAAAGCCTGTTATATACATGATAATAATGATTATCAATATAACCACAGTTGCTATGATTGATAAAATGACTCTATCAGAAATAGCAAATACTGAAGAATGAATGTTTAAAAGAGGAAACAGAAATATATGCACAATAATTGTCATTCCATAGCCTAAGATCATTGAGAATGGAGTGAGAAGCATACATAAAATAATGCAGCCAATCATATATAAAGAAGCCAACCTCAAAGAACTACATCCTGAAATTTTATACACAGCTAACTTATCAAAGCTTTTTTTAAGATAGTCCATATATATTTGAATAAGCATAATACCACTTAGAAAAACAACTATAAATGAAATAATATCATTGAAAGATGTAAATAAGCTTACTGATGTAAATAAAACCTTTCCAGCAAATAAATTGTTTTTCAATAACTGATTCCCTGCTAATTCATAAAAAACAAATGATAAAGCAATCATAATAAAATACGTAACAGCAAAATTCATGTAGCTCTTTTTTTCTTTAACTGATAACTTAATGAAAGAATTTAATAAACTCATAATGTTCTCCTTTCTTTTTTCTTACACTTTTATTATATGAGTTCTATCTAAAAAGAAAATACTCCTTCCATAAACACCATCATATTGACTTCAACAACATCTTCTGCATTGAAAAAAAATAAAAATCATATATAATGAAGCAAAGAGGGATTGCATATGGATAGAAAAGAAAAGATTATAAAGACAATTAAAAAAAGTGATAAACCTATTTCAGCAAGTAAGCTTGCTGCTCAATTTGGTGTAAGTCGTCAGATTATTGTTGGAGATGTAGCCTTGTTAAGGGCTAGTGGCTATGATATTATTGCAACTCCTAGAGGTTATATATTAGATGACCAAAATAGTGAATGTGTTTATACGATTGCTGTGAAGCATGGAAAAGATACTTTAGCAGATGAATTATATACGATTGTTGATTTAGGTGGTTCTATTATTGATGTTATTGTGGAACATCCTATATATGGTCAATTAACTGGGAAGTTACATATTTCTTCTAGATATGATGTTGAACAGTTTTTAAAGAAAGTGAATAATGAACAAGCAAAACCTTTAAGCCAATTGACTGATGGATTACATTTACATACAATTCAATGTCAAAATGAAGATGTTTTTAAAAGAATTATGCAAGCTTTAGATGATAAGGGATATTTATTTACAAAATAAAGACAATGATTTCTGATAAATCAGAGATGATTGTCTTTTAAAATATGTTTATTTGTGATTTTTTTCTCTTGACACAATGGGTTTTCTGTATATAATAGGTCATAACATGTGTCATGACACATGTAAAATACATATAAAAGAGGAGATATTATGAATACACATAAAAGAATACAAACATTATCAATTGCTGCTTTATTAATTGCAGTAGGAACTGTTATTCCATTATTTATGCCTAAGATTATTATTGGACCAATGTCATTTACTTTAGCATCTCACGTTGCTGTAATGATTGCATTATTTATTTCACCAGCTGTTGCGATTGCTGTTTCTTTAGGAACAACTTTAGGTTTTATGATTGCTGGATTCCCATTCGTTGTTGTTATGCGTGCTTTAAGTCATGTCATTTGGGCTCTTGCTGGAGCAATGTATATTAAGAAGAATCCTGATATATTTGAAACTCCACTTAAAGCTATTAGATTTAATTTAGCTATTGCTTTATTGCATGCTATTGGAGAAATGATTGTCGTTGTTCCTTTCTATTTTGGAGCTGGAATGGATGTACAAACATTTAGTTATATGGTATTTGGATTAGTCGGATTAGGAACTCTTGTTCATAGTGCTGTTGATTTTGTCATTACTTTAGTTGTATGGAAAGCTTTAAGCCAAAATGCAAGTATTGCTAAAATTGCAAACGTTAAAAAAGTTTATCTTATTAAAAATGCTTAATCAAGATGATTAAGCATTTTTATATATTGAGACGGTAATGCTTCACTTAGCCATACTGTTTCATTTCCTAAATAAAAAGCAATACCATCTTGATAAGCTTTATATGCATCTATTTGTAAAATAACCGGATTTTGATCATGACGTGAACCAACAAGATATGCTGTCTCTTTATCTTGAGAAAGATGTACATATTGTCTATTCATTGGTTTTAATCCTTCTTTCATGATTGAAGATAGAAAACGTTTGGCTGTACCATGATATAAAATTTGTGGAGGAATCTGAGATTCCTTTTTTATTTTTTTCTTAAATGAATGACCATAATAAGCTCTTATCCTATGATTCTTTAATTCATATCTTTGTTTATCTGAATGATTCATTAAATCAATAATATCTTCCTCATCTAATATTCCATATTTATCTTTTAAAGCATCTAACAATTGATTCACTACAACCCATCCTTCATCATCCATATCTAAGTGATATTTTTCAGGATGATGTCGTAAAGCATATGATATTTCTTTTCCTAATTTTACATAATTCATTATTTTTCACCTAGTTTTTTTAAAATATCTTGTTTACTAATATGCGCCATATTTAATCTTTTAAATAAAGTTTTAGCATTTCCATATCCTAAATGAAACAAATCATAAATCTTTAATCTTCTTTCTTTACTTCCAATAATATCTAAAGAAATAAATTCTTCCCAAGATAATGTTTGTATATCCTTAGAAAAAGTCACAACATTCTCTAAAGCTTCGATAATTGCTTCTTCTCTTGCTTCAGCAATTCCTAATTTTTTCTCTCCTATTGCATCTTTTTTATCAACAAAAGCATGTTTAATACTAGGAACTCTTTCCATAATTTTATTTCTTATCTGCATTCCTGGATAATCTGGATCCGTTAAAACAATAACTCCCCTAGATTGATTGGCTTGTTCAATTAAATCAAGTATTTCATCATTTATAGCTAATCCATGTGTTTCTATTGTATCTGCATCAAATAGCTTTTTTATAATAGCTGTATCTGTTTTTCCTTCAACAACAATAACTTCTTTTATTTTTTCCATTCTCATCACCAAAGCTATTATATAGTAAAAATCACTTGAAATGAATAGATACAATGTAAATTCACTAAATAACCTCTCCTATACAAAAAAATCTATGCTTTTGGCATAGATCTTATTTTAAACCTCTAAAAACATCTAATACATCTTCTGATAAACCATCTGAAACAATAATCATATGATCATTGACTTCAACTTTACGTCCATCTTCACCAATCTTCTTTTCTTTAACAATACGATCATAATCATCACCATCATCAAAACGATAAACATCAATATTACCATTATCAGTTGTATAACGATATCCTTCAGCTCCACCTACAGATGAAGCATCTAAAGCATTCTTAGAAGAATAAGCAATGTTTCTTCCTTTTAATCCATTCTCAAAACGTGAATACCAATCATCAGTTTGATCATTTGTTGCTTGTTTATTCGTATTGTTTTCAGTGACATTGTTATCAGATGAGCTATTTGTTTTGTTATTCTTTGCATCATCATTACCACATCCTGTGAATAAAGCTAGACATAACATACATGCTAATATTTTTTTCATTTTCATTACCTCCATATATTTAGCATGCACATTACCTCAAAGAATATACATTTTAAATTCATTTATGCTTCAATTTCAATAACAATTTCTCCTTGTTCCTTATTTCCCAAGATTGTTTTTACTTCTTTGTAGTTTGCTGTATTAACAATAACCATCAAAACAGTTGTGTCATATCCAGATTTCATTATTTCCTCAAACTCAACATTTAACAATTCTTCACCTCTATTAATTCGATCTCCTTGTTTTTTCTTATCAGTAAAAAACTTACCATTTAATTCCACTGTATCTATTCCTATATGAATAAGAACTTCTACACCTTCATCAGTTGTAATACCTACAGCATGTTTTGTTGGAAAAAAAGTTGTAATAACTCCACCAATAGGTGCAATTATTTTATTACTTTTTGGAATAATTCCAACTCCTTTTCCTAATGATTCAGTATTAAATACCATATCTTTTGTTTCTTTTATATCAATAACTTCTCCTTTAACTGGTGCACCAATACTATAAGGTTGTGTTTCTAATTGTTTTTTATTCCTATTAAATAATCCCATTTCTTATCCTCTCAATCATTATCATTTATACATATTTCAAAAAAGTGAGTAAAACTCACTTTTTAATTATCATTATTACTTAACAATCAATGAAACTTTTTCACTAATTTTATCATCAGTTTTATCTGATACAATGGCAACATCTTTTAAATCAAACGCTTTAACATTAGATAAGTTATGAAATTTTGAACTATCACATACAAGATAAACCTGATCAGAATGTTCTTCAACTAAACGTTTTTTATTAGCTTCTTCAATTGTAGGAGTTGTAACTCCTAATTTCTCATCAATGCCATTAGCTCCTAAAAATGATTTATTAAAATACAAGTTTTTCAGTAAATTTTCAGTAAGAGAACCACTTAAAGATGAGTTCATTGGATTAAATTTACCACCAAGAATAATAACTTCAGCAAGAATTTCACCACTAACAGAAAATATATCAGTATTAGAAGTATAGATAGTAATTTTTTTACCTAAAATCTTTTTAAACAATATTGAACATGTTGAACCTGAATCTAAATAGATTGTATCTCCATCTTTAATAAGATTAGCAGCTATATCTGTAGTTTTTTCTTTTTTCACTATTTTTCATATTATTTCATTCTTCATCATATAAAATCAAATTTGTTATAAACAAACTAAAAAAACGAGTCACTATAAATCACTTTATAGCAACTCTCTAAATAAATATTTATTTACTTTTTTACTGAAAACTCTGAATTTCTCCACAAGCAATCTTTTCTCCAGAGTTTCCTGAAGGTTGGGTATGAAAATCATCTGCATTTTGATGAACAACTATTGTTCTATTAATAATATCTTTTGGTTTTACCTTATCTAAATAAATCATTCCCCATGCTCTACCTTTAGAAGCAAATAAAGCTGGTAAATCTCCTAAATGTGCAGGATGTTTCTTATTTGTTGGATTATAATGATCTTTTGTTTTTTCAAAAGGAATTTTTGTATCATTTATACACGTATTTCCTTCATGAATATGAAATCCATAAAATCCACTATCATTTTTTGGTAAATCTTTTATTTCATAAATCATAACCATTCCTGACAAATAAGGATAAAAACAAACAGTACCAGATATCTTATTACCTTGAACATAGGCAAAAGCTTCTGGTTTTTCATTAATTACAGTCATCAAAATATTTGTTGTCATTGAAGTAGGTTTTATTTCCATTGTATCACCATTACAATATATGTTATGTATCAATAAATATGAAAAAATAATAAAGCAAAAAATAATTAACTAGTAACTATTTTTGCTTTATTCTTAACCTATAATTATTTATGACAATACTTTCATCAGTTCTTCTTCACTTCTTGCATCAATAATCTTGATTGTTAAAGCATCTATCTTATCATCTGAACTTTCTTCTATCTTCATAATCAGTTCCTTTGATACAAATCCAAATTTACTTTTTAGTTGATTTACAATGGTTTGTATCTTCCCTTGTTTAATCCCTTGATCCAATCCTTGTTTCAATCCAAGATTGCAGCCTCTTTCAAGTCCTCTCATTTCACTTTCTAATTTAAATTCCTCTAGTACCTGACACATATCTACTTCCTCCCTTTCTTCTTTCTCTATCCTTATGACTAGTTCTTCACTGTTTGTCATGACTGCTACAATGATTGCTACTTTTTTATATAAGTTCATATTTACTTATAAATATAAGAAAATGATAAAGCAAAAATAATTAGCTAGAACTATTTTTGCTTTATTCTTAACCTATAGTTATTTATGACAATACTTTCATCAGTTCTTCTTCACTTCTTGCATCAATAATCTTGATTGTTAAAGCATCTATCTTATCATCTGAACTTTCTTCTATCTTCATGATCAGTTCCTTTGATACAAATCCAAATTTGCTTTTTAGTTGATTTACAATGGTTTGTATCTTCCCTTGTTTGAGTCCTCTTTCAAGTCCTCTCATTTCACTTTCTAATTTAAATTCCTCTAGTACCTGACACATGTCTACTTCCTCCCTTTCTTCTTTCTCTATCCTTAT
>NZ_SMCQ01000013.1 GCF_004343035.1 Longibaculum muris
TATGAGATATATCAAATGCACTTTCACCAAATGCATTATATTTTTTTACCCAGCTACTCACTATATTAGCTGCTGTATTTATTTCTTTGGCTAAAAAGATGGTTGATCCTTCACCCTCTAAATATCTTTTGACAATACTTAATTTTAATTCTTTTGAATATTTATTTTTTCTTCCCAATATAAAAACCTCCCGTATCAGTGTTTAATTATTTACACTGTCTACTGGGAGGTTATCATATCAATTTGTTATAGTTTTTTTATTCAACAATCATTGCATTAGGAATAGGTGCTTTTGGATTATCTTTATTAATATGATCATAAAAGAGTTTACCATCAAAATGATCAAGTTCATGTTGTAAGCAGATAGATAAAAATCCTCTAGCAACAATAGTTACATCTTGATGAGTTAAAACATCATATCCTTTAACTGTGACTTTTGCATGTCGAGGAACATATCCATCAACATCATCATTGACACTTAGACATCCTTCACCATCTTTTAAATAAGATTGTTTTTCTGTATAAGATACGATTTTAGGATTGACTAAGGCATAATCATCAGCTTTTTTTATATTTCCTTCATCATCATATGTAAGAACATGGATAGCACACATTCTTTTTAAAATTCCAAGTTGAACAGCAGCAATTCCAACAGCTGGTCTTAATTGATATTTTTTTGACATTTCTTCATCTTGAGAATTTACTAAAAATTCATGCATATCAAGCAATAATTTTTCATCTTCCTCACTTACTGGCATTTCAACAGGTTTTGAAATTTCACGAATAAGAGGATGATGATCATCAATAATATCTTTCATTAAAATCATTGTATTCACCTCGCGTTCTTCATTCTATCACAAAAATAAAAAATATGCTAGAAATCTAGCATATTTTCATGTGTTTAACAGATTTTTGTACATCCACAGATGATAAGCAATAAAAAGACAACTAATACAATAGCAAACCAAGTACATCCACTACCTGATCCAAATCCACATCCACAAGATGACATGACTGGGAAAGATTGACATCCACACCCACATCCACTACATCCGAATGGATTACAAGGAAATGTTGGCATATAGCTATTGCATCCGCATCCTCCATAATTATAACAAGAGTTCATTGAATTCCCTCCTTTCAATTTAAGGTATTCTTCTTTTACAAAATTGCTAGTGTTTCTACCCAATTCTTATTTTATTTTTTTTAAATATCATGTATAATAGTGAGGACAAGGAAGTGAGAGAAATGTATGATTACCCATTAGACCCTTATTGGAGTACACAAGACATTATTGATGTGATGTCATTATATAATGCAGTTGAAAAAGCTTATGAAGAAGGAATATCTAAAGCAGAGTTTATGGAATGTTATCGTAAATTTACAGCAGTTGTTGATTCAAAGAGTGAACAAAAACAAATTGATGCTGCTTTTGAGAAAGCATCCCATTATTCTATCTATCGTGTTTTTTTAAAGGCTAAAGACAACGATTGGATTGACATGCGATGATTAGTTTATTAAAAAGAATATTTAAAAGCCGGGGTGTTGATAAACTTATTTATGCCTGTGTGGTTATTTTAACAATCTATGGGATTGTTATGATTGGTAGTGCATCGGTTGGACAAACAGCTAAATATGGTCCTACATATGCAACTATGAATATGATTAAGCAAATGATCTTTGTATTGAGTGGTTTTGCTTTTATGATCTTTTTTACCCGTTGTTTTAAAAAAGGGTGGGTTAATTCACCTTCAACTTGGGTAACATATGTCATTGGTTTAGGGCTGATGATTGTCTGTTTGGCGTTTAGAGATGTAAAAGGATCACATGCATGGATTCAGATTGGTTCTTTTACTATTCAACCAGCTGAATTTATGAAGATAATTATGATCTTGTTTTTATCTTTTCATTTTGGTGAAATTGAAGAATATTGCCAGATTCCTAAAAATATTAGTCGTAAAAAGAAAGAAGAATTACAAAAAAGAAAGCTCTGGTATTGTGTTGTTAGACCAATACTTGCGATTATTGTAGTCTTTTTTGTAGGGGTTCTTTTACAAAAGGATTTAGGGAGTGCATTGATTTTAGCATTTATCTGTATGATGTTATTCTTTATTACACCGCGACCTTATTATACAAAATATAAAAAACTATCATTGATCTTATTAGTTATTGCATTTGTTGTTGCGATTTTAGGAATGAACTTTATTTTGAAGCCTCACCAATTAGGAAGAATTACAACTTGGCTTAATCCTTTATTAGATGAAAAAGGGGATGGCTGGCAATTGGTAAATGCTTTGGTCGCTTTTTCTAATGGTGGATTGTTTGGTCAAGGCTTTGGCGCTTCAAGACAAAAGTATGGTTATATTCCTGAATCACATAATGATTTTATTGTTGCAATTATTTATGAAGAATTAGGTTTAGTTGGATTTTTGTTATTTTTAATTCCTTATTGTATCATTATATATAAGATGTTTCATTATGGAATGAAAGTGAAAGAGACTAAGAGTAAATTAATTTTATATGGTGTTGGGCTTTATTTCTTTACTCATTTATTAGTTAATGTGGGTGGAGTTTCAGGATTGATTCCAATGACCGGTGTTCCGTTACTATTGATTTCTTCAGGTGGTTCATCAACATGGGCAGCAATGATTGGTATAGGAATAGCTCAATCAATTATTGCAAAATATAATCGTGATCTTTTAAAAGAACAAATTTCATAGTTTTGCATATTCTAATATAGGTGAGAATATGGAAATAGATGATTTTAAGAGTTTTATTAGAACGATTCCTTCAATTAAGGATGAGGTTGTTAAGGGACGATATACTTGGCAACAATTGTATGAATTTTATGTTCTTTATGGTGAAGATGATAAAATGTGGGAACCCTATAAGAAGTCTCAGGTAGATTTAACAGGTATTTTTGATATTATTAAAAATGTTGATTTAGATGCTCTATCAAAGAGCTTTGAAGGAATTCAGAAAGTTTTAGATTTGGTCAGTGGGTTTGTTGTGAAAGAGGAACCTAAGAATGTAAAGAATAGGCAATGGTATGATGATTGATGAAGATATTAGAATGTATTTAAGATTACATCCCAAATGGTATTTGATTCTTTCACGCTATCCACAAGAATTTCCAACTTTATTAGAAGAATATCGAGTGGAAAATAAACTAACAATGGCTGATCGTATTGAAAAGATAGGAACAATGTTACAGATGTTAGAAGTTTTATTATAGGTGAGAATATGGAAGAAATAATCAATGAACTGATTGATGCTATTTTAAAAGATGAAAAATTTAAGGCTTATCAACAAGCACAAGAGGCATTGTATGATGAAAAAACCTTAGCGTTATTGTCACGTCAAAAAACAATGCAGGAAGATTATTTGAGATTGAAAAACTATCTAGATGAGTCATCTTTAAGTCAGATGAAAGATGAATTAAGAGAAATAAAAAAAGAAGTTTTAGATAATCCTAAAATCAAAGCATACTATCAAACTTATCATGAATTAAATGATTTGTTAGAAGATGTAACAAAAACGGTTTTTCAAGGAATTAGTGAAGATATTACATTGGAAAGATTTCAATTGTGAGGGAAGTTATGAGAGTTATTGCAGGTAAATTTAAAAGTCGTCAATTAAAGAGTGTAGATTCATCTCACACGAGGCCTACAACTGATAAAAATAAAGAGAATTTGTTTAATATGATTGGTCCTTATTTTGATGGTGGAATATGTTTAGATTTGTTTGGTGGTAGTGGAGGACTTGGAATTGAAGCTTTGAGTCGAGGAATGGATGAACTTTATAGTGTTGATAAACAGTACAAGGCTTTTGCAACTATAAGAGAAAATTTTAAATTGTTGAAGATTGAGGATGTTGCTCATGTCTATAAGATGGATTTTAGAAAAGCATTACAACAATTTGCTCAATTGGGATTGAAGTTTGATTTGGTTTTATTAGATCCACCTTATGGTTTAAAGATTAATCAAGGGATTCTTTCGTTTTTAGATGAACATCATATGTTAAATGATGGTTGTCTTGTTGTTGTGGAAGATTTAAATGAAGAAGCATTTGAAATAACTCAACCATTTGTATTAAAAAAGCAACAGTCGTATGGAATTACAACATTACAAATATTAGAATATAAGGAGTAAACGATGATGAAGGCAGTATATGCAGGAACATTTGATCCCGTAACAAGTGGACATTTAGATATTATAGAACGAGCTAGTCGTATGTATGATCATTTATATGTGACTATTTTTGATAATCCAACGAAAAAAACAATGTTTTCTTTAGCTGAAAGATTAGAATTATTACAAGCTGTAACGGCTTCTTTTGAAAATGTTTCAGTTGATTATAGTAGTGCTTTAGCTGTTGAATATGCTAAAGAAGTTGGGGCGAGTGTTTTGGTGAGAGGACTTCGTGCAACAATGGATTTTGAATATGAGTTACAACTTGCTTTTTCTAATCAATATTTAGATGATAGTGTTGATATGGTCTTTTTAATGACAAGACCTAATCATTCTTATATTTCTTCATCATCGGTGAAGGAAATTGCAACTCATCATCATAGTGTTGAGGGACTTGTTCCACCAATTGTGGAAAATGCATTAAAAAAGAAAATCGATGAATAGATAATTGTCAAATCATAAGAGTTTTGGTATGATATTAAAGATAAAGGTATATCTATTCATGAAATATAAATATACCGTTAAGGTATATTTTTTTTGGAAGGAGACAAGCATGAAGAATATTGTAAATTTAGATGATTTAAGTCTTGATGAAATTAATGATTTAATTGATGAAGCATTGGCTTTTAAAAATGGTAAGGTTGTTGATTATCAACAAAAGAAAGTCGTTGCAAATCTGTTTTTTGAGCCATCTACAAGAACTCATTATAGTTTTGATATGGCAGCAGGAAATCTTGGTTGTCGTACACAAAATTTTGAAGCAAGCAATTCAAGCTTAAAAAAAGGTGAAACTTTATATGATACTTGTAAATTATTTGAAAGTATTGGTTGTGATGCATTGGTTATTCGTCATAGCGATGATGACTATTATAAACAATTAACAGCTTTAAATGTACCTATTTTAAATGCTGGTGATGGAAAAGGAAATCATCCTTCACAATCATTATTGGATTTAATGACAATCAAAGAAGAATTTGGTCATTTTGAAGGATTGAAAGTTGTCATTGTGGGGGATATTCTTCATTCAAGAGTTGCTCATTCAAATTATAATGTGATGCAACGTTTAGGAATGAGTGTATACACATCTGGACCATTAGAATATAAACAAGAAGGATATAATTATGTGGATTTTGATGAAGTGATTGAAGATATGGATATTGTGATGTTACTTCGTGTTCAACATGAAAGACATCAAGGTGATGAAAACTTCTCAAAAGAAAAATATCATCAAATTTATGGTTTGTCATTAGAAAGATATAATCGTATGAAAGATACAGCAATTATTATGCATCCGGCACCAATTAATAGGGATGTAGAAATTAAAGATGAATTAGTAGAAAGTGAGAAAAGTCGTATTTTTACGCAAATGAGAAATGGTGTTTTTGTAAGAATGGCGATGATTCATAAGGTGTTAGAAGATGAATAGTTATTTATTAAAGAATGCGCATTTGTATATTAATCATCAATTTGAGAATGTTGATATTCTTATTGAAGATGGGATGATTACAAAAATTGAAAAAAATATAGAAAGTGATGTTCCTACTTATGATTTAAAAGGAAAAATGGTTGCACATAACTTTATTGATATGCATACCCATTTAAGAGAACCTGGGTTTGAACATAAAGAAACAATCTACAGTGGAACAATGAGTGCCTTGTATGGTGGCTATGGAACTGTTGTGGCTATGGCAAATACTTTACCATGTATGGATGATTTAGAGACAATTGCTGATTTTAAAAAGAGAGTTATAAAAGATGGACAAGTGAATACTTATACATATAGTGCAATTACAAAAGATTTAAAAGGTAAAGAACTTGTTGATATGGCACATATTGTTGAAGAAGATATTGTCTTAGGTTTTTCAGATGATGGAAAAGGTGTTCAAAGTGATGAGATGATGGATTTAGCAATGCAGCTTGCAAGTAATATTGATTCTATTATTGTTGCTCATTGTGAAGATGAAAGTGAATTACATGGTGGATGTATTCATGAAGGACACTATGCAAAAGAACATGATTTAATTGGTATTAATAGTGCTTCTGAATACAAACAAGTGGCAAGAGACTTAGAAATAGTCAAACATTATCAAAATCGCTATCATGTTTGTCATATTTCAACAAAGGAAACAGTTGAATTGTTAAGACAAGCAAAAAAAGATGGCTTACCAGTTTCAGGAGAAGCAAGCCCTCATCATTTGATTTTAACAGAGGAAAATATTAAGGATTGTCATCCAAACTATAAGATGAATCCACCACTACGCTCAATTGAAGATCATCAAGCTTTAATTGATGGGTTAAATGATCAAACAATTAAAGTTATTGCGACTGATCATGCACCTCATGCCAGAGAAGAAAAAAATAAACCAATTCAAGATGCGCCGTTTGGCATTATTGGGATTCAACATGCTTTTCCATTATTGTATACATATTTAGTAAAAAAGAATTTGGTGAAATTAGAAACAATTTTAGATGCTTTAACAACTGGTCCTGCCCATGTTTTACGTTTAGAAGGAGATGTAAAATTAGGACAAAAAGCCAATTTATGTATCTTTGATTTAGATAAAGAATTTGTTATTGAAGAAGATGATATCAAATCAAAATCAATCAATACACCTTTTTTAGGAGTCAAATGTTATGGAAAGATTGTTGCCAATATTGTTAATGGAAAAATGACAGAAATGGAGGAAATGTAAATGGCAAATTATCAAGGAATAATGACTATTGTTTCAAAAAGAGAACTTGTTAAAGATGTCTATGAAATGATTTTAGAAGGTGAAGCAGCAAGCTATATTACAACACCTGGTCAATTTATTAACATTAAAATTAATGATTCTTTACAACCTTATTTAAGAAGACCAATGAGTATTTGTGATTATGATAAAAATCATATAACAATTATCTTTAGAGTTGTAGGAGAAGGAACAAAAATCTTAGCACAAAAACAAATCGGAGATCAACTCGATTGTTTAACAGGTCTTGGAAATGGATTTATTGATTTAGATCATCAAAGTGCTGTTGTCATTGGTGGAGGATTAGGAGTTCCACCAATGTATAAACTGGCAAAAGACCTTTTGGCAAAAGGTGTTAAAGTTACAGCAATTTTAGGTTTTAATACGAAAGATGCTGTATTTTATCAAAAAGAATTTGAAGCATTATGTCCAACATATGTTGCGACAATGGATGGAACGCTTGGTGAAAAGGGAACTGTTGTTGATGTTTTAAAAAATCATGATTTTGATATGGATGTGTATTATACATGTGGTCCTGAAAAAATGTTAGATGCTTTAGCGTTGGCTTATCCTGATAATGGATATTTGTCATTTGAAGCACGTATGGGATGTGGATTTGGTGCATGTATGGGATGCTCATGCAAAACCAAAACAAAACCATATAAGAGAATATGTGTAGAAGGACCGGTATTACATTCAAGCGAGGTGATTGTTAATGGCTAATTTACGAGTAAAACTACCAGGTTTAGATATGAAAAATCCAGTGATTCCAGCAAGTGGAACTTTTGGATTTGGTTATGAATTTGCAAAATTTTACGATATTAATGTTTTGGGTTCAATGATGTTAAAAGGAACAACTTTAGAACCACGTTATGGGAATCCTTTACCAAGAATTGCTGAAGGACCAAGTGGCATGTTAAATGCAATTGGTTTGCAAAATCCGGGTTCAGAAGCTGTTTTCCATGAAGAATTGGCAAAATTAAGACCATTATACCAAGATAAAGTGATTGCTAATATTGGTGGAAGTGCCATTGATGATTATGTTCAAACGGCAAAATTACTATCTTCACATGATATGGTAGGGGCATTGGAATTAAATATTTCTTGTCCTAATGTTCACTGTGGTGGAATCCAATTTGGAACAAATCCTGATATGGCTGCTGAAGTTACACGTGCTGTGAAAGCTGTTAGTCAAAAACCTGTTTATGTCAAATTGTCACCAAATGTAACAGATATTGTCGCAATGGCAAAAGCTGTTGAAGCTGCTGGAGCAGATGGAATTACAATGATCAATACAATGATTGGTATGCGTTTTGATATCAAAACGGGAAAACCAATTATTGCTAATAAAACAGGTGGATATAGTGGCCCAGCTATTTTCCCAGTGGCTTTAAGAATGGTTTATCAAGTTTCTCAAGCTGTCAATATTCCTATTATTGGTATGGGTGGAATTTCTAGTGGAAAAGACGCGATTGAAATGATGATTGCAGGAGCAAGTGCAGTTGCAGTTGGCTGCCAAAATCTTGTTGATCCATATGCTTGTCCAAAAATTATTCAAGAAATGAATGATATCTTAGATGAAATGGGAATTGAAGATATCAATGAAATCGTGGGAAAATCACATCAATATTAAGATGCATCAATGAGTGCATCTTTTTTTATTTTAAAAAGGGCAAACGTTAAAAAGTTTGTTATTCTACTAAGTTTGATTTTTTATTTTTAAATATCAATAATATAATTATGATTTCATCATAAGAAAAAATTTTTTATCTTATTAAAATTTGAATTATCCGCTTTTATTTGTGCATACTATTTTGGGTGATGAGATGTCTATATATATTCAACTTTTACTTGCAAGCTTCTTTTGGGGAAGTAATGTTATTGTTATGAAATTACTTTTAAAAGAAATACCTTTTTTATTATTGGCATCAATGAGAGTCTTTTTTTCTTTTATGTTTATTGCTATTTATATGAAATTTAAAAAGTTTGATTTTCATTATGAACATAAAAAGAAGGCATTGTTTATTGGTATTTTAGCTATCTATTTGAATTTCTTTTTTACTTTTTTAGGGATGAATGAAGTGAAAGGAATTGATAATGCTTTTATGAATGCATTATCACCAATGTTAACTTTTCTATTTTCTGTTTTATTATTAAGACAAAGAGGGAGTCTTAAAGAATATATAGCACTTTTTTTAACTGTTTTTGCATTTTTATTATCTATTCGTTTTCGAATTTTTTCTATTAAATTAGGTTTCTGGTATTTATTTTTAGGAATGATTTTATATATGCTAGCTAATGTCATGATTCAAAAATGGCATTTACATAATTCTTTAACTTTGACTTTGTATGAATTGTTATTTGGTTTTTTGTTTTTAGCAATCCATTGTTTATGGAAAGGACAATTTCAATATCAAGCATTGTTAAAGATGCCATTATTTCATTGGATCTTGTTTTTGATTATTTCTGGAATAGGTTTTGCCTTTATTCAAGTAACATATATGCAATCGATTGAAAAGATAGGGGCTTTTCAGACAAGCTTTTTTTTAAGTTTAAATCCTATTGTGACATATGTTGAATCATTAATATTTTTAAATGAAAAATTTGATTGGTTACATTTTATTGGTTTTATCATTTTAGCAATTGCAATCTATTTGATGAAAAACCACAAAGAAAAAGGAACTACTCTTTCTCATAATAATGAATAAGAGCTTGTGTTCCTTTTTCGTTTTCAGCTAATTCTTCATACATTTTTAATACTGTATCTAAAACTTTTAAATGAATATCTTCATCGCTCATTTCTTTTTGAGCTATCTTCATGTCTTTAATAAAATGTTTAATATAAAATCCGGGCTCAAAATTATTCTCAAGAATAGCTTGACCATTATGCTCTAATTGCCAACTGGCAGCTGCACCTTGACTAATACACTTCATCATCATGTCAGTATCAAGACCTACTGCTCGGGCATAATGAATAGCTTCTACTACCCCAGCGATATTTCCAGCAATGACAATTTGATTGGTCATTTTGGTATGTTGTCCTAAACCAGCTTGACCAACATACTGAATAGATTTTCCTAATACCTGTAAGATAGGATTAACTTTATTGAAGCAATCCTGATCACCACCAATCATAATTGATAATGTTCCATTTTTAGCTCCAATGTCACCACCAGAAACTGGGGCATCCAAACTGCTTAGATGTTTTGCTTTTGCATCTTGATAAATTTTTTGAGCAAGAGCAGGTGAAGATGTTGTAAAGTCTATTAATATTGCGTTCTCTTTGGCGTGATTTAAAATACCATCTTCACCATAATAAACAGCTTCAACATCACTTGGATAACCTACCATAGTCATAATAATATCTTTATCATGAATACAATCTTTTATTGTATCTTGCCAATCAATGCCTTCTTCAATTAAATCTACCACTTTATCTTTGGTACGGGTATAAATAGAAACATAGTAGCCAGCTTTTTTTAAGTTCCTAACCATTGATTTTCCCATAACCCCTACACCAATGAATCCTATTTTTTCCATAATGTTCCTCCTTGTTTTCTTATTTTACCACATTTATTTGAGATAGAAAAATCTTTTTATGAGGTATATAATGAAGTTAGGAGATGAGTGAAATGAAAAAAGTATTGATTTTGATTGGCATCATAGCAGTTGGAATATGTCTTTATACTTGTGCAACTTTTAAGTTGAAGGATGATTCTTTAGAAAAAATTGAGACTATTGAGAATCAATGGTCAATGACTTTTCCTAATCATAAGACTTTATTATATCAAAAAGATACTGTAGAAGGATTTCACAGAGATGGAAATCAATATTTTGTCTATTCTTTAGATGAAATTGATTCTCATGATTTTTCAAGTTTTCAAAAACAGCCTTCTCCAACATTAGAAAACCATATAAAATCATTATGGCATGATGATGGTTTAGATGAAACAGTGCAGCCAGATTTTAATGATGATTATACTTATTACATAGTTTCAAAAGATGAATTTAATCATTTATATGTTTTACTTTTTGAAAATCAAAGGAAACTTTATATTATTCATGAAAAAATTTGAGAAATACATAGGAAAATCTTGACATTTCCTCTATTATCCATATAATAACAAGTGCGGCTATCTCTAGGATATAAGAGTCCTCGACCTATACCTTGGATTTGGCTAAGTTAATATATAAGGAGGAAAACACATGTTAACTAAAGAAGAAAAAACTGCTATTATGAAAGAATATGCAAGAGCTGAAGGAGATACAGGTTCTCCAGAAGTACAAATCGCTGTATTAACTGCTGATATCAACAAATTAAATGGACACTTTAAAGTTCATAAAAAAGACTATCATTCAAATAGAGGTCTTTTAAAGAAAATCGGTAGAAGAAGAGATTTATTAAAATATTTAAAAAATAAAGATCTTGACAGATATACAACATTAGTTGACAAATTAGGATTAAGAAGATAAAAGATATTCAAAAAAGAATATCTTTTTTTCTTTATTTTGTTTATAATATATATGGTTTTGTCAAGAAAGGATGTGATTTGTATGTTTTATAGTAATAATGAAGTTCCCGAGCCGTTATCCTGTTTACATACAATAAATATCTTGGAGGGACAAATATGGAAAAGAGAATTGAAGAATTAGAAAATCAAATTAAAGATTTATTGAATGATAAAAAATATCATCAAATAAGAGAGTTATTAGTAGATTTAAATGAAGCAGATATTGCTGAAATTATTGAAACCATTGATAATAAAGAAGATGTTGTACGTATTTTTAGGTTATTGCCTAAAGATAGTGCAGCGGATGTTTTTTCTTATATCCCAGTTGAATATGAACAAATGATTATTGAGTCATTAACCAATCGTGAAATTGGTCAAATTATGAATGATCTTTATTCTGATGATGCGGTTGATATGTTAGAAGAAATGCCAGCAAATGTCGTTAAAAAAGTATTGGCGGCAACAGATAAAGAAACTCGTAGAGATATTAACAGTTTATTGAAATACCCAGAAGATTCTGCGGGAAGTATTATGACGGTTGAGTATGTTGATTTACGTGCTTATATGAGTGTATCTGATGCGATTGATCGTATTCGTCAAACGGGTGTTGATAAAGAAACAATCAATACTTGTTATGTGACAGATGCGCAAAAGCATCTGTTAGGGATTGTAACTTTAAGAGAAATCATTTTAGCAAAAACTGATGAGAATATTAAAGACTTAATGACTGAAAATGTTATTACTTTTCATACTTTAGATGATCAAGAAGAAGTTGCTAAACAATTCCAAAAATATGATTTTGGAGCGATGCCTGTTGTTGATAATGAAAATCGTTTGGTTGGAATTATTACGGTTGATGATGTTATGGATATCTTAGAAGAAGAAGCAACTGAAGATATCGAAATGATGGCAGCCATTACTCCAACGGATCAACCTTACATGAAAACAAGTGTTTTTGATACATATAAAAAACGTATTCCTTGGTTATTGTTGTTGATGATTTCAGCATCAATTACTGGAAAAATTATTCAAGGTTTTGAAACTGCCTTATCGACATATGTAATTTTAACTGCTTTTATTCCAATGTTGATGGATACGGGTGGAAATTGTGGTTCACAAGCTTCAGTTTCGGTTATTCGTGCTTTGTCATTGGATGAAGTGGAATTTAAAGAATTACCACTTGTTGTATGGAAAGAAATGAAAGTATCTATTTTAGTTGGTGCCACTTTAGCAATTGCTAATTTTGCTAAAATCATGTTGATTGATCAAACATCAATGCTGGTTGCTTTTGTTGTTTGTATGACTTTGTTTGTAACTGTCGTTGTAGCAAAATTTGTTGGTTGTACTTTACCGATTTTAGCTGATAAAATTGGTTTTGATCCTGCAGTTATGGCAAGTCCATTTATTACTACTATTGTTGATGCTTTATCATTACTTGTTTATTTTAATGTGGCAGGAGCATTTTTAGGGATTTAGAAAAGAGGAAAACAATGAATATCCGTTATGCAATAAAAAAAGATTATTTAGGTGTTGAAAATATTATGCAGCAAGTCCAAACAATGCATGTCTTCTGGAGTCCTGATATTTATCAAAAGGTAGATATAGCTATGCCTAAAGAAACATTTGAGATACTTGTTTTTCAAAAACAATTAATAGTAGCTGAAGATGAGAATCATCAAATATTGGGTATTGTTTCTTTTGAAGAAAAACAAAAGCAAGCTATACATCTTGTGAAAAGAAATATTATTTATATCCATGTCATAGCTATTGATGAAAAATATCGTGGTCAGGGAATTGGTCGTCAATTGCTTGATTTTATGAAAAAGATGGCTAAAGATAAACATTATGATGGGTTGGAGTTATCGGTGAATGTACACAATCAAAAAGCAAAATCAATGTATGAAAATTATGGATTTGAAGAAAAATCAATTCATATGAATTTAAAGTTATAATGTTTATGAAGGGAGATTGTGATGCTTGATTCAATATATTTATCATGGTTAGGAATTATTTATCTTATTATGCTTTTTATTCCTAATTTCTTTTGGACAAAGCATCAACCTCTTGGTTATGATGCAAAGTCAGAGAATTTGATTTTATTAATCCTAGAAAGAATAGGTCAAGGATTGGTGACTTGTTTTGCCATAATAAGTTTTCAAAAAATAATTTGGCAATGGGATATTTTATTGATAATTGCAACAATAGCTATGTTTTTGTATGAAGGTTATTGGATACGTTATTTTCGTAGTGATTGTACTTTGCAAGATTTTTATACTTCGTTTTTAAAGATTCCTTTAGCTGGAGCAACTTTACCAGTTTTAGCTTTTTTGTGTTTAGGAATCTATGAAAGACATATCTTGCTTGTTATTTCTACAATTATTTTAGGAATCGGACATATAGGAATACATTATGAACATTTTCGAAAGATAAATGCTTGATTTCGAAGATGTTTTTTTGTTTTTTTCATGATTTTAGGAATATATCAAAAATAAATAGTTTGTTATTGGGATAAATTATGCTATAATAACAAAGATAATAAATGAGGTGGAAATATAATATGTCAAAACAAGTGTTTAGCTTAGAATTTTATGGAAAGACATTAACTGTTGAAACAGGTGAACTTGCCAAACAAGCCAATGGCTCAGTATTGGTTAGATATGATGATACAGTTATTTTGTCAACAGCAGTTGCTGGGAAAGAACCAAAAGATGTGGACTTTTTCCCATTAACAGTTACATATGAAGAAAAATTATATTCTGTAGGAAAAATTCCTGGAGGATTCTTAAAAAGAGAAGGGCGTCCTAGCGAACATGGAACATTAACGGCTCGTATGATTGACCGTCCAATTCGTCCATTGTTTGCTGATGGATTTAGAAATGAAGTGCAAGTGGTGAATACTGTTTTATCAGTAGATCAAGAAGCATCACCAGAAATGGCAGCAATGTTTGGTGCATCTCTTGCGTTATGTTTATCTGATATTCCTTTTAATGGACCAATTGCTGGTGTCAATGTTGGATTAATTGATGGTGAATTTACAATCAATGCTGGTCCAGAAGATATGGAAAGAAGCTTAATTAATCTTGAAGTTGCTGGAACAAAAGAAGCAATTAACATGGTTGAAGCTGATGCTAAAGAAGTTGATGAAGAAACAATGTTGAATGCTTTAATGTTTGGTCATGAAAAGATTAAAGAATTAATTGCTTTCCAAGAAAAAATTGTTGAAGCATGTGGTAAGGAAAAAATTGAAATTCCTTTATTTGAATTAGATCCTGCAATTGTAGAAGAAGTAGAAGTTTTAGCAAAAGAAAAAATGATTGCGGCTGTTTCTATTCCTGGAAAATTAGAAAGATATGGCGCTATTGATGATATCAATGCTGAAGTTGTTGCGCTTTTTGAAGAAAGAGATTATGCAGATTTAAAAGAACATGATTCAGTCATTAAACAAGTGAAGATTGTTTTACATGACTTAGAAAAAGATGAAGTCAGAAGATTAATTACTGAAGATAAGATTAGACCAGATGGAAGAAAAATTGATGAAGTGCGTCCATTAAATGCACAAGTTGATTTATTACCAAGAGTTCATGGTTCAGCTTTATTTACCCGTGGTGAAACACAAGTTTTATCAGTGTGTACATTAGGAGCTTTAGGTGAACATCAAAAAATTGATGGTTTAGGTTTAGAAGATCAAAAACGTTTTATGCATCACTATAACTTCCCACCATATTCAGTTGGTGAAACAGGAAGAATGGGTGCGCCAGGACGTCGTGAAATTGGACATGGGGCCTTAGGAGAAAGAGCTTTGGCTCAAGTAATTCCTAGTGAAGATGAATTCCCATATACAATTCGTGTTGTTTCTGAAGTTTTAGAATCTAATGGTTCTTCTTCACAAGCTTCTATCTGTGCATCATCAATGGCTTTAATGAGTGCCGGTGTTCCTATTAGCAATCCAGTTAGTGGTGTGGCTATGGGATTAGTAAAAAAAGGTGACGATTATACAATTTTAACTGATATCCAAGGGATGGAAGATCATTTAGGTGATATGGACTTTAAAGTTGCAGGTACAAAAAATGGTATTTGTGCTTTACAAATGGATATTAAAATTGATGGTATCACAAAAGAAATTTTACAAGAAGCTTTAGCACAAGCTAAAATTGGTAGACAACAAATTATGGATTGTATGTTAGGGGCTATTCAAGAACCTAGAAAAGAATTAAGTCCATATGCTCCAAAAGTCTTTATGATGAGAATTAATCCTGATCAAATTAAAGATGTTATTGGACCAGGTGGTAAAAATATTAATGAAATTATTGAAAAATCTAATGATGTCAAGATTGATATTGAACAAGATGGTCGTGTGACAATTTATCACTTTGATCAAGATGCTATTAATACTGCAGCTAAATTAATCGAAAATATCGTGAAAAAAGCTGAAGTTGGTGAAATCTATGATGGTAAAGTTGTTCGTGTTGAAGATAAATTTGCCTTTGTTGAATTATTCGAAGGAACAAATGGATTCTTACATGTAGGTGATGTTGCTCATGAAAGAATCAATAAAGTATCTGATGTCTTAAAACTAGGAGATACTGTTAAAGTTAAAGTTACAAAAATCACAGATAAAGGTGTTAATGTTTCAAGAAAGGCTTTATTGCCAAAACCAGTTCAACCAAAGGAAGAAAAAACAAGTGAATAAAATTATCTTGGCTTCGACTTCGCCAAGACGAAAAGAATTATTAGAAAGTACGGGCATCGATTTTATAATCGATGCTTCTTCTATAGAAGAAGTCATGGATGAAACATTACCTTTATCATTAAGATTACAAAAACTAGCAACTGATAAAGCTTATCCAATTCATCAAAAATATCCTCATGATATTGTTATTGGTGCGGATACAATTGTTTATTTAGATGATGAAATCATCGGAAAAGCCCGTGATGAAGCACATGCTCGTGAGATTTTAATGAAACTTAATCATCGTAAACATAGTGTTTATAGTGCTGTGGCTATCTATTTTGGTGAAGAACTTGTGACATTTGTAGAAAAAACAGATGTTTATTTTAAAGATATAACAAATATGATTGATGATTATCTTGCTTCAAAGGAATGGATGGGTAAAGCGGGAGCTTATGGAATTCAAGGACGTGCTGATTGTTTTGTTGATCATGTTGATGGTGATAAAAACAATGTTATTGGATTACCTCTTTCAAAAGTTATGGAAGTCTTAAAACAACATATTTCATTTGAGAATCTCACTTTATAGTGAGATTTTTTTGGTGATATATGAGTAAACTGCAATGATAAGTGATAGATTCATTTTTTGTTGATGAATCGAAGATAATTTTTAAAAATAAGATAAAGAGGGTAAGATATTAAGAAAAAATGGTGGTTTTATATTTTTAGATATCTTGTGTTTTTTTATAAAAATATGTAAACGGATTCATTTTTATGTTGTAGTCTTATTGAAATTTTATTATAATAAGTGAGAAGGAAAAATGGAGGATGAAAATATGGAAAAGAAAGTTAAGAGGATTGCATTGCTTTCTGGAGGTGGAGATTGTCCAGGATTGAATGCGGTAATTAGAACTATTACAAAAACTGCTATTCGTAAATATGGTTGGGAAGTTATTGGATATGTTTATGGATACCGTGGTTTATACAATAATAACTATATTGAATTGACTGAAGAAAAAGTAGAAGATATTTATAAAGAAGGAGGAACTATTTTATATAGTTCTAATAAAGATAACCTTTTTGATTATTTAGTTGATGATGGAAAAGGTGGTAAAGTAAAGAAAGATGTCAGTGATGTTGGAGTTGAAAACTTAAAGAAAGCTGGCGTTGATGTTTTGGTTGTTTTAGGTGGAGATGGTACATTAACAAGTGCAAGAGATTTCTCTAGAAAAGGAGTTAATGTCATCGGGGTGCCTAAAACAATGGACAACGATTTAACAAGTACAGATTTAACTTATGGATTTATTAGTGCTATGAGTGTTGGAACTGATTTTATTGATCGTTTACAAACAACAGCAAAATCTCATCATCGTGTTATCTGCTGTGAATTGATGGGGAGAGATGCTGGATGGATTGCTTTATATTCAGGACTTGCTGGGAATGCTGGTGTTTGCTTAATCCCAGAAATTCCTTTCACAATTGAAAACATTGCAAAACATGTTGCTAAACGTGATGCGGAAGGATTGCCTTATACTGTTATTGCTGTAGCAGAAGGAGCTAAATATGCTGATGGAACAAAAGTTATTGGTAAAATTGTTGAAGATTCACCAGATCCAGTTCGTTATAGTGGTTTAGCTGCTAAAGTTGCTGATGATTTAGAAAAAGTGATTCCAAATCATGAAGTGCGTGCTGTTAATCCAGGACATATTATTCGTGGTGGAGATATTACAGCATATGATCGTATCTTATCAATTCGTTTTGGAGTGAAAGCTTGTGAATTAATTGATGAAGGTTTATTTGGTAATGTTGTTACCCTTCATGGTGAAGATATGGATTATACTTCTTTAGAAGAAGTTATTGGTGATGCAAAATTCGGTAAACAAAAACGTGTTGATCCTAATGGTGAATTGGTACGTGCTGCTAAAGCTATTGGTGTTTGCTTCGGAGATGAATAAGATGAAAAAAGTCATGAAAATGGCTTTTTTATTTGCTTATATTTTTTTTCTTTGATAGAATGAGGATTGCTAGTTAAAGGAGGACGAAGAATGATTGATGAATTAATACAAAGTGGTGAATATAATCAGGCACTTTCTTTATTGAATGATATGAACGATGAAAATACCCGTTATTTAAGATTGGTTTGTTTAGTTGGTCTACAAGAATATCAACAAGCTAAATTAGAAGGTGCGCTAGCCAAAGCGAAAGCTGAAGAAACATATTATGATGTTGTTTCGATGTATGTTACAACACTTAAAGAATTGGGTGAATTTGAAGAAGCAATTAATATTTTAATTGAGGAATTATCAATGCCTTACATTCCTTATCAATATGAGATGCTTTTTAATACGGCATATGATGAAATTCTATTAGAAAAACAAGAAGCTCATTATGAACTTGAATCTAAGAATCAAATCTTTTCAATTGAAGAAATTGAACAAGTTTTAAAGAAAAAAGATTGTAATGAAGATTTGTTATATATGGTTTTAGATCAACTACAACAATTAAATGTACGTATGATCATTCCAACAATTAAAGACTATTTATTGGATAGTCGTCGTCATTTCTTTGCCAAAACTTTATTAATAGAAATTATGATTGATCAACAAGTTGATGAAGATATGGAAGTAGAGAAGTTTGGTGCGTATTATCATATTAATCCAAGTTATATGCCACTTGTTTTAGCTCAAGATGCTTACCAAGGAATTGGACAGTATTTAGAAAATGCACTTGAAAATGATAATCCAACCATGTTTGAACAATGTATGGATTATCTAGAATATTTTCTTTATGCTTATTATCCTAAAGAAATATATGATGATAAGTATAATGTTGTAGCAGCTTCAATTCATTATTATGTTGCGACTTTACAATCTTATGATATAGATATGTCTGATTTAGAAGTGACATATTATTGTGATGAATCACAAATTCAAGGGGTTGTTCTTTTGTTAAAACAGATTGAAGTCTAGTAAAACATAGGGAAAGTATTGATAAATAAAGGATATTATGGTATATTTATTAAGCTATTTATCTATTAGAATAGAAATGGATTGCCAAAAAGTAGATAAATATAGAAAAGCATGAAGTACATAAATGAAATAGATTTTTAGCACTCTTACAATAAGAGTGTTAAAATAGTTGCAATCTTATATTTATTCATGTATAATATGCGTGTTGAAATAATGGAGGAAGTATAAATGGAAACAGTTTGTAACAAACTTGAAAATTGTATGGTGGAAGTCAAAGTAACTTTCACAACTGAAGAATGGAAAGATGCACAAGACAAAGCATTAAACAAATTAGCAAAAAATGTAAAAATTGATGGATTTAGACAAGGGAAAGCGCCTGCTAAATTAGTTAAAGCAAGAGTTGGTAAAGGAGCTATCTTAGAAGAAGCAACTGACATCATTTTACAAAAGAATTATGCAGGTATTTTATTAGATAATGATGTACATCCTGTAGGTCAACCAGAAGTAAAAATCGATGAATTAACTGAAGAAACTTTAAAAGTTACTGTTAACGCTCCAGTTGCACCTGAAGTGACTTTAGGACAATATAAAGGATTAGAAGTTAAAAAAGGACAAGTTAAAGTAACTAAAAAAGAAATCGAAGCTGAATTAAAGAACTATCAAAATCAATTTGCTGAATTAGTGATTAAAGAAGAAGGAACTGTTGAAAACGGAGATACTGCAGTTATCGATTTTGAAGGATTTAAAGATGGAGAAGCTTTCGAAGGTGGAAAAGGTGAAAACTATCCATTAGAAATTGGATCTGGTTCATTTATTCCTGGATTTGAAGAACAATTAGTAGGTATGGGTATTGATGAAGAAAAAGAAATTAATGTAACTTTCCCAGAAAACTATCAAGCTGCTGAATTAGCTGGTCAAGCTGTTGTTTTCAAAGTTAAAGTTCATGAAATCAAATCAAAAGTTTTACCTGAAATTGATGATGAATTAGCAAAAGATGTTAATATTGATGGTATTGAAACATTAGCTGATTTAGAAACTTATACAAAAGAACAAATTAAAAACAGAAAACAAAGTGAAGTTGAATCAAAATTCAGTGATGATATCTTCAATGCAGTTATTGAAAATACACCATTAGAAGTACCAGAAGTTATGGTTGAAACTGAAGTTCAACAAATGTTAAGAGAAGTAGAACAAAACTTATCTCAACAAGGTTTAAATATGGAATTATTCCAACAATTAACTGGTAAGACTATGGATGATATGAAAGCTGAAATGAGAGAACAAGCTGAAAAACGTGTAAAATTTAACTTAATTTTAGCTGAAATTGTAAAAGCTGAAAATATTGAAGTGTCTGAAGAAGAAGTTGATGAAGAAATCAAAGAAATCGCTACATACTATAGCAGAGAATTTGATGAAGTTAAAAAATTATTTGAAAGTCAATTAGGACAAATCAAATCTGATTTAGCAACTCGTAAGGCTGTTCAATTAATTAAAGATAACGTAAAATAAGACGCACTTGCGTCTTGTTTTATTAAGACGTTTTGATAGACAAATGACTCATTATTATATATAATGATGAAAATGGATGGATTGATGATTCATCTTTGTAAAGGAGGTAATGAATTATGGAAGAATTAGAAATTGTTGTTGATTTACCTGTCATTTGCACAAGGGGAATGATTGTTTTCCCTAAACATGAAATTTCTTTAGATGTTGGAAGAAGTTTTAGTTTAAAAGCAATAGAAAAAAGTATCAATGAGTTTGATGAAAATATAGTTTTTATTTCTCAAAAGAATCCAATTGATGAAAATACAGATTTTGAACATGTTTATCACTATGGAACTTTATGTAAAGTGAAAAGAAGAATTAAAAGAGATAATCATGGAACAATTAAATTAACTGTTGAAGGTCAAAAGCGAGTAGAAATTACTCAATTAGAAGAAAGAGATGGATGTTTATTTGCCAAAACAAAATATCTTGAAGATATTCCTGGTGAAAAAACTGAAGAAATTGCATTGGTACGTAAAGTTTCTGAACAAATGCAATCTATGAATAAGAACTTACAAATGTTTCCACGTGAAGTTTTCTCAAACTTATCACAAGGTATGAGTGCAAGTGATTTGGCTGATACAATTGGTCAATATATCAATGTTGAATTACAAACAAAACAAAAAATCTTAGCTGAATGTGATATTAATAAACGTTTACTTCTTGTTTTAGGTAGTATGGAAGAAGAAAAAGTGATTAATGAACTTGAAGAAAAGATTAATTTAAAAGTGAAAGAAAGCATTGATGAAAATCAAAAAGAATATTATCTAAGAGAAAAGTTACGTGCAATTAAAGAAGAATTAGGGGATACGCCTAATAAAGAAGATGATACAGATTATATTCGTCAAGAAATGAAGGATAAACCTTATCCACAATATATTAAAGATAAGATTGAAGAAGAATTAAGACGTTATGATATGATGCCTTCAGCATCTTCTGAAGCCAATGTTGTGAGAACATATATTGATTGGGTATTAAAGACACCTTGGTATCAAGAAACTGAGGATAATCAAAATATTGGTGATGTTGAAAGAATCTTAGATGAAGATCATTATGGTTTAAAGAAAACAAAAGAAAGAATTGTCGAACATCTTGCGGTAAAACAAATGACACAATCTTTAAATGCGCCAATTATCTGTTTGGTTGGGCCACCAGGGGTTGGGAAAACATCGATTTCTAAATCGATTGCTAGAGCATTAGGTAGAAAATTTGTAAAAGCATCATTAGGTGGTGTTAAGGATGAAGCTGAGATTCGTGGACATCGTAGAACTTATTTAGGTTCTATGCCAGGAAGAATTATTCAAGGAATGAAAAAAGCTGGCGTCGTCAATCCTGTATTCTTATTAGATGAAATTGATAAGATGTCTAGTGATTATAAAGGGGATCCAACAAGTGCAATGCTTGAAGTCTTAGATCCAGAACAAAATCAATTTTTCTCAGATAACTACTTAGAAGAACCTTATGATTTATCTAAAGTTTTATTTATTGCGACTGCTAATGATTTAGGAAGTATTCCTGAACCATTAAGAGATCGTCTTGAAATTATTGAAATTTCTTCTTATACTGAACAAGAAAAATTACAAATTGCTAAACGTCATCTTTTAAAGAAAGAATTAGAAAGACATGGTTTAAAAGCTGAACAATTAATGATTAGTGATGAAACAATGATGTCAATCATTCGTCATTACACACGTGAAGCAGGGGTTCGTCAATTAGAAAGATTGATTGCTCAAATTTGTCGTAAATCAGTTTTAAAGATTTTAAAGAATCCAGGACTTGTTTTAGATATTCAAATTGCTGATTTAGAAGAATTCTTAGGTAAAGCACCATTTGAACATACAAAGAAATTAGATAAACCACAAATTGGAGTGGTAACTGGAATGGCATATACTCAATATGGTGGAGATATTTTACCAATTGAAGTCAATCATTTTAATGGAAGTGGTAAATTTATTATTACTGGTCAATTAGGTGATGTGATGAAAGAATCTGCGTCTATTGCTTTAGATTATATGAAAGCAAATCGTGAAAAATATGGATTAGAAAATATTGCTTTTGATAAAGAAGATATTCATATCCATGTTCCTGAAGGAGCAGTGAAAAAAGATGGACCAAGTGCTGGTGTGACTTTGACAACTGCAATTCTATCTGCATTTAGTAATCGTCCTGTTCGTGATGATGTTGCGATGACTGGAGAAATCACTTTAAGAGGTCAGGTTTTACCAATTGGTGGGTTAAAAGAAAAATCTATTTCTGCTCATCGTAGTGGTATTCGTACAATTATTATTCCTAAAGATAATGAAAAGGATATTGATGATATTCCTGAATCAGTTCAAAAGGATTTAAAAATTGTTTTAGCTGATCATATTGATACAGTATTAGAAAATGCATTAGTAAAGTAGAGTCTTGATGACTCTATTTTTCTTATAGTTATTTGTTAAGAAATATGTTAAGATGGATTCAACAAGGAATAAAGGAGAATATTATGTATAAAGTCAATAAAGCACAATTTGTATTATGTGCAGCCTGGAAATCACAATGGCCAGAAAATGATTTGCCTGAAATTTGTTTGGCTGGACGTAGTAATGTAGGGAAATCAAGTTTGATTAATACAATAACAAATCATAGTAAATTAGCAAAAGTATCAGGGACACCGGGAAAAACACGTACTTTGAATTTCTTTAATATCAATGATGAGTTAAGATTAGTTGATGTGCCGGGCTATGGATATGCTAAGGTCAATGATAAAATTAAAGAAAGTTTTGGAGATATGATTGATACTTATTTAAGAGAACGAGATGTTTTAAAAGGATTGGTATTAATTGTTGACTATCGTCATAAACCAACGCGTGATGATATTGAAATGTATGAGTATGCAAAGTATTATGAAATTCCAGTTATTGTTGTGGCAACTAAAGAAGATAAATTAAAACGTAATGATTTAAAGAAAAATGAAAAAATGATTAAACAAGTTTTGGATTTTGATGAAAACGATCAATTTGTTAGATTTTCAAGTTTTAACAAGACTGGGATTCAAGAACTTTGGGATGCAATTTTGAAGCTTTGTTAAATTAAAACTTAACAAAAGGCAATGTTTGTTGTATAATCACTAGCAGGGGGTAATAGTCATGATAAATATTATGTTATGTTGTGCATCTGGGATGTCAACAAGTTTATTAGTAGAAAAAATGAAGAAGGCTGCTGCAGAAGAAGGGGTAGAAGTGAATATCTGGGCAGTTGGAGCTAATGAAGTGAAAGCAAATGCTACAAAAGCTGATATTATTTTACTTGGACCACAAGTCAGATATGCGCAAAAGAAAATTGAATCTGAAGCGCCAGGTGTTCCAGTTGCAAATATTGGAATGCGTGAATATGGTATGATGAATGGTAAGGCTGTTTTGGCTCAAGCTATTGAATTATGTAAAAAGTAAGAAGTAGAAATACTTCTTTTTTTCATATTCTGTATTTTTTTGCATACAGTTTGTTAGGAGGGAAAGTATGCAAAAAATATATTTTAAAAAAATTGTGGACTTGAATCATCGTTTGAAGGAGCTTGTATCTATTTCTGTTGATGAATCAATCAGTTATAAAATGGAAACTCAAGGTATGAGAGCCGTTGGAAGTATTATGATTAATGGTGAGTATAAAGATGACAATACCAAACAAAGCTTTCATGAAACGATTGATTTAGATATCTTAGCTCAATTTGACAAGATTACAGATAAACGTGATTTTCATGTTAAAGTTGAAGATTTTGATTATACACTCAATGAAGGAAATATGGCATTGGTTATTCAAGCCTGTGTATATGGTGTTTTAGATGATGAAGATCGTGTCATTGAAACTTCACAGATTGTTAGTGATGAAGTACAAAGTGATGAAGATGTTGCTTTAGAAATTGAAAATCTTTTAAGGGAAGAAGATGAGATCATAATGACACCACCTGTGGAAGAACCAATATTAGAGCTCGATGAAGAAATCGTTGTACCGCAAAAAGAAACAAAAGAAGTCATAACAAAGTCAAACAATGAGGATGAGGAAGATGATGAAGATATTGGTACTTATTACTTATATGTTGTATCTGATGGAGATAGTTACCAATCCATAGCCGCTCGTTATCAAGTTGATGAATATCAGCTTAAAGAATACAACCATGATCGTCCGCTTTCCAAAGGTGCGATTGTGATTGTACCTTATTATGCATGAAAGAACAGCTTGAGGAATATTATGGAATTCATGTGATTGGACAAATCACATTAAGTCAAAAAACATATAAGTTAAAATGTATTGAAGGTTATTATGTATTAAAATGTGTAAAAGATAAGCATGTACAAAGAACCTTAGAATATATTGAAACATTGCATATGACTTGTTTTGTGCATGTTTTATTAAATAAAAATAATGAGTATGTCACACCTTATCAGCAACATTATATTTATTTGATGCCCTATATTGATAATTCACAGGGACAATTAAAAGAAATGAAAATAAAGTTTTACTTTGAAACCTTAGCTTATCTTCATTACCATAGTTTTTATTATACAAAAGTCAATCAACAATATTTTGAAACATTACAACATGATATCATTACAATCATCAATGAACGTTTTGCATATTATGAACAAATGATTCAAAATTTTGAAAACATCATGATGCGTTCACCTAGTCAATGGATGTTAGTGATGAACTATTATCGTATTTATGAAGCTTTATGTAGTGCTAGACAATATTTGTCGCAATATTTAGAAAAAACGAAAGAATATCATCAAATTAGAGTTTGTATGAATTATAAGCATTTTGATTATGATCATATTTCTTTAAAAGAAAAATGTTTCTTATCAATTGATAATGTCTGTATAGATTTACCAATCTATGATTTATTTGATATTTATCAAAGAATTCCTGATATTTTATTTGATTTAGATTGTTTTAGTGAATATTATTTAAAAAAGATTGAATTAAAAGATGATGAAAAATTGTTATTGTGTTGTTTGATGAATATTGTTCCTTTAATTGATTATGGACAAGATGAAATCGAAAATATTATCAAACTTTCACGATTATTATATTATTTAGATTCTATCACCCATTTTATTCATCAATTGTAATTGACAAGACATGGTAGCTTTGTTAAAATAAGAATACGTTGATGAGGAGGAGTACATCTTGTATTCTTAAAGAGAGTCTCTGGAAGGTGTAAAGAGATAGAAGAAAAGATGGAAGGTAGCCTCGGAGTATGTTTTTTGAACTCACAGTAGGAAAACACGTAGAACTGCGTTAAAGTTTAAGAGGTATACAAATGTATACGAATTAAGGTGGTACCACGAACATTCGTCCTTAAACGAATGTTCTTTTTTATTTGAAGGAGGAAAAATTATGAGTTGGAAGATTTTATTGGTTTGGGTATTGTTTATTGCAGCTTTGATGTTTTTAAGCTATTTCTTTACTAAACGTGTCAAAATGAATAAAGAAATAAGAAAACAAATCCAGACTGAAGAAGCAGCAAGAAAACAAAAATATACATATCTTAAACCTGGTATTTTTGATGAATGTCCAAGAGAGGATGTTTCTGCAGCTGCATTATTTCATTGTATAAGAAAAGAAGATGAGGATTTTGATCACTACTTTGAAAATATGAATGAAAGTGAAAAAGTTGTTTATGGAATTTATCAAGTTGGTTTAACATTACAAGGACAAGGGGCTTCTTTACACAGTTTCTTTTTAAGCCCATCAACAAAACCATTTGTTCCTATTATTGTTGATATTTTTGAAAAAGTTGGATCACATGAATTGGCTGATTTAATGCGTGCAGCAAGACGTTTTGCTGAAATTATTGAAAATGATGAAGATGATGATGAAGATGATCCAGAAATGGGAGATTATTCACGTTATAACTTTTCTGATTTTACTAATGAATTTGCAACTTTAGTAAGTACAACTAATTTAAATGAAAAAATTACAAACTTTATTTTAGATCATAAAGAAGATTTCTATGATAAATATATTCCTGAAAAAAATGAAGAAAATGGAGTTGATGAAGATGAAGGAACTAGCAACTAAATATGATCATAAGAAAGTAGAAGAAGGAAAATATAAGACTTGGATTGATAAAAAATATTTTGAAGCAGGAGATATTTCTAAAAAGCCATATAGTATTGTTATTCCACCACCTAATGTTACAGGAAAATTACATTTAGGGCATGCTTGGGATACAACATTACAAGATATGATTATTCGTTATAAGAGAATGCAAGGATATGATGCTTTATGGTTACCTGGAATGGATCATGCTGGAATTGCAACACAAGCAAAAGTTGAAGCAAGAATGCGTGAAGAAGGGATTTCACGTTATGATTTAGGACGTGAAAAATTCTTAGAAAAAGCTTGGTCTTGGAAAGAAGAATATGCTTCTATTATTCGAAGTCAATGGGAAAAATTAGGTTTATCACTTGATTATTCAAAAGAAAGATTTACTTTGGATGAGGGATTAAGTGAAGCTGTTAAAACTGTATTCGTGACGCTTTATGAAAAAGGTTTGATTTATCAAGGTGAACGTATTATTAACTGGGATCCTGTACAAAGAACAGCTTTATCAAATATTGAAGTTATTCATAAAGAAATTGAAGGACATATGTATTATTTCAAATACAAGGTTGTGGAAACAGATGAAACACTTGTTATTGCGACAACTCGTCCTGAAACAATGTTTGCTGACCAAGCAATCTTTGTTCATCCAGATGATGAAAGATATACACATTTAATAGGAAAACATGCAATTAATCCGGCTAATGGTGAAGCTTTACCAATTATGGCTGATAGTTATATTGATATGAGCTTTGGAACTGCAGTTATGAAATGTACTCCTGCACATGATCCAAATGACTTTGCTTTAGCAAAGAAATACAATTTAAAAATGCCAATTTGTATGAATGATGATGGTACAATGAACGCTATGTGCGGTAAATATGCTGGAATGGATCGTTTTGTATGTCGTGAAGCTTTGGTTAAAGATTTTGAGGATGCTGGAGTGGTTGATCATATTGAAACACATATGCATCAAGTTGGACATTCTGAACGAAGCAATGCGATTGTTGAACCATATTTATCAAAACAATGGTTTGTTAAAATGAAACCATTGGCTGAAGCAGCTTTAGCTAATCAACAAACTGATTCAAAAGTCAATTTTGTTCCTGGACGTTTTGAGAAAACATTTAATCAATGGATGGAAAATATTGAAGATTGGTGTATTTCACGTCAATTATGGTGGGGACATCAAGTACCTGCTTGGTATCACAAAGAAACTGGAGAAGTTTATGTTGGTAAGAATCCACCCGCTGATATAGAAAATTGGAAACAAGATGAAGATGTCTTAGATACATGGTTTTCAAGTGCTTTATGGCCATTTTCAACAATGGGTTGGCCAAATACTGATAGCGAATTATTTCAACGCTATTTCCCAACAAATACATTAGTTACAGGATATGATATCATTTTCTTCTGGGTATCTCGTATGATTTTCCAATCATTAGAATTTACGCAAGAAAGACCTTTTAAAGATGTTTTGATTCATGGTTTAATTCGTGATGAACAAGGAAGAAAAATGTCTAAATCTTTAGGTAATGGGGTTGATCCAATGGATGTTATTGATGAATATGGTGCTGATACACTTCGTTTCTTCTTAACAACTAATTCAGCTCCAGGAATGGATTTAAGATATATTCCAGAAAAACTTGAAGCATCATGGAATTTCATTAATAAGATTTGGAACTCTGCACGTTTTGTTTTAATGAATATTGATGAAGATATGAAATATGAAGATTTAAGTTTTGATCATTTGAATTTATCTGATCAATGGATTTTAAATCGTTTGAATGAGGTTATTGTATCTGTTGATGAAAATATGGATAAATTTGAGTTTGTTAATGTTGGAAGTGAATTGTATAATTTTATTTGGGATGATTTCTGTTCATGGTATATTGAATTATCTAAAGTTCATTTAAATAGTGAAAATGCAAATGAAAAACAAGCAACCCAAAATACTTTGGTTTATGTTTTAAATGCGATTGTTAGATTATTACATCCATTTATGCCATTTGTGACTGAAGAAATTTATCAAACAATTCCTCATTTAGAAGAATCTATCTGTATTTCATCTTGGCCACAAGTAAATCATGAATTTGATAATCAAACAATTAATGATCAATTCCAATATTTAATTGATATTATTAAAGGAATCAGAAATATGCGTGCTCAATATGTCATTAAAAATGCGATTGAAGTTGCTTATAGTATGCAAACAAAAGATAGTGCATTAGAAGCATTATTAAAAGACTTAGCACCATATATCTATAAATTATGTCATGCACGTTGCATTGGTTATAATGTAGAAACATCACAAAATGTAGCGACTGAAATGATCAAAGGTGGAAATGCGTTGATTATTGAACTTGGTGATTATATTGATTTAGCAGCTGAAAAGAAAAAATTAGAAGCAGAACTTCAAAAATTGGCTGGCGAAATTAAACGTTGTGAAGGTATGCTTTCAAATCCTAACTTCGTTAATAAAGCACCAGCTAGTAAAGTAGAGGCAGAAAAAGAAAAATTGGCTGATTATCAATCTAAATATGAAGCTGTTCAAACAAAATTAGGGAATATGTAAAAAGTGAAATGAAAAAATTTCACTTTTTTTCATTTTTGACAAGAAAAATTGATACAAAGAAGCGTATATATAAGTAGGGGCTACTTTTGAAAGGAAGGATAATTATGAAAGAATTAACATTACAAGAACAATATGAGATTCAAGGTGGGTCATTGGTTGGGACAGCTCTTTTGTATTTATTGTTAGGAGCAGGTATTTATAAGATTTGGAAATCAAAGAAAGGACGTATTTCTATTCCAAGACTTATTAATATTGAATGGCGTAATTAAATGTGAAAGGCTTTATGCCTTTCATATTTTTTATGTTGTATGCATAGATATTAAAAGAGGTGATATGCGATGAAGTTTGAATATAAGATTGTTATTATGGGGATTCTTTTTTCTTGTTTATGTATCTTACTTTTTACATATGGAACGACACTTGGTCAAAAGACGATGTATGTTTATCAAGTAGGTATTTATAAAGAAGAAAAGAATAAGGAAGATAAATTGGATGAGTTATCTAAGCAAGGGATAAAAGGATATTGTTATCAAAAGGAAAATCAATATTATGTTTTATCTATGATTAGTGAAAATCGTCAAGAAATTGATACTCATGCCAGTCAAGTTAAAGGTATTTTAAAGACTTATAAAGTATCTAAAGATACTACTGTAGATATTTTACTGCAAAATTTAGCTAAAGGAGTTACACATGATTAAATCATTACCAAAAGAAGAAAATCCTAGAGAAAAGGCATTGAATTATGGCATTGAGTCATTGAGCAATGTTGAATTATTAGCTTTGGTTTTAAGAACAGGAAACAAAGAAGAATCAGTTATTCAATTGGCTCAGAGATTATTAAATGAAGTAGGTGGATTTGAAAGATTGAATGATATTTCCTATGCTCAATTGATATCACTTAAAGGAATTAAGCAAGCTAAAGCAATTGAAATTTTAAGTATTCTTGAAATTGCAAAGCGTCTAAAGAGTAGAGTTCAAGATGCACAATCTTTAATGACTCCGTTTGATATTTATTATTATGTGAAGGATAAAATGATGTTTTTAAAACAAGAACATTTTGTTGTTTTATGTTTGGATAATAAAAATCGGGTTATTAAAGAAAAAACCATTTTTATTGGTTCGATTAATATGAGTGTAGTGACCCCAAGAGAGGTGTTTAAAGAAGCTATTCATGTGAGTAGTGCCAAGATTGCTTTGGTGCATAATCATCCTAGCGGGGATGCTTCACCGAGTCAGGAAGATATTTATTTGACAAGACAGTTTAAAGAGTTGGGAGAAATGATGTCAATTGAAATCATTGATCATATTGTTGTAGGGTGGCATCAGTTTTATAGTATCAGTGCAACGCATCTGTTTTATGATGATGACAAAATTTAAAAAAATAAATTAATTTGATAAAATCTATATCTCGAATTGCTTTTTTTCACTCCAGATATTATAATGTACTAGATTAGGGGTGATATTTTGTATAAGAAAAATAACAAATGGAATAAACATAACAAAAGAATTGTTATTGTGACAATCGTTTTGGTTCTTTTTTCAGTTTTTACCTTAGTAACAAGTCGATCAGCTTCTGGAATTGAAACGATGTTTAAAGATACAATTGCCAACATTGAATATTATGTCATTAAGGCACCAATAGAATATGTGAGTCATCTTTTTGATGAATACAGTGATTTAAAAGATGTCTACAATGAAAATGCGAAGCTTAAAGAACAGTTAGATAATCTAGCAAGAGAATCAGCTATGAATGAAACTTTATCCAATGAAATAGAAGAATTAAAGAAGTTGACAGGAATTGATTTTCTACCAACAGAATATCAAGTCAAATACACAAATGTCATTGCTAGAGATGCTGAAAGCTGGAACAATCAAGTTACAATTAACTTAGGTAATCTTTCTGGAATTAAAGAAGGAATGGCAGTTATTAGTTCTGATGGAATGATTGGAACGGTAACAAATGTAAGTGAAATTTCTTCAACGGTTTCTTTATTATCAAGTGAAACGAGCAAGAGTCAGTTGCCTGTAATGATAATAAGTGGTGATGAAGAATATTATGGCTTATTGAATCGTTATGATTTGAGTAGTAAAAGTTATCGTATTACTTTATTGAGTGATGTGGAAAAACTAGAAAAAGGAGCCAAGGTTGTAACGAGCGGTTTAGGTGGTGTCGGCAAGAGTCCGAAAGGTATTTTAGTAGGGACAGTTGAAAATTATACTGTTGGAGATGATGCGACTGAATCTGTTTGTATGGTAAAGCCAAGTGTCAATTTTGATTCATTGAACTATGTTGCTGTGGTTCAAAGGGTGAATGAAAAATGAGAACAAGAATGAGAGATAGTTATCTTTTTAAATGTTTTGTCGTCGTTTTTCTTTGCTTTATTATAGATAGTACTATGGGTTATTTTTTACCATATAACTATACTAAAACTGGAATAACGATTATTCCATGTCTTGGTTTAATGATGTTTTCATTGTTAGTTAAAACGATTGATGGCGCAGAAAGATATTTCTTTGCAGCAATATGTGGTGTTTATTATTCTATTGTTTATTCGAATTCTTTAGCTATATATATACTTATTTATTGTTTAATCGCCTTTGTTCGATCTTATATTGTAAAATTAGAAAGCTTTAATCTTATTGAATCAATGGTTTTTTGTTGTTTGACAATATTTGCGCAAGAAAGCGTGCTATATTGGTTGATGTGGATTACCAATATGACAAGATATCCTATTTCATCATTTTTATTGATGAGGATATTACCAACGCTGATTGTGAATTTGATTCTATCGATGGGAGTTTATTGGGTCTACAATAAAGTGAAGATCGAGGTGGAATAATGAATATTGAAGTCAAAGGGGTTAATGAAATATTGATGATGAAAGTCAATCCCCATTGTTTATTTGAAGAAGTTTTAAATGATTTAAATATGCTCTTGGATCAGCCTATCTTTAAACAAGATGGCTATTATCCAAGGGCATATTTTGATTTTGGATGTCGACTTTTAAAAGATGATGAATTAAAAAGTTTGATTGTGTTGTTAAAAGCAAAAAAGCGGGTTATTTTTGAAGGATTATCTTTACCTAAAAAAGAACATGCACTTTCAATTCAACGGGAACAATTGAGAAATGGTGAAGAAATTTATATTGAAAATGAAACATTATTTTTAGGAACAGTTAATCCAGGAAGTTATGTTTATTGTCATGATAACGTTTATTTTTTAAATACTGTTAAAGGAACAATTATTGCGATGAATGAGAATGTAAAGATTTATGGGCATGATTTTCAAAAAGCACAAATCATAATAAATCAACAATCTTTGCATGATTTGACAACTTCTGCACTCACAAGTGTCTATTATAAAGATAACCAGATTAAGGCAATGAAGGAGGATGGTTATGAGAACGATTGTCATTACATCAGGTAAGGGTGGTGTAGGAAAAAGCAGTATGACGATTAATATAGGTTATGCGCTGGCTTCCTCAGGTATGAAGGTTTGTTTAATAGATGCGGATTTTGGTTTAAAGAACCTTGATGTCATGATGGGACTTGAAAATCGTGTGATTTATGATTTGAAGGATGTGATTTCAAATAAATGCTCACTTAATCAGATATTGGTAAAAGATAAAAGAATGGAATCTTTGTATTTATTACCAGCATGTAAATCATTATCATTTGAAAATTTAAATGTTGATTACATGACAAAGATGATTGAACAATTAAAAGAAGAATTTGATTACATATTGATTGATAGTCCAGCAGGAATAGAAAAAGGTTTTCAATATGCCAGTGGACTTTCCCAAGAAGCGATTATTGTTGTCACACTTGATGTTGTTTCTTTGCGTGATGCTGATCGCGTGATTGGCTTATTGTTAAAACAGGGAGTAAGTCATTTACATATGTTAGTCAATAAATACAATGATGAGGATATTCATAAAGGACGTAGCTTAAGTTTAAAAGATGCTTATGATATTTTATCTATTCCTTTATTAGGGATTGTTTATGATGATCATGCTATGATTGAAGCAAACAATAAAGGAATGCCTGTTTTTATGGATAAGAATTTAGCAGTTTCAGGTTGTTTTAGTCGTATTGTGAAGCGTTTAGAAGGGGTGGAGGTTCCATTTCAAAAAAATAAGAAAAAACCTTTGTTGGAACGTATTTTTGGTTGATTGATTTCATAAGTTGTAAAGAGGTGACAAACTTGTGAATGAAATTGATGAAATCAAAAGAAGGATGAAAAAAAGGAAAGCGTATCGTAGTCCTAGTCCTACATTGACGGATTATCATTTTTCAAAGCTTTATAATGCAATGATTAAATGTATGGTTGTTTTACTTGTTGGAATTGCGATATGCGCTTATGTGAAAGTCAGTCCAAATGGTGAATATATTAAAGATTATGTCTTGAATGATGTACATTTTACTGAATTAACAAAATGGATTAATCATCAGCTTTTATCTTTTCAATCCAAACAAGATCAAAGTGTAGCTGTTAGTAATCAGGTGAGTTATACAAATATAAAAGATAATTATTATACAAATCAATCAAATGAAGTATTGAATTTTGATAAAGGACGAGTTATTTATGTTGGTAAGCAAGATTTACTTGGTCAATATGTGACGGTTTTATTAGAAAATAACGTTGAAGTGACTTATGGTGGATTAAGTGATGTTTTTGTAGGAATGTATGATCAAGTTGATAAAGCTACAATTATTGGTACTTATCAAAAACAAGTCATGCTGGTTTTTACCCAAGGTGAAAAAGAAATTGATTATTCAACATTTGAAGAACTTATTTCATAGATTAAAGATTCATCCATTAACAGTTCTTTATTTTGGTTTTGCATTAATAGGAGGATATTTAAAATGGTATCTTTCAGCTTTAATGATTGTTTGTTTACATGAACTATGCCATCTTTTGATGGCATATTATTTTCATTTTGAAATTGAAAAAGTAGAAATCTTACCTTTTGGAGCTTATTTATCTTTACATGATTTTTATTTTCATTCGTTAATGGAAGAAATATGTGTTGTTTTAGCTGGACCATGTAGTCATTTGATTATTTATTCTATGATTTGTTTATGTTCTCAAGGTGTTTATCGAGATTATCTTTTATTAATGAATATGTGTGTTTTTGGGTTTAATCTTTTGCCTATCTATCCAATGGATGGTTATCGCTTGATCAATTTATTATTACAAAGTTTGATTGATTTAAAAAAAGCATTTTACTTCAGCTTGAAACTTTCAGTATTTTCTTTTTGCATCTTTTTTGTGTTTTATTTAAGAATCAATACGATTGTTATTTTAGGATATTTATTTGTTCAACAATTTTATTTACTCAAGTTTATTCCTGAATATTTAAGGCGATACTATAGTGAAATAGCAACTTTGAAACCTGCTAAAAAGGTGAAACTTCATCATCATTTGAGTTATCGTCGTGGTTATCATAACTATTATTTATTAGATCAGGGTATTAAAGATGAAAAGGAAATGGTCTTTATCTTTTTAAAGAATGTAAAAAAATAGAAAATATCACAATAGAACTTGTATTTTTGTCATTTATATGATATCATACAACAGGTATTTCAAAATACACACATTGTGAATTCGTAAATCGAGTGCCTAATGGTGGTTTATGTTAGAAACAATGGAGGAAAAAAACGAAAAGGAGGAAGTTACAATGGCAGTAATTTCAATGAAAAAATTATTAGAAGTTGGTGTTCATTTCGGACATCAAACAAAAAGATGGAATCCAAAAATGGCTCCATACATTTTCACAGCAAGAAATGGTATTTACATCATCGATTTAAAGAAATCATCTGATAAAATTGATGATGCTTATGCAGCTATGATGGATATCGTTGCTAAAGGTGGAAAAGTTTTATTTGTAGGAACTAAAAAACAAGCTCAAGAAGCTGTACAAATGGAAGCTGAAAGATCTGGAAGTTTCTATGTTAATTCTCGTTGGTTAGGAGGAACTTTAACAAACTTCAAAACTATTCAAAAGAGAATTAGAAGATTAAAAGAATTAGAAAAAATGGAAGAAGATGGAACTTTAGAATTGTTCACTAAGAAAGAAGCAGTTCTTATGATGAAAGAAAAAGCTAAGTTAGAAAAGAACTTAGGTGGTATCAAGGAAATGAGAAGATTACCAAATGCTTTATTCGTAGTTGATCCTAAAGTTGAACATAATGCAGTAGCAGAAGCTAAAATCTTAGGTATCCCTGTATTTGGTATCGTTGATACAAACTGTGATCCTGATGAAGTTGATTATGTTATCCCAGCTAATGATGATGCTATTAGAGCAGTAAAATTAATCGTTGCTGCTATGGCTGATGCTGTATGTGAAGCAAAAGGTGAACCTGTAACTGTTGCATACGTTAAAGATGAAGATGACAAAGAAGTATCTATGAATGATGCTGTTGCTTCTGTAGAAGAAAGTAAACAAAGAGGACCAAGATACAAAAATAACGGACGTCCAAGAAATAACAAACCTGCTGAAGTAAGCAAACCAGCTGAAGTTAAAGAAGAAAAAACTGAAGCATAGTTGTAATAAGGGGAGGCTTATGTCTTTCCCTTTTTTATAAAAAATATTAATGGAGGATAGAGAGAAATGGCTATTAGTGCAAAATTAGTAAAAGAATTACGTGAAAAAACTGGTGCTGGAATGATGGATTGTAAAAAAGCATTAGAAGCTTGTGATGGTGACTTAGAAGCATCATTTGACTGGTTAAGAGAAAAAGGAATTGCAAAAGCTGCTAAAAAAGCTGACCGTATCGCTGCTGAAGGGTTAACTGCTTTTGTTATGGATGGAAATGCTGCTGCAATCGTTGAAGTGAACTCTGAAACTGACTTCGTTGCTAAAAATGCTGAATTCCAAGAATTAGTAGCAAATGTTGCTGCAATTATTGTTAAAAATCAACCAGCTGATTTAGAAGTTGCATTAAAATTAGATGTAGATGGTAAAGATTTAGAAACAGTTATCGCTGAAAAGAGTGGTAAAATTGGTGAAAAATTAAGCTTAAGAAGATTCGTTGTTATGAATAAAGCTGATGATGAAGTTTTCGGTGCTTATTCACATATGGGTGGAAAAATGTCTGCCTTAGTAAAAGCATCAGGAATTGATGAAACAAAAGCAAAAGATGTTGCTATGCAAGTTGCTGCTATTAATCCACAATATATTGATAGAAGTGCAATTCCTGCTGAAGTTTTAGATCGTGAATTAACAGTTTTAAAAGCTCAAGCAATGGAAGAAAATGCAAATGCTGCTAAACCTAAACCAGAAAACATTATTGAAAAAATGGTTCAAGGTCGTTTGAATAAAAATTTACAAGAAATTTGCTTAGTTGATCAAGCATTTATTAAAGATTCTGATTTAACAGTTGCTAAATACTTAGGAAACGGAAAAGTATTAGAAATGGTTCGTTTCGAAGTTGGTGAAGGAATGGAAAAAAGAGAAGAAAACTTTGCTGAAGAAGTAGCTGCTCAAATGAAAGGATAATTATATACGGGGGAGGACACTTTTTGTGCCCTTTTCTTGTAAAATGAAGGAGAACGTATGAAGTACAAGAGAGTATTATTAAAGCTTAGTGGAGAAGCTTTAGCCGGGGAACAAGGTTTTGGAATTAATCCTGTTGTTGTTGCCGATGTAGCAAGACAAATTAAAGATGCAAAAGATTTAGGTGTTGAAATTGCCATTGTTTGTGGTGGTGGAAATATCTGGCGTGGTAAGACTGGTAGCGATATGGGTATGGAAAGAGCTGCTGCTGATTACATGGGGATGCTAGCAACTGTCATGAATGGTATGGCCTTACAAAATGCTTTAGAAGCGATTGGTTTAGATACAAGATTATTATCTGCGATTGATATGAAAGAAGTTGCTGAACCATATATTCGTAGACGTGCTGTTCGTCATTTGGAAAAAGGACGTATTGTTATTTTTGGTGCTGGTACTGGTAGCCCATTCTTTACAACAGATACAACTGCTGCTTTACGTGCTGCTGAAATGAATGCAGATGTTATTTTAATGGCTAAAAATGGTGTTGATGGTGTTTATTCAGCTGATCCTAAGATTGATCCTCAAGCGAAAAAATATGATCACATCACATATTTAGATGTATTAAATGAAGATTTACATATCATGGATCAAACTGCAATTACTTTATGCAAGGATAATGGTATTGATTTATGTGTATTCAACATGCAAGAAGATGGTAATATTGCGCGTGCTTGTGATGGTGAATCAATTGGAACAATTATTTCAAAAGGAGGAGAATAGACATGTTAGATTTGATTTTAGAAGAAACAAAAGAAAGAATGGAAAAATCTATCGAAGCTTTTCGTCATGAATTAGCAACTGTAAGAACTGGACGTGCGAATCCAACAATGTTAGATCGTGTTATGGTAAATTACTATGGTGAAAAGACACCATTAAATCAAACAGCTGGTATTTCTGTTGTTGAAGGTCGTCAATTATTAATTAAACCTTATGATAAAAATTCTTTAAAAGATATTGAACATGCTATCTATGAATCAGGAATTGGCTTAACACCTCAAAATGATGGTGAAGTTATTCGTATCAATGTTCCTGCTTTAACAGAAGAAACAAGAAAAGAATATGTTAAACAAGCAAAAAAATATGCTGAAGAAGCAAAAGTAGCTTTACGTAATATTAGAAGAACTTCTAATACTGAAGTTGAAAAAGCTGGTTTAACTGAAGATGAAGAAAAACAAGGTAAAGAACAAATTCAAAAATTAACAGATGAATTTGTAAAAAAGATTGATCAATTAACAAAAGAAAAAGAAACAGATTTAATGACAGTTTAATATGTTTGAGGGATATCAAAAGGGATATCCCTTTTTTTATACATCTTTTTCTTTTTGTTTTCAATACTTGTTGTTTATGGTATAATACAAAATGATTATGAGGTGAGAACATGTTTTTTAACAAAAAGAAAAAAGAAGATTATGATTTAGATATGGATAATATTCCTGCTCATATTGCTTTTATTATGGATGGTAATGGACGATGGGCAAAGAAAAGAAAGATGCCTAGAACTTATGGACATCATGAAGGAACGAAAACTATCCGTACTTTGGCTTTAGAAGCTAATCGTTTAGGGGTGAAGGCAATGACTGTTTATGCTTTTTCAACTGAAAATTTTAAACGTGAAGCAAGTGAAGTTGAATATATTTTTAAGTTACCTAAAGAATTTTTTAATCTTTATTTAAAAGAATTAATGGATAACAATGTTCAAATTCGTTATATTGGTCATTTAGAAATGGCACCAAAAGAAACTCAGGATATTATTCAGGCAGCTATTGATCAAACGGCTAATAATACAGGATTAATTTTAACTTTTGCTTTTATTTATGGTGGTCGTGATGAAATTGTTGAGACGACAAAAGAAATTTGCGAAAAGTATAAAAATGGTGAAATATCTTTAGATGATATTAATGAAGATTATTTTGAAAAGCATTTAATGACAAAAGATTTACCACCTGTTGATTTGATGGTTAGAAGTAGTGGTGAATGTCGTTTATCTAATTTTTTACCTTGGCAGTTGGCTTATGCTGAGTTTATCTTTGATGAGACATTATGGCCTGATTTTGATGAGGAACATCTTCATCGGGCAATTGCAATATATCAGGGAAGGGAACGTAGATTTGGAGGTGTAATTCAATGAAAACAAGAATTATAACAGGAATTGTATTGGTTTTGGTTATTTTACCTTGTGTTATTATTGGGCAAATTCCTTTTCAAGTTCTTTTAGCGCTTGTTGCAGGAGCCGGAATTTTTGAGATGCTTTCTATTTGTGATCGACCAAAAGCTAATATTTATCTTTATCCACTTGTTGGAATCTTTGTTTATTATTCTTTATTTTTAGATCAATCTTTGATGATTCCTACGGAAATCATTGTTTTATATTTAATTGTTTTATTAGCTTGTAGTATGTTTGATGATGGTATGAATTTTTTAAGATTGTGCTATTATTTTACAGCAGGTGTTTTAATTGCTATGGGGTTACATATGCTTTATCAATTGCGTTTAACATATGGATTTAGTTATATTCTTTTATTAGCTCTAGCAACTTTTGGAACCGATACAGGAGCTTATTTTAGTGGTATGATGTTTGGTAAACATAAATTAAATCCGAGATTATCTCCTAAAAAGACAATTGAAGGTTCAATTGGAGGAATGTTATTAGGGACTGTTCTTTCAGTTGCTTATGGTGCATATATTCATATAGAGATTCCTTTTATTTATTTGATTGGTATTTGTTTTATTTTGACAATTACAAGTCAAATTGGTGATTTGACTTTTAGTAGTATTAAGCGGGTATTTGAAGTGAAAGATTATTCACAGTTGTTACCTGGACATGGTGGAGTTTTAGATCGTTTTGATTCGATTTTATTTAATGCTATGGTGTTTGGAATTTTACTTCGATTTTTAGCAATGGTGGTGATGTAATATGAAGAAAATTACTGTTTTAGGAGTTACGGGGTCGATTGGAACACAGACAGTTGATGTTGTTAAACATCATCGTGAAGAATTTGAAATTATTGCGATGAGTGCTGGAAGAAATATTGAGTTGTTAGAAAAAATCATGGTTTCTGTGCATGTTCGTCATATTTGTGTTCAAAATAAAGAAGATAAGGAATATTTGGAAAACAAATATAAAGATTGTTATTTTTATTATGGTCAAGAAGGTCTTATTACTATTGCAACCCTTCCTGAAGTTGATGTTGTCTTAAATGCAATTGTTGGCTTTGCTGGTTTATTACCTACAATGGAAGCCATTAAAGCTCATAAAGATATTGCTTTAGCTAATAAAGAAACATTGGTTGTGGCAGGACATTTAATCATTCCTTTGGTTAAAGAATATGGTGTTGCATTATTACCTGTAGATAGTGAACATTCAGCGATTTTTCAATCTATGAATGGAGAACATCATGGTGATATTTCTAAAATTATTTTAACAGCAAGTGGTGGAAGTTTTAGAGATAAGTCACGTGAAGAATTAAAAAATGTGACGGTTGAACAAGCTTTAAAACATCCAAATTGGTCAATGGGAGCAAAGATTACAATTGATAGTGCGACATTGTTCAATAAAGGTTTAGAAGTTATGGAGGCAAAATGGTTGTTTAATGTTGATTATGATGATATTGAAGTTTTAATTCACCCTGAAAGTATTGTTCATTCAATGGTTGAATATCAAGATACTTCAGTCATTGCACAATTAGGAACACCAGATATGCGTTTGCCTATTCAATATGCTTTAACTTATCCTCGCCGTCAACCTTTGATTGGTGGAAAACGTTTATCATTGGCTGATATTGGAACTCTCCATTTCTATGCTCCAGATTTTAAACGTTTTAAAGCGTTGGAATTAGCTTATGAAGCAGGAAGAAAAGGTGGTTCCATGCCATGTGTTTTAAATGGAGCTAATGAACAAGCAAATGCTTTATTCTTAGATCGTAAAATCTGTTTCTTGGACATTGAAAGATTAGTAGAAGAAGCGATGCGTGCTCATGAATGGGTAGATCATCCATCTTTAGATCAACTTTTAGAAATTGATCAATGGGCTAGAAATTATGTTTTAAAAAGAGTAGGAGAAGATGAATGCAAACAATAATTAATATAATCGTCTTTTTATTGATTTTAGGTTCAATTATTATTATTCACGAGCTTGGACATTTTTTAGCAGCTAAGTTCTTTGGGGTCTATTGTGGTCAGTTTTCAATTGGATTTGGACCTAAACTTTGGTCAAAAAAAGGCAAAGAAACAGAATATGAAATTCGCGCTTTACCTTTTGGAGGATTTGTTGCAATGGCTGGTGAAGAAGACCAGGCTGATAATGAAGATATGCAAGATTTTCCTGTTGAAAGAACTTTAAAAGGAATTAAAACTTATCAAAAAGTCATTATCTTTTTAGCTGGTGTCTTTATGAATTTTGTTTTGGCTTTTGTGGTGACTTTAGGGGTCAATGTATTTGCTGGACAATTGCCAGTGAATGTTGCTCAAATTGGTCAAATTGAAGCCAATTCACCAGCGGCTCAATATGGTCTTGAAAAAGATGATGTCATTCAACAAATTCAAATTGTTGAAACAGGAGAATCTATTTTAGTTTCAAATTTTGAAGATGTTCATTTAACACAGGATACTCTAAAAACAAAAGCTAACACTTTAAATATGAAGATTACGGTTTTAAGAGATAATCAAAAAAAAGTGATTGACATGAAGGTCCCTTATAATGTAGAGGCAAGTCGTTATAGTTTAGGTATTCAACAGGCAACACGTGATATGAATATTGCTGAAGCTTTTCAATATACATTTATTTCTTTAAAAAGCATGAGTGTTGCGATATTTGCTGCATTAGGTCAACTTGTTACAAAGTTTTCTGAAACTGTGACTCAGTTATCAGGGCCTGCAGGTATTTATCAAATTACAGCGCAGGTAACTGAAACGGGGCAAATTGCTTATGTATTAAATTTATTAGCTTTATTATCTGTCAATATTGGAATTTTTAATCTGATGCCAATTCCTGGTTTGGATGGTTGTCAAGTTCTTTTTGCAATCGTTGAAAAGATGATTGGTAGGGAATTACCAGAAAAATTAAAGTTAACTTTACAAATGATTGGGTTAGGCTTGGTTTTATTATTGATGGTATTTGTCACATATCAAGATATATTAAGAATATTTGGATAAGGGATATTTTATCCCTTTTCATATTGAGGGAGGAATTTTATGAATAAAATGTTGATTTTATTACAACAACTCCATTTAGAAAATGAAGTCAACGAATTAAAAAGAGCAACTATTGAGAAAGTTGTTGTCAATGCTGATAATTCATATGTGTTTTATATTGTTGCTTCACATATTGTGCCATTAGAAGAAATAAGGGTTCTTTTTGCTGCTAAAAATGAATTTCCTTATCCTTGTGATTTTATTTTTGATTGGATGTCATCTTATACTGATCAAGATGTAAAAGAATATGCGCTTTTTATTTTTAATGGTTTAAAGAAACGTTTTCCTCAGATTGAATTTTTAAATCAGGATTCTTTATCTTTTGAAGAAAATACATTAAAGATGGAAGTTTTAAATGAAATTCAATTGAATCAGTTACAACATTTATATAAGATTTTTGATAAATATTTTAGTAAGTTTGGAATTCAGATTGGCTTTGATGCTTATATTGATCAAAATAATGAAACCTATCAGTCTATTCAAGAAGAAATGAGTGCTTTAAATGAAGTTCAAGTTGATGAAAAAACTTTTCATCAACAAGTAGAATCTCCTGTTGTGGAAAAGAAAGCAAAGTTTCAAAGTTATAAAAAAGAATATTTTTCATTAACAATTGATGAAATTGATGAAACTGTTAAAGAAGTTATGATTCAAGGATATGTCTTTAATGAAGATTCTAAAAAAGTCAAAACAGGAAAAACAATTCAATCACTTTATGTGACAGATTATACAAATAGTATTGTTGTTAAGCGTTTTGAAAATAAAGGTGGCAATAGCCTTGAAGAAATGAAAAAAGTGAAAAAAGGTGGCGTATGGGTCAGAGTTAAAGGAAATGTTGAATATGATACATATGCGAAAGATACTGTTATAATTGCTAGAGAGGTTGAAGTGATTCCTTCACCTAAAGTTCGACAAGATAATGCACCTAAAAAACGTGTAGAATTACATGTCCATTCAAAAATGTCAGCAATGGATGGAATTGGCAGTATGAGTGAATACATAGAGCGTGCAGCTTATTGGGGACATCAAGCGATTGCTGTGACAGATCATGGTAATGTTCAGTCTTTCCCAGAGGCCCAGATGGCTAGTATTAAAAATAAGATTAAGATGATTTATGGGGTTGAAATGTATATGATTGACCCTGAATTTAGTGTTGTCTATAATGAAAAAGATGTGCCATTAAAAGATTTGACCTTTGTTTCATTTGACCTTGAAACAACTGGACTTTCAGTCATGGATGATGATATTACTGAATTTGGTGCTGTACGTTATAAAAACGGGCAGGAAATTGGTCGTTTACAAAGTTTAATTAAACCTAATAAACGCATTTCTCAAAAGATTACAAATTTGACCCATATTACAAATGAAGATGTCAAAGATGCCCCAACAATTGATGAATTTATTCCACGTATTTTAGATTTCTTTAAGGATGATGTTATTGTTGCTCATAATGCAACATTTGATGTTGGTTTCTTAAATGAAATCTTAGTCAGACATGGTTATCAAAAATTAACGAATCCTGCTGTCGATTCTTTAACTTTAGCATGGAAATTACTACCTGAAGCAAAAGGTTATCGTTTGGGGAATGTAGCTCGTCATTATCGTATTGCCTATGATGGAGAAGCAGCCCATCGTGCTGATTATGATGCAGAAGTCTTAGCTGGTGTTTTTAATATGATGCTTCATGATATGATGCAAAATCAAAAAGACAATCTATTAGATATGAATGCAATGGAATGTGTCAATGCATATAAGATAGTACGTCCAAAACATATGTGTGTCCTAGCTAAGAATAAAGATGGTCTAAAGAATATGTTTAAATTGGTTTCTGAAGCGAATACAACTTACTTTGAAAAGACTTCACGTATTCCTCGTGAACGTTTACAATTCTATCGTGAGGGGCTTTTATTTGGGAGTGGGTGTTATAATTCAGAAATCTTTGAACTTGCAATGACGCGTAGTTTGGAGGAATTAAAGCAAGCTATTTCTTTTTATGATTATATTGAAGTTTTACCTTTGGATATTTGTGATTACTTTGTAGAAAGAGGAAGAATTGATACAGAGGAAGATTTAAAACGTATTTTACGTCGTATTGTTGATGCAGCTAAGGAAATGGGTAAAATGATAGTAGCAACAGGGGATGTTCATTATCTTGATCAAAAAGATAAGATTTTTAGAGATGTTTTTACCTGCAATCCTAAAATTGGTTTAGGTGGTACTCTCCATCCTTTAACAAACCGTAGTGATCCAAAAGCTTGGACACCGGATGAATATTTCCGTACAACGGAAGAAATGCTCGCTAGTTTCCCTTATTTAACACCAGAAGAATGTTATGAATATGTTGTTGAAAATACGAATAAGATAGCTGATATGATTGATGGTAGTTTCCATGTTGTTCATGATAAATTATTTACTCCTCATATTGATAACGCAGATGAAAATTTAAGACAATTGTGTTTTGATAATGCGCATAAACAATATGGTGAAGTTTTACCTGAAATTGTTGAAAAACGTTTATCAAAAGAGTTAGATAACATTATTAAACATGGATTTGGGGTTATTTATTATATTGCTCATAAATTAGTTAAGAAATCTAATGAAGCAGGATATCTGGTAGGAAGCCGTGGTTCAGTAGGATCTTCTTTCGTTGCGACAATGGCAAATATTTCAGAAGTTAATCCTTTGCCTCCACATTATTATTGTCCACATTGTCAATATAGTGAATTTTTACCTGATGGATTTATCGCAAATGGATTTGATTTACCAGATAAAATTTGTCCAAAATGTGGAAAGCCTTTAAAAGGTGATGGACATAATATTCCATTTGAAACGTTCTTAGGATTTAATGCGGATAAAGTTCCTGATATTGATCTTAACTTCTCAGGTGATTATCAGCCAACAGCGCATGCTTATACAAAAGAAATCTTTGGTGAAAGTCATGTCTATCGTGCCGGTACAATTTCTACTGTAGCAGAAAAAACAGCTTATGGTTATGCAAAAGGATATGCTGAATTAATGGGTAAAGAAAATAGTATACGTGCTGCTGAGCTAGAACGAATTGCTAAGGGATGTACGGGTGTTAAACGTACCACAGGACAGCATCCCGGAGGAATTATTGTTATTCCTGAAAGCATGGATGTCTATGATTTTACTCCATATCAATATCCTGCTGATGATTTGTCAGCTGAATGGAAAACAACGCATTTTGACTTCCATGCCATTCATGATAATGTCCTTAAGTTCGATATCTTAGGACATGTTGATCCAACAGTTATTAGGATGTTACAGGATTTAACGGGAATTAACCCAAAAGACATTCCAACCAATGATCCAAAAGTGATGAGTTTATTTAATTCTACTGATGCTTTAGGGATTGATTTAAGCTTCTTGAATTGTAAAACTGGAGCCTTAGGATTGCCTGAGTTTGGAACGAAGTTTGTTCGTGGAATGCTTGAACAAACTCATCCAACGTCTTTTAGTGATTTGGTTATCTTATCAGGACTTTCTCATGGGACGGATGTTTACTTAGGAAACGCCGAGACTTTAATTAGCTCAGGAACATGTACATTAAAAGAAGTTATTGGATGTCGTGATGATATTATGGTTTATTTAATTGAAAAAGGTTTACCAAATAAAGATGCCTTTGATATTATGGAGTGTGTACGTAAAGGAAAATCACCAGCAGTTTTCCCAGAAAAGAAATATGAAGAATTAATGCGCAAGCATGATGTTCCAACTTGGTATATTGAATCATGTAAGAAAATTAAATACATGTTCCCAAAAGCCCATGCTGCTGCTTATGTATTAAGTGCGATTCGTGTGGCTTGGTGGAAACTTTATTATCCACGTGAATATTATGCAGTTTATTTTACAACACGTTGTGATGCTTATGATATTGAAACTTTGATTCAAGGAAAAGAAGCTGTTTTAGCAAGATATCAGGAAATTTTAAGTGATAAACAAAATGGGGTTAAGATTTCTAATAAAGAAGAAGCTTTGATTTCAGTATTTGAAATTGCTTTAGAAATGTTTGAAAGAGATATTCATTTTAATAATATTTCTTTAGAGAATTCTGATTCACGTTGTTTTATATTAGATCCTGATGATGAAAGTGGATTATTACCTCCATTTATTTCAATTGATGGATTAGGGGCAGCCGTAGGTGATAGTGTTGTTGAAGCCCGCAAACAAAATTCTTTCTTATCTAAGGAAGATGTTATGAAACGTACGAAATTAACCAACACACAAATTGATTTTTTGACAAAAATCGGGGTTTTTGAAGATATGTCTGAAGAAAATCAGTTATCTTTGTTTGATTTGTAGAAAAATAATGATGAAAGCATTGTTTTTTCTAGTTGTGTGTGTTATATTATTAGTGTAGTCAGTGTTTTACGAGAGGGGAAACCCTCTCGTTTATATTTGTAAATGGAGGATTATATGCTAGAAAAAATAACAAGTTTAATTCAACCTATTTTAAGTGAACATGATGTTTACCTTGATGACATTGAATATGTGAAAGAAAAGAATGAATGGTATTTAAGAATTTTTATTGAAAAAAATGTTGGTCATTTAGATATGGATACTTGCGTAGCTGTTAGTGAAGCGATTAGTGATCAATTAGATGAAGCTGATATCATCACAAATGAATACTATTTAGAAGTATCTTCACCAGGTGCTGAAAAACCATTAAAGACTTTAGAAAAGGTTCAACAATCTATTGGAGAATATGTTTATATTGAATTTAAAAATCCAATGTTTGGAATGAATGATGTTTATGGAACAATTTTAAATGTTGATGGGGATACAATTGAACTTCAATATATGGTTAAGAATATAAAGAAAAAATGTTCTATTCAATATGATGATATTGCATTCATCAGATTAGCTGTTAAATTTTAAGGAGGAAAAAAGAAAAATGGCTAGTAAAAAATTTATCCAAGCTTTAGAGTTATTGGAAAGTGAAAAGGGAATTCAAAAGGAAGTTGTTTTAGATGCTTTAAAAGAAGCATTAGAAAAATCATACAAAAAGAATTATGGTGGACCTGAATCTATAATTCGTGTTGATATCAATGCTAATACAGGTAAAATCCGTTTATATGAAATTAAACATGTTGTTGATGATGTGAATGATGAGGACTATGAATTATCAATTGAAGAAGCACAAATGATTAATCCAAAATATCAAGTTGGAGATGATGTTGTCACTGAAGTTGATCCTGAAGTTTTTGGTCGTTTAGCAGCGATTCAAACAAAACAATTATTAAAACAAAAAATCAGAGAAGCTGAAAAAGAAACATTATACAATGAATATGTTGATAAAAAGGATGATATTATTACTGGTGTTGTTGATCGTGTAGAAGATCGTTTTGCGATTATCAATATTGGTAGAACTGGGGCTTTGTTGCCAGTTAATCAACAAATTCCTGGAGAAAAAATTTATGAAGGTCAACATATTAAAGTATATGTAAGTGATGTTGAAAGAAATACGAAGGGAACTCATATTGGGGTTTCTAGAACTGAACCAGGTTTAGTGAAAAGATTGTTTGAAATGGAAGTTCCAGAAATTTATGATGGAACTGTTGAAATTAAATCTGTGTCTCGTGAAGCTGGGGATCGTAGTAAAATTGCTGTTTATACAACAAATGAAAATGTTGATCCAATTGGTTCATGTGTTGGGCCAAAAGGTAGTCGTGTACGTAATGTTGTTAATGAATTAAATGGTGAAATGATTGATATTATTGAATGGAATGAAGATCCAGTTGTCTTTATTTCTCATGCTTTATCTCCATCTGTTGTTGTAAGTGTTGATATCAATGAAGAAGATCATAGTGCTTTGGTTATTGTTCCTGACAATCAGTTATCATTAGCAATTGGTAAAAGAGGTCAAAATGCACGATTAGCAGTACGTTTAACTGGATGGAAGATTGATATTAAATCTGTTAGTGAAGCTGCTAGAGAAGGTATTGTTTATGGTCAAGATGCTGAATTTGAAAAATCATTTGAAGCAGAAATGACGAAAGAAGAACCTGTAGAAGTTGAAGAACCAATTGTTGAAAAAATCGTTATGGATGTAGAAGAACCTGAAGCTGTAGAAGATTTTGAAGAAAGCTTTGAAGAAGATACAGAAGTTGAAGAAAGTGTTGAAGAAGTCGCTGATGAAGAATCATTTGATGATGAAGAAAATGATCTTGTTACAAGTGAAGAAGAATCTTTTGATGGTTATGATGATGACTATGATGAAGAAGATGATGATTATGACTACGATCCTAAATATGACGAAGATATTGACTATGATGAATTTGATAAATATTATGATGAAAAATAGAGGTGATTTTTATGAAAAAAATTCCTTTAAGAAAATGTGTTGCGACAGGTGAGCAATTACCTAAAAAAGAACTTATTCGTGTTGTGAGAAACAAAGAAGGAGAAGTATTTGTAGATCCAACGGGTAAAATGAATGGCCGTGGGGCATATTTAAAAAGAAGCCTTGAAGCGATTGAAATTGCTCAAAAAAAGGGTGTTTTAAAAAGAGCATTAGAAGTGGATATTCCAGATTCTGTTTATGAGGAATTAAAAAGCTATGCTCAATAAAGATGTATTGTCTTTGTTAGGACTTGCAAGTCGTGCGCGTTTAATTAGTACAGGAGATGTTTTATTAAAAGATATTCGTAATAATCGTGTGTACTTTGTTATGATTGCTTTAGATGCAAGTGAAAATACAAAGAAGAAATTTAAAGATAAATGTTCATATTATCATATTGATTATCAAGTGATAGGAGAAGTAGATGATTTGTCCCACGCAATTGGGAGAGATAATCGTGTTGTTGTTGGGATTAAAGATAAAGGTTTTGCAGATAAAATCAAATCAAAGTTAGGAGGTTGATATTATGGCAAAAAAGAATAATACAACAAAAAAGAAAGGGAATCAGCATAAAAAGAAATTAATTTCAAATATCCCTAATAAAAAAGAAGAAAAGATATTAGGTGATGGAATTGTTGAATATGAAGATGGTATCACTGTTGGTGAATTAGCTGAGAAAATTGGTCAAACACCTGCCAATGTTATTAAAGTTTTATTTATGCTTGGAACAATGGTTACTATTAATTCGTCTTTGGATGATGAACAAGTGGAATTAATCTGTCTTGAGTATGGTTATGAATCAAAGAAAAAAGTTGTTGTCAGTGAAATCAATTTTGAAGAAATCGAAATTGTTGATGATGAAGCTGATTTGGTTAGTCGTCCACCTGTTGTTACTATCATGGGACATGTTGACCATGGGAAAACAACGTTATTGGATTCTATTCGTAAATCAAAAGTTGTTGATGGAGAATTTGGTGGAATTACTCAACATATTGGAGCTTACCAAGTTGAAGTTAATGGAAAGAAAGTCACTTTCTTAGATACTCCAGGACATGAAGCTTTCACTGCTATGCGTGCTCGTGGAGCTCAAGTTACTGATATTGTTATTATTGTTGTTGCAGCTGATGATGGTGTTATGCCACAAACAAAAGAAGCTGTTGACCATGCTTTGGCAGCTGGTGTTCCAATTGTTGTTGCAGTAAATAAGATTGATAAAGAGGGTGCTGATCCTGAACGTATTAAAGGTGAAATGAGTGAATTAGGATTAATGCCTGAAGAATGGGGTGGAGATACTGTTTATTGCAATATTTCTGCTAAAAAAGGGATTGGTATTTCTGAATTATTAGAAACATTAACAGTTGTTGCTGAATTAGCTGATTTAAAAGCAAATCCAAAACGTTATGCATATGGAAGTGTTGTTGAGGGTAGACTAGATAAAGGTCGTGGACCAGTTGCTACATTACTTGTTCAAAATGGAACTTTAAGATCTGGTGATCCAATTGTTGTAGGTACAGCTTTTGGACGTGTTCGTCAAATGTTAGATGATTCTGGACGTGATCTTAAAGAAGCTGGACCATCAACACCTGTTGAAATTACTGGATTAAATGAAGTGCCAGTTGCTGGAGATAAGTTTATGGCTTTTGAAACTGAAAAGACAGCTCGTCATGTTGGTGAAGAAAGACAAAAAGCTAAACAAGAACTAGATCGTGGTGTTAGTTCAGCAATGAGTCTTGATGATTTATTTAATCAAATTAAAGATGGTGAAGTTGCTGATTTAAATATCATTGTAAAAGCTGATGTTAATGGAACTGCTGAAGCCGTTAAAGGTTCATTAGAAAAAATTGATATTGATGGAGCTAGAGTCCATGTTATTCGTTCAACTGTTGGTGCTATTAGTGAATCTGATGTTTTATTAGCTAGTGCTTCTAAAGCAATTATCTATGGATTTAATGTTCGTCCTGATGCTAATGTTAGAAGAAAAGCTGAAGAAGAAGGTGTTGAAATCAGATTACACAATATCATCTATAAGATGGTTGAAGAAATTGAAGCTGCCATGAAAGGTATGTTAGCACCTGAAATGGAAGAAGTTGTTACAGGACAAGCTGAAATTAGACAAGTTATTAAGGTTTCAAAAGTTGGAAATATCGCTGGATGTTATGTAACTGATGGATATATCCGTAGAGATTGTGGTATCCGTTTAATTCGTGATGGAGTTGTTATTTATGAAGGGAAATTAGCTTCATTAAAACGATTCAAAGATGATGCTAAAGAAGTTGCAAGCGGTTATGAATGTGGTATGACAATTGAAAACTACAATGATATCAAAGAAGGAGATATTGTTGAAGGATATATCATGGAAGAAGTAGAAAGAAAGTAGGAGTGATTCATTGTGGTCATGAAAAAAGAAAAAATGAATGGCATTATTCAAAGAGAGCTTTCTGATATATTACAAACTGAAGTAAGAGATCCTGCTATTGGTTTTTGTACAATCACTGGAGTAGATATCACAAGTGATTTATCAATTGCTAAAATTTATGTTTCTTTCTTGAATAAGAATACTAAAAAGAGTATGGAAGCATTAGAAAGATCAAAAGGATTTATTCGTAGTTTACTTGCGAAACGATTAACAATTCGTAAGTGTCCTGAACTTCATTTTATATTGGATACTTCTTTGGAGTATGGTAATAAAATTGAAACAATTATTGAAGAACTTAAAGAAAAATAAAAGATAAGTATTTATGTTTTATCTAATAACTAAAATGAGTCTTGTAATCAATGATTACAAGACTTTATAGATTTATAATAATGGAAAATAGTAACTGCTATTTTCCATTTTATTATGTATTGATAGTCATAAATAAAATATAGAATTTTATAAATATAATGCAAACTTTATTGAACTTATAATATGAACAACATATAATGAACTTAAGAGGTATATTGACTGAATGAGTCTCAATAATTATGTGTGTTTATCATTTTATAATTCACGGAATTCATTAGTAAAAACTATAGGTTGTGGTGGATATATGTTTTTTGATGAATATAAATTCAAATGGACAAGAGGGAGCGTGTATAATATATGAAAAAAGTCTTGGTTATTGTTTTTATATGGTTGACAATTTTAACAGGATGGCTTGCTTATCATAGTTTTTATCAAACAAATGATGATAATTTGACGCCAACGACAAGTATTCCTGCATGTAATTTATTAGGTCATTTCTATTATAGTCACTATGATCGTGATGAAGATAAAGTTCATCAAGTTGAAAAGGGATTTGATTATTATGGAACAATTCATGAATATGTAAAGAGTTTGGAACGTAATCAAATAAATGAATTAACAACAAATGCGTTATATTATATGAATAGAGATGTTTATGTCAATAAAGATGATGATAGTTATATTTATGTACGTATGGATAAAGATAATTATTCATTATTGTATTATGATGATGCCACTGAAAATAAAGTTCTTAAAATCATTCAAGCCAATCAATAAAATAGCTTTTTGAATTAATGAAAATGATATTTGTCAACGACTTTATTTCACAACTAAAAACTTAATAGATTGATAATAATGGGAAATGGATGATTGCCACTTCCCATTTTCTATTCAATTAATATATTTAGAATGTCTTTTGTCATAAAATCATTTTACATGTTTATATGTGAAATAATTGACAAGAATGCAAGAATAGACTAAAATATTGTTATATTGAAAAGAAAGAGGGACGAAAATGTTATTAGAGAATAAAGTTGCCATTGTAACTGGCGGGACAAGAGGAATTGGTTATGCAACTGTGAAAGAATTTTTAAAACAAGGAGCCAAAGTTGCTTTGTTTGGTTCACGTGAAGAAACTGTAAGAGTTGCTTTAGAAAAATTAAGAGAAGAAAATCCGGATTATCCTGTGATTGGTTTATATCCTAATTTAATGGATGCAAATGAAGTTAAAGAAGCTTTCCAAAAAGTTGTTCATGAATTTGGACATTTAGATATTTTGGTAAATAATGCAGGTATTTCACAAAGAGATAAAATCTTTGATTATAATATTGAAGATTTTGAAAAGATTATGAATTTAAATGTTAATGCAGTTTTTGTATGTTCAAAAGAAGCTGCACATATTATGAAAGAACAAGGTGGAGGTGTTATCTTAAATACAAGCTCAATGGTTTCTTTATATGGACAACCTGCAGGAGCTGGATATCCAACATCTAAATTTGCTGTTAACGGAATGACAAAATCTTTAGCAAGAGAACTTGGAAAAGATCACATTCGTGTGAACGCAGTAGCTCCAGGAGTCATTAAAACTGATATGGTTGCAGCCCTTCCAGATGAAGTGATTCAACCAATTATTAATACAATTCCATTAAGACGTGTAGGGGAACCTGAAGATGTTGCTAATGCTTTTGTTTTCTTAGCAAGTGAAATGGCAAGTTACATAACTGGGGTTGTTTTATCAGTTGATGGTGCGACAATGTCATAGAATTAGGTATACTGATGTATACCTTTTTGTATGTATTTTATTTGAAGATGAACTAATAAGTGGTATAATAAGCACAGGAGGACAAAAAAATGAAAAAATGTATTGTAAACGGGAAAATTATTTTACATGATGAAATTGTAGAAAAAAATCTTTTTATCGAAGATGATAAAATTACTGAAATTAGTGATCGTCAGCCAACTGATGAGGACGTGATTGATGCGAAAGGACAATATGTAGCACCTGGATTTATTGATGTTCATACCCATGGTCGTGGTGGTAGTGATACAATGTATCCAACTTTTGAAGATTTAAATACAATCTCAAAAGCAGCTTTAAAAACTGGAGTTACAACATTATTACCAACAACAATGACGATGCCAGTTAATGATATTGCTAAGGCAGTTGAAAATATTGCGGTTTATAAAGATAAGGTTGAAGGAGCTCAAGTTTTAGGGACACATTTAGAAGGACCTTTCTTTAATAAAAAATATAAAGGAGCTCAACCAGAAGAATGTATGATCTTACCAACAGTTGAAAATTATTTATCATTTGTTAAAGATCATCAAGATATTATCAGAAAGATTTCTATCGCTCCTGAATTGGAACATTCAATTGAATTAATTGAGTACTTAAATGATAAAAATACAGTCGTATCTTTAGGTCATACAAATGCGACATATGAAGAAGCACAAAAAGCCATTGATGCTGGAGCTACTTCAGGAACGCATACATTTAATGCAATGACACCATTAACACATCGTGCACCTGGAGTTGTTGGCGCTGTAATGATTAATGATAGTGTTTATGCTGAGTTAATATTAGATGGTATTCATGTTAATTTTGCAGCAGCTCAAGCTTTGCTTCGTACTAAAGGAAAAGATAAGCTCATTTTAATTACAGATTCTATTGAAGCAGCTGGATTACCTGATGGAACATATAAATTAGGGAACCAACCAGTATATGTTAAAAATGGTGAAGCAAGATTAGCAAATGGAGCATTAGCTGGAAGTATTGCAAATATGAATGATTGCGTTAGAAATGCTTATCGTCATTTAGGATTAACTTTAAATGAAGCTGTTAACCTTGCAAGTTATAACCCAGCTCAAAGTTTACATGAAGATTTATTAGGTGAAATTAAAGTTGGAAATTATGCTGATATTATTTTCTTTGATGAAGATATTCGTATCCAACAAACAATGATTAAAGGGCAAATGAAGTAGGAGAAAATTATGGTTACTTTAAAAAATGATGTATTAGAAGTTGAATTAAATGCTAAAGGGGCAGAAATCATTAAGATTATTGGTCAACAAGATCATTTGAATTATATGTGGAAAAGAGATCCTGAGTTATGGGCCAATAGTGCACCGATTTTATTTCCAATTGTTGGAGCTTTACAAAATAATGAATGTCGCATAGATGGAAAAACTTATACAATGACACAACATGGTTTTTCTCGTCATAATGAATATGCAACTCATCAATTATCTGATACTTGTGTTGAATTTGAATTAACACCAAATGAAGATATTTTAAAACAATATCCTTATTTGTTTGATTTAAAAGTGATTTATACATTAACTGATAATCAATTACAATGTCATTGTATTGTTAAAAATACTGATACAAAAACAATTTATTTCCAAATTGGTGGACATCCTGCTTTTGCTTGTCCCTTTATGGAAAATGAATCAAGTAATGATTATTATATTGAATTTGAGCAAAATGAAACTTTAAATCAAAAAATCATTGATGTTGCACGTAAAGGAATGTCTCATAAAACAACATTATTATTTGATAATGAAAAACGTTTCTTTGTTAGACAAGCATTGTTTAATAATGATGCAATTGTCGTAAAAGATTTTAAGTCTCATTATGTGACATTAAAATCTTTAAATCATCAAAAATCATTACGTTTCTATATGGATAATTTTAACCATTTAGGAATTTGGACAAGTAAACATGTTGGTGGTTTATTAGCTATTGAACCTTGGGTTGGACATAGTGATTATGTTGATTTTAAAGGAGAATTTAAAAATAAAGAAGGCGTTGTAGAATTACCTGAAGGTCAAGAATTTGAATGTCAATTTACTATTGAAATTAATCAATAAATGACAAAATATTTATAATTGATGTGTTATGATTTTTTCATGAAAGTTAAAATTATTGAAAAAACACATGAATTAGATTTAGAAGATGCTTTGAATGACTTTTTAGAAAAAGAAAATCCGAATATTCAAGAATTAAAGTATCAAGTCGCATTGACTTCACATAATGGCGAGTTAGAGTATAGTTTTAGTTGCATGATTGTATATTTACCAGAAATTTCGCCATAATAAATGATGTGGAGGTGAAACCATGGCTAAAGATGTAAAATGTAGCGTGGATACTTGTAAGTATTATTGTGATGGTCAATGTGAAGCAAGTTGTATTCATGTAGATAATTGTCATTGTAATGAAGCAAAACATATTTCTGAAACAGCGTGTGATACATTTGAATGTAAAGGTAAATAAAAGGCTAATTTAGCCTTTTTCTTTTGTTTTTGTACAATTTAGAAATACTTATATGAAAAATAAGAAAAATCAAGGAATATCTAATCATGACTTTCATCATTATGATAAAGATGTTATAATAGAAAAGGTGATAATATGAAAAAAATCATATGGCTGATGGTCACCTTATTGTTTTGTGTTTCATGTACACAATCACAAATTGACCCTCGTTTTGAAGAATATCAACAAATTAAAGATCATTTAATAACAAAAAAGTCTTTTGATCAGGATTTTGATTTTCAAATACGCGTTATTTTTAATCAAATGGATAAAGGTTATCGTTATGATGTTCTTATTGATCATGCTCAAGTTGATATGTATGATATACAGGCTATGGCGTATGCTGGTGAGTCTGATAAAAAAATGTGCCCAGTGATTGGTTTATTTGACGATGAACCTTATCACTTGAAAGTCGGTTTGGTTGATAAAGAAAATCATTTTTATAAAGGTATTCAATTATCTGGAGAATGTTCTTCAAAAAAATCAATTAAAGTTTATATTTCTTATTATCAAGATGAACAAAAATCTAAAAAAGTCATCAAGTATATTGAGGTGAAGGAATGAGATTAGATAAATTATTAGCCCATAGTGGTTTTGGAACACGTAAAGAAGTAAAGGAATTAATAAAAAAAGGATTTGTTAGTGTTAATGATGAAACGATAAAGACTGATAAAATGCATGTTGATCCACAAAAAGACGTGGTGAAAGTGGATGATGAAGTCATTACATATGAAGAAAAAGTTTATTATATGTTAAATAAACCAAGTGGTTATGTGAGTGCAACTGAAGATCAATTACATCCTACAGTTGTAGATTTAATCGATGATTATTATCGTAATGATTTATTTCCTGTAGGAAGATTAGATATTGATACAGTTGGGTTGCTGTTGTTGACAAATGATGGTGTTTTAGCTCATCAATTACTGTCTCCTAAAAAACATTGTCCAAAAGTTTATTATGCAAAAATAAATGGTGTTGTGACAAATGATGATGTTCAAAAGTTTTTGGATGGTATAACGATTGATGATTATCAATGTCAACCAGCCCATTTAACAATTTTATCACATGATGAGACAACAAGTGAAATTGAAGTTGAAATTTATGAGGGAAAATTTCATCAAGTGAAAAAAATGTTTTTGGCAGTAGGGAAAGAAGTTGTTTTTTTAAAGAGAATTCGTATGAAAAATTTAGAATTAGACGAATCTTTGGCACTAGGAGAGTATCGTCGATTAACGAATGAAGAATTAGATAGATTAAAAGATGAATCTATGCTACAATAATAAAAAATATTGGAGGGACATATGCGTTTAAGAAATAATCCTAAAGCAAATGAAATTTTAGAAAATCACAAAGATATTGTTGTTTTTAATCCAAATGAAAATAAAGGAAAGTGGCATGATGTTTTTGGTAATGATCATCCTATTTATATTGAGATAGGTATGGGTAAAGGTGATTTTATTATTGAAAATGCTAAGACATATCCAGATATTAATTTTATTGGTATTGAGAAGTTTCCTAGTGTCATGGTAGGAGCTTTAAAAAAGATTGATGAGGAAGAACCTTTAGCTAATTTAAGATTAATGAAAGTCGATGCGATTGAATTAAATGATATTTTTTTAGAAAATGAAGTTAGTCGAATTTATCTTAATTTTAGTGATCCTTGGCCTAAGAAAAAACATGCCAAACGTCGCTTGACTTCTGAAACGTTTTTACCGATTTATCAAAATATCTTAAAGCGTGATGGTGAATTGATTTTAAAAACTGATAATCGAACTTTATTTGAATATTCTTTAATATCATTTCAACAGTTTGGTTTACAGTTTGAAGATGTGTGCTTAGATTTACATCATAGTGATGGTTATGAAGATAACATTCAAACTGAATATGAGCGTAAATTTTCACCATTTGGACCGATATATCGTATTGTAACAAAATTTAAAGGAGATGAGTCATAATGGATAGTTTAACAAAGATTAGTACTCTAGAAGCTTATGAAGAAGCAAAGAAAGGACATGCAATGATGGTGTTTTCAACAACTTGGTGTCCAGATTGTCATTTTTTAAAAACATTTATTGATGATCTTGTCAAAGATAATGCTGAATGGACTTTTTATTACATTGATCGTGATGAGATGATTGATTTATGTATTGATTTAGAAATTATGGGTATTCCTTCTTTTATTGCCTATAAAGATGGTAAAGAAGTTGCTCGTTTAGTTAATAAATTAAGAAAAACACAAGCTGATGTACAAGCTTTTATTGATTCTATAGAATAGGGGAGAAAAAATGAACTTACATGCTTTTTATAATCAAGAACATATTGGTGATGTGTTATTAATTCGTTTAACACATATTAGAAAAGTTACACATTTTCTTCGAGAAGATGATTTATGTATTTTATATCATCAAGATAAAGTTATTGGATATAATTTATTTCATGCATCTTCTTATATTTCTCATTTATCAGAAGGTAAAGTAAAGATAACACCTACTTTTGTTGATGAGTTAAATGCAGTTTTAACAAAATATCAACAAGATACAGTTACAAGTGATTATGATGATCATTTTAGAGTTGGAAAAGTTGTCGAGATGAAAGAACATCCTGATTCTGATCATATGCATATTTGCCAAGTTGATACAGGGGATGAAATTTTACAAATTGTTTGTGGAGCACCTAACGTTGCATTAAATCAATTAGTTGTTGTTGCTAAAAATGATGCAGTTATGCCTTCAGGTCTTGTGATTCGTCCATCAAAGTTAAGAGGAATTGAATCAAATGGAATGTTATGCTCAGCACGTGAACTTGCATTACCAAATGCACCACAAGTACGTGGAATTTTAATCTTAGATGAAGCTGATTATCAAGTCGGTGATTCGTTTTTTAAATAAGGAGGGGAAGAAATATGTTTAAAAAGTTTTTTGGACACGATGATGAAGAAGATGAAGTTTTTGAATCTGTTGATCCTGTCTTAGAACAAAGAAGAAAAGAAAAATTTAGCACTCCTTTGATTTATAATGACGAAGAAGAAACAGAAGAAGTAGAAAAAAAGGAAGAAAAGAAACCAGAGCCTAAAAAAACAGTGACTTTAGATACAACTTATCATATGAGTGAGATTATTTCACCAATGACAGGTTTAAAAGAAACAAAAAAACCAGAGGTTAAAGTCAATAAACCAAAAGTTAAAAAAATAAAAAAAGAAACTGATGAACTGATTCCAATTATTAGTCCATTTTATGGACCTGCTACAAATTTAGAAGAAGAAAAAGTTGAAAAGAAGCCAGAAGTAAAAAAAGAAAAGGCTGTTCATGAAGATGAACCAAGTGTAGAAAACAATTTGAGAAATATTGCTCATATTGTTGAAGAAGAACAAGATCAATTGAAAATTATTGAAGAACGTACAGGTGAATTTAAATTAGATTTTAAAAATAAAGATGAAGATTCATTTATTGATGAAATTGATGATTCAATGAGTTTAGATGAGTTAATGAGTCTTTATGAAAAGAAATTTAAAGATTAATGAAGGGAATAGGTGTTGATATCATTGATCTTGAACGATTGGATATTGAGAACGTTCATTTTGTTAAAAGAGTATTAAGCGATAAAGAATATCAACTCTTTTTGCAAATGAATTCTTCTAAACGTCGTTTAGAATTTTTAGGTGGTCGTTTTGCTGGGAAAGAAGCATATTTAAAAGCAAATCATAAAGGATTAGGTGGAATTGATTTTCATGATATTGAGATTTTAAATCATGATGATGGGAGTCCTTATCTTAATGATGAAAATGCATGTATATCTATTTCACATGAGAATAAATATGCGATTGCCTTTGTTGTGATTGAAAAGTAATAGGAAACTATTGCTTTTTTTAATATAAATGAAATTTTTTTCTCTTTTTCTGATTATTATTAAATCGAAATTTTAAAATTTGTCGTTAAAATTATAGTTTTTTGATAATCAAAAATGTAAAAAATATAGAAATGTTTTACAAAATTAATGAAAAAATGCTGTTTGTTATAAAATATGAGAAAATTGGGTTTTTGTCGCTTTTTGTTTATACTATTAACAAGGAGGAAATATAAAAATGTTTAATGAAATTATTTTAATAGGGAAATTAGCAGGGAGACCGGTAGTAAAAGAAACCCAAAACGGTGTTAAGTTATCAACAATTGTTGTTGATGTAGAAAGACCATATCGTAATAATTTAGGTATTAAAGACCATGATTATATTCGATGTGTTTTATGGAAAGGGATTGCTCAAGAGGTAGCAGATTGTTGTGATATTGGAAGTTTTATTGGTTTAAAAGGACGCTTACAATCTAGAACATATGAAACTTCTGATCAACAAACATCAACTGTTATGGAAGTAAAGATCGAACATGTTGAATTTTTGGATAAATATTTGATAAAAAGTAGTAGCTAATACTACTTTTTTGTTTCTTTTTGGTTGAGAATTGTGTAAAATAGATGAGTATAGAGAAAGGAGTTCGATTATGAAAATAGATCAATCACATATAAGAAATTTTTCTATCATTGCACATATCGATCATGGAAAATCAACGCTTGCTGATAGAATTTTACAATTAACAGGTGCTGTTGCTGAGCGTGAAATGAAAGAACAACTCCTTGATAGTATGGATTTAGAAAGAGAACGTGGTATTACCATCAAATTAAATGCAGTACAATTAACATATACCGCTAAAAATGGTGAAACATATTTATTACATTTAATTGACACACCAGGTCACGTCGATTTTACTTATGAAGTTTCTCGTTCATTGGCTGCATGCGAAGGTGCAGTTTTGGTAGTCGATGCCGCACAAGGTGTTGAAGCCCAGACTTTAGCAAATGTTTTTTTAGCCTTGGATAATGATTTAGAAATTTTACCAGTCATTAATAAAATTGATTTGCCAAGTGCTGATCCTCAACGCGTGATACATGAAGTTGAGGAAATTATTGGCTTGCCAGCAGATGATGCTCCACTTATTTCAGCAAAAACAGGATTAAATGTTATAGATGTTTTAGAGGACATTGTTCATAATGTTCCTGCTCCTAAAGGTGATATTAATCATCCAACTCAAGCTTTAATCTTTGATTCCTTCTATGATAGCTATCGCGGTGTTATTGTCTTTGTCTGTGTTAAAGAAGGAAAAATTAAAGTTGGTGATCAAATCAAGTTTATGGCGACTGATGCCATTTATGAAGTTGTTGAAGTTGGAGTTCGTACACCTAAAGAAGTGAAGAAAGATGAACTTGTAACTGGTGAAGTTGGTTGGATTGCAGCATCAATTAAATCTATTCAGGATGTTCATGTTGGGGATACAATTACAACTTTAGACAACGAATCTTCTCATCAATTACCAGGATATCGTAAATTAAATCCAATGGTTTATTGTGGACTTTATCCTGTAGATAATGCCAAATATAAGGATTTAAGAGAAGCATTAGAAAAAATGAAACTCAGTGATTCTTCTTTAATCTTTGAACCAGAAACTTCACAAGCATTAGGCTTTGGTTTTAGATGTGGATTCTTAGGATTGTTACATATGGATGTTATTGAGGAAAGATTGGAACGTGAATTTGATTTAGAATTAATTGCAACTGCTCCATCTGTTGTTTATCATTGTTATTTAACAGATGGAACAATGGAAGAAATTGATAACCCTGCTGCATTACCAGGACCACAAAAAATAGATCATATCGAAGAACCATATGTGAAAGCTTCAATTATGACACCTAATGAATTTGTAGGTCCAATTATGGAGTTATGTCAATCAAAACGTGGTGAATATCAGGATATTGAATATATTGATGATTTACGTCGTAATGTTATTTATTTGATACCATTAAGTGAGATTGTTTATGATTTCTTTGATAAACTTAAATCATGTACAAAAGGGTATGCATCTTTTGATTATGAATTAAGTGGTTATAAAGAAAGTAAATTAACAAGAATGGATATTTTGTTAAATGGTGATATTGTTGATGCTTTATCAACAATTGTTCATAAAGATTTTGCTTATAATCGTGGTCGTATTATTTGTGAAAAGCTAAAAGAAATTATTCCTAAACAAATGTTTGAAGTTCCTATTCAGGCTGCAATTCAGGGAAAAGTCATTGCCAGAACAAATATTAAGGCTATGCGTAAAAACGTTTTAGCAAAATGCTATGGTGGAGATATTTCACGTAAAAAGAAATTGTTAGAAAAACAAAAAGAAGGTAAAAAGCGTATGAAAGCAGTAGGTAGTGTTGAAATACCACAGGAAGCTTTTATGGCTATTCTATCAGTTGATGATGATTAATTTTGAGGTAGGAAATCCTACCTTTTTTACTTTATTGACATTTTGTGAAATTCAGTTTTTCTTTTGAGTTGATTTACTTTCAAAATTGTTTATAATATAATAAGTTGTGGAGGTGCATGGAATGAGTTTTTTTAGAAAAAGCCCAATCAGATTTGATGGGACAAAAGAAATTGAAACAAAAGTAAAAAATCAAACTGATAATGTTATCTCTAGAAGATTTAAAATATTAATGGTTGGTGTTGGAGCGATTGGAGTCTTGTTGTTAGTGAGATTATTTATGACTCAAATTAGTGAAAAAGATTATTATGATACTAAATTAATTCAATACAATACAAGTATTTTTACTGCTGATACTTTTAGAGGAAATATCTATGATCGTAATTATAACCGTTTGGTTTATAATAAAAATATTAATTGTGCAACATATTATGCTGTTAAAAATATTAAAGAAGAAGAAATTAATGTTATTGTTAATTTTTTAATAAAAAATGTTCGTGTTGATATTGAAGATGTCACTGAACGTGATAAAAAAGATTTTTTAATTTTAAAAGATTCTGATTTTGTAAAAGGATTATTAAGCAAAGAAGAATTAAAGCAAGATGACAGTACAGTATATAAATTACAATTAAGTCGTATTACTGAAGATATGTTAAAACAAAAATTAACGGATCATGATATCCAGTATTATATGTTATTCTCAAAGATTCGAAATTGTACGAGTGGATCGGTTGTTTTACTAGAGGGTCTTTCAATCAAGGAAGCAAGTTTGATAGGAGAAAATTCTAACTTGTTAAGAGGAATCAAAGTGACAAATGATTGGTCCAGAGAGTATACATATGATGAGATATTCCGTTCTGTTTTAGGACGTGTCACAACTAAAAAGCAAGGGTTACCTGCTAATATGAAGGATTTGTTATTGGCTAAAGACTATAATAATGATTCACGTGTTGGAGTTAGTGGGTTAGAAGCTCAATATGAAAGTATTTTAGCGGGAACATCAGCGAAATATTCAATGTCTTATGATAATGAAGGTAATCCTATTATTAAATCGGTATCAAGTGGATCTAAAGGTGATAACATTCGTTTATCTATTGATTGGGAGTTACAAGAAATGTTAAGTAAGGACGTTGAGGACTTTTTAAAGAGTCGAACAGGTGGACCTTATAATAACCATTTATTCTTAACCCTTATTAATCCTAATAATGGTGAAATTATTGCAATGGTAGGGAAACAACGTGATCCAAAAACAGGTAAAATTACAGATTTTGCTTCTGGAAACTATTTATCTGCATATGCTGTTGGATCAACTTTTAAAGGAGCTACTATTTACACTGGATTTAAAGAAGGTGTTTTAACAAAGGGACAAACTTTTGCTGATACTTCTGATGGTATTAAAATCAAAGGAACACCAGCTAAAAAGTCATGGGATAAGAGAGGTTTGGGTGTCTTAAATGAAGTTCAAGCTTTAGCTAAATCCTCAAACGTTTATATGTTTTATGTGGCAATTCGTTTAGGAAAAGGAAATTATGTACCAAATCAACCTTTGGATATTGATGAAAAAGCTTTTGATGTTTTGCGTAAAGATGCTGGAGAACTTGGACTTGGTGTAAAAACAGGTTTGGATGTTCCAACTGAAGCATTGGGATATCGTGGACCGGTGACAAGTCGTATGGCTGGTAATTTGCTTGACTTTGCTATTGGTCAATATGATACTTATACACCTATTCAAATGGCCCAATATGTTTCAACAATTGCAAATGGAGGGAAACGTATTCAACCACATTTCTTTGTTGAATCATTTGAAGAAAATGATGAAGGTCAAAAAATATCTTTATTACAACATCAAATTCAAATTTTGGATGATGTTTCAAGTTATTCTTTAGGTCTTGAACGTGTACAAACTGGATTTAGAGAAGGTTGTGTGACTGGTCTAGCTAGAAACATGGATGGCTATTATAAGGCTGCAGGAAAGACTGGGACAGCTCAGGTACCAATAAAGGGAGTAGAGTATCAAAACCGTGCATTCGTTGGCTATGCGCCTTATGATGACCCACAAATTGCTGTTGCTTGTATGTCTGAAACACAAACTGAGAATTCAACAAGTGGATGTAGTGCTATCCCAAAGAAGGCTTTAACAAAATACTTTGATAAATATGGAATAAAAAATAAATAAAACTGTAGCAATTTGGTTGACTTTATGCTATTATAGTATGGCGAAGTCATAATGGAGGTGTAAAAATGAGAGAAAACATCATTTTGAAGTGTACAGAATGTGGTGAAGAAAACTACATTAATACTAAAAATAAAAGAAATCATCCAGAAAGAATGGAAGTTAAAAAATACTGTCCAAGATGTAACAAAAAAACTACTCATAAAGAAAAGAAATAAGCCTAAGGGCTTTTTTTCTTTAGAAAGGAATTTTAATTATGATAAAGAAATTAATATTAGGTTCTATGCAAACAAACTGTTATATTGTTTATAATGAACAAAAAGAATGTCTGGTTATTGATCCAGGAGCAAATGGACAAAAAGTTTTGAAATATCTTCGTGATAATGAATTAAATCTTCAAGCTATTTTATTGACACATGGACATTTTGATCATATAGGTGCAGTCGATTATTTGTATGAAAGATTACAGTGTCCAATATATACTCATCAAGAAACGTTTCCTTTGTTAAAAGATCAACGTTTAAATTTATCAATCTATGAAGAACCTTTTATTGTAAAAGCTCCTATATTAGCAGCTATGGATGAAATGAAAATTGCTGATTTTGATATAGAATGGCTTTTATTGGAAGGACATTGTCAAGGAAGTAGTATGATTTATATAAAAAATGAGAATGCACTATTTAGTGGTGATGTGTTGTTTGCTGGATCAGTTGGAAGATTTGATTTTCCAACATCATCTCATCTTCAAACAAAAGAATCTATGGAAAAAATCAAAGCATTAGCATTTGATGCGAGGCTGCTACCTGGACATGGGGAAGAAAGTACATTAAGCTTTGAACAACAAAATAACCCTTACTTAAGATCGTATTAAAAAAATATGATCTTTTTTTCATGAAAAAAAAGAAAAATGAGAATTTTTTGCGTATATATATAGTAGGAGGGTAATTATGGATGAACTATTTGATAAGATGTTATATCGGGCATTAAAGGCCAAAGCAACAGATATTCACCTTGTATTAAAAGAAAGATTGAAAATACGATTTCGAGTTTTTGGTAGTTTAAAGAAGTACGATGAACTAGATGAGGAGATTGGAGGAAAATTAATGAATTATATTAAATATCGTGCTTTAATCAATACAAATTATCGATTACTTCCTCAAACAGGTGATTTTTCAATCACAATACAAGAAAAAGAATATTACTTAAGAGTTTCGTATTTACCATCATTGGAATTTGAAAGTATTGTCATAAGAATTTTAAACAATCACGAAATTCAATCCATTGATGAATTAACATATCAAGAAGATATTAAAGCTTATTTACATTGGCTTACGCATCAACAAAGTGGCTTGTTTTTGATAAGTGGAGCAACTGGTTCAGGGAAATCAACAACACTCTATACAGTCTTAAAAGAAATTCTTTTACATGAAAATAAGAATGCGATTAGTATTGAAGATCCTATTGAAATTCATTTAGATGAATGTTTACAGATTGAGTTAAATGAAAAACTCGGAATTACATATCATGATACGTTAAAACAAATTTTACGACACGATCCTGATGTCATTATGATTGGAGAAGTTAGAGATGAGTTAACTGCTAAAATTGCTATTACTTGTGCTTTAACTGGACATTTAGTCTTAACGACAATTCATGCCAGTAGTGCTTTGTTGTCATTAAAAAGACTTATGAATTTAGGTGTTCATCAAATTGATATTTGTGATGTTGTCATTGGTGCAATGTCACAAAGAATGAAGTATGATTCACAAAAAGAACAAGTGATTGTTTTATCAGAATTAATGAAGAAAGGGGAGATTAAAGATTATTTTGAAAAGCAAAAGATTTCATATTTGACTTTTGATAAGGCAGCTAAGCAATTAATAAAACAAGGTTTTGATCAAAATTTATTTATAGGAGACATGGCTAATGAATAAAGAGTATCTCTTTTTAAAAAATCTTTATACTTTATTAAATGCTGGTTATACATTTGAAGAAGCCCTTATGATTTGTCAACGTATTTTTTATTTACCAATGATTGATGATATGTTAGAGGAATTGAAAAAAGGTGAAGCAATTGATAATGTTTTAATGAGTCATTCACTGCCAACTTTATTTAAAGAATATTTTTATTTCTTTAAAAACAAGAATTGTTTATCTGAAGCGATTGAAAAAACATTACATATTTGTATGATGCGCCAAGATTACCAGAATCAATTAAAGTCTAAATTGACATATCCACTTATTTTAATGACATTTTTATTTCTCTTTTCTATTTTTGTTGTGGTTATCCTCCTACCTAATGTGAATCAACTTTTTGACTCTTTTCAGATTCAAAAAAGTTTTATGATTCAAGTAATGTTTACATTCTTTTATCTTATGCCATTTTTTATTATGATAGCTGTTTTTTTGATATCCTTTTTATTAATTCGTCTTTATTATGCGCTTAAAAAGAAATCATATTTGATTATTGAATGGTATTTACATCTTCCGGTCTTTAAAGTTTGTTTACAAAAGTATTTTTCTTTAAAATTTGCAATTTATTATCATGAATTATTACAAGAAGAAATTGATTCAGCAACAATTATTCAATTGTTAAATGATCAGATGACTGAGAGTGATTTAAAGATTGTTTTATATGAAATGTATAATCGATTACATGAAGGTGAAGCTTTAGAAGATATACTGAATGATTTTGAATATTTTGATCCTTTGTTTTTGAGTTTTTTTCAAATGTATATTAAAAATCCAATTCAAAAACAATCTATTTCACATTATATTGAGTTAACTTATCAACAAATAGATGTATGGATATCACAATTTCTAAAGTATTTGGTTCCATCTATATATGGATTTGTTGCGATTTTTGTTATTACAATTTATGTATCTATTATTATTCCAATGATGAATGTCATTTCTGACATCTAGAAAGAAGGTAAAAAAATGAATAAATCTGGTTTTACTTTAATTGAGATGATCTTCTGTATTTCAGTTATTTTGGTGATTTTGCTATTGGTTATTCCAAATGTGACATCGAAGAACACGGTTGTTAAAAATAAAGGATGTGAAGCCCAAATAGAGGTTGTCAATTCACAGATATTGCTTTATGAAATAGAGAATGGTGAACTTCCTACGAGTATTTCTGATTTAACAAGTGGGTCACATCCTTACCTAACAGAAAAACAAGGAATTTGTCCTAATGGAAAAAGTATTTCAATAAGTGATGGACAAGCATATGCTGACTAATAAAGGATTCACGCTAATAGAAACACTTTTTGTTTTGATGATTATTTGTATACTTTCTTCTTTATCGATGAATTTACATATGCCACGTAAAAGTGAGGAAGTCAGCTTAGCAGAAATTGAAAGTTTTATACGTGAGGCTCAATTTATTGCCATGAATCAAAAAGTAACCATTACTTTGCAATTTTCTTCCCATCAGATAACTTATCATGGATCAGATCATGAAGGGTCTTATCAATTGCCTGAAAACTCATATTTTGAAACACATACATTAACTTTCAATGAAATGGGGCATATCAAAGGGGCAAAGACATTGACATATCATGCTCCATCAAAGAATTATCATTTTGTTTTTCAAATTGGAAGCGGGGCTTTTTATGTTCAATAAACGTGGCTCAACATTAATTGAAAGTCTTTTTGCTTTTGAAATTTTTATAACAGTTTTAGTTTTATTCGTTTCATTAATGACAAGTGTTTTTTCTCAAGAAAAACGCATTTTAGAAAATTATCAATATATTTTACAAAAGGAAGGTGAGTTAACATACGAACACGATTTTACCGAAATCATCAATCAGGTTTTACATTAATTGAAGTTCTTTTATCTTTAAGTATCACTTTAATCATCACAACGAGTTTATTTGGAATGTATCGGCTTATATCCCATAGTTCAAAGATATCACCATTTCCTGAAGATATTTATCGCGCTGTTAAGCAAGTGAGTCAATACGTGATAGGAACAAGTTATATAGAAATTGGTGATGACTATCAGTATGTTAATTATGCTGGTGAAACGATGATATTACAGCTTGATCATCATCGTTTAGTAAAAACACCAGGGTTTGAAATTCTTTTAACGGACATAGATGATCTACAATTTGGAATAATTAATGATTTGGTTTATGTAACAATAACCAGAGATAAAAATGATTATCGTTTTTTATTGACTTATGCTAAAGAAAAAGAAGAAATAAAGGAGGAAAATGAAGAAGTTATTGAATAATCAAGGTTCAGCTTTACAAATCGTTCTGGTTACGTTTTTAATAATGATTTTTTCCCTTACAACTTGCTTGTTTTTGATCCATCAGAAAGTCACTCATTATCAACATATTGATTTAATGATGAAACAGAAAAACCTAGAGATTTTATTAGTGAAATACTATGTGGAAGAAATGCAGGAAGGGGTATTGATGAGTGATGATTATGAGGATGATGATTATTTGATAGAAAGTTATGTAGATGATATGGGTTCTTTTTATGAAATTACCACACATGTTGAATCTTTAAAAATGAATTATGAATTTATTGTTGATATTAATACAACAACCTTTGAAGTTTCTCAATTTGAATATAAGAAGGAGGGATAGAATGATTTTTTTAATCATGGGAATTGTCTTTGTATGTTTTTTAATGAGTTTATATCGTCAACATGGACAAATTAATGAATCTCAGAAAAAAACAATTAATTGTATGATTGCGATTTTATTAACATTAGATATTGTATTTGTTCTATTTTGTTGATTTGGTTAGGAATAGACATATTTTTGTTTTACATATAGAAAAAAATTTGTTATAATGCAAAAGAAACTGACAAAGGAGAGATAAGATTTATGGCAATTAATATTAAAGAATTAAAACCTGGTAATGCATATACTGAAGGAAATGATTTATTCTTATGTATTTCTAATGAACAAAACAAGCAAGGAAGATTATCTGGAAAATATATGGTAAAAAGAAAAAACATGAGAACAAATTCAATTACTGAAGTTTCTTATAATCCGACTGCTAAAATTGATCCAGCAATGATTGAAAAAAGCAAAATGCAATATTTATATGATGCTGGTGGATCTTTAGTTTTCATGGATAATGAAACTTATGAACAAATTGAAATCCCAAGTGATCGTTTAAAATGGGAAATAAACTTCTTAAAACCTTCTGATGAAGTTGAAATCACAAGTTTCTCAGGTGAAGTTTTAGGTGTTCAATTAGCAACAAATGTTGCCTTTAAAATCATTGAAACTGAACCAGCTGTAAAAGGTGATACAGCTACTGGAGCTACAAAAAATGCGATTATTGAAACAGGATTCCAAATTAAAGTTCCTTTGTTCATTAATGAAGGTGAAATTGTCATCGTTAATACAGAAGATGGTAAGTATCAAGGAAGAGCGTAAGCTCTTTTTTTCATATTTTAAATAACTGAGGCATATAGTGTACAAAAAGGAGAATGGATATGAATAAACAAGCTTTTACTTTTTTGACACTTTTTAGTCTCATCCTCGTTTTATCGATTTATTATATTATGTTGCCGCCTAATCAAAATGAGAAAACCGTAACACAAACGCAAACAACAATTGAACAGTTACAAGAACAGCTGAATCAAAAAAGAGAAGATATTATTGAAAAAAACAATGAAATCATCGCCAAAGAGTCAAGTACATCTGATTCGATCAATAAAGCTTTAGCTACTATTAGTGAAACAAAGAATATTGGTGAAAAAGAAAAAAGTATTGTTGCTAAGGTTAAAGAATTGGGATATCAAGATGCTTATGTAGAAATTGAAAATCAAACAATCAAGATAACAGTTTTGAAAAAAGATGCGAAAGCTAGTGATGCATCAAAAGTCATTAAGGAAGTTTTAAAACTCGTTGGTGATGATTATCAAGTTGAAGTAAAATTTATTAATGAATAATCTTGTAATTTTATGACTTTTTATATACAATAGAAGTAGGGAAAAGAGGTAATAATATGGCACATAATGAATATTATACATTTGATCAAGGAACTGTGAACGGAAAAATATTGATGAATGTTCAAGTCTTTGATGAAATTACAAAAAGAACTGTAAATGAAATGAAAAACGTTTCTTTAGATACATCAAAAGGAATTCAGATTCCTGGAACAAAGGCAGTTGTATCTTGTTCAATTAAGGAAAATGAAGTTTATATTTGTATTCATGTACGTATTAAATATGGTGTGAATGTATCTCAAATGACAAAAGAAATTCAAGAAAAAATTGCAACTGCAATTAAACAGATGACAGGTGTATCTGTTAAACATATTGATATTGAAGTTGACGATATTGATTTTGAATAGGCTAAGTAAGAATCTCTATTCTTACTTTTCTTTTGTTTATTTTTTGTAGTATTTATGGTAAAATAGGTTTAATTTAAAGAGTGTGGAGGCAAAATAAGGTTTATGGAAAAAACACGTAGACAAATAGCGAGAGAAACTGCAACAATTGGTATTTATCAGAATTTATTGGTGGAATCTTCGCTTGAAGATATTTATCATTTTTTAAGTGAAAATGAAACCCTAACAAAGAGTCAGGAATCAATGGAATTTGCAAAATGGTTAGTTGAGAAAACTGTTCAAAATAGAAAATCTTATCAGGATTTAATTGAAAAGCATTTGAAAAAAGGATGGACTTTTACAAGATTAAGTGTCATGGAAAGAGCTATTCTTTTAATTGCAACATGTGAATTATTAGAATCAGAATTACCAAAAACAATCGTTATTAATGAAGCAGTTATTAATGCGAAAAAATTCTGTGATGATGATTCTTATAAGTTTATTAATGGTGTTTTAAGTCAAGTTATCTAATGGAAAGACAATATATTAGTGTACTTGCTTTAAATAAGTATATTAAAGCAAAGATGGGACAAGATGCTGCTTTAGCAAACGTCTATATCAAAGGTGAAATTTCTAATTATAGACCACATCCCAGTGGTCATCTTTATTTCACACTGAAAGATGAACATTCACGTATAAGTGCAATTATGTTTGCTTCTCAAGCAAAAAAATTAAAATTTGATATTGAAAATGGACAACAGGTTTTGATTCGTGCTAGTGTTTCAGTTTATGAAGCATCGGGTCAATATCAGCTATATGTACAATCGATTGAACCTGATGGAATTGGACAATTATATATTCAATTTGTTGCATTAAAGGATAAATTAGCAAAAGAAGGATTATTTGATGAATGTCATAAAAAAGATATTCCATCTTTTCCTAGAAGCATTGCTGTCTTATCAGCCAAACAAGGGGCAGCAGTTCAAGATGTTGTCAGAACAATTCATTTGAGATTTCCTTTTACAAAAGTGATTGTTTTTCCAATTCCTGTTCAAGGAAAAGAAGCTTATATAAAGATTATAGAAACCTTGAAAAAAGTAGATACCCTTCATTTTGATACCATTATTTTAGCTCGAGGTGGTGGTTCAATTGAAGATTTATGGAATTTTAATGAGGAAGCGTTAGTTCGCTGTGTGTTTGAATGCACAACCCCAATTATTACTGGTATTGGACATGAAACAGATTTTACAATCTGTGACTTTGTAAGTGATTATCGTGGTGCTACTCCAACGGCAGCGGCGGTTAAAGCAACTCCAGATCAATTAGAAATGAAATCTCACTGTGCAGCTTTACAACAACAGTTAATTTATAAAATGAAACATTATTTAGCATTACAAGAACAAACACTTCAACGACTTAAAAAATCTTATTATTTATCTAATCCTGAAGTGTTATATTCACATGAAATATTAAGATTAACCAATCTTCAAGATCAATTATCTTATCAATTTAAAATGTTTGATATGTCTATGTATCAACAGCTTAAAAGCTATCAAGATGAACTTATTCAAAAAATGAATTTTCATCTTCAAAATAAAAATTATCATTTAAAAAAGATAATTGCTCAACTAGATGCTTTAAGCCCTTTAAAAGTGATGCATAGAGGCTATTCATTAGTCAAAAAGAATAACCAAGTCATTCAATCTATTCATGATTTACATCAGGGTGAAATTGTTGATATTCAAATGGTCGATGGGATAAAAAAAGCAGAAATAAAGTAGGTGACATTATGGAAGATATGACATATGAAAAAGCAATAACTCGTTTAGAGAAAATTGTAGCAAAATTAGAAAGTAATGAAATTCCTTTAGAAGATAGTTTAGCTCTTTTCCAGGAAGGAATTGAATTGTCTCAATATTGTGATAACAAATTAAAAAACATTCAAGAAAAAGTTGCACAAATTTATGAAAATGGTCAACTTAAAGATTTTCAAAGTGAGGAATAACTATGGATCAATTAAAAGAGGAAATCAATCAACAACTATTAAAATTACTTTCTTCAGTTAAAGAAGGAAAAGTCAAAGAAGCGATGACCTATTCATTGTTAGCACCAGGAAAAAGACTGAGACCACTTTTGTTTATTTATGTGCTTAAGGCTTATCAAATGGATTATCATGCATATTTAGATATTGCATGTGCAATTGAAATGATTCATACATATTCATTGATTCATGATGATTTACCTGGTATGGATAATGATGATTTAAGACGTGGGAGACCAACTTGTCATAAACAATTTGATGAAGCCACTGCTATTTTGGCAGGAGATGCTTTATTGAATTTAAGTGTTAATACAATTTTAAATATGTCAATAGATAATGATTTAAAAGTAGCTATTATGACACGTTTATATGAAGCAAGTGGTGTTAATGGCATGATTTATGGTCAACAACAAGATTTAGCTTTTGAAAATCAAAATGCATCTTTACAACAATTACAAGATATCCATCATCATAAAACTGGTGAGTTGATTGCTGTTAGTATGCAACTTGCTGCTTTGATTGCGAAAAAAGACGATTATCAGTATTGGACACAAATTGGATTTGATTTAGGTTTAGCATTTCAAATTCAGGATGATATTTTAGATGTTGTTGGTGAGGAAGAAAAACTAGGGAAGAAAGTAGGAAGTGATTTGGATAATCATAAATCAACTTATGTGACACTTCTTGGAATTGAGGAATCGCAAAAAAAAGTTGAAGAACTATTTCAAAACTGTTATGAAAATGTTTATTCAATGCGAATTAACCATGGTTTAATTTTACAAATATTAACTGTTATTTTGAAAAGGGTGAATTAAATGAATCTTGAAAAGATTAAAAATCCTGATTTTTTAAAACAATTAAATGTTGATGAAATGGAAGCATTGGCAGCGGATATAAGGGAATTTATTATTCAAAACGTATCACATACAGGTGGCCATTTTTCAAGTAATTTAGGGGTTGTGGAGTTGACTATTGCTTTGCATTATGTCTTTAATTCACCAATTGATAAGATTATTTTTGATGTTGGTCATCAATCTTATGTTCATAAAATTTTAACCGGCAGAGTAAATGATTTTGCAACGTTGCGTCAATTTAATGGTTTAAGTGGTTTTCAAAAACGTAATGAAAGTGAACATGATGCCTGGGAAGCCGGACATTCTTCTACCGCTTTATCTGGTGGAATTGGGATGGCTGTTGCTCGTGATTTGAATCATGAAACAAATGAAATCATTTGTGTAGTTGGTGATGCCGCAATTATGAGTGGGGAATCATTTGAAGCTTTAAATTATCTAGGCTCTATTGATTCTAAAGTTATTGTTATTTTAAATGATAATGATATGTCAATTTCTAAAAATGTCGGTGGATTGAGTAATTTCTTTTCAGAAATACGTATATCTACTCAGTATAAAAATGCTAAGAATAACTATATTAGTTTTTTAAATAAGTCAAAGACTGGTCGAAAAATTTATCATATGACAAAAAAGATTAAAGATCATATTAAAGAAAATGTGATTGATGATAATATTTTTGGTGAATTTGGTTTAGATTACATAGGACCTGTCAATGGCCATGATTTTCATGATTTAATCAATGCATTGATTCTTGCAAGAGAAATGGATCATAGTGTGGTTGTTCATGTTCATACAAAAAAAGGAAAAGGATATGTTTTAGCAGAAAATGATCGTTATGGGGTATATCATGGTGTTCCACCATTTGATTATAAAGAAGGTATTTTAAAGTCTAAAGGAAACATAAAAAGCTGGAGTGCTATTATATCATCACAAGTTGAAAAGTTGATGGATGAAGATGAAGATATTGTTGTGATTACACCAGCAATGATTTCAGGAAGTTGTTTAGGAGATATTTTTAAAAAATATCCAAATCGTAGTTTTGATGTTGGGATAGCAGAAGAACATGCTATGACTTTTGCTGCTGGTTTATCTAATGGTGGGAAAAAGCCATATATTACAGTTTATTCATCATTTTTACAACGTGCTTATGATCAAATTAATCATGATATTGCACGTATGGATTTACCTTGTTTAATTGGAGTTGATCGTAGCGGACTTGTAGGATCTGATGGGGAAACACATCATGGTGTATTTGATATCAGTTTCTTGTCATCTATCCCACATCTTACTATCATGACGCCAAAGGATGCCTATGAAGCAAAAGCAATGGTTAATACTGCCATGAAACAATTTGATCATCCATACATTCTAAGATTTCCTAAAGGAAGTGTTGAAGATTGTCAAGTTGATACGTCAGAAACATTACAAATCGGAACTTGGGAGAAAATTATTGATAATCCAGATTATCATTTAACAATTGTCACATATGATGCAAAAGTCTATAAAGTTAAAGCAATGATTGAAAACAACCAGTTACCTGTTAACTTAATTAATGCACGATTTATAAAACCACTTGATTTTGCAATGTTAGATGAATTGTATGAAAATCATCAATCTTTAATTATTTATGAAACTGATTTAATGACTGGTTCATTAGGATCACTTATTTGTCAATATTATGCTTTAAAACATCGTTATATGTCAATTGATTGCATGGGTATTGATGATCATTATACACCTCAAGGTGATATTGAAACTCTGTTAAAACATGAACATATAGCAATAGATGATTTATTAACATTAACAAAGGAGAAATGCCGTGAAGAAAGAAAGAGTTGATGTTTTGTGTGTTGAACAAGGCTTGTTTGATTCTCGTGAAAAAGCAAAACGAGCAATTATGGCAGGAATTGTTCGTGATGATTATGATTATATTGATAAGCCTGGGACAAAAATACCTGTTGATTCACATTTGTATATTAAAGGCGAAAAATTAGCTTATGTTTCTCGTGGTGGACTAAAATTAGAAAAAGCGATTAAAGTGTTTCATTTAGATTTACATAATCTTTTCATGTTAGATATAGGATCATCAACAGGTGGGTTTACCGATTGTGGTCTCCAAAATGGAGTGAAAGAAGTTTATGCTCTAGATGTTGGAACAAATCAGTTGGTATGGAAATTGCGCAACGATGAGCGCGTTCATGTCATGGAACAAACAAATTTCAGATATGCAACTTTAGATATGTTTACTCATGGACAACCTGAATTTGCCAGTATTGATGTTTCTTTTATTTCACTAAAACATATCTTTAAACCTCTCAAAGATATTTTGAAAAAAGATGGTTATGTTGTTGCACTTATCAAACCTCAGTTTGAAGCAGGAAAAGATGATGTTGGAAAACATGGGATTGTGAGTGATCCTTTGATTCATCAGAGAGTTATCAAGGAAGTTATCAGTTATGCACATGATGCAGGATTTTCTTTACAAGGTTTAGATTATTCACCAATCACTGGTGGTGTTGGGAATATTGAATTTTTAGGATGTTTTAAAAATCAAGTTGATTGTGATATTGATGTTGATATTGTAGATATTGTCAATCAAGCTCATATTCATTTTAAAGGATAGGTGATAAGGATGCTTAAGAGTCTATATATTTCTTCATTTGTGATTATAGATAAAATGCGGGTTGATTTCGATGATGGGATGAGTGTTTTAACTGGTGAAACAGGAGCTGGAAAATCAATAATTATTGATGCCTTAAATCAACTTTGTGGAAATCGTTCTAAAGCTAGCCTCATTAGGAAAAATGCGCCTAAAGCGGTTATTGAAGGGATTTTTGAAGTAAATATGTCACCGGCTTTGGAAGCATTATGTGAAGAATTACATATTGAAGCTGATGAGCAATTCGTTATTACAAAAGAAATATTACAATCTGGAAAAAGTAATGTTAAAATTAATTATCAAAGTTCATCAAATAATGCTTTAAAACTTTTAACACCTTATTTTCTTGATATTCATTCTCAATTTGAAACTCAAAAATTATTTGAAGAAAAAAATCATATTTTACTTTTAGATGAATTTGCTAAAAAAGATTTAGAAAATATATTAGTAGATTACCAAAATATTTTTTTAGAATATGTTCATATGAATGAACAGTTAGAAAATGCAATAGAAGAAGATATGAGTGATGAACAACTAGATTTTTTAACAGCTCAATTGAATGAAATTGATGAATTAACATATACTGATGATGAAGTAGATGAAATGGAAGAAGAATTAAAAAAGCTTCAAAATTTTGAAAAAATTAATGAAAGTATACAAACATTTTCACAGTATATGAATCATTCTCAAGGTGTATTACCACAATTCAAAGATGCCTTATCTGCATTTCAAACATTAAGTTCATATGAAGAATTTCAAGATTCTTATGATCAGCTTTACAATCATTATTATAACTTAATGGATGAATATGAGAATATTATGGAAATCTATCATGATTTTCAATTTGATGAATATAGATTCAATGAACTACAAGAAACTTTATACAAGATTAATCGTTTGAAACGTAAATATGGATTTACGATGGAACGTATTCAAGAATATCGCCAAGAATTAAGTGAAAAAATAGATACGATTAATCATCGTGATGAATATATCGCTTCATTACAAGAACAAATCAGCCACTTAAAAAAAGACGCTACTTTAAAAGCAGAAACGATTTCTCAGATTCGCTTTCAATATGCCAAACAATTTGAAAAAGATATTCAAAAAGAATTAAAAGAAATGTATTTAGATAAAGCTGTTTTTAAAGTTCAATTTGAAAAAACAAAATTAACAAAATTAGGGATTGATAAAATAAAATTTATGGTTTCTATAAATAGTGGTCAAGATTTAAGTTTATTAAATGAAAGTGCCAGTGGTGGAGAAATTTCACGAATTATGTTGGCAATTAAAATTGTTATTTTACAATATGGATTGGTTGAAACTATTGTTTTTGATGAAGTTGATACAGGAGTCAGTGGTAAAGTAGCAACAAGTATTGGTGAAAAAATGCGTCGTTTAGCACAAAATATGCAAGTCATTTGTATTACACACTTACCACAAGTTGCATGTCTTGCTCATCATCAATATAGTATTGAAAAGAATAGTCAGGATACTCAAACAATTGCTTCAATTCATCGTTTAGATCAAGAAGAACGTGTTTTAGAAATTGCGAAAATGCTATCGGGAGAAAGCATTACACAAGAAGCTATTGAAAACGCTAAAAAATTATTAAATGTATAATCACAAGCATATATGCCAAACTAAAATGTAATCAAAAATGGTTACAAGGAGGTGTATATGCTTTGCTTTATAAAAAGTTAAGTATTACACTCATGGTTGTCGTTTGCTTGCTTTTTCCAAGTCAAGTTTTTGCAGCTGAAGTTATTTTAGGTGGACAATCGATTGGGATAGAGCTTGATTATGATGGTGTCATGATTAGCGGAACATATGAGATTTCTATTGACAATAAAAAATATAATCCGGCTAATGATGGTTACTTATCAGGTGATTTAATTGTTGCTGTTAATGGAGAACATGTTGATTCGATATCACTTTTAATGGATCGCGTTGAAAAAGAAATTGAAGATAAACAGACGATTACATTGACAATCAAACGTCATCAAAAAGAAGTCAAAAAAGAATTGAAATTCCAAGAAAATAACGGACAGTTTACTACCGGGCTCTATGTGCAAGATGGTTTAACAGGAATTGGAACAATGACTTACTATAATCCTCAAACACGCCATTTTGGAGCTTTAGGACATCTTATGTGCGATGTTTCACTCTCAAGTGATGTTATTATTAAAGAGGGTAGTATCTATAATTCCTATGTAAAAAAAGTTCACCCTTCACAAAATGGAACTCCTGGTGAAAAAGTTGCAGATATTGGTTCAATTCAAATTGGAACTATTTTTGATAACAACAATTATGGTATCTATGGTGATTATCAAGACTTACCAAGTGATAAAAAAGTTATTTCAACAGCTTCAATAGATGAAGTTGAAAAAGGTGAAGCTTATTTTTTAACGGTACTTGATGGTCATACCTTAATGAAATGTCCAATAAAAATTACTAAGCTCAAAAAACAAAATGAACCGTCTATTAAAGGAATTACTTTCGAAATTACAGATAAGAAAATTCTTTCTTTAACAAATGGTATTATTCAAGGAATGAGTGGTTCACCTATTATACAAAATGGAAAATTAGTAGGTTGTGTTACTCATGTTGATGTCAACAATGTTCATCAAGGTTATGGTTTATATATTGATTGGATGCTCGAAAACGACAAATAGGGAAGGAATCATCACTGATTCCTTTTTCTAATTTCAACATAACTAGACATTTCATAAGAAATATTGTCGAAAAAGGCAGTGAAAAAAATGACGAATCCTTATATCTTTTCTTTTGAGACTATTATTTTTCATTTTAGACTAGGAATCTTATTTTGACACATATATAATAAATTTGCTGATGAGAATAAATCGAAAGGGGAAATTGGAAAAATGAAAACTTTTATTGCTATAGATCAACAAGAATTATTGGAAAATGTAAAAATGAATTTAGAAAAAACAAACCGTTTTGAAATTATTGGAACTGCAAATAATGGAACAGATTGTTTGAATTTCTTAAATCAAAGATCTTGTGATTTATTAGTTATTGATTTAATGCTTTCTGAAATTGATGGTTTAGGAGTTCTCAATAGATTAAAAGAAATGAATAAAAAAAGTTATGGTAAAGTGATTTGTATAACACAATTTACTAATCAAATGGTTTGTGATATGTTAGAAAACTTAGCTGTTGATTATTGCTTCAAATATCCATTTGATATGCAACATTTTGTGCAATCGGCACTTTACATTACAACAAGTGATCAACAAAAACATGATCAATTGTTAAATAAAGATGAATCAGAAAAATACAAAAAAGTAAAAATCGAAAATGAAATTACTGAAATATTACATGAAGTTGGAATTCCAGCTCATATAAAAGGATATATGTATTTAAGAACTGCCATTTTAACAACTTATTACAATATTGAAATATTAGGACAAGTTACAAAAGTTCTTTATCCAGATATTGCAAGAATGTATAATACGACTTCTTCACGTGTGGAAAGAGCGATTAGACATGCTATTGAAGTTGCTTGGAATCGTGGAAATACTGATGCAATTGATGATATTTTTGGATATACTGTTTCAGCTGTCAAAGCTAAACCTACAAACTCTGAATTCATTGCAATGATTGCTGATAAATTAAGATTAGCACACAAAACTGACAATGTTAAAAAAGAAAGTCTTTATAATTATAAAAATTATATGTTAAAATAGTATAAAGACAAGGTGGTGATGGTTATGCAGATTATATTTCATATTGATTTAAATGCGTTCTTTGCTAGCGCAGAAATATCTGTTAATCCATCACTGAAAGGAAAACCTGTAGTGATATGCCGTGAGTCAAGACGTAGTATAATTACAACGGCTTCTTATGAAGCAAGAGCCTATGGAATTCACTCTGCAATGCCTTTGTTTAAGGCTAAAGAACTATGCTCACATCTTATCGTTGTTCATCCACATTTTGCTTTATATAAAACACTATCCCAACAATTTTTCAATATTGTTGCTACGTTTTCTAAGAAATTAGAAGTTGCTAGTATTGATGAATGTTATGTTGATATGACCGATTATATTAAGCAGCATTCTTTCTCTCCTATAGAAATAGCAACACTCATTCAAAAGACAGTAAACGAACAATTACATCTTCAATGTTCTATCGGAATAGCGCCTAATAAATTTTTAGCCAAGATGGCTAGTGATATGAAAAAACCAATGGGGATAACAATGATAACAAATAAGAATTATAAAGATATCATTTGGCCTTTACCAATTGAAAGTATGTTTGGGATTGGCAAGAAAACCGCTCCAAAATTACATCAATTAGGTATAGAAACAATAGGTGACTTAGCCAAAAGAGAAAACTATGAAAAAACACGTTCTATTTTTGGTAAAAATGCATTACTTTTTTATCAAAAAGCTAATGGTAAGGATTTTTCAAAAATCAATTATACAAAAAATGAATTGAAATCAGTGGGTAATTCAACGACTTTTGAAAGAGACAGTAATGATGAAGAATTTATAAAATCCATGTTTCGTCAATTATCAAATGAAGTCTCATTACGTGCTCAAAAAAGACAACTTGTCTCTAATTCCATCTCTATTACTCTTAAATATACTAGAGAAAAAAGTCGAACGAAACAAATGATTCTCGATCATTACACAAATGATTTTGAAACAATCTATGCAAGTGCATTATTACTATTTGAAAATATCTACCAAGGTGAAATGTTGCGATTAGTAGGTGTGAGTTTAAATAACGTTATTCATCAAAATGAACTCAATGAACAGATTTCTTTATTTGATACAAAGCAAGAATTAACAAAAAAACAAGTTAATTCAACTGATCAAATTATTCATCAACTGAATGAAACTTTGCCTGGTATTAAGGTGATGAAAGCTTCTTCTTTAATCAAGGAAGAAACTATTCAAAAGAAATATTTGAAAAATAATGAATAAACTCAAAAAACGCTCATATGATTTATCAAAGAGGTGATACAATCATGAGTGTTTTTTTACGTCGTTTTATTAATCATAAGAAATATATTCTTATTTTGATGAGTACGGTTTTTGTTGGTGGTTTTCTTTTTGGCTTTTTTCAATATTCATTAGCGAATCAAGATATAAAAGATTTTTTTCAAAATTTATTTTATCTCAATTGTGAAGGATATCAAAATCAGTATCAGCAATATGTGATTCAAAGTGGTGTTTATATATTGATATGTACATATCTGAGTTCGAGCTATTTTGGACATGTCGGTTTATTGTTTTTATTATTTTTAAAAGGGCTACAATTATCATTTTCATTTGTCTATGTTTTTTCTCATATTCCTGTTTCTTTTGTACTAATTGTTTTATTGTGTGTAGAAATGATTTTAGAAATAGCTATATGTTTTATCTTAAATATTGTTTGTATCCATATTTCAATTTATGTTACCTTGATTACTTTTTATATTGAACAAAATTTTAATATAAAAAGCATGATGAATTATCGTTTAAACAATATTATTATAACGCTTATTCTTTTTTCTTTGTCACTCGCTTTTCGAATTTATGTGATTCCTATGTTTTAAAAAAATCCTTGAATTGAAAACAAGGATTTTTTAAGGTTAATTCATATCTATATATTCTGCATTACAGCTAGGGACTGTAATATGTGCTCCCATAGTCGATGTATAAGTATATAAGCCATTGCATTCACCATAGACAGTGACCTTATCTTTTTCTAAGAATCGACTTTGATTATCTTTATAAATGTATCCAACTAAAATAACATTTTCATAATTTCCTTTGGTTGCTATTCTCATCTGAGCACCCTTACCACCAGAAATATCATTAATTTGAATAATACGACCAGTAAATTTCATAAGTTCTCCTTTATGCTTATTTCCATTTCTAGCCAATTCATTATACCCGATAGAGTGACATTGGGATTTATATTTTTTCTTTGATAAAGTTGTACATTTAATCTTTAAGTCACATGATAATTCATTATATTTAATTTTAAATGTTGATGTTTGATCTGTTTTCAAAGCCCCTGGATTTTCAACTTTCCATCCCTTTAAATCAACTTTAGTTCCATTTTCAGACACACCAACAACTGATATTAATGAAGTATTATCAATAAATGTTCCATCATCAGTTTTCCCTTTATAAGTAGCACTTATGGAAGTGATTTTATCTTTAATTGTAATATTGACTTTATTACTATAGAATTTTTCATTTGACTTTTTATTAACTGCATAAAATTGAATATCTGTTTCGCCAGCTTTTAAAGCTTTTAAAGTATTATCATCAGAATTAAATTCTAATAATTCATCATTATATTCAAGTCCAAACTGATAATTATCAATCTTATCTTTTGGTTCAAAATCAATATTACCGCCAAAAACATCACCAACATTAACCACATCTTTTTCAACAGATACATTTAATTTGACATCATCCTTTTTTTGACAGCCAACAATCACCAGACAAACCATGATAGATACCAAAATCTTCAATAGCTTTTTCATTTTTTTATTCCTCCTTGTTCTAGTTTATGACAAATATTTTTATTGTTTCCAAAAACTTAAGCTATTCTTTT
>NZ_SMCQ01000014.1 GCF_004343035.1 Longibaculum muris
CCAGAGAAATAGATACCATTCAAAAAATCAGCAAAATGAACTTTATCCCTGAAATAATCTTTTAAAGTTGGATCAGCTTTACAATTCAACATTCTGCATACCTCCCTTTTTATAGTTCAAAGCTTTGATATTCATATGAGGTATGTTCAACAATATAATAGCATAAAGCAAATTTTATTCAATGCCCTTCTATTATATATATACGCATTTATTTCTCGTTTTTCTTTTAAAATAATGAAAAAACTCTATTTTTTCAAAATAGAGCAATTTCATTATTTTTTCAATACAAATGTATCTTTATTTTCTGTTAAACTGTCTTTTCCAATAAAGATTTCAAAGTCTCCTTCTTCACTAGCGAACTTCATATCTTTTCTCACAAAACGTAACATATCTTCTGTAATTACAAATTCAACTTTTTGTGATTCATGCGGTTTTAAGAAAATCTTTCCTTTTATGAAACAAAATACGGCTAATAATTTATTTTAACAAAAAAATAAAGCCAATATTTATTAGCTTTACTTCTTGTAATTACATTGATAAACAAAAATATCAAATATTTTTTGCATCTTTTCATCTCTGATCATACATTCTGGATGAAATTGAACACCATAGATTTTTAAGAAATTATGTTGAATAGCTTCAATAATACTATCTTCACTTCTTGCAACAACTCTAAAATCTTCTGCTAATTTTTTTATAGATTGATGATGCATACTATTAACAAATGTTTTATCATTAAATATTGGTGCTAGAAATGAATCTTTATTAATTCTTATACTATGTGTTGGAAATTCTCGTCTTTCTTTTTGTTGATGTTGAAATACATATTCACTAGCCATTTGATTATCTTGATATAAAGTTCCTCCAAAAGCAACATTGATAATTTGTAAACCTCTGCATATTCCTAGGATTGGTATGTTCTTTTGGGAACAAAGTTTTAGTAATTGTATTTCATAATAGTCTCTTTTTGAATCAGAAATATCTAATTCAAATTGACAGCTTTCATGATAGAATAATGGATTAACATCATAACCCCCAGGTATTAGTAAACCATCTATTCTTTCTAATTGTTCTTCTACGACTTCTTTTGATTCTGATATTGGTAATAGTAAAGGTATCCCACCTGCCTTTTCTATTGCTTCAATATATTCTTGATTAACAAATTGAATACAACGTCCTTCTTCATATTTTTCACTACATGTTATTCCTATAATTGCTTTCATTTTTATCACTCTCTCTTATCCATTATAAACAATTTTCTTATATGTCTAAAGACTTTTAGACATTCTTATATAATTTAATCAACATGTCCACTACTTAATCCTTCTTCTTGATTATCAAGTGGTAACCATTCTAATACTTTTTGTATATATCTATCCCAAAAATCCCAAGTATGCGATCCTGGTCCTTCTTCGTAAGTGACCTCAATTCCTTCTTTTACTAGAAATTCATAATAGTCTTGATTTGCTTTTAATAGAAAATCTTCTGTACCACAAGCCATATAAATTTGTGGAAAATTAGCCTTTTCTTTTTTTAACTTGAATACTAAGGCTTTATAATCTTTGTCACTTCCTCGTAAATGATCAATATTCCCAAATACACTTGTTAAATAACTACGCTTATTCATATAAGGAATATCATCTCCATCAGTAGAATGAATAACCATATTTAATATAAGTGCTGAAGATAACCCAGCTACATATCCAAATGTTTCATGATATTTCAAACCATTAATGATTGCCCCATATCCTCCCATTGATAATCCCGCTATAAAAGTATCTTCTCGTTTCTTTGATAATGGAAACATGCGACGTGTCATCTCAACAAGTTCTTCACCAATAAACTTTGAAAAATATTCATGTGAGTTTTCATTATCTACATAAAATTTATTTTCACCAGCAGGCATAATAACAGCTAAATTATGGTCTTGTGCCCATCTTTGAATACGTGTCCCCACTAACCAATCTGTTTGGTCACCAAAAATACCATGTAATAAATAAAGGGTTTTATATGGTTTGATTTTCTGCTGACATTTTAAAACTTTATCAACTGGTAAAATCGCTTGAAATGTAACTGTACGCATTAATGATTGAGAAAAAAAGTTAACTTGTATGGTTGCCATATTTCTATTCTCCTATCTGAAAGTGTTTAACAAAAGCAGCAGCTATCCCATCGTCATCTACACTCTTTGTTATATCACTTGCTATATTTTTTAGTTCTTGAACTGCATTTCCCATAGCTATACCATGTTTAACCAATTGAAACATCTCTATATCATTAACTCCATCCCCAAACGCATAAGTATTTTCATAATCAATACCTAACTTTTGATAAAGATAAGCACATGCAGTTCCTTTAGTAAATCCCTTATTATAAACATCCATACGAATAAGTCCTGTTGCATAAGGAATCATAGTAAACTCATCTTCCAATTCATGGTATGCATTCCATAAATCATCAGCATTTTCAAATAAAACACAACAGCTTATAGCTTTCACATCTTGTGCTGTAAAGTTTTCTATTACTCCTATTGGTCTTTTCGAAGTACCTTGAAACATTTCACGATGCTTAATTATTAATTCATCATCTAAGAATGCACACCACTGCCCATCATGTCCATTATACATAGAGCGCCCATTATATTTCCTGTATACATCCATTTGTTTTTGAATTTGTGCTGTACTCATAATATCATCTATAAGTACGACATTATCAAAACGAATATAATGTCCATCATTGCAAATATATCCATCAAATTCAATATCTTTCACACTTTGTGGAACTTCACCTCGCGCTGTTGCAATAACAATCTTATGCCCTTGTTTTTTAAATTCTATTAATGCATCTTTTGTCTTTTGAGTAGGATGCATCAGCCCATGAGGTACATTGACAAGTGTTCCATCAATATCAAAAAAAACTATTTTTTTATCCATATCTTTTCCTCCTTCATTTATTATATAAAAAAAACATTTTATAATCATAAAAATATCAAGATATGAAAAAGGAAGTCTCTTTTACTAAAAACTTCCTTTTTATTCCAAGTTTACTCTTTTATACAATCTGCAGCTTCATATATCTTTTCTAGACTTGCTTTTTCAATAAGTAAGTCAAATATCTTTTCGTACTGCTCTACGGATAGATTTTCCAGAAATCCTGTTTCAGCTTGTGGATATGTCTTGGTAAACAATTTTAATACGAAATCTCTTTTACCAAACTTTGTACCTTCAGTTAGTCCAAGCTTTTTCCCTTCAGCCAATCCCTCTTGCAGCCCTTCTTCTTTCCCTTCGTCACGTTCTCTTTTCATTCTTGCCTGTCTTGCTCGCTTGTTTAAATCACGGTTGAATGCCATGTCCTGTAGAATCATATCTTCATTAAAATCATCTGCCTTCTTCTCCATGATATCCACCACCTTCTTCTTTAACTTCATTATATCATCATCGATTCCATTTTTAAATATGTAGATCGCTGTTTCTAGTTCATTGAAGTTCTCTAATCCCTTTTCCTTCTTTAGGATATTGATATAGGGTAGATATATGTAGATTCTCGTGATCAAGTTATGTTTCTCCTGATTCCCTGATTCATTCTGACTGACATACCTGTCTATCAGTACCAGGTTGTCCTTATCCAGGTCATCGATGAATATCAGCTGAAACACATGATGAATGTTGGTGACATAGTCATCACCTCTCTTTTGCTGTTCTACGAGTAGTCTTGCTCCATAGATCTGGAACCTTTGATACTGCTCCTGGTCAAGTGATGAATTCTGCATTTCGACATCACAGATTTCACCATCTTCATTGGTGACTCTGATATCCAGAATCATATCCTTATCTTCGACATGCTGAGGATTGAGATCAGGATTCAAGACCTTGAGTGAATGGCAGTCAATGCCAGCGATGTTTTCAATGATGAGTTTAAGGAGATAGATAGAATCAGGATCTTGATCATCTCTTAAGGTATACTTGAACAAAACATCATTTTTAAAATCAACAATTTTCTTTCTTTTCATTATCATAAAAAAGCCCTCCTACTTCTATATACGAGAGTAAGAGGGCAAATTTCTTTTTTATTTTCTACTTCACATAATTTCACATAAACATATTTATCTTTGAACTTTTTTCATATCACTATAACCTAACCAAACTGTCCACACATATGCACAAGTTTTTGGAATCATTAACATTCCTACCATTGGAATAGTATCAGCAAATAAAACAACTGGAATATAGAAAGCAAAACTTAAAACAATAGTTAACCACATGTTATAGAATGCTTTATCTTGTTTTTGTCGACTACTTTGATAAAATAAAATAATAACCATTAATCCCATTAATGCAAAAGGAATATTACGATAAATTCCCCAAGACAATGGTGCATTCACACTTGTCCATGCATTTTGTGGGAACATACATAAAGCAATTCGTAGTGCTGCTAAAATATACATAACAATTGTTAATTCATTTCTACCCTCTACATGATAACGTAATCGCCAAACATAATATAAAATCACATAGAAAATTGTCATTGTTATGGAAGTAATCCACTTCCCAATACCTAAAGCGACAGTGTAATCTTGCAATCCTGTTGTGCATAAAGCAATAGCACGAGGAACTAGATGAAATGAATCACCTAATCCCAAAGTAACTGCCATAATTCCAAACAGTAAGTATTGACGATTCCCACGATTTCCTTTAATCATCAAAATTCCTAACGTGATAACCGTTGCTAAATAAATAATATCAAAACCAGTTTCCATAATTGCTTGCATTTAAACTTCCTCCTTTATATTTTGATAAAAACTGATAAAAAACAATATGCCAGCACAAAGTAACGCTCCACCAAGTCCACTATAAAACACGGCAATAAATATTTCTGGAACTAAGTGAAAAACTCTTAAACTAACACCTACACTCATCATAAATGCCATAATACAAAAAGCTTGTTGATCAAAAAACTTAATAAAGAGTTGTAATTCTTCTTCATAAGAAACAATTCTTTTAGTATGTTTATTAACCATCTTAGAAAAAACAAACTTCATAAAAATTATATAAATAACCAATGACAACACTAAATTAAGCAAACTTACATATGATACATAGGCTTCAATCCCTATTTTTAAGATATTAAAACCTGCAATAGACCATACTATACCTGCTAAAATTAATAGATTTTTCTTTTGTACTTTCATATCATCCTCCATAATGAACAATGTTCATTTTAATTCATAAATAAACCCACAGCCTAAGTGGGTTAATAAATAACTCTTTGTATTGTCTCTAGTAAGATATGACAAGATGGTTGTTGTTGTGATAATAAATTCATTATATTCACAAATACAAATTGAATAAAATCTTCTTTTGTATAATCATCATTAAAAACATCTTGCTTGACTTGTTGATCTTGATTTAAAACCATCAACAAACTTCTTTGAATATGTTTAAAATATTCTTCCATGACTTCTCTACCTTGTTTCACATCAGAAGATTGAAAACCCTGTGCATGAGCAATAAAGAATCCTGGATATTGCTTCGTACCTCGTTGAATTGTTGTAAATAACCAGTCAACACAATCATTAAAGTGCTTAAAGTATAAGTCATCACCCATATGAAAAAATGATTTCCAAATATCTTCAACTGTCGCAATAATTAAATCAGCCTTTGAAGGAAAATAATTATAAATCGAACCTACTGCCACACCACAATGTTTTGCAACATTTCGCATATTGATTGATTGTAAACCATCCTTAGAAGCTATTTCACGACTAGCCTTTAAGATATCTTCTTTTGAAGTTACAATTTTATTCATCTTATCACCACCAAACTGAACACTGTTCATTTTAAACTATAAAATAAGATTTGTCAAATGAAAAGTAACTTTTTTATGTTATAATGGAGTGGGTGATAAATATGATACGTTATGGTATATTAAGTACAGCTTCAATTGTTGATCGTTTTGTTGCAGGGATTCGTGAAAGTGGAGATGGCTATGTTCAAGCTATTGCATCACGTTCCTTAGAAAAAGCAAAAATTGCTGCAGAGAGATTAAATATTGATAATTATTATGGAAGTTATGATGAATTGTTTGAAGATGACAATATTGATGTAATCTATATTCCAACAGTCAATGGATTACATTATCGTGATTGTCGAAAAGCCTTATTACATCATAAACATGTGGTGATGGAAAAACCATTTGTATTACATAGTTTAGAAGCTATTGAATTATTTGAATTAGCTAAAAAACAGAACTGTTTTTTAATGGAAGCACAAAAATGTGTGTTTTTACCTACAACAAAGAAAGTTAAAGAACTCATCAATAACAATATTATTGGAAAAGTGAAATATATTGAATATAAAGCAGGCTTCCCTGGTCGTTTTGATTATGATCATTGGATGTATGATTTAACATTAGGTGGTGGCGCATTGTATGGTAGTTCGACTTATACAATTGAATCATTACAATATTTGTTTGATCAGCCTGATTTAGATATCGATGGTACATGTATAAAATGTCCTACTAAAGCTGATGAAATTTGTAATTTTCAATTAAAAGTAAATCATGAGATCCTTGTTTCAGCTACAATAGCAATGAATGTCGAATTAAAAAATGAAGCCGTTTTTTATGGTGAATTAGGTTATATCGTTGTTCCTTATTTTTGGAAATCTAAAGGATTAGAACTTCATATTCATGGTCAAGAAACACAATACTTCGATTATCCTTATCAAAGTGAATTTGTTTACGAAATAAAACACATTCATGATTGTTTAAATAAAGGTCTCATTGAAAGTCCTGTTATGAATAAAGAAAAAACAATTCAAGCTTGTCAATTAGTTGAAAAACTTTATCAGAAATGGCAATAGACACAAATACGTGTCTTTTTTTAATAACAAAACATTTTTTACATCATTAATTGGGTAATGTCAAAGACTTTTGATAGACAAAAATACAAGAATATGGAAAGATAAGAGAAACGAGGAGGGGTTTTATGAAGATTGGTGAGAAACTAAGAGATGCTAGAAATCAAAAGGGTTTAACCCAAGAAGAAGTTGCTGATGAAATACATGTTTCAAGACAGACAATATCAAATTGGGAAAACAATCGTTCTTATCCTGATATTATAAGTGTTATTTTATTGAGTGATCTTTATCAGATGAGTTTGGATGTTTTATTAAAAGGAGATAAGGATATGATTGAACATTTAAATGAAAGTACGGATATTGTGAATAGTAATAAAAAATTAATTATAATGGGTTTATTAAATATTGTTGTTTTTATTTTTATGATTATTTTTAATCAAATAATTTCTGAAAACAAGATTTTATTAGCTAGTATTTTAAGTCTTTCAATTATCAGTATCACAATTTTCTTTTATCAGATTATCCGTAAATTTTAGGGGGGGTATACACATGAAATATTATGAAATTTTATTTGTTTTTATTGTTTTACTTGGAGCTTTTCAACTCAGTTATTCTATTTTTCGTATGACTATTATTGATGCCAAAAGTCGTCATTTCAAGCATCCTCATTTTTGGGGATTGTTTACAATGGGACGTAATAGTAGCAACCTTATTCTTTATTTATTGGGAAGAAGAAATTATCCTTCTATAATGTCTTTAGAAGATCAGCAAAAAATGGATTCTTATAAAAAACGTGTTGGTGTTGCTTTAGTGTTTATTGCTTTAGGAACAATTTCTTTAATTATATCAGAAGTATTATTTTAAAGATTGGGATTGTTTAAAAAAACAGACTTCAGTTTATTCTGAAATCTGCTTTTTTAGATACTCTTGTAAATATAATCCAATTCCTTCATGTTCATTATCTTCACATATATCATCAGCAACATATTTTACATTTTCAAACGAATTTCCCATCGCAATACCTTTACCAGCTATTTTTAACATTTCTATATCATTTTCACCATTGCCAAATGCAATAATATGATCAATGGAAATATTTTTTATACTTGCATACTTTTGTAAAGCTGCTCCTTTATGTGAACCATAAGGATTGATTTCTACCCAATCAGGTTCAACTTTACATAAATCAAATTGTTGGTGAGCAGTTTGTTGTAATGTTGGTAATATTTCGTTTAAAATAGATGCCTTTTGAACAAACGCAACTTTTCTTAGATCTTCAAATTCAGACAAAGGAATTTCTTTAATGTCTTGAACTTTATATTTAGTTGAAGTCATAAAATGATGTTCTGTTATGCCTGTTTGACCAAAATCCATAATATAAAGACTATTTTTAAAAAACAGAATCATATCAATATGATAAGTCTTTGCCATATCAGCTAAAATAGCAGCATCTTTAAATTGCAGTTTTTCTTCTTGATGAAGTTGATTTCCAAGTGAATCATAAATTTCTAATCCATTGAGACAAATATATCCACTTTGAGGATAATCAGATAAATTTAATTTCTGTCCAATTTTTTGTAAACTATCAATATCTCTCCCACTAGCCAAAAGTAAAGATACTCCTTGTTGTTGTAATTGCATCAACACTTTCCTTGTATAAGGTAAAATATCTTGACTTGCAGTTAGTAACGTTCCATCCATATCCATAGCAACAACCTTTAACTCACCCATATCTTAATCTCCCTCTATAACCTCTTTTATTTTACTAATAACACTTTGCTCATCATTAGAACCAATAACATCATAAGCAACATGTTTAATTGGTTCAACCGCATTACTCATAGCATAACCATATTTTACTTGTTGAAGCATTTCATAATCATTCATTTGATCACCAAATGCCATACATTCTTCTGGCGCAATATCATATAACATTTGTAAAAATTGAATTCCAATTCCTTTATGAATATCATTATTTTGAATATCCATCCACTCATTACCTGAAGTTACAACCTTAACATCTTTAGGTAACTGATCTTTTATATCATCCAATACAATATTAATATGATGTTCTTTATCATAAATAGCAATCTTCATAATATCATCATCAATATCATCAAAAGAATCAATAAAAGTATAAGCACAATAATATTTTTTGATTTCAAAACGATACTCAAAATGCTCCTTTAAAATATAAGCTCCTTTTCTTCCACACAAAACCATAAATATTCTATCTTCTTTAGATAAAATCTCTTTAATTCTCTCTACATCTTCTTTTGATATAATATTACAGTACAATTCAGTTGTTCCTTTAGCTATATAACTTCCATTTTCAGCCACAAAATACATATGTTCACTTAAAGGTAAAAACCTTTGATATAAACGATAGTATTGATTCCCACTAGCAACTACAAATTTAATATCTTTTTCTTTCATCTGATAAAAAACATCAATAAATTCTTTATCAAATTGTTTATGAGAATCTAAAAATGTTCCATCCATATCCGTCGCAATTAACTTAATCATAACTTCACCTCAATGTCCATAGTATATAACAAATGAACCAAAAGAAAAAGACCTTTCGGCCTATAATTCATTTAACATCTGTAATGGATTATCAGCAGCCTTTACTTTACCAAAAGCCTTTTCAATAATCCCTTCTTCATTAATAAGATAAGTTGTTCTCACAACTCCCATTACTTTTTTACCATACATATTCTTTTCTTTCCATACATCATAAGCTTGAATAGCTTCTAACTGTGGATCTGATAAAATAGTAAAAGGAAGATTATATTTTTCTTCAAATTTCTTATGTGATTTCACACTATCTTTACTAACCCCTAAAACAACAGCGCCTTTTTCTTGAAAATGTGGATAATTTTCAGCAAAGCCACAAGCTTGTTTTGTACATCCTGGAGTATTGTCTTTAGGATAAAAATATAAGATTACTTTCTTTCCACGATAATCCTTTAAAGAAACTTCTTCTCCATTTTGATTTAATAATGTAAAATCTGGTGCTTTCATACCTACTTCTAACATATCTTTCACACTCCTTGTTGTTATGATAGAAAAATAATGACTAAAAAGCAAATTTAATGCTTATTATTTTTTATTTTCTCAATTTCTTCTTTCATTTTATCAATACTTTTTTCTAATAAATCATATTGGGAATCCGCCTCAGTCTTATCATCTTGATTCAATATTTCATTTTGTGATTGTTGTAATAATATATATGAACTATTTAAAGATAGCATACTCCCTAAAGCTGCAAAAAAGTTCCCAATTACATCTTGTTCATCCGCACTAAAACAATCCATAAAAACACTACTCATAACAACTATCAATTGATCAATAACTAAAGGATTCATATTAGGTAAAGCCATAAACATCACCATTATAGTTTATTCATCATCACCAAATAATGACTCTTGTATTTGTCCAGAAACAATATTTAGATCATCAGTTGTAGAAGTTAAAAAACTTTCTAAATATTGATTATCATATAACCATCTTTGTATATCTTGTTCATCAATCATTAATGGCATTCTTGAGTGAATAGGTTTCATTAAAGAATTAGCCATCGTTGTAATAATTGTCACCTCATTTTCTTTAACACGATAAATACCTGCCATCAATAAATATCTGTTTTTTTGTGATTCAAAAGAAACCTTATGTTTATGACTATCCCATTCATAGAATCCCTTAGCGGGAATAAGACAACGATGTGTTAAAGCATCTTGAGAAAACATTTTCTTTTCCAATACTGTTTCACATCTTGCATTTATCACACGTTTAGAACTATTATTCATTGAATATCCCCATTTCATAGGAGTCAATGTCAATTTTCCATTCTTAACTGCTAATACTGGAATATTATCTCCTGGATAAAAATCATTTTCATATTCTTCATAGTCATACTGACAATCTTCAATCACTCTACCAACTAAACGATAGGTATCCCCATCAAAATAATATCTCCCACACATATTTAACCTCCTTAAAAATATCTATTCTATAACTCATAACAGTCATTTTTTACAAATATAAAGATATTATACCATAAATATCATTATTTTTTAAAAATCATCAACTTAACAATTTTATTTTATATATCGTTATTCCTTTCTTTTTTGTATAATTTATCCTACAATAAACATAGAGATAGGGATGATATTATGACTGATTTTGATGAGTTTCGTGAAATAATATTGAAAGAAACAGAGAATGTTGTTTATCTTTCTGATCCTGTTACCTATGAAATTGTTTATTTAAATCAATTATTAAAAGATATTTATCATATTCAAGATGATAATGAATATAAAGGTCAAAAGTGTTATAAACTTTTACAAGGCAAAGATTATCCTTGTGAGTTTTGTACAAACAAATATTTAACTCTCAATCAGTTTTATACCTGGGATCGATATAATGACTTTGTAAATAAATACTATAATGTTAGAGATAAACTAATTCAAACAAAGGATGAAAGAATATTAAGATTAGAAATTGCGATTGATATTACTAAAGAAGTTCAAGAAAAACAACAATTACACACTAAAGTAACGAGTGAGGAAACGCTTATTCATTGTATTCAGACATTAGCTGAAAATAATGATTTTTATAATGCGATAAATAAAATATTATCTTTAATTGCTGAATTTTATGGAGCACATCGTGTTTACATTTTTGAATATGATTTACTCAAAAAACAAGCAAGTAATACTTATGAATGGTGCAATGAAGAAGTTACTCCTCATATTTCCTTATTACAAAATATTCCTTTATCAGTCATTAATGAAAAACTTGCAGAATATAAAAAAAACAAATGTTTAAATTTTTTATCTTCACATATTACAGCATATCAATCACTAATAGCACCTTTAATTGAAGATAGTCAGATTGCTGGTTTTATTGGTGTAGATCATCCTACTTTTCATAATGATGATCTAGATTTATTGACTTCTATTACATATTTTGTTGTGAATGATATACAAAAAAGAAAAATGATGAGTCAATTGGAATATTTAAGTTATACTGATTTATTAACTGGTCTGTTTAATCGTAATAAATATATTAAGGATTTAGAGATGTTTGATAATCAGGAGTTTTCTAGTATTGGTATTATATATATTGATATTGATGGACTTAAGAAATTTAATGATCATTATGGGCATCGTTATGGTGATCAGTTAATTAGAGATGTTGGACATATTTTAAATCATTATTTTTATAATCAAGCTTATCGTATTGGTGGTGATGAATTTATTGTTATTTGTCCACATATGAAACAAAAAGATTTTATGAATCAGGTAGAAAAAATGCAAGAAAACTATCATCAACATAAATATATTAGTGTATCTATTGGTAGTGTTTGGAGTGATTCAAATACTTCTATTCATCAATTAATAGAGAAAGCTGATTCAAAAATGTATCAAGAAAAAAGAATATATTATAAAAAAATGAATGATTCAAGGAAGTGATATGAAAGATGCGTGAAAGTTATAGTAAAAATTACTTTGAGAAATATGCTGCTTTAACCTTAGCACGTTTTCTCCATATCAAAGAAAGTGATATTTTTCATGATGATCGGCCTGATTTGCGTTTATATACGCTTAATTTAGGTATTGAAGTCACACAAGCTTTAACTCCTGAGGAAGCAGTAGCTGATATCAAAAAGCCATTATATGCTTCGATTGATATGACACCTTTTGATCATAATCATAAAGATAAGTCTTTTGTATTTGAAAAATTAGATAATGCGATAGAAAGAAAGATTGAAAAAAGTAGAAATTATGATGTTTATAAAGAGAATGGTTTGTATATATTTTCTCATTGTCATAATTTAAAAGAAGATGAATTGTATCGTTATTTTATTAATCTTCCTTATACTTATTTATTTTTTAGATATATCTATATTAATGCGGTTACTAGACTTTATTGTTTTGATTTTATAGATAAGAAAATGAGTTATATTCATTTTTCTAAAAGTGAATTAATTACAATGAATGTTGATTCTTTGAGATATGAAAAAACATGTTCAAAGGAAAGAAGGCAAATTATATTAGAAAAATTGTTTAAATGAATCATATAAACTCCCCTTTTTAAAACAACCAGTTATTCTGGTTGTTTTAAGCATTTATGGATTATTTTTCTAATGTAGACTATTCTTTCTTTTTCAAATTCTGGGTGATCTTTTAACCACTTTCGATTTAGGGGTGAAGGATGTGGTAAGACAAATAAAGGTTTACCTCTATAAATATGATCATGAAAGATTAAATCTTCTAATGATTCTTGAGGATAGAAGAACTTAGCAGCATGAGCACCAATTAAAATATAGATTTCGGGTTGAACAAGTTCTAATTCTCTTGATAAGAAACGTTGCGCACATTGAATTGGTGGAGGATTATCCCCAGTTTTTGCTTTGCCAGGAAAACAACGACCAATTGATGTGATATAAAAATTATTAGAATCATAAAATTCTTGGCTTGTGATTTGATACCAATCATTTCTTAATTTTTCACCACTAGGATCATTAAATGGCAAACCTGTCTCCATAACTTTACGTGATGGTGCTTGACTGATTTGCATGATTTTTGAATTTTGTTGTCCTTGAAAAACCGGACGAGGCTTATAAGCTAAAATATCACGACATGCCTGACATGTTAATATCTCTTGTTTTAATGTTTCGAATTTATCCATTATATCACCTGATTCAAGTATACCCAAGTCAAAAGAAAAAGTCTATTCAAATGAATAGACTTAAGCTTCTACGCCTTCTTTTTCAGCTAATGATTTTTCATAAACTTTAAAGAATGGATAATAAACTGCCACACTAATAGCAATCAATACACACATAAAGATAACATTTCTAAAATCCAATGCAGATAAGAATCCTTGTGCAAAGAATGGAGTAAATGATGGATCAATAATATATCCCATACTTACTAATCCAATACTTTGAGCTAAATATCCTAGACCAATAGAAATACAAGGCATTAATACAAATGGAATTGCTAAGATTGGATTTAACACAATTGGTCCACCAAAGATAACTGGTTCATTAATTCCACAAATTCCTGGAACAACACTTAAACGTCCAATTGATCTTAAATGTTTTACATGTGAGAAACACATTAATAAGACTAATCCTAAAGTGTTTCCTCCCCCACCTAATACTGCATAACGATACATTTGTAAGTTCATAATATGACTTGCACTTTGTCCAGCGTTAACTAATTCTGCATTTAATCCTGAATTTGTTAAACCTAAAGTAAAGACAATTGGGAAAATAATAGATGAACCATTGATTCCAAATAACCATAAAATATTTGAGAAAGCAAAGATTGCTATATATGCCCAAATATTATCAACCCCAGAAATAGCTGGTGTTAATAAACTCATAATTAATTCTGGTAAAGCTTTTCCAGACATTGCCATGACTACTAAATTTAAACCATAAATGATGATAATATTCGCAGCAAGTGGTAATAATGAGTTTACGAAGTTTGTAACTGCGCTTGGTACACTATCAGGGAAAGTAAAGATAACTCTATCTCCTACAAAACGACAAATTTCAACTGATAATAAACCAACAATTAAAGCAACGAATAAACCATCTGCACCTAAATAAGCCATTGATAATTGACCTTCTTTAACTGGTGCAGCAATCATTAAGAATACACACATTGCAATAATTCCATTGATTGCAGATTTCATTTTATAGCCTTCAGCTAAAGAATAACTCACACCAAATGCAGTAACTAAACCAATCAATCCCATTGTCATTGTATATGGAATTGTAATAACATCATAATTTGCAACTGCCCATTGTTTCCAGCCAATTAAAGCTTTTAAGAAAATATTTCCTGTATTTAAATCAACTAAATCTAGATTAATTGGTGGGTTCGCAACAATTAAGAAAATAGAACCTACAACAATTAATGCAAGTGACATCATCATCCCATTAGAAATAGCTTGTAAATGTCTTTGATTTCCAAGTTTATTTGCTAATGGAGCTAATAATTTCTCTAATTTACTCATGATTTCTCTCCCCTATATTAAAATTGCCATCCATTAAATTGAAATGCTGAATCTACAACATTTTCTGGATCATATTCTTCTAAGATTTTTGCATATCTTTCTTTATAATCATTATCAATTTCTTTTTGTGGAATAACTTTACTTGCTTCATTTAAGAAATGGAATGAATCTCTACCCATTGCTTGTCCTCTTTGTGTATGCTTATCTAAAGCATAATCTGGAACTTCAGGGAATTTTCCCATTGCGAAAGATTTAATACAAATGTTCTTTAATAAATCACTTGAACGATCTTTTTCAGATTGACACATATAACGAATTGCGTGAATGAAATAGATTGGTCTATCGCCATCAGCATAATCAAATTCTCTACTCATACGATATAAATTATTCACAACAACTGCTGCCATTGGATTTCCCATTCCAATATCTTCAACTGAGATTGTTAATAATCTTCTCCATAATTTTTCTTCTAGTTGAGGTGAAGATACATAAAGTTCATAAGCGAACATACATGCTTGTTCTTCTAATCCTCTACGAATTGATTTTTGTAATGCTGAAATAACTTCATCACCAGCATATCCATTTCTTGTGGTGATTTTTGACCATGGGTCATACATTGTTTTTGCCATATTTGTCTTGCCCCTTTCTTTTTTCTATGACATAATTGATTTAGGAGGTGTTTTTTATGAATATTGTGCATTTATCAGAAAAATATGAACTCAATGATTTAGAAAAACAAATTGTTGCTTATATGCAAGAAAATATCAATGAGTTAAAGTCTATTGGTATACGTCAAATGGCAAAAGATAACTATACAAGTACTTCAACCATTTATAAATTATGTAATAAATTTGGATTTGAAGGTTATAGTGATATGATTTATCACCTGACATCTACCAAAGATACAAACATCGACTTTCATCATAAATATCATGAATATCAAACACAATTTTCATCATTACTGAATGATCAATCAAAACGTTTCATTGTTTTTGGTTTAGGTTTTTCTTCACCTGTTGCTGAATATATGCAACAACGTTTAACTTTACTTGGTTATCAAGCAATGTGTGTTGTTCATATGGAAATGTTTAGTCAGCTCTTTAACAAAGATACAATTATGATTGTTGTTTCATATTCAGGAAAAACACCACGTCTAAATGAAATTGTAGAAACAGCTTATCAGAATCATGTTCCTATCATTAGTTTCATTGCAAATTCTGATTCCCCTATCTATAAGAATTCATCATTACCCATCTTAATTGGTCAATATGATTCTTTCTCACATGACTTAAATCATGTAAATACTTTCTATGGTGAAACAATTATTGCTTTTGAAACCTTGTTATTTCCTTAAGCCATCTTTATTATACAAATTACGACATAAAAATTATATCGATTTTATCAACAAAAAAACATGTTATGAACTTTATAACATGTTTTTATACTTATCTAAACCTTCAAAAACTCTTTGATCAATATCATATGCCTTTTTAAGAAAATAAAGGCCTCTTTTATGATCTCCAATTTCTTCATAACATATTCCTATATTCATTAAAATATAAGGGTTGAATTGTTGGTCATCCAAATATGAATTTATAAAAGCTTCTAATGCATGATGATAGTCGTTTAATAACTGATATGCTTCTCCAATTCCTGTATAAGCATAACTTGAACAAGACCAAATTCCTTCTGGTAACACAGCTAAGGCTTTTTGATATTCTTCAATAGCTTCATTTGCCTGATGCTGTTCTAAAAACAAATCAGCTTTTTGACATAAATCCTGGTATTGTTTTAATATTTCCTCTGATAAAATAGCTCCCATCATAATTACCCCATCATACTCATAATATTTCTAATACAAATTAAAATAGTCACTCCTAAAACAATAAATCCCATTATATTATTAAGTTTACCATTTTTGTATTCTTCTAATTTTTCATCATTCATACAAATCATTAAGAAAATAGCCATAATTGGTAAAATAATTGCATTAGCTCCTTGCGCTATCAAGATTAATTGAGTTGGTGAAGAATGATTGAAAGCAAGAAAAATCATTCCACTCACAATAACAATCAACCATATGATTTGAAATTTCTTTGTTTTCATATCTTGAGAAATCCCTAAGATTCCACTAGTAGCATAGGCAGTTGCAAGTGGCGCCGTTATTGTTGAAGTGAGCCCTGCAGCAAACAAACCAATACTTACTAAAACTGTCGCTCCATTTCCTAAAACCGGTTGTAATGCCATCGCTAAATCTCCACCACTTTGAATTTGTAACCCACCACAATTCGTTGCTGCTACAATCACAATACACATTGAAACAATTCCACCTAAACCAATTGATAAAACTGTATCTATTCTTGCATCTTTAATATCTTCCTTATTTTTCCAACGTTGAGCAGCGCTTGATGAATGTAAAAATAAGTTATATGGAACCACTGTTGTTCCAATCAAACCAACAACACTCATCCAATCAACTTGATAAAAACTAGGTATAAATCCTTTCATAACAGCAATTAAATCTGGCTTTGATAAAATCATCGTCACAATAAAAGCAAATGCCATAATAAATACCAATGCCGTCATAAACTTCTCAATATATTTATAACTTCCACTATAAAGCAAAACAATCGCAACAAGTCCCATCACCAAAGCAATTGTTCTTAGAGGAACGTGAGGTAATAATGTTGATAACCCCATTGCTCCACCAGTTAAATTCCCTGTTTCATAAGCAATATTACCAACAAATATCGCCAATACAACAATAAGCATAATAACTATTTTTAAAATCGGATGATCAATTCTTTCCCTAATATTCTCACCCAATCCTTTACCAGTCACAATTCCTAATCTGGCCGCCATTTCCTGAAACATAATCGTTGCTATGGTAGAAAACAAAATAACCCATAAAAGAGTGTAGCCATAGCTAGCTCCCGAGCTTGAACAAACAGTAATTGTTCCTGGTCCAATAAAGGCCGCAGCGACTAATGCCCCTGGTCCAATATTTTTTAATCTATTGATGAACTTCATTTACATCTTCCTTTTCTTTAAATCAAGATCCCCTCACAATGGTCAATTTCATGTTGTACAATTTGAGCAGCAAAATCTTGAAATGTTTTAATTTTTATTTTCCAATTTTCATCACGATATTCAACTTTTACTTTTTCATATCTTTTAACTTTCTTTACTCCTTCATGACTTAAACAACCTTCTTCTGTTTCATAATAACGTCCAGCTGTTTTTAAAATACGTGGATTCATCATAATTATATAATGATTGTGATCATTAATCACAACAATTCTTTTTAACTCACCAATCATATTTGCCGCAATCCCCACACAATTTTCTTCATGAGCTTTAATTGTATCTAATAAATCTAAAGCGATTGGTAAATCTTCTAATGTTGCTTCTTTTGATTTTTGTCCTAATATAAATTGATCTTTAACAATTTCTTTAATCATATACACATCTCCTTGAATAATCTCATTATATAATGTGTACTAAAATGTCGCAAGTGACTTTAGATTTAAAAAGAAAAAAGAACGATTCATCTCGTTCTTTTAATCATTACCCTATTATATTCGCATCATCCAATCCTTTATCAATATTTCCACTTACAACAATATCATGTCCACCTATCATACCATCATCATTAAAGAAAAATTCAAAATCACCTTCTGTCATAACACTAATATTATCAAGTCTCATCCGTTTATTAAATTCTTCTACAGACAGCTCTACTTTAATATCTTCACTCCAATCATTAGCTATATCAGTAAGATATTCAGCTGCATATAAACGAATCTTTTCTTCCCATTCTTGGCTATGATTTAATAATTTTTGTAATGTATCAATGGCTTCATCAGCAGTTATAGCTTCATCATCATCAGCATCAAGATGTAAACTGCATTCTTTTCCATTCCAAATCATACTTCCTGAAAATAAACCTAAAGCTTTATCCAATAATAAATCATGACATCCATCAGGTCGAATAATGACTTCTTTTTGATACTCTTTCAATATTTCTTCTAACTCTAGATGATGACAATCTCTTTCTAATACTTCATCAAGCATAAAATATTCACCATATTCAAATAAAGTTTCTGAATATTTATTGACATATGGTAATGATTTTCTTATCTTTACTCGATAAATTGTTTGAGGTTTTAAATTTAACCCATAATCTTCTAATCGACGTTCTTCTTCAGAAGATAACCATGACATGGTTTTCTTCCCTTTAAAAAGCTCCCCTGTTTCAATATCAACATATGCCAATATTGACATATTAACAGTCCATAAAACATCATCACCTAAACGTGTAGCTCCTGACTCATTTTCGGTTAAGATATAAACTTCTTCAGCATGTTTATCATATTTTGTTTTAAAGCGTTCTTTTTGAATAAATAAATCACTATGTAATTCCATATAGTTCTCCTTCTCACTAATTTTAATGGGATTTTTCTCTATTGATTTATAAATCAATTATTTTAAGAATTTGAATCTTGTCCCTCCTTTTATTCTCACAGCTAGATAAATCCATATTCAATGATTGCTACACTCATCACAACATTGCTTTTTTCTTATTTATCTATTTATTTATTATATATAATTTTTTTTATTTAAAATGAATTTTTTCTATTTTTTCATATATATGTAAGAAATTAGCTCTTTTTTATCAATAATTTAAAAACTATTAAAGATATCATCCCTTTAATAGTCTTTTTGATGTCATATTATTATTTTTTATTTTCTTCTAACATTGATTTAATTAAGGTTTTAATAAGTCTTTGATCACGAATAGATAATTGAGCAATTTCTTGGTTAAGTTCACTGAATTGTTTATCATCATAACAATACTGATTAGTTCTACACATAAGATAGTCAATAGTTACATGAAAATAATCTGATAATGCGACTGCTATATCCATAGGAACTTCTTTTAAATGATTTTCCCACTGACTTATAGATTGTTGACTTGCATTAATTTTTTCAGCGAGTTGAGTTTGACTTAATCCTTCTCTTTCTCTTAATTCTTTTATTCTATTATTCATTTTCTTTCTCCTATCACTTCTTCTTTTCATTTTAAATGAAAGCAAGGAGAACATGTACATCAATACAATGTATCATATACAAGTATTTGTTGTACTCTATAATAATGAATAAAATTATTTATTTAGAACTTTTACAAATTTTTTAGTAATATCTTGAGGTCTTGTAATAGCGCCTCCGACCACTGCACTATGAACACCTAAATCAAAAACTTTTTTTAAATCTTCTGGAGTATTGATCTTACCTTCGGCAATAATTGGAACTTTGCAGTCTTTAACTAGTTTTTCAATTAGTTCATAATGTGGTCCATCTAACAATTTTGAATAACTTGTATAACCACAAAGAGTTGTTGAAACACAATCAAAACCTATTGATTGAGCATGCATACATTCTTCATAAGTTGAACAATCAGCCATAGCTAAACGATTATGAGCATGAATATATTGAACTAAATCTTCTAACTTTTCATTGTTAGGTCTTTTTCTATTGGTTGCATCTATAGCAATCATTTGACATTTTGTTGTAAGTAATTCGTCAATTTCTTTTTTTGTTGGTGTGATATAGATTTCACTATCCGGATATGTTCTTTTGACAATACCAATCACTGGTAAATCAACAACTTTCATGATTTCATCAATATCTTCTTTAGACTGTGCTCTAATTCCCGCAGCCCCACCCATTTGTGCCGCTAATGCCATTCTTCCCATAATAAATGAACTATGTAATGGTTCATCATCTAACGCTTGACATGATACAACTAATTTTCCTTTAATTTGCTCTAACATAATAACCTCCTATTTTTATAACCAAAATATGCCCCTATCATTCCTGCATCATTTTTATAATATGCAAACTTTAATTTAAGATTTTGATAAACATATGGAATCAATAGTTCTTTAAGATAATGATCAATCATAGGATAAAGATAATCTTTTTCTTCCATCAATCCACCACCTAAAACAATTGTATCTGGATTTGTTATATAACAAATATTTGCGATACCTTTTGCTAAAGCTAAGCACATTTCATCAATAGCTTGTTGACAAATAATATCATTTTGTTGACTTAAAGCGATAATGCGTCGTCCATCATAATGAGTTCCATCGTTTTTTAATGCTGTGACTTTTCTCACTAAGGCACTCGTAGAAGCAATATCTTCAAAACACTGTCCATCAACATTCATATATCCAACTTCCATCGCAAAGAAAGATGTCCCATTATAAAGCTGATGGTCAATAATAAGACTTCCCCCAATTCCCGTACCTACAGTTAAACAAACCATGATTTGACTATCTTGACCACTTCCACCACATTTTTCTGCATACCCAGCACAATTGACATCATTTTCCACATAACAATCAATATGAAATTCACTTTCAAATAATTCTTTAATCTTGGTTCCTGTATATTCAGGAATTGTTTTTGAAGCATGAACGATTATTCCATTTTGACTATCAACAACTCCTGCTGTTGAGATACAAATTGCTTGTAATGAATAATCTTTTATATAATTTCTAACAATATTTTTAACCTTATTCATAATATGGCTAGCACCTTTTTGCGCTTGGGTATCTATAACTTGTTTATCCAGCCATTTCATTTCTTCATCAATCAAACCATATTTTATTGATGTTCCACCAATATCCACTAAGACATATGTTTTCATATTAACAATTCCAATTTATTTTCACAGGATGTTCTTCTTTAACAGCAACATCTTTTAAAGAAACATAAGCTCGATGTAATTCTGTGTAAGCTAATTGATCATATTCTTCTTTTGTTTGAGATAATCCTGCTTCATGATAAGCTATCGCTGCAGCCCCATAGAATAAAAATCCTAATGCATTGGTTGGTGTTTGTACAGTTGCACATGCTGTTGCAATGGCTTTAGATAATGCTTCTAAGATAGGGTCTGTTAATGTTTTAGCATCTGCTCTAGCAGCTTTTAATAATGGTTTGAGGTCTTTTAATTGACGTTGCTGATTGAGATATTCTTCACATTCATCAATCACATTTTCTAGACAAGATTCTTTTACACTTTCTAGATATAGTGGCAGATAATTTTCTTTTGCATAATGAATAGCCCAATTTGCGAGTGTATGATGACTTTGAGTTTCTATCAAATGCATTAAATCTTGGCATATATCCCAATGAATATCACCTAACATTTTTCTTAATTTTGCCATAAATTCCTCCCTATATTGCTGAAAACGTACGATGATTCGTACGTTTATAATTCTTTGGCAGCACAAATGAAGTAATGTCTCGCATTTGCAGAAGTCATTTGTTTTGCCCGGTTAAGTAAACATTCTTTTTTCAGATCTTTATAATCATCAACTAATTCTAATAATTGTAAGGCTAATTGATATTCTTCTTTTTGCATTAAATTCTTTACTTTTTCAATAAGTTTATCTTCACCAATTAATTCTAATAAAGTTTTATTATAAACATTTAAACTTACTGGCATTAATTGATTAACATTTCCATCAAACCAACCAACATATCCATTATAAATACTCTTAACACTCCATTCGACTGTTCCATAATATTCTTCTAAATATTCTAAAGATTGATACTTATCCTCTAGATGAACAGCTTGTACAGTTTCATCAAGTGTCATTCCTTGTCGCATACAGTCTAATGTTTGAAATAAAATTGATTCAATTGCATCTTTATAGTTTCCAATAACTTTTTTAATTTTTGCTTGAGTTTGTAAAAGAGGTCCATGTCCTGGTAGGAAATATTCAGTGTCATAAGTTAACATACGCTTTAGTGTTTCAATCCATACTGTCACATCACGATAAGGTGTTCCTCTAATGGCATATAGATTTGGGAAACATCCCACATAATTATCACCGACACACATTACTTTATCATCAGGAAGATAGACAAATAATTCATCGTCACATTCCCCTGGAGCTCTTACTAACTCTAAATGAATTCCATCAATATCTCTTTCAATTTTATCTTCATGATATAATGTTGTTGGTTTTAAAAATTGATATGTCCCTTCATTGACTGCACGTCCTTCTCTAATTCCAATTCCTTGACTAATTGCTTCTTCATCACTTAAAGGTATTCCAAATTGCTTTTCTCCTCTTTCATTTAAAAAAGGCGCAATTCTATCAAAGTATTTTGGTGGCATTTTCATACTATCAAAAGCAATAATTTCTTCTACTGTATCTTTAAAAGTCGCAGCACCACCTCTATGATCAGGATGTCCATGAGTAAAAATAATTGTTTTAACTGGTTTATCAGTTATTTTCTTTAAATCTTCTAATAAGATTTTTGAACGAACATCACTATCTAAAGTATCAACTAATATAACAGAATGATGAGCTATGATAGCAATTGCATTACTATGACCATAACCAATAAAAAAATAAATATGATCATTAACTTTTACAATATCTTTTGCATAACTTTTAAGTGTAAATGATTTTAATTTTTCTTCATTTAACATTTTTTATCCTCCTTAAAATCTTTCTATCTTTATTGTACTCGTTTTCTTTAGGAAAAAATAGTCATATACTGAATAAATTTATTTGTAAGATGAGTTTTTCTTTTATACTTGTAAGGCATAACAATTAAAAATATAATAATGATAGAGGTGACGATAAATGGAGATAAGAACTTTGCAATATTTTTTAGCAATTGCCCGTGAAGAAAATATTTCTGCCGCAGCAGATTTTTTACATATTACTCAACCAACTTTATCAAGACAAATGAAAGATTTAGAAGATGAACTTGGTAAACAATTATTTATCAGAGGAAAACGTCGTATTAGCTTAACTGAAGCAGGAATATTATTAAGGAAGCGTGCTGAAGAAATTACGAGTCTTGTAGAAAGAACTGAATCAGAGATTATGGCAAGTGAGGAATTGTTAACGGGTGATATTTATATTGGGTGTAGTGAAAGTGATGGAATGAGATTGATAGCTAAGGCTATTGATAAGATGGCATTAATGTACCCACATGTGAAGTTTCATTTGTATAGTGGGAATGCTGATGAAATGTATCATAAAATTGAAGATGGAATTTTAGATTTTGCGATTGTGATTGAACCTGTTGAATTGAAGAAATATGATTATTTGAAGTTACCTTATATGAATACTTGGGGAATCTTGATGTCTAATCATAGTATTTTAGCGAATAATGAAATTATTACTCCTAATGATTTACGTGATAAGCCTTTACTTTGTTCTAATCAAACTATGGTAAAAAATGAACTGGCTGGATGGATTGGTGGTAATCAAAGAAAATTAAATATTGTTGGGACCTATAATTTATTATATAATGCATCATTACTTGTAGAAGAAGGACATTTTTATGCCTTATGTCTTAAAGATATTATAAATATAGAGGGAAAAGATTTATGTTTTAAACCCTTGTCTCCTCAATTAGAAGCAGGAATGTTGGTTATTTGGAAAAAATATCAGCCATTTGCTAGACCAGCAGAAGTTTTCTTAGAAATCCTAAAAAAAGAATTTAACTAAAAAAGTGGCAAATGCCACTTTTTATAGTTTAATAAGATAAACTTGACCACCATGATCAACTCTTAAAGATTTTTCACCCTTTGCAACTTCTTCACTCACCTCAATCTTATAATAAACTGTGGCGCTTTGCCCAGGTTTAAGATTAATCGAACTTGCTTGAGTTAAATTTTCTTTATTATCATATTCATAGACCACACTTGCACGATATTCTAGATGATTCGCATCAATTAAAGTTACTGTTGCTATGTTTGATGCAGGTATTTCGCCATCTGTGGTGTTTTTAATTTTTGCTGGAATTATCACAAAGCTCTTGTTTTCATTTTTAACTTTAAAATAAGTATAAATACCTGTTGGTTTTGATGGTTCTAATTTCTTAGCTTCTTTAACTAATTCAAATGTAACTTCTCCAGCGCCATCAAAAGTAATTGTTTCTTTTAAGTTTTTTGTTTTATAATGACTATTCACATCATCAAATTGAAAAGATAAAGCAGCTGTTTGTTCATTATCTTCATCCTTTGTTTTTAGTTCAAAAGTCATTTCTTTACTCATTAATGCTGTATCTATTTCAGTATAACAATGAACTTTTTTTACTTCATCTACTCCAATTGTTCCACCATTACTAATAGTCTTTCCATTTGCACTAACTGCCCCAAAACGAACAACATAGCTTTTACCATCAATTTTCAATGATCCTTGAAGTTCACTTGATAATTTTAAATCTTCTTTCTTTAAATTCTTCATTTGCATTGTAACATCTAATAAGACATCTGTTGCTTTATCTGGCTTATAATAAGTATAGAAAGAGCCAATAACATCTGGTTCCACTTGTCTAGTTTTACTTATATACTCAATTTGAAAAGAAACAATATCAGCAAATTTATTCTCTTTTTCCCACTCAATAGACAACTGATCTTTTTTCCCACTACATCCTACAACACTCAAACCCATCAAACATACTAATAAATATTTCGTTAATTTCTTCATTTTATCCCCACCTTTATCATCAGTATACATCAAACCAAATTATTCACAACATAAAGTTATCACAAAAATAATTTTATAATTCTAATATACTTCCAGTGGATAAATAATGGATTTGTTGCTGTAAATGATTCTTTAATATATTAAAAGCTTTTTGCCCTGTACAATGACAAGTATAATATTGTATTGGCTGTTGTTTAAGTTGATTGGCTAACTGATTAATAAACTCTTGTTTTTCATATCTATGGGATACAGGATTATATAAGTGGAATCCCCCAATAACATGGGTTAGCTTCTCTCCGATGAGATTTTCAGCTGCATTTTTGATATTGATAATTCCTGCATGAGAACATCCACTTATTAAAATTCGTTTCTTTCCTTCTTTGATAATCAGACTTTGTTCATGAGTGAAATCATCTAATACAAATTGATTGTTTTCTTTTTTATATAAAGAAAGATTTGCTTGTGGTAAAAGTTCTTTTGTTTTGATATTTGAAAATAATATCATATTATCATTAATTATTGTTTGTTGTTGAGTGAGTATGATTTGTGGATGATTTTTTAATTTCGGTTCAATTCCAATATTTTTTTGAATTCCTAAGAATTTATTGAAATGTTCTTCAAAAGCATTTTCTCGTACATATATTTTGGCTTGATGATTGATTTTTAAAAAACTTTGTAACGCTCCTGCATGGTCTACATGTCCATGTGAAATAATCACAGTATCTATTTGTTTTAAATCAACATTCATTTTCTTAGCATTTTCAATAAATAAATCATTAGGTCCTAAATCAAATAATATTTTATGATTTTCTACTTCTATATAAAAACATATGCCATGTTTATGTTGAAAAGATGATGATATTGATGTATTCTCTACTAATGTTTTTAATAACATAATAATATTCTCCTTTTAGAGTATAAAACCAAAATCAAAAGACTTTGGTTTTAAATAATTTGAAAAATATAAAATTTTAAATATGATGTTTCTTCCATCGTCCAAAGAATCGGATAATCATGATTTTGTTGAGTGACTGATACTTGCTTTAGTGTTACTCCGACTTCATGTGCTGATTCTCTTAACATTTTTTCAAAGTTATCTGTTTCCATAAAACGTGAACAGCTACATGTTATAAGATAACCACCTCGTCCTAGTAGTTTCATTGCTTTCATATTGATTTTTTTATAACCATTATATGCATGATCTATTGTTCTTCTTGATTTGGTAAAAGCTGGTGGATCTAAAACGATAATATCAAAGCGACCTTCTTCACATTTATCTAAATAATCAAAGACATCATCTTTTACAAAAGTTATTTTATCTTCTAAATGATTTAACTTAGCATTAGCATAACCTTGATCAAGAGCTGTTTGTGATACATCTACAGCCACTACTTCACTAGCATTTCCAAATGCAGCATTTAATGCAAAACCACCAGTATGACTAAAACAATCTAATACTCTTTTTCCATGGGACATATTTCTTAATAATACACGGTTTGATTTTTGATCTAAGAAATAGCCTGTCTTTTGTCCATTTTCCACATCAACATTTAATTTCAACCCATTTTCATTAATAACTGTCTTGGTTGGTAATTGTGCATTCTTCCAGTATCCTTTTTCTAATGGAAGTCCTTCTTTACTACGTACTTTAATATCATTTCTTTCATAGATACCTTTGACATCTTGTCCATCTTCACTTAAAACTTCTAGTAATAATTTATAAATCATATCTTTAATCATCTCTAAACCATAAGAACTAATTTGTGTTACTAAAATATCATTATATCTATCAACAGTTAATCCTGGTAATTGATCTGCTTCACCAAAGATCAATCGACAATTTGTAATATTATCAGCTTCTAATGTCTTACGAAATTGATAGGCAAACTGGATTCTTTGTTTAAAAAACTTACGATCAAAAGTATCATTTAAATCCTTAGATAGAATACGCACTGTAATATGACTATTTTTAGAAAGAAAGCCTGTTCCTAAATAACGTCCTTGTCTTGTTTCAATATCTACTAATGCACCATTTTCAATATCCTCATCCATACTTTCAAGATTATTTCTATACATCCACATTTGACCTTTATCTAACCATTGTTCACCCTCTTTTGAGATAACAACTTTAGGATAATTTCTTTTCATATCTCTACCTCACTTTATGATTTCGGATATATTCTACTATACTTCCTATCATTTCACAAATAAAATAGCTATCAATCTTAAATTGATAGCTAAATCTTTTATTCTAAATTTTCACCATTACTTTCAATAACTTTTTTATACCAATAATAACTATCTTTAATATAACGTTTAGCACTACCTTGATGGTTATTATCAAGATCCACATAAATAAATCCATAACGTTTTTCCATTTCTGAAGAAGAACAACTTACTAAATCAATTGGTCCCCATGGATAATATCCAATTAATTCAACTCCATCATGAATAGCTTCTTTCATTTGTTCAATATGTGCTCTAAAGAATGCTTCTCTATATTTATCATGAATCTTTCCATTTTCATCGATTTTTTCATAGAATCCCATTCCGTTTTCAGTAATCATAATTGGCAATTGATATCTATCATAATATTCATTTAAAGCTAGTCTTAATCCAACAGCATCAATTCCCCATCCCCATTCATTCTTTGTATTAATATGTGAATTTGGAATTGTTTCTCCTTGTGAATTAATATTCATTGTGTAATAGTAAGAGAATGAAATAAAATCAACAGTATTTTTTAAATCTTCAATATCTTGATTTGTGATTTCTATATTTAAATTGTTATCTTCATAGAAACGATACATATATGAAGGAATATAACCTCTGACTTCTACATCTGTATAATAATATTGTAATTGATTTTGTTTAAGTGCTGCTAACATATTTTCTGAACTTCCAACTTCTGGGAAGGCATTAGCATAATATGTCATAGCTCCAATTTGGAATTCTGGATTGATTTCTTTTCCAATTTTAATAGCTCTACCACAAGCCACTAACTCATTATGAATTCCTTGATATTTTGCTTCCATTAAATTATCTACATGATCACTTGGTATTCCTAAATGATTGAATGATTCAAATTCAATTAAATTAATTTGATTAACAAGAATCCAATATTTAACTTTATCTTTATATCTTTTGAAGATAGTTTCACAATATTTTGTAAACATTTCAATTGTTTGACGATTATACCAACCATCATATTTCATAGCAATATTTAATGGCATTTCATAATGTGAAATTGTTATTAAGGGTTCAATTTGATATTTTAATAATTCATCAAATAAATCATCATAGAATTTTAAACCTTCTTCATTTGGTTGTAAATCATCTCCATTAGGAAATATTCTTGCCCAGTTAATTGAAGTTCTAAAAGAATTAATTCCCATTTCAGCTAATAATTGAATATCTTCTTTATATGTGTGATAAAAATCAATACCATAACGTTTTGGAAAAACACCATCTTTTTTATTTAATAATTGTTCTACTTCAACAGAACTTAATTCTTTATTTGATCTTTTTTCAGGTGGTAAATTTCCTTTAAATTCATTAATATCTGCAATACATAATCCTTTACCACCTTCTTGATAAGCACCTTCTAATTGGTTAGCAGCAACTGCTCCACCCCAAAAGAAATTTTTTGGAAAACTATTTACATTTTTTTTCATTTTACATTACTCCTTCCCTTCAACAAAACCTTCATCAGCTAATGTTTTCTTTTCATAAATTTTAAAGAATGGATAATAAACAAGTCCCATTACTATCATGTTTACAATGACTAAGAATAAACCTGTTAAATCTCCTGTACAAATTGGACCAGCAAAGAACGATGGAAAATTCCATGGAGCAGCTAATGGATAAGCCATTCCTGTTACAATTCCACTTGTAAATGCAAAGTAGGTAATAAATGTACAGATTAATGGTGCCATAATAAATGGAACAATTAAAATAGGATTTAAAACAATTGGTAATCCAAATAACAATGGTTCATTAATATTAAAGAAACTTGGAACAAGAGCTAAACGTCCTAAACTCTTAAGTGATTTACTCTTAGAGAAACACATAAATAAGCATAGCGCTAATGTTCCTCCACCTCCACCAATCCATAAAAACGTAAAGATAAATGGTTGCACTCCGGTATGAGTTGCTGCTAATCCAGCTGCAGTCATCTCCATATTAGCTGTTGCATTGACTGTCCAAACAGGTGACATAATTGCTGCTAAAACTGCAGGATGAATACCCACGAACCACATTAATCCTGTTAATACCACATAAATAATTGGTGAGAAAACGGAATCTGATGATGAACTTAAAATTGGTGTTATTACTGTAGATATAACTTTATTGATATCAAAACCAAAGAAATGAACAACAATAGCAATAATGACAACTGATATAGAAATTGGAATCAATGAATCAAAACTGCTTCCAACATTTTTTGGTACTGAATCAGGCATTTTTATTTTTAAATTATATCGATCACATAAATGCATAATCTCTACTGCAAATAATGATGTGATAATAGCAGTAAACATTCCTTCACCACCTAAGTATGATGTTGCTAAGAATGCCCCTTCATCTAATGTTGTAAATCCAATTGTTGTTAAGAATGAAAGAGTTGCTATCAAACCACCTGATAATGAATCAAGACCATAAGATTCTGCTAATTTTTTACCAATACCAAAACTTACATAAATTGATAATAGCCCTAATGTCATGTTAAATATAAGTATTAAAACATTTGAAATCTTTGGATTGTCAGCAATGAATGCTGCATAAGATACTGGCCATGGTAGAGTTGCTAATAATAATGCAATTGCTCCTACAATAGTCATAGGAATTGTTGCAATTAAGCCATCTCTGATTGCCCCTAAATGACGTTGATTAGAAATTTTATTCATAACTGGTACAAGTTTTTGTTCCAGAAAGCTTGTAAAAAAGTTCATTTTATTCTCTCCTTTTTTTATTTTTTATAATCATGATTATCTACGTGTTTCATTATATTTGAGAGCAATCTTTTTTTCAATTTAAAGCGTTTTCCAGTTTTGGAAAATACTTTTTCTCAATTATATATACAAAAAAACGTATATTGATTATAATAAATAAAAGGAGCTGATTGATATGAATAATGAAAATATTAAAGTTACTTTAAAAATAAGATTGAGTGAGTATTTATTTAATATAAAGAAGTTTGATGTTAATTTCATTATTGCTAAAGTTATGTTAGATCGTTTATATGAATTTCCTGATATTACAATTGAGGAAATTGCTTATTTAGCAAATACAACACCTTCTTCTGTAACTAAATTTTGTAAGAGAATAGGTTATAATGGTTTTACAAATATTAAATCTGATGCTTTCTTTCAAAATAATAATCTTGAATATATTTCTAATCATCATACAACTCCAAAAGAATATTATGATACGATAACAAATGGTTTAAAAAATCTTTATGATTCTTTATATTTATTATATGACCATAAACAAATTGATAAAATTGCTAAACAATTATCAATGGCTAAAAAAGTATGTATTATTGTTGGTATGCATGGTTTTGCAACAGCTAATTTCTTTGAAGAAGTTATGCGACCTTTTGATATTATTGTTTATGAAATTAATCGAAATGCTGATTTATCAATTATTGAAGATTGTATTCATGAAACAGATATGTGTTTTATTATTTCCTTAACCGGTGAATGGGTTGAACAAAGATTTTCACAGATAAATCCAAAAATAATGAAAGAATATCAAGATAAAATTGTTATTTTAACAATGCAAGATAATCTATCGGTACCTATCAAACAAATCGTTTCTTTCCCTCCAAATTCATACTTATATAGTTCTAATATTTATTCTTCATCCACTGAACAATCATTTTTTATACTTCTAGCTGCTTATTTGTCTCAATATAAACCTTCTATACAATAAACAATATAATGAAAGAACTGTAACCAATAAATGTTATAGTTCTTTTTTATAACTGTAATAAATCCGTTGGATTATTAAAAATATATTTTGCTTCATCACAAATAACCCCTGATTTATTCCATGTGACTAATCCAGATGCCATAAAAGCATTATTTGCACATTGGATATCACTAGGCATATCTCCTATATAAATACATTCATCTTTCATAGCCTTAGCAATTTCCATATATTTAAGCAAAGGTTCTGCTTCTGGTTTATGTTTCACTGTATCTTCTTCTAAAACTTTATATGTAAAATAATCATCTAAATGAAACATACTAAAATATTTTTCATATTCTTTATAACTTCTTGATGAAACTATTCCTAAAATACACCCTTTTTCTTTAAGTGCTTTTAACATTTCTTTAGTACCATCAAAAAATTGAGCTTCTATAGCATATTTCTCATAGTTTTCTTGCCAACGATGAGCATAATTATCATCTACTTTTGCATTTAAGCGTTCTAATCCAATTTGTGTTGTAACTCCTAAAACAACTTTTATTTCATCTAATGTATACTGGTAACCATATTCTTCTAAAGTATTTTGCCATGTCTTTAAAATAGCTTCTTCAGTATCTATCAATGTTCCATCTAAATCAAAAATAATATGTTTATATTGCATAATAACCTCCCTTTTCAATGAATCATTCATATTTTTCCTTTCTTTTATTTTACATGAAATTTCTTTAAAAGTCTTTTTTATCATAAAGAAAAAGAAAAGCTATTTATACTTTTCTAATTCTTTTACTTTTTCTTCTATTTTTAAGATAACTTTTACAAATTCATCGTCTGTTTTTCCAGTTGGATCTTCTAAACCCCAATTTTCATCAAAGTCTTTACCAATATAAGGACAAGTTACATGACATCCCATTGAAATCACTATATCTGGTGTAGGTATATCAGTCATGAGTTTACTATATTGAGTCTTTTCCATATCAATGTTATAAATATCTTTGATAAGTCTCACAGCATCTTGATTGATTTGAGGTTTTAATTGTGTACCACATGAGTAGAAATCAAAATATTGTGAAAGAAGCTTTTTTCCTAATGCTTCAGCAATTTGAGAACGACAGGAATTATGCACACATACAAAGGCAATTTTTTTCTTCATATTAAAATCCAACCTTCAATAAAATCTCTTTAATCTCATCACAACTTAATACTTTACCAAAAGTCACTACCTGATTATCTACAACCAAGGCAGGTGTTGACATAACTCCATAACTTGCTATTTGGGCAAAGTCTGTAATATGTTCAACGGATTCTTGCTTACCTAATAATTTTAATGCTTCTTTAGTATTATTTTCTAGGGCTGTACATTTTGCACATCCTGACCCTAATACTTTTATTCTTGCTGATGATTTTTGCAAGTCAATAGCTTGTTCTAATGAATCTTTTTCACATGAACAACATGTTTTCTTTTTTTGAAATATTTTCATCTTTTACTCCTTTTCATATTCAAATTTTGAGACAACTTGAAGATATAATGGATCATCATCTTTAGGAATGACTTTCATCCATTTATTTTCAAGATATCTATTTATTAAATCAATTATTTTTTGCAATGGATAAGATTTTCCATCTTGTCTTAATCTCAACCCTGCACAAGTACATGCTCCAATAGAATGAATAGAATATTCAATTCCATTATCTTTTAATAATTGGTTGATTTCTACCAACATATTAAAATGAACAACAGTAGCCATATTAATCACTTTCCCTTCTTAACTAGAAAATAAACGAGAAAATATTAAATACATATCCTACAAAAATAATTCCTATTGTTACAATACTAATAAATACAATCATTAACTTTCTTTTTACGACCTTTGATAACATAATAATCGATGGTAAAGAAAGAGTCGTCACAGCCATCATAAAAGCTAATACGGTTCCTAGTCCAGCCCCTTTAATCAGTAAACTTTCAGCAACTGGAATTGTTCCAAAGATATCTGCATACATAGGAACCCCAACTATTGTAGCCAGTGGAACAGAGTAAAGTTTATTTCCACCTAACACTGACTCAATAATATGCTCTGGTATAAAGTTATGAATAAAAGCCCCAATTCCTACTCCAACAACAATATATACAGCAACTTTCTTTATTGTTTCAATAACTTGTTCTTTTGCATATTGATTTCTTTCTTTAAAGGTTAACTTGGTTGCTTGTATTTCAACATTTTGTGCTTTTTTAACAAATTCAGCTACTTGATCTTCCATATGAAGCTTTTCTATAATCGTTCCTCCTACAATTGCAATAACAAGTCCAACAATTACATAAACAACTGCAATTTTCCAACCAAAGATACTCATCAATAAAACAAGTGAACCTAAATCAACCATTGGTGATGATATTAAAAATGAAAAAGTAACACCTAAAGGTAATCCTGCACTTGTAAAGCCAATAAATATAGGTATCGATGAACAACTACAAAAGGGTGTAACTGTTCCTAATAATGCCCCTATCAAATTTGCCAAAAAACCATCGAATTTGCCTAAAATCTTTTTACTTCTTTCTGGTGGGAAGTAACTTTGAATATAAGAAATAAGGTAAATTAAAATTGTAAGTAAAATAAATATTTTTATTGTATCATAGATAAAGAATTGGAGTACTTCTTTCCATTGTCCTTTTATCCCTATACCATTTAAAATAAATCCAATAAGTTGATTAAGCCATTTCATTCCTAAAATTTGATTTTGTATCAATAAACCTATCTTTTCCATTATTCCTCCTTATATCGATATACATCGATTTATAATATTTTTTATTAGTCGTCTTATAGACGACTAATATTCTTTTAATTTTTGTAAATATTGAATTGCATATTGAAGTCCTTCTTCTGATAGAGAGTAATGTGACCACTTTCCATCTTTTCTCACATGAACAACATTAGCATTAGATAGTATTTTCATATGATGTGAAAGTGTAGATTGACTAACATCTAAGATTTCTAATAATCTACATGCACAATGTTCTCCATTTTTTAAAATATCTAAAATTCTTAATCTATTAGGATCACAAAATGCTTTAAATATTTTTGCTTCTGTATCATAGTCTTTATTCATTCCATCACCTCATATCTATATCCTTCGATATGATTCTATCATACATATCGATAATTATCAATATGTTCGATAAAAAAAGAACTATTATTCATAATTCTTTATTCCTTTTCTGAAAACTCAATTGTCAATCCATCAGGATCTATAACTCTAAAATGTTTTGGTTTAGGTTTACGATCAATAACTTCACTAACAGCATATCCCTGCTTAATAGCTTTGTCTCTTAGAATTTCTAATTCTTCATTAGCTTCAAAGCTAAATACCATCCCTTTTGTTGATACCTTTTCAGCTCCATCAATTTGGATAACTTCTAACATCGTATCACTTTCTCCATGAGATAAAAATGCTATTTCTCCAGCCCCTGGATTAAATCTTCTTATTATTTTAAGTCCTACAAGTTCTTGATAAAATGTTATTGATTTTTCAATATCTCTTACCATAATTGTAATATAATTTAGTTTCATATGTTCTCCTTTTATTCAATATCATAATCTTCATAACAATTCAATAATACTTCACAATCACAATATCCGCCCATTTCTTCCATTTCATTAAGAATATCTTCTATTTTATCTTGTGGCTGATTGTTTTTCAACCATTGCTTTGTATGCATGCGTGTATGTTGACATGGTGTCTGTTCTAACTGTGATTCTAAATAGATAAACAATTTTTCGACTTCATCTTTACTTAAAAGATATTCTTTCTTTTGAGATGTTTTCCATTTTCTCATTAATAATTTCTTTTCTTCCTTTGTTAACTTTTTCATCCTTTTCCTCACATTCATTAAACATGTATTTCCACAAGACAATAATGATTTTTATAATGTATCTTAAACCAAATATCTCCATATTTATAACTCTTTACTGTATAAGTATTATAACCTAACTTTGGTTTTTCTTTGAAATCAACAATTTCATCTATTATTTTTAATACTTTATTTTCATTAGTACTTTTCACAATATAAAGGTTTCTATTTGCAATCATCATACTTTTTATATGTGGTTTATCTATATTCTTTGAATAATCAATTTTTGTATAATCAGAAATATTTAGTACTACTGTTTTTGTATAACCATATACCCCAGATAAAAATTCAATTGTATCTAATGTATATTTTGAAATACCTGATAAAATTATACATATTATGCCAAATATAAGAAGATTTTTCTTAATATCATCCCAAGCCTGTTCTCTATTTCTACACTGTATATATTTGTATAAGTAGTAACCAAAACCTATCAGTGGAATAATAAATAATACGGATAAAAATCTAGCTTTGAATAATTGATATATGTATAAACAACAAAATAAACTTGATATAAGAAAAGTCATATCAATAACTGAATTTTTTTGATGATTCATATGATTCATTCCTTCTATATAATATTTCTACTATTAATATACCATAATATATCTTTGTTTCACATTATATTTATTCTTCATACAATAATTTCTATAGGATTTAACAAAGAAATTATATTCCATCATTATTCCTTAACCTATTAAATTTGGTTTTCATAATAAGAAAAACCAAAATCTACTCCTTATCGTCTATGCTATAATGTGTGCATAAATTTATAGAATACGGGAGAAAAAATATGAAGAATTTACAAATGAAATACAATGTTTTACATATCTTATTTTGGTTATCATATTTATCTATTTATGGTTATGTCGCTGTGTTTTTACAATATCGTGGTTTATCTAATACAGATATAGGTATTGTTACAGGAGCAGGAGCTATCTTTTCTATTTTCTTATCTCCTTTTGTTTCTTCATTGCTTACAAAAATTAATTCTTTATCTATTAAAAAATTAACTTTAATTCTTTATATAATGATGTTTTCTTTCTTCTTTTGTTTGACATTTTTATCACTCCCTGTTGTTTTTATTATGTTCTTTTATATTGGTTTATTAAGTTTAGTTGTTTCCATTGTTCCTTTTTTATCAATGATCTGTATGGATTATTTAAAAGCAGGACAATATATCAACTTTGGTTTATCTAGAGGTCTTGGTTCTGTATCATATGCTGCTGGAGCTGTACTTGTTGGACAACTTATTGATATAATAAACCCTACTGTTATTGGATATGTTCATCTTTTATCAAGTGTTCTGTTACTTGTCTTACTTTTTTCCATGCCTGATTATAAAATTGAAGAAGATAATCCCCAAGAGAATAAATCAAATATCTTTACGATTATCAAAAACTATAAAACTTTCTTTATTATTCTTGTTGCATTTGCATTTATGTTTGCTGCTTCTACATCTTTATCTACATATTTAATTAATATAGTAAAGAATCTTGGTGGTAACACTTCATTATATGGAATTGCTATATTTTGTATGGCTGCAAGTGAAATGCCTGTTATGTCTATGACGCATCATTTATTAAAAAAATATAAAGCTGAGACACTTATTCTTGTGGCTTCTGGATTTTATATTTTAAGAAATTTTACAATCTGTTTAGCTCCATCTTTACCAATTTTACTTATTGGAATGATGCTTCAAGGTTTTTCTTATGGTTTATTTACGGCAACGATTACTTATTATGTTAATGACTATTTAAAACAAGAAGATCAGATGATGGGACAAACAATGATTGGTATGATGTCAACTGGATTAGGTTCTGCTGTTGGTAATATCTTTGGTGGAGTACTACAAGATACTTTTGGGTTGACAAGTATGCTTATATTTGCATGTACTTTAACTTTTATAGGATTTGTTATTATGTTTATTGCACTCATTAAAAAGATTGGAATAAGATCAAAAAGATTTATGAATTAAGCTCTATCTTTTTAACTTTTCCATCTTTATCAGCAATATAACTATTTAAACACATCATAATAAATAATATATTTAGCCAATTTTCTTACGTCAAAACTTTTTTCTATTATAAGTATTAAATGCAGACTTTTTTGATTTAAAATTTGTTATATAATTAGGTATGAAAATATCAACTCCAAATGTAGTTTTTTTATTTCCTTAATTTATTTATATTTCTTCAATAGATATCAATGCAAGAAATGTGTATAATAAACAATGTATTATTTATAGGAGGTTTTTTTATGTTACTTGAACAAATAAATTCAGATCTACTTACTTTAGCTAAAGAATCTGATACAGTTTTACATGACATCTACGAAAAAATTGACTCTATTTGTCTAATAAATTCTAATCGAATCTTATCTGCTTTTATTGAAAATAAAGTTTCTTACTCTGATTTTAGTGATATTAATGGTTATGGAAACTATGATGAGGGAAGAAATAAGATTGAAAAGATTTTTGCAACTGTTCTTGGTTGTGAGGATGCTTTAGTACGTCCTCAAATTATGAGTGGAACAAATGCTTTATACATCACTCTTTCTGCTTTGTTAAAACATGGTGACACTATGATTTCATTGTCTGGTGCTCCTTATGATTCACTTCAAGAAATGATTGGAATAAGTGGAAATTCAAGTCAATCGCTAAAAGCTGCTGGAGTGAAGTATGAACAAATCGAATTAATTAATGATGATTTTGATGATCAAACGATTATTGAACGTTTAAAAGAAAATAATATTAAATTAGTTGAAATTCAAAGATCTAGAGGTTATTCGCATCGTAAGTCGTTATCAATAGAAAAGATTGAACGAATCATTAAAAAGATTCGTGAAGTCAATGATAAAGTCATTATTATGGTAGATAATTGTTATGGTGAATTGGTAGAAACTAAAGAACCAGGACATGTTGGTGCTGATATTGTTGTTGGATCTTTAATGAAGAATCTTGGTGGTGGGATTGCTCCAACTGGAGGATATATAGCCGGTAATCAAGATTTAGTTTATATGGTAGCTGAAAGATTAACAGCTCCAGGAATAGGAAAAGATTTAGGAGCTAATTTCAATTTAAATAATGCTTTTTTTAAAGGAATTTTCATGGCACCTAATGCCGTAAAAAACGCGTTAAAGACTGCTATATTTACAGCTTATATGTTGGAAAAACTAGAATATTCAAATGTATCTCCCCGCTATGATGAACCACGAACTGACATTATTCAAACATTGGAACTTAAATCTAAGGAGAATTTAGTAAACTTTACTCAAGGTATTCAACAAAGCAGTCCGATTGATTCATTTGTCCATGTTTTACCAGCTCCAATGCCTGGCTATCCTTTTGATGAGGTTATGGCTGCGGGTAGCTTTACTCAAGGCAGTACAATTGAATTAAGTGCTGATGCCCCAGTTATTGAACCATATACTTTATATATGCAAGGTGGTTTAACCTTTGAGTATGGAAAATTATCTATTTTATTAGCGTTATCAAATATGAAAAGGAAGTTGGATTAGCAACTTCCTTTTTGTCCACCATCAATTCGAATTACAGTATTATTAATAAAATCAGCTTCTTTGCTTACTAAAAACTTTACTAGATAAGCGACTTCTTGAGGATCCCCATAGCGATTAACCATGATTTTTTCAACCTCTTCTTTTAAAAATTGCTCATCATAACCATCCAGTTCATTTTCTGTACCAATGAAGCCAGGAGCAATACAGTTTACATTAACAAAAGGGGCAAATTCAAAGGCAAGATTATGTGTCATAGAAATCAATGCCGCTTTAGATGCATCATAATCAATACACATTGGATAATAAGTATTAATGCCATTTGTTGATGCGATATTAATGATTTTTCCATATTCTTGATCAATCATATGACGATAAACACGTTTACTACAATTAAATGCTCCTACTACATTTACATCTAATGTTCTTCTAAATTCTTCAGCATTTTTTAAATGGAATAAATTTGATAAATCTATGGCTGCATTATTAATCAAAATATCAACGCCACCAAGTTCTGTCTCAATCAAAGACACCATTTCATCTACTTCATCTTCTTTAGAAACATCTCCTGCAATTGCCAAACAACGTACACCATAATTATCAATAATCATATCTTTTAATGCCTCAGCTTCTTTTTTAGATGTCAAATAATTAATGACAATATCATATCCTTGTTTTGCCAATTCTAAAGCTATAGCTTTTCCAATTCCTTTAGCTCCTCCAGTAATCAATACAATTTTATTCATATTTTTAAAAAAGAGCTTATTAAGCTCTTCCTGCATACTTTCCATCAGTTGTAAACACAACGATTTTTTCTCCAGTATTAATAAACTGAGGAACACGTAATGTTAACCCTGTATCAGTAACGGCATCTTTTGTTTGGTTAGATGGTGCCCCCTTGATGGCAGGATCAGTTTCAACTACCGTTAATTCTACTTTTTCAGGAACAGATACTGATAACAATAATCCATCAAAGAACATTAATGAAACAGTTGAACCTTCAATAATATAATATTGATTGTCCCCTACTTGATCTTCAGCTAATTCATATGTTTCATATGTTTCTAGATCCATAAAATAAAAAGTAGAATCTGCCTTATATGAATATTGCGCATCTTTTCTTGAAATATTTGCTGCTTCAAACTTAGTCGATGCATTAAAGTTTCTTTCTTGAATCGATCCAGTTTTTAAATTTCTCATCTTTGTTTTTAAGATGGCCGCTCCTTTTCCTGGTTTTACATGTTGAAAGTCCATAACTTGGCAAGGATCGCCATCAATAATCAAAGTTAATCCTGTTTTAAAATCACCTGCTAATATAGCCATATTTTCACTCCTCATCTTGAATATATTAATATATACTTTATTCTATCAATTTTAACATCATTCCTCAAGACACATTATGATATTTGTGCTTGTTTTTGTATTGAATGTTCCTTAATATACCTACTCCACTTGATATAACCATATGTTGTATTAGTAAAATAACCTAATTTTAGAACTAATAAAACATATTGACCTGAAATAATATTTATAATGGCTTCAAGAAATGCACAAATATACCATGCAATCCACTGTTCTTGTAACCTAAAGAAAATAAACAATCCATTTGCAATTCCTACAGCTGAGGCACAAGCATCAATATAGATAATGAATGTTTCTAATAATTCATTGTTATAAAAATCCGTGGCAATATTTAAACCACTAATAAGATATCCAATGACAAACGTCCAAACAATGATTCCGATAATAACTAAAACTTCCTGATATCCTTTTAGTTTTCTTACTACCGTTAATTCATTTTCTTCATCATCCTTGTGTTTTGACCAATTTATATAACTAATAATATCAATTGGCAGCCAGAAAAATAATGTTGTTGCCATTGTAGCAAATCGATACATTAATACTACACACATAGCAATTTCAACAATTTCAACTAATACTGAAATAAGAAAATTATACCGTGATTGTTTAGAAATCAATAATTCACAGAGAATATTTAAGAATGTATCTAACAAATAAAGTAGCATAATGATAATTCCATTGACCCCATTAGCACTTTCTTCTGGGAATAATACGGAAAAAACCGTTGCTAGAACCATAATTGAAATAAACCATGATTTTTCATATGTTGTAAATTGTTTCGCAAATAACATCATAATTAAAATAGATAACATCAAGATAAAAGAAGCAATCCCAAAGTTAAATAACGGAGCTAATTCATTAGCTCTTACTTGTTTGTAGGAATACTGTACTTCTTGATTGTTTATATTTTGGTGATCAAAATATAATTTTGTTCCGTTTTTTGTTTCGTATTCATATGCTGTAATTGTCATATCATTTAATTTAGTATAGTCTTCATATGAATAAGAAACAATAAGTTGCTTGTCACCATTTGTATAAGTAACAGCACAAACTGTGTTATCTTCACTATAATCTTCTAAATCAGTATCTCTGGTCATTTGGATACTTTGTTTAAACTTTGCATTTTCAACATTAGCATTAATATCATACAAGCCATATCCAATTGATATAATCGAAGCAATACATAATCCTATTGAAAATATTACTTCTACCATTCTTAACCTTTTTTTAGGTTCCATGTTCATCTTAAAAAATTTAATCATACCAAACCTTCTTCCCCTATATATTTACATTTTTAATACGTTTACAACAAACTACCCTTACAAATGTCCTCTTGATATTTGTAGTAGGGCATTTGAAAACATTGTGATGATAATTTTAGGAATATTTGTTCATAAGAATCTTGTTTACCTTGATTCTTGATATATTCTTTTATTGTTTTCTCACTCGTATCCTTCTCACAACTCGAAACAAAAAATTCGCTACTCCACCATAAGGCCTTCTTAACTTCAGGCTGTTCAGCAAATATGTATTTTGTTGGACTATATTAAAAAACAGTTCTCACTGCATTTACTTCAATTAATAAAAAATGAATTTAACACTCAGTTTGGATGTCACTAGGATATTAAAACCTGAGCAATGCTATACTACTTCATCTTCACAGAGCAGATAAAGCCTTTAATAGTTCAATAATTCTTTGGATTATGCTTTAACAATTCAATTTTACCCTGTATTTTTTCTACAATATCATGAGCTGCTTTCTTATTATCAAGATCAATAGGTATATATCTTACAATATCCTTTAAATCACGTTTAAAGATATATTTCATTTTCTTCCATCATATCTTGATAAGCATCCATACTCATAAGAACCATATCTCCACATCCATTCTTAGTTAAATAAATAGGTTTACGAGTTTCGTGAACAATCTTTGAAATTTCAGACAATTTAGTTCTCAAGTCAAATATTGGCTTAATAATAATATTTTCCATGATTATCATCTCGTCAATAATATATCATATTTATATATAAATATACATATGAATTTTTATATTTGTGATTCTGTTTTACATCTTCATACTTATTCATTCCATTTATATTGAACAAAATACAACTGATATAAGCGCTAAACCAATGGAAAGATAATTTTCTTTCTTCAATTTCTCTTTAAATAAGAATCTTGATACTATAGTTAGAAAAATAATATATATTGAAGAGTATAATGGTGAATATAACGATACATCTAACCTAGCTAATGCTTCAAAAGAAAACAACATTCCAAAACAGCCAATGACTGTTCCAATTGCCACAAAACCATAATATCTAAAATCAATATTTTTTGTTAGTATTTTTAATGATTGTTTAGAACGCTTTATTAAAAAAACAAAAGCCAATAAAACTAGTGGAAACATAATGATATTGATCCACGATAAATATGATGAATTAGAAGTAGAACTATTACTTAGTGTAAATAGTTTATTAATACTATTCACATGACCACTTACTAAAAATAACAGTATACAAATGATATATCCAATCTTTGTTGTTTTATCATTTTTTATTTCATTATAATTAAATATAAATGGCACAAAAAACGCTAATAAAATGAAAATAATGCCTATTATTGTTGTAGTAGATATTTTTTCATTTAAAAAGATCATTCCAAATAAAGTTGGCCAAAGTAAATTGCCTGCATTCGTAGAAACCGTAACCATTGTTAGATTAACATTTGCCATACATATCAGTGTTAATATTTGACAAGCAACTATAACCAAACAAGCCATTAAAGCATAAATAAAAGACATAGTATCTATTTGAAGATTGAAACCAGCTAAAATATAATAACAGATAGCTGCAAGAAAACTCATTACTAATAAGTAAATATAATGACTCACCAGGGTATTTTCAACATTTTGCTGATAAAACTTATTAAAACACATTTGTCCTCCTGATGCTAAAACAAACAATAGTATAAATATTATTCCAATGAGCATATTACTCCTCCTTGTATTGATATATTAAAAAACAAGATTTTTATTTTCAAGAATCTTGTTTTTTTATTTGAATTCATAATCAATAAGTTATTTAAAATTATTCAACATATGTATTTTATCTTTTGACAGAAATTAACCCTCTATCTATATAACTTTGAATAGCTAAATCTATAGTTTCAAGATTTGTATATTTTGGTTTATATTCTAATAATCTTTTTTCCTTTTCAATGCTAAATGTTCCACTACGTATAATATGATAATAAGTATGCTCACATTCTTCTTTGTTTCCTTCGTATTCACACCACTCGTTCCAACCCAAGAATTTAATCTTTGGTTCATGACCAAAGAACTCATATAAATGTTTAGCATATCCATATAAAGTAATGCTATTTTCAGCTTCGGCATCAAAACTTTCTCCTAGTGATACATTTCTATGTGTTATAGCATTCATAAAGACTTGCGCAACATCATATCCATGCACATGATGAATAATTTCCATCCCAAAGTTTGGTAAAGCAATTTCTTTACCATCTGCAATATCTTGAATAACTCTCATAGAAGTATTTCCCCAAGGATTGATAATTGTCCATCCTGGTCCTGATATTTGTCCTGGCATTACAATCGTAGCAGGGAATCCATTTTTTCTGTATTCTTCCTTAAGATACATTTCACTAGCAAATTTATCTTTACCATATTCGTCTAATGGAACTTTATTCATATCATCTTTATTAAATGGTAATATTTCTGCCATCCCATGGGCCCAACAAGATGAACAATATAAATAGTGTGAGACATTTGACTTTTTGATAGCCTCTACCATTTTTTTAGTATCTTCAATATTAAAATTAACAAGATCAATAATTATATCTGGGTTCATAGAAATAACCTGTTCCTCAAAGTTTGAACATTTATTTCTATCTAAAAATACACTTTCTACATCTTTCCATGCATAATCATCTTCATATGGTTGACTATTTCCACGTGTAATACTTACAACCTCAAATCCATTTTTTACAAGCATAGGGCATAAATATGTTCCAATATGTCCCTTCCCGCCAATGACTACTGCTTTCATAACAAACCTCCTCTTTTTCTTTTTTTCACCATCATTATATTGATACGCATCATAAAGTAAATACATTGAAAGTATTAAAAAAAGGCTTTCTATAATTCCTTATAAAAATCCTTTAAATTATAGAAAGTCTTTCTAATCTGATATTTCATCAATAATAATATTTGTTTTCTTTCTTTTTTCAGTTGATTCAGCCACTTTTGTTTTATAAGCAAAGTGATTATCAAAGTTACTTGCAAAATAGCATGAATATAGTATGTCTAAAACCAAACTAATAGATTCAATTGTAGAAAATCCTGCTATCTTTGTATAAGACTTCTCCCTTGTTGTCAAAGACAGCTTTACATTTGAAATCTTAGATAAATCATTTTCTCCAATACTTGTTATAGCTATAATAGGAACATCATTATTTTTTAATAATTTAGCAGTTTCTATAAGTTCATTAGAAACTCCTGAATAAGAAATACAAATAGCACATGTTTGACTATCTGACATTATAGCTTCTTGATACATCATATTGCTATAAGAGTAAGTTTCACATTTTTTTCCAATGTGTCTAAATTTAAAACAGGCTTCCTCGGCCAAAAAACACAAGTTTGAAATAGCAAAAATCTTTATAACTTCACATTTTTCAATTAAATTAATTGCTTTCCTTAAATCATCATGATTTATTAAAGATAATGTATCCTCTAAACTTTCAGTTTTTAGTTTTGTAATCTTATTAGCAATTGTCATAATATCATCATTAGCTTTAAAAGGTTTATTGGCATCAATATTTTTAAATCTACTTTTTAAATAAGTCATTTCTTCCAAATAAGCATCCTTAAAAGCTAGATATCCATCATAACCTAATTTGTTAGCAATTCTAACCAATATAGATGGGGATGTATAAGTTTCTTTAGCTATCATTGTTGTAGTATAATGTCTTATATTTTCTTGCTTATTTCTTATAAACTCAATTACAATTTTTTCATTTGCAGTCCAGTTAATGTCATCAATTCTTTCTTCTATTAACACATTAATCGCCCCTCTTTAAATTTATTTTATCACAGAAACTTTATTTCAACAATTAGATATAAAATCATAAAGAAAAGACATAGTAACAAAGCTTTATTCAATATAAAAACGAGTGATATTACTATTCTAATAATAATATCACTCTTTCTTGAATTATTTTTTCTAATTGTTTTAAACGTTTATTTGATAATTTATATCTTGTATTTCTATCAAACTTAAAGTTAATTAATTTTCTTAATTTATCTTTTTGTCTAGATGTCATTAAAGGTTTTACAAATCCTATAAAATCCTGATAGGTTGCAGGTAGACGAGTTGAAACATAAGTATTTATATCATTAAAATCGCTGTCCATTGCATAGCATAATAAAGATAATCCATTATCAAAGATTGGTGCAGGATCTATTATCTTGTTTGTATGACTATCAACTAATAATCCAAAATTACCAAAGTGTCTATCTTCATTTAAGATAACAGCATCAAAAACCAGCATATCTATAAGTTCTTGATAATAATCTTCACCTAGATTCTTATAGTAATCTATAACGGCTTCAATACCGCCAGTTTTTACTAATCTACCAACAGGAATAAATGAAATATTCTGGCTTGTGAACAATTCACAAGTTGAGCATAATTTTCCTTTCCATTTAGATAAATCATAATCAATATGATTTAATTCCATTGTTTTTGCAACTTGACTTGCATAAAATTCTGAATATGGTTCTAGCCCACTATTCGCAAAACCCTCTGTTCCTGATTTATAAAGAATGACTTTTCCTTTTATTCTCCTCCATGATTTTGCAAGCATACCATTTGTAGTAAATTCTGGAGAAGAACGAAAAGATGATCTTGTATAACTTCCATATCCAGTAAATGCAATTGATGCAATATTTGTATTAAATGAATTTGTATAAAGGTTTTTATCAGCAAACAAATCTTTACAATCTTCTTTAACAACCCAATAACTATCATTGAGTGATAAACCTTGACATATTTCAATAATACCCTTTGTATCTTTTTCGTTTAATCCAAGTCGTGCTAAAAAATTTGATACATATGCTCTATTTCTTGGAATAGTTCTTTTTTCCAGCCATCGCTTTAATGATTTATCATCAATTTCTAAATCTAAAGGAAGATGATTTTTCATATTTTCATTAAATGAAGTTATATGAACTTGTAATCCATCATTTGTATTTTCCATAGAAAAATACAATAAATCATTATCAAATTGTTTTAAGATATAATTCATGAAAAACACACCCTTTCTATAAAAAACGAATACATAAGTAATATGTATTCGATCAATTACTTTTATGGTGGAGGCGGCGGGAATCGAACCCGCGTCCAAAAGCCGTCCCATATGAAGCGTCTACAGCTTATCTTGTGGAATGGGTTTAACTAAGCTACGATCCACAAGCAGTCTTTCACTTAGCGATTCTGTAAATTTTCGTGATATAAGTCCAGACTCCTTACACCCTTATCCTATGAGTTATGGTACCAGTTATATAACTATAGGCACGCTATATAGTGGCAGCTTTCATGTCTATGTCGACTAAGCGAAAGCGTAATTAGTTTGTCTGTTTCCGGATATTTGTTTGTGCATGTAACGTGTGCCCACGGCTGCAACTCCATTCAAACTGACCCCTGTCGAATCCAAGACGCCCCCATTAGTAAGCATTTTTCAATGCTCTTTCAATGTCACGTTTAGAATCTTTTTCTTTAAGATCTTGACGTTTGTCATATAATTTCTTACCTCTTGCTAAAGCAACTTCTACTTTTAGTTTTGAAGTATTGAAATATAACTTAGTAGGAACAATCGTTAAACCATTTTCTTTCTCTTCTTTTTGTAACTTCTTTATTTGTTTTTTATGAAGTAACAATTTTCTTGTACGAAGTGGCTCATGATTAAAACGATTGCCTTGTTCATAAGGAGCGATGTGCATGTTTTCAATAAAGGCTTCATCATTCTTAATACGAATAAATGAATCTTTTAAGTTCACACTACCCTTACGCACTGATTTAATCTCTGTACCTTTTAATTCAATACCTGCTTCATAAGTATCTAAGATAAAGAAATCATGATACGCTTTTTTATTTTGTGAAACGATCTTCATACACATCACTTCCTTTCTATCTTCTTTTTTGTCTAGTAAATCTTCTAGCCTTATTTATTTTACCTTTTTTCTTTCGATTTGTCTTTACTTTTTTGTCATTTAAATGAATTGTTTTCAATTTTTTTACTCTTGCTTTCATTCCTACAAGTTCAAAATCAACAGTTCTCTCTTTTTTACTAGAACCAATAACTCTTACTTTTACTTTATCTGACAATTTAAAAGTCTTACCAGTTCTTTCACCTCTTAACATAATATTCTTCTCATCATAATGATAATAATCATCTGTTAAATCAGTAATATGAACCAAACCATCAACAGTATTAGGTAACTCAACAAAGAAACCAAATTGTGTAATTGAAGAAATAATACCTTCAAATTCTTCACCAATATGACTTTCCATATATTCAGCCATCTTCATATCCATAACTTCTCGTTCAATATCAATAGATTCTCTTTCTCTAAAAGAAGATTGTTCTGCCAATTCAGGAATAACAGCTTCAAAATGAGCTGTTTCTTCATAATTTTGTTCAAACAAGAAATTTCTAATACATCTATGTACCAATAAATCTGGATAACGACGTATTGGAGATGTAAAGTGTGTATAATATTCATCAGCTAATCCAAAGTGTCCTAAACATTGACGATCATATCGCGCTTTTTGCATACATCTTAACAACAATGTTGAAATAACTGTATGTTCTTCTGTTCCCTTTGAAGCTTCGACAATAGCACTTAATTCATTTGGATAAACATGTTCTAATGAACCTTTAATTGTATAACCAAGTGGTTTTACAATTGCTGCAAATTGTTGAAGTTTCTTTAACTTAGGATGTTCATGAACACGATAGATAAATGGTAAATCCATCCATTTGAAATGTTGAGCAACAGTTTCATTAGCTTTCAACATAAATTCTTCAATAATCTTATCTGAGGCACCTCTTGTCCTTAAAACAACATCTGTTGGATGTCCTTTTTCATCAACTAATACCTTAGCCTCATTGACATCAAAATCAATAGCTCCTCTTTCATCTCTTTTACTTCTTAAAAGAGTTGCTAGCTCTTGCATTAAGAAAAACAATGGCACCACTTTCTCATATTTTTGTTGTAATGGGAAATCACCATCTAATATAGCATTCACATTGTTATAGGTCATACGATAAGATGAATGAATAACTGATGGAATAATCTCATGATTAACAACTTCACCATTCTTATCTATTTCCATTATACAACTTATTGTATATCGATCTGTATTAGGATTTAATGAACAAATTCCATTTGATAACTTATGTGGCAACATTGGAATGACTCTATCAACTAAATAAATAGACGTTCCTCTTTTTACTGCTTCTTTATCTAGTGGTGAACTCTCAGTCACATAATAAGAAACATCAGCAATATGAACACCTAATTGATAATGACCATTATCCAATTTCTTTAAAGAGATAGCATCATCTAAATCCTTAGCATCATCACCATCAATAGTTACAATGACTTCATTTCTTAAATCAACACGATTTTCAATATCACTAGGATCTATTTCCTCGGGAATATTTTCTATTTGCTGATATACTTCTTCAGGAAATTCAATATCCACATCATGAGCATGAACAATTGATAAAATATCAACACCAGGATCATTACGGTGTCCTATAATCTTAACAATATCACCTTTAATCTGTGGTTTAAATGTTTTCACTTCAACAACAACTTTATGTCCAGGCATAGCTCCATGCATATGTGCCGAATCAACAATAATTGGTTTTTCAAACTTGGAATCATCTGCCTTAACAAAATAATCTCTTTTTCCGCGTTTAACTTCTCCAACATATCTTAATTGTCCACGCTTAATAACACGTATAACACGTCCTTCTTCACGATTCCCATGTCCAGGAATTTTTTCAATCAAGACAGTATCTTTATTTAAGGCATCTTTCATATTTGATTCATGAACATAAAATTCAGTTTCTTCATCAATTCTAACAAATCCAAAACCTTTCTTATTAACTTCTAACACACCACTATAAAAGTTTAACTGATTAATTAAATAATAATCATTAAATTTACTTCTAACAATTAAACCTTCTTCTTCCATTTCATTTATCAATTTAATAAAAGAAATATAGTCAGTCGTATCAGTCATATGAAAATATTCAGCTAGTTCATTAATCTTTCTTCTTGTATAAGTTCTATCTTCTAATAATTTTAATATATCCTCTTTCATAATTTCACCTCCCTTTTATTCTACCCAATATAAATAAAAATAGGACACATAGTGTGCCCCATTGATTAACCCATTCTAATTAAGATTGCAATAACGAAAAACGCGATTGCAAGTCCAACAGTAATCCTAGAAAGTACTAAGTCAGCTCCTCTTTCTTTTTGATGAGCAAAAAGATTAGAACTTTGACCAGTCAAGGCGTTAACGATACCATCTGATTTTCCACTTTGTAATAGGCATACAATTATAAGAGCAACTGAAACAATCATTAATAATACATTTAAAATCATCTGAGTACCTCCTTTTCATCAAATTTTTATACACTAGCATTGCTATAATACCATAAGACCAAGTAAATTACAAGCTTTTCTCTTACTCATTATAGAAAACAAACTAATTTTTTATGTTCAATTTAAACACCTTTAATAAAATGGGTGCACATAAGAAAAAGAACAAAAAATTTCCCACTGCATGAAATGTATCAAACAATAATCCAGCTAAATAATAAACAATAAATAATGATGGTCCACCAATAACAAATTTATCTAATGACACAATAAATCCAAAAACATATCCCATTATAAAAGCAAATATTGCCATAACTAATATATTTGGTTTTTGATTTAATTTTTTATAAAAATCAACAATCATCTGTGTTAGTAAACATATCACTATCCATGCTAAAATTTGAAAGAAAGTCCAGATTCCCATCCCTAAATAAATGTTAGAAACTAAAGTTGTAACTAAAGTTAATTTGATTCCAAATGCCAAACCAAAAATCATAACTGATAAAATAATAATCGATGTCACTGGTTTGACATTTGGAACAGCTTGTAAAGCTATTCTAGAAGCAATATTGACTGCTGCTAAAATCCCAATCAGACTTATTTCTTTAACTTTACTCATTGACAATATAAATCCATTCTACTGTATCACCATTATTAACTTTATATGTTCCAGCACTGGCACTTGGAAAAGTACCATTGACTTTATATTTCCAACCAGATTGAGGTCCTTGGTCAAATTCATTTAATCCATTGATTCCTCTTACATAGATTGCTGGACCAAAACCATTGGTATTGACGTCTATCTTTTTCATTGTAGCTAGGCTTTTTAGAACATCATAGACACTTTGATCTTTTTCTATCTCAATAGTTTGATTAATAGTAAATACATCTGCTCCCTGTATGCTTACTTGAACTTTATCTTTTTGTGGTTTGACTTCTTCATATTTAGGTTTTTCTTGAGGAGTCTGTTGTGTTGTTTGGTTTGTTGTTGTATTGGTTGTCTGCTTTTTCTCTTTCTTTGTCGTTTCTGGCTGCTTTTCTTTCTTAGGTTTATCCTCAGTTTCTTTCTTATCTTCTTTTGTTGTTAGGGTGTCCTCTTTTTGAGGTGTCTCCACCGTTTCTGTTTTTTCAGCAACCGGCTTTTCTTTTGGCAAAGGTGTGGTTGTACGATAGATTCCAACAACACCGATAATGATAAAGCATATAACGACAAAGACTATTGTATATTTCTTTGTTTTATCCAAAATATTTTCTTCCTTTAACAACAACCCATCCACTCAATAACAACATTCCTAGATAAGCTCCTAATAGAGAACTATCACTTGTCTTAACGACTTTTGTCTTTTGCGGTTTAGCTTCATTGGTTTTATCTTTCTGTGGTGCTGGCTTGTTTTCTTCCTTTTTCACTAGTTCTTCCTTAACTTCCTCTTTAACAGGTTGAGATATAATCTCTTGATATAAGGCTTGTGCACTCTTATAAAGTGAACCATGATTATAGTATCCAACAGCTTGCACACCTTGAAGTGTTGCATAATAGTTTTCTTCACCTAGCTCACTATAATAAAAGCTTCCGTTGCTGTTTTGATATTTCAATAAAAGATCATAGGGATTATTGTCTCCCTTATTGTAAGTTGTTCCTTTGACCCCTGCTGCATCATAAGCCAACAATCCCATCAAGACACATGCTTGGGTATTCACATTGACTCCCATATAGCTATCAGCATAGCCACCTGTTTCATCTTGTGTAGATTGAATGTAGGCAAGTGCCTGATCGATGACTTCTTGATATTTTGCTGTATCAACTAGACTTAATGCTTCAATGACCCATGCTGTAACATCTAAACTTGGACCCCAGCTTGAACCAAAGGCTCCTTGTTCATCTATCAATGATGCAAGATAATCTGCTGCAATAGCTAATTTATCAGATTTAATGACATAGAGTGCATAAACACCATAAAGCTGGAAATTGGCTTCTGTGGAATCTTTTTTCTTATCAAATGCCCCATTATCATGTACGCATCCTTCTAGCATCTCAACATAATTAACTCCTTGATAGTTTCTTGGATCATCCTTATGTAAAGTAAGCGCAATAACTGTCTTAGCAATATCAGAAGCATATCCGGTATTCACAATATTTTCCATTGGCAAAGATGATACATCTAAACCTAATGATGCATAAGCAAAGACTTCATCTGTACTTTGTAATACGGTTTTCTTTTGATAATAGCTTTTTGCTGTCTGATAGCTTTCTTCATAACTCATGGCATGAGTCATTGTGAACTGACTTGCTATCAAAGTCATCACAATCCATAGACTTGTTAAAACTTTTTTCATTTCTTTGTCCTCCAATTCTTCTAGACAAAAAATAGGACGTACTCGTCCTAGACTTTAGACTAGAACTACTTTATTCACCGTAAAGTGTATTCTAAGATGTTGGCATGTATTCCGGCTCAAGTTCATCGTATCAGCGCCTTCCCAGTTTCCCAGTGACATATTGCTTCAACTCTCTTTTACGGCTGCGGGACAGCTCAGGATTTTCACCTGATTCCATTTTGATAAAGTATCTTTATACTTTAACCAACAAATTTATCAACTTTTACTTTGTCATTATATAATAATTTGTTTGATATTTACACATATATTTCAAAAAATACTGGTCATAGATATTTCTATCTATGACCATTGTATTAGTTTGTACAAATAATTACTCTTATAAGTTTTGGTCTTTCTTCTTCAGGTAATCCTAATTCTTCCATTGCTTCTTGATATGATATATTATGTTTCACGGCATAATTATTAATCATTTCAGCTTTTCCTTTTTGCCTTCCTTCATTAAATCCATCTTGTTTAGCCTTTTTTTCAAATTGACTTATACTTTCACACATTGCTTCTATCCCTCCTCGATCTTCTTTATAAAAACGTACTCTTTCTTTTAAAACTTCATAATACATATCATCAGGATTTACATATACCAAATCATGGGCAAGTTTTCCTATTGGTGATTCATCCTGATATGCTGTATTCATAAAAATCAAATCTAAACCTTTTTGAGCTATATGATCATATTCATCATTTTCATCATGATCTATATAGTAAACTGTTTTCCCTTCATCAAATATATCTTCATTTGTAATAATGACAGTCGAAATAATTGGTAAACGACTCCACTCATGATTTGGCCAACTTGCTTTATTGAACTCTCTTTCTTCATACACCTCATTTCTTGTTTTGGCTGCATACTCTTGGGTATGTACACACACTCCAACAAAATGTCTCCCTTCTAATTCAAAGATAAAATCAAAAGGTAGATTATCTCTTTGAAATTCATATTTTGAATATACAGAAATAATATCTCCTTCATTAGGAAAGACAATATCTTTGAACAATTGGATACAACGATAATCTCTAAAAACTATCTTCATAAAGAGATTATCCATCAAACAACTTTGTTGAATTGCTGTTTCATACATTTCTTTTGTTATTTCAGTCTCCATTTTTTTCACCTCTCTTTCTTTTTAATTTTGAGAAAGTTTTCTTGATTTATCTTTTTATCAAATAACCCCTCTACTATATATATACGAACCTAACCCCCCCCATTTTTCTTTTTTTATTTTCATTTCACATAAATTTCACATAATCCAATTAAAAAAAGAGATTTCTCAAAAGAAATCTCCTATAAACGAATAATCTGTTTCCCAAGCCATACCCCTATTAAACATCCCATCACACTCAATCCAATATATAACAATGAAACGCCATACTTTCCCATATCCATCAAATTCATAGCCTCTAATGAAAACGTAGAGAATGTTGTAAAGCCTCCACAAACCCCAGTCTTTAAAAACAATGTCATTGATGAAGATATATTCTCTCTTTCAGCCAAACCAACAACAATCCCAATCAATAATGCTCCTAACATATTTGTTATTAAAGTTAAGATTGGAAAATCATTTTTAATAGGTAAACAACTGATTCCATATCTTAAAATAGCACCAATTGCTCCACCTATTCCAACATATATAAATTTATCCATAATTATTCTTCCATTGCAACAACACTAAATCTTTGATTTTTTTCAATTAAAGTGACTGTTGTTGTGTATTCTTCTACATTTAAAATTGGATTCACATCAGCAAATGTTATTTTAATTCTTACATCATAATAACTATAATCTTCTAATCCAGATAAAGCTTTATATGAATCTTGATTAGAAATGATATCATAATGAATAACTTCTGGTAAATCTGTTTGATTTTTTATAAAGGTATTTGCATTCTTATAATATCCATTTTTAGCATAAGCTGTAAAATCATCTTTTTTATCACTATAGAAATAATGAATACCACCTATTTGATTTTCTTTTTTATTAGATAAAGTAAAATAATCAGCCAAGAAATATGCTGCCACATCTTGTCTTATATCTGGTTTATTATTTCTTTCAATAGCCGTTTTTAATTGATTATAAATATCACTCATTAGTTCTGTTTCATTATCAGCTTCTTTATATTCGACTGTTTGAACAGGTTTATGTGTAGGAGTTGAATTTTGTTTATTGAAAGCAAAGACAAGTGAAAAGATAATTGCTATAACAATAAGTGCAATAACCGCATACTTCTTCTTTGCTCTTTCAACAATTCTACGATAGGGTTTAGTATCTTTAATCGAAGGTAAATATTCACTTTTAATAAAAATATTCATAATTGTTAAAACTGGTTTATATTTACGATCTATCATATTTGTTGCTTCAACAAAGACTTCAAATAATAACATTAGTGTTAAAAAGAGAATAGTTGCTGCTATTTTATCATAAAGATAGATGTATGAACAAAGTGAGAATAATATTGTTACTACATATAAAATGAGAACACTTTTTGTTTGACCTAATTCTAATGAAAACATTAACTTATGATGTAAATGATTCTTATCGGCTTCACTAAAGCTTTTATGATGAACTTTTCTTCTAATAATTGCAATTAAAGTATCCATAATAGGAACCATTAAAACAACGATTGGTGCTCCTAAAGTAAAGAACGATGAACTCTTATAACCAAAGCCTAATAAAGAAATAACAGCTATCATATAACCAATAAACAAAGCTCCACAGTCTCCTAAAAAGACAGAAGCAGGATGAAAGTTATAAACCAAGAAACCACCAATAGCTCCAGCAAGAAGTAAAGACAAAGATGAAATATCGGTTCTTCCATAAGTTAAAGAAGTCAAAGATATTGTCACTAAGACAATAATTGAAATTCCTCCACATAAACCATCTAATCCATCAATCAAATTCACTGCATTACTAATCCCTACAATCCATCCAATCGTAATAATAATTGCAATAACATGAGAAAAAGAAGATGGCAAAAATGGAATTATAAACCCTTTTAAAGAAATTCCTCCATAAACAATAACAACCAATGCCGCAATAATCTGTCCTAACATTTTAAATTTAGGCGATAAATCATGAATATCATCATAGAACCCTGTTAAAAATACAATAAAACCACCAATCAATATTGAATTGATTTGAATATCGGTTTTTAAAAAAATCATTGTTCCAATTAAGAAACTTGCATAAATAGCATAACCACCAGTTCTTGCAATAATTCCTTTATGGATTGTTCTTTTATTTGTATGAGCAATGATACCAAGTTTTTTTGATACTTTGCTTACAATAGGAACAAGAATTAAACTTATGATAAATGTTACCACAAAAGATAAACATATTTCTAAACTCATATCAATGCCCCTTTCTTTAATGTATTATATTACAAATTGAAGCAAATTTATAGAAAATCTTTTTTACCCTTAAATATTTATTATAAAAATGGTATAATGATGGCGTACAAGGAGGAAAACGAATATGCACAAATTAGGTATTTCCGTATACCCAGATAAATCTCCTAGAGATGAGGTATACGCATACATGGAAAAAGCTGCTAAATTGGGATATAGCAGAATTTTTACATGTTTCTTATCTATCCCTGAAGATAAAAGGGAAAGTTATTTAGTTGAATTTAAGGAATTTATGACAAAGGCTCATGAATTAGGATTTGAGGTTGCTGCCGATACAAATCCAGAAGTCTTTAAATTAATTGGAGCAACTCCAGATAATTTAAAACCATTCGCTGATTTGGGACTTGATATTATCAGAATGGATGGAAACTTTGGTACTCAAGGGGATATTCAATTAACACGTAATCCTTACAATATTAAAATTGAATTTAATGCAAGTATGGATATGGGTGTTGAATTATTAATTAATAGAGGTGGTAACAAGGATCAAATGACTATGTGCCATAACTTCTTCCCAGAACGTTATTCTGGTTTGGATTTTGATTTATTTATGGAATACAATAGTTATTGGAAAGAATTAAATTTACATACTGCTGCTTTTGTTTCTAGTAACAATGAAAATACAATTGGACCATGGGAAGTTTTCTGTGGTTTACCAACTGTTGAAATTATGAGAGGTTTACCAATTGATCTTCAAGCTCGTTATTTATTAGCAACTGGTGATGTTGATGATATTTTAATTGGTAACTATCCTGCTAGTGATGAAGAATTAGAAGCTTTAGCTAATGTTGATTTACAAGTTCTTCAAATTAGAGTTGATGAAGCAGAAGGTGTTATTGATAATGAAAGAATGGTTATGTATGAATATGCTCCTCATTGGGATCGTTATGATCATTCTTCATTTATGTTACGTTCTTCTATGTCAAGAGTTTGGTTTAAGGAAAAGAAAAGTGTTCAAGATGGATCAGTTGCTACAGTGGCAGATAAACAAATTGATTCACAATCTATTCCTTATAGAGATCCAGGTAAGAAAGTCTTTACTCGTGGTGATGTATTAGTTGTTAATGATAATTTAGCTCATTATCGTGGAGAATTAGAAATTGTTTTAACTGAGATTCCTAATGATGGTGAACGTAATTTAGTAGCAACAGTCAAACCTGAAGAATTAATGTTATTGGATTTTGTAAAACCAGGACATCATTTTAAAATTACTAAATAAGTAAAAAAGTAACAAGTACATTTTGTATTTGTTACTTTTCTTTTGCTAAATGACTTTTTCCATTAGCATAATTAATATTAACTCCAGGTTGAACATTATAGACAAAGACATTAAATTCAATATCTAATCCTTCATCTTCTACTGACATAGCTTCCATGATGACACCATCAGCTACAAGATTATCTCCCTCATAAACTGGTGTTACACGATATAAAACATGATTGTTTGTTTCTTTTACATAATCAGCAACCATATTTTCAAAATATAACATACCTTTGGTATTCATATATCTTGTTCCAGTGATTAAATTTCTTTCATTAGCATTTTCTCCAGTTAACTGATAACCAATCAAATGACAACGATTATATAAATATTTTCCATCAACAAAATCATATTTTATAGTTTGCCAGCCACTAGGCTTTACTTGTCCTATAGAACCTCTTTTTTCTGTAGGCATTGTCTTTTTAGAAACATTAGCATAAGCTACTCCACATCTTCCTAATGAGTCTAATGGACTATATTTTTCAAATGATTTAGTCGTTAAATCTTTTTCAGTGAAATATGGTTTTCCATCATTAAGTTCAACATAAGGCTTGTTTTTATAAGCTGGAATATCTTCAATATTTTGTACACTCTCTGGTTGATTAAGTTGAGTTGTGATATAACCACCAACAACGACAGCTAGTGCTACAACTAAACTATAGATTTTCTTTTTATATGTTTTCTTTCGCATACTTTATTCCTTTCGATAAATAACTTGAGTAATAAGATCATGTGAAGATCCTGCAAATTCTTCTTGACTCACAATAACAAACTGATTTAAATCAATATTCAAATAAAAATCTGCCGGATATTCTCTATTCCAATAAAATAAAATAACTTCATCAATATCCTTACAATCAATACTCACATTCTCAATTAAACAATAATCATTATCCTTAGCTATATCCATAAACTTCTCATCAACAATCGCTTCATCAAATAAATCCTGATATAACTGATAAGAATATTGATTCATATAAAGCTTCTTTGTTATAGTCTTAATTCTCTCTCTTACAATCCTATCTTGTGATTGTCTCCTATGATGAAACATTAATCCTAAATTTTCATCAACACAAGCAATAATCTTCATAATCTCACCTCATTAGATATCTATTTTATAATGAAAGAAAAACTTATTCAATAATGAATCGAATAAGTTTTAATATTTTTCATTCATATAATCAATAACTTCCTGATAAGTAGGAATAACTTCTTGTCCACCATTTCGAGAAACTTTAATTCCCGCAGCAATATTCGCATATTTAACTGCTTCTACTAAATCATTTGTTTTCACATATTGACTTGCTAGAGCTCCAGCAAAAGTATCCCCTGCTCCTACAGTATTTAAAGCTTTGACTTTAATTGATGGGATATACGTTGTTTGTCCTGATTGATAAACAAGATTTCCTTTTGATCCCATTTTAATAATACAATTCTTGACACCAAGTTCTTCAATTTTCTTAGCTGCTAATAAAGCTGATTCTTGATTATCTACATGTATTCCTGTAATCATTTGTGTTTCTTGTTGATTAGGTGTAATAACATCAGCATATTTTAAGACTTCTGGAAAATAGGCCCCTGCTGGTGCTGGATCTAAAATCACAAACATCCCTTTTTCTTTTGCTAGTTGCATAACTTTTATAATAGCTTCTGGACTTGTTTCCATCTGCAGCAATAAGATCTTTGCTTCAATCTTTGACATTGTTTCTTGAATATAATCTAAAGGAATTGTTAAATTAGCACCTAGACTACCTGCCATTGTATTTTCACCATGTTCATCTACAAAGATAACATACATTCCTGTTCCTGATTCTTCACTCAAGAGAATCTTATCAGTACCAACGCCATAGCTTTGTAAATTCTGCAACATTTGCTTTCCAGAGCTATCTTTTCCTACGGAACTAATAAATAACATCTGACTCCCTTGTTTAGCTACAGTAATCGCCTGATTTGCCCCTTTTCCACCAGGAATCGTTTCAATCTTTTTAGCTAAAACAGAATCACCATAATGAGGATAATCTTTAACATGTGTAACAACATCTAAATTAATACTTCCAAATACTACAACATCATATGTATTCATATACATTCTCCTCTACAAATCAAATAATTCATTTAACTTATGAGCAACACCATCTTCATGAATACTTAAACAAACTGTTTCAGCTTTCTCTTTAATAATCTCAATTGCATTTCCCATCGCAATAGGATGAGCCACTGTTTCAAACATTTCTACATCATTAGGTCCATCTCCAAAACAATAACTATTATCAAGTGAAATATTTAATTCATTTAAGACATCTAAAATTCCTGTTGCTTTTGAAACATCCTTAGCATAAACTTCCATACTATGATTATCAGGATGTAATTCATATGCAAACTTACCATAACATGATTTTGCATATTCTAATTCTTCTTGATTCTTAACCCATACTTCCATTTTCACTGTCTTTTTAATAATTTCATCTTCATCATAATCAAAACAGAAATTCTTAAAATCAATATTACATGTAGAATAAAATTTTAAAAGACATTCATTATTTTTATTCATATAACAAGCATCTGGAGTTTGTAAAACATATTCTATATCTTTTAAAGATAACTTTTGACATAATTGTTTTACATCTTCTTGATTCATAACTCTCACACTTAAATCTTGATTCTTATATTTAATATTAGCACCATTAGCTAATACATAACCATCAAAACCTATATTTTTTACATTATCAGCAATATATCCATAAGGTCTCCCACTAGCAATAAAACATAGATGACCCTTTTGTTGTGTTTTAGCAATAGCTTCTCTTACTGCTGGAGTAATTCCTCCTAGTTCAGGAAGATACAATGTTCCATCAATATCAAAAAATATAATCTTCTTATTCATACTAATCAATCCATCCAAAATGTTTACAAGCATTATAAATACCATCATCATCGGCATCACTTGTAATATAAGTTGCTTTTTCTTTTAACTCATCAATAGCATTCCCCATTGCTATAGAAGTCCATTCATCAATAAACATACTTAAATCATTCTTTTCATCACCAAACACAACAACATCCTTATAATCACCACCAAAATGATCAACAATAGCTTTAATTCCTACTGACTTATCTCCTGGTTCAACAAATAAATATTCTTTATGAAAACGACACCAAGGTAAATCATTCAATGTCTCTAACTTTTCTTCTTCAGGCGCAAAACATGCCACATAAACTTTAAAAATTTGATCAAAATCTCTTGGATCTAAACCATCTTGTACAACTGTATCCATATATATATCATGCGTAAAATCATAAAAACGATTATCTGGAGCTAAACGTCTTGTTTCATTATCTGGTGAAATAGCCCAAATAAATCCTTTTTCCTTACACTCATCTACTAATGCGACACATTTATCATAATCAAGTGGCTTGATTTCAATAAGTTCTTCATTTATTGTAATTCCATTACCACCATCACTTACCATATTTTTAAAACCTAATTCTTTCATATGATCTTTAGCCATTGCATAACTTCTTCCAGTCGCAATTGCTAAAAAATGTCCTTCTTCCTCTAATTTCTTTAATGCCAATTTTGTAGACTCAGGAATATATTGATTTCCTGGTGTTCCTACTGCTAAAGTTCCATCAATATCAAAAAAGAAAAACTTCTTTTTACCCATACTTAACACCTCCGTCAATCATTCTAACAAAATAAAAATATCTTGTCTCAAATTTACAAGAAAAGAAAAAAATAATGCCCGAAAGCATTATTTTAAATATTGAGTGTTTTCTAACATCACACCGCAACCTTCAGCAACACAATCTAATGCGTTGTCAGCTACAAATACAGGAACTCCTAATCCTTCTTCTAAGAATTTATCTAAGTTATGAAGTAAAGCCCCTCCACCAGTTAAGAAAATACCTTTATTAACAATATCAGCTGATAATTCAGGTGGTGTTTGTTCAAGAACTTGTTTTGTTGCACGTAAGATTGTCATACAACATTCTTCTAAAGCTTCTTGAGTTTCTTTAGCACTTAATTGAATAGTATGAGGTAATCCAGTTACTAAGTCTCTACCTCTTACATCCATAACTGCAGTTGGATCTGCTTCATAAGCACTACCAATAGTAATTTTAATTTCTTCTGCTGTACGATCACCAATTAATAATTTGTATTTATCTTTAACAAATTTAATTAATTCAGCATCCATCTTATCCCCAGCAATCTTAAGAGATGTACTTGTTACAATATCACCTAATGAAAGAACAGCAACATCAGTTGTTCCCCCACCAATATCAACAACCATATTTCCAGATGGTTTAGAAATATCTAAACCAGCTCCAATAGCTGCAACTTTTGGTTCTTCTTCAATATATACTCTTTTTGCTCCACATCTTAAAGCAACATCTTGAATAGCACTCTTTTCAATAGATGTAATATTAGATGGACAACAAATCAAGATTGTTGGTCTTGAGAAAACTCCTTTTAAATTTAATTTATTAATAAAATGAGTTAATAATATTTCAGTAATTTGAAAATCTGCGATAACACCATCTTTAAGAGGACGAATAGCTTGAAACTTACCTGGAGTCTTTCCAAGCATATCTCTAGCTTCTTCACCTACAGCGATTGGTCTATTTGTCTCAGTATTAATAGTCACAACAGAAGGTTCATTAACAACAATACCTTCACCTTTAACATAAATAAGAATGTTAGCTGTTCCTAAGTCAATACCAATTTCCTTTGATAATTTCATTTAAACATTCCTCCTATAAGCATTTCTATTGTAACATTTTTCCCATTAAATACAAGAAAAAAATAATCACTATAACAACATATTTTTAGCCTAACAACCGATAAAATAATTATACAAATATTTTTAACTCATTTATTCTCAATATACCTATAAATCACAAAATATAAAGAAAAGACCATATCATTAAAATATGATCCTTTCACTTTTTTTACTTCAAATTAATAGTTTTCTTTTCTTCTTTTTAAAACTAATAATGCACCTAAAGATAACATTCCAAGTAACATATACATTTCTACAAAAGTATTATCTTCAGTTTTTACATTTGACATTGCTACTGCACTAACAAGTAATTGTTCATATGTTTTACCCATCTTTTCCATTAAGATAGCATTAATAGCATCTTTTTCAGCTTGTGATAATTTTGACCAAGCATCTTTACCAGATAAGATTTGTTGATAGTTAGAACTATTAACTTCTTTATAAACATTACCATCTTTATCAGATAAGTATTTATCAACAAATGAATTTGCTGCTTTTTGCATATCTTGTGCTTTTGCAATTAATTCATCATATGATTTACTTCCTGCTGCTTTTAATTGATTATTAATAGCTGCTTTTTCATCATCTGATAATTTGTTCCATTCTGCTAAACCAGAAAGAATTTGTTCATAGTTACTAGCATTTAATTCTTTATAAATATTTCCATCTTTATCAGATACATATTTATCAACAAATGAGCTAGTTGTTTTTTCTACATCTTGTGCTTTCGCAATTAATTCATCATATGATTTACTTCCAGCTGCTTTTAATTGATTATTAATAGCTGCTTTTTCATCATCTGATAATTTATTCCATTCTGCTAATCCAGATAATACTTGTTCATAATTTGTTGAGTTAACTTCTTTATAAACATTACCATCTTTATCAGAAACATATTTTTCAACAAATGAATTTGTTGCTTTTTCCATTTCTTGTGCTTTTGTAATTAATTTATCAAAAGGTTGACTTCCTAAAGAAACTAATTGATTATTAATAACAGCTTTTTCATCATCAGTTAATTTATTCCATTCTTCTACACCAGAAAGAATTTGTTCATAATTTCCAGAATTCATTTCTTTATAAACATTACCATCTTTATCAGAAACATATTTTTCAACGAATGAATCTCTTGCTTTTTCCATTTCTTCAGCTTTAGCAATCATATCATCATATGTTTTTCCTACAGATGCTTTTAATTCATTATTAATAGCAGCTTTTTCATCTTTTGATAATGTATCCCATTCAGGTAAACCTGAAAGAATTTGTTCATAATTAGTAGAATCCATTTCTTTATAGATATTACCATCTTCATCACTTACATATTCAGCAATAAATCCATTTTTAGCTTCTTCGATATCTTTAGAAGCAGTTGTTAAATCTTCAATAGTTTTACCACCATTTGCTACTAATTTATCATTAATAGCTTGTTTTACATCATCACTTAATGCATCCCATTTTTCAGCTAAATCAATAATAGCTTCATAATTATCAGCATTAGCATCTAAGAATAATTCTCCATCACCATCAGTTAAATTATCTTTAATAAATTGATCTGAATCTTTATTTAATTTATCAGCATTTTCAAATAAATCATTATAAGATACATCTACACCTTTTTCTTTTAATTTATTATTAATAACTGTTTTTTCATTATCTGTTAATTTATCCCAATTATCTTTACCACTTAAAATAGTTTGATAATTATCTGGAGTTATTTCTTTAATAACACTATCTTTACCATCTTTTGTTTCAGTAACAAAAGTATCAATAAATGTATCTGTCTTATCATCTAAATCTGTTGCTTTAGTTAATAAGTCATCAAAATCAGTTCCTAATTTCTTTTCAACTGCCGCTTTTTCAGATTTAGTCATTTTATCCCAAGTCTCTTTACCTTTTAAGATTTGAGCATAATTATCTGGAGTAACTTCTGTAGCTCCAAATTCCTTAACAAAAGCATTGGCACTGGCATCTACTGCTTCTTTTGTTCCATCTAATAATTTTTGATAAGTTTGACCTGGATTTGCTTCTCCTAATAATTCATCAATCTTATTTTTAACTTCCTGAGAAGTTATTTTTCCATAAGGAACTTCACTTGCTAAAACTTTATCATATGTTGATTTTTCTACTTTAGCAATAGTTTCACCATCTTTAGTTAAGTTTGTTTTAACAAAAGCAGTTGCTTCATCAGATACATTTGTTACTGCATCATTATATAAACCTTTAAATCCTTTATCATAACCATCATCTTTTAATTGTTTATCTACTTCAGCTTTTTCAGCCTCAGAAAGTTTATCATAATTATCTTTAGCTTTCATAATTTGATCAGCATTAGATAAATCTCCAGATATAATAGGTTTACCATCTTTTATTAAATTATCTGTAATGAATTTAGCAGCACCATTTGATGCAAATTCTTTTGCATCAGAAACTAATTTATCATATCCACCTGTATATCCTAATTTTTCATCAATAGCATCTTTTACATTTCCATCTGTAATTTTTTTATAAGCATCTTGACTAGCTAAAATTTTATCAACAGTGCTTCTAGTTACTTCGTTAATCTTCATACCATCAATTGTTAAATAACCATTAATAAAGTTTGTCGCTGAATTATCAATATTTTTAGCGTTATTTAACATTTGTGAACAATCAGTTCCTAAAATTTTATTGACTTGCGCTTGTTGAGCTGAAGTTAAATTTTTCCAATCTGATTCACTAGCCAAAATTTGTTTATATGTATCAGATGTCGCAGATGTAATATGATTACCATCTTTTGTTAATTTATTTTTAACAAATGAAGTTGCTTTATCATCTACTCCATCTAATTTATTTTTCACATCTGTTAAAATTTTATCGATACCCTCAATAGTTGTTGCTGCCTTAATTTCCGCTTTAGCAGCATTTTCAATTTCAGTAATTTTTTCCAATTCATTAGAATAATAATTATCAGCATTATAATTTTTGATTATATCTGCTAATTTACCTGAAGCTTCATTACGTAAATCATCAACACTACTATATGGAACAGTAACCTTTGCTCCATCTGTTGGTTTTGAAGGTAATATTCCATCTACAATTGAACCAGGATTACGTGTTTTAACTGTATAATCTCCTTTAGGAACTCCATCAAAAACTAATTTATCACTATCTGCTGTAGTCCAACCTGCAACAAGCTTTTTACCAGCATAAACTGCATATTGCTGACCTATTACTGCTGGATTAACTGTAACATTTCCAATATCACCTTTGATTTTTTCAGCAGTAATATCAGCAGCTGGTTCTTTAGCACGTTCTGTAAGTTCTGATTCTGAACCAAATGAAATATCTACATCTGCAGGATCTGAATCAGCTTTTTTAACTGTTAATTTTTCACCAATCCATTCTTCAATAATTGCAACTCCAATTTTTGAAGCACCAGTTCCTTCAGTCACAATAGTACCATTGCTTGCTTTAACTTTGTAATCGCCATTTGCATCAATTTCTATTGTCCATTTTCCTGCATCAGGAGTAGTAACTGTATAAGTATTGTTATTTTCAAAACCAGTTAAAGTTCCTGCTTCAGCATCGACACCAATCTTTAATGTTTTCTTGATAGCATCAATTGCATTATTTAAATTAGTATCTAATGAAGAAATATAACTAAAAGATTTACTTTTTCCTGGTTTCAAATCTCCTAACTCAAAATAAATAAAAATATCATTATCTGCATAATTACTTGTATTTTTAGTAATTACCATTGTTTTGTTTTTATTGTAAATATCTGAAAAATTTAATCCGTTTGTTGTGTAACCTGCTGTTGCGCGTTTATCAGCACTAAAGAATATAAATGGTGTTGTCACTCTATCTTCTAATCCATAGGCAAAAACACTTGTACCATATGGATCTAATGCTGGATTTCCTACCACATTATTAGTAAGTGAGTTGCCATCTTTTATCCAGTGTTGGTCCGGATCAAATGCACGCATATAACGCACCCCAGATAATGTTTCATTATCATTCTCATTTTTTAATTGAACAGTTGTTGTAAAATATTTATCATTGACATCAAATTCAACTGTCTGAACAAATTTAACATTATCTGTTGTATATCCTGTTGTAACAGCTTTTAAATGATTCCCACTACTTTGATTTACTGTTTCTGTTTTAGTCTCATCAATATTTTTTTGAAGTCCTTTTGTTCCTATTTGACTTCCAGTGGCCTGTCGTTCACCATTATATCCTATAGTAAAACTTTCATCTATCGTTACTGGTAAGAAATAATCTGTCGTAACACTGTTCCAATCATTCTCATCTCCTGTTGGATTTGAGACCATTCCTATTCTCTTATTAGAAGAATTTGTAGGATGGAAATTACTAGGTGCATCACTTTCTGTCCCAAAACTTCCAACCTTACTAATACCAATTTCAATATAGTTACCACCTAAGAACACATCATCATTAATTTTAGTATGACGTGCTCCACTACTATATGCACTAACACTTGAAATATTTCCTGACATTAATCCTAGTGACATAAATAAGGATAAACCAACTGATAAAACTGATTTTCCTTTGTTTTTTAATCTTACTTTCTTAGTCATCACCTATACCTCTCTTTCGTAAATTCAACGTGACTAATTGTTATTATAGTAATTTACATCCCCTCCTATATCATTTTAAAAATCCATAAACGTATGCTTTTACGAACTTCTTTTTTTAGATGAGAAAATGTTTTATAAATATAAAAAAACTACCTATTATTTCTAATAAGTAGCTTGTTCGTTAAAGTATATTTTTACAAATATTTTATTATATATGTATACATATCGTATACATATTACCTGATACACTTGAATTATAACAAATTTATCACAACTTTACAATAATCTTCCCAAAATTTGTAAGCGTTTTACAAAAAAGAGATTTTAAACAGGTATTGTCTAAAATCTCAAATACATTATTTAATTGTATTTAATGATTGATCTAAATACTTTTCTGGGTTACAAAGTTTGCCATCTTTTTGTAAAATAAAATGTAAATGATTCTTTAAATCAGCTTCATACACATTTACTCCACTCTTACCAATGACATCACCTTGTTTAACAGATTGATTCATTTCTACATTAGCACTAGCTAAAGATTCATAGGTTGTGGAAATCTTATCACTATTTGTTATGGTGATAACTAGGCCTAAAACTGGATCATTTGTTTTTTTGGTAACTGTACCACTCATTGCTGCAAGAACATCAAATGATTCATTTTTATTAGCATAATCAATTCCTTGATTTGGTCGATAGACACCTTCAAATAATATTAATGATTGATCTTGTTTAGTAGAATCATCATCTTTATTATAATAATATCTTACAATTCCTATTCCATCTTTTACTGGAGCTTTTAATTTTTCAACTGTTTTCTTTTCTTGTTTATCATCTGTAGTTGTTTTCTTTTCATCAACCTTAGCAACTGATTCTTCTTGGAAATTTTGTGTATGATCATCTAATATTTTTTGTACAATCCCAATTCCACCAAGAAATAATGCTAATGCGACAGTAATTCCTAATGCTTTTTTGTATTTAAATGGTCTTTTCTTCATACTTTCACCTCAATCTAAGTATGAACAAAAGTTATGAGTCTATACGTTTAATTTCAATATTTTGATAATAATGTTTTAATATCTCTTGATATGTTTTATTTTCTTTCGCCATTGCTTGTGCTCCATATTGACTCATACCAACACCATGTCCACTTCCTTTGGTTGTAAATTGATAGCCTTTTGAAGTCAATTGTATTTGAAAACATGATGATGCTAAACCTAGTTTTTCTCTTATTTGTCTACCTGTATATTTCTTTCCATTAATAATAACTGTTTTAACATATCCACTATTAGTATAAGCTGTAATATTGATATCTATCGAAGAAATTCCAAAAGCTTTTGATAATGCTTGTTTGGTAAATGTTTTTGTTCGTGTATTAGTGGGATCTATTGTTAAATCCCAATGACTATCAACAGCTTTTAAATAAGCAACTTTTCCATTAAAATAATCTTCACAATTTACAGTTTTCCCATTACTACTAGAAAAAAACATAGCTGAAATATATTCTCCTTGATAAGTCATTGCTTCATAACTTGTTTCTTTAATTGCTTTTTCTATCTTAGCTTTATTTTTACTATAGCTTCCTTTCCAGTTCTTTTTCATTTGTTCATCAGTTAGATAAACTTGTGAATTGGTTGTACTATCAACATTTAAATGTCTTGATAATACAAATGTACGACTAGCTACAACTTGTGCTTTTAATGCTTCTAACTCAAAACTTACAGGCATTTCTCCAGCAACAACACCTATTAAATATTCTTCTAAGGGAACTTTTAAAGTCTTTGTTTTGGTTTTGACATTAACGATATAATCTTTTGGTTTTTGTTTTGTTTGATAATTTGATAAAAGATATGTAATATCACCTTGATATTGTAAACATCCAATAATCAATATCAAACATATAACAAAAAGAAGTTTTGTATATATTGTTTTCATAATACAATATATGTAAAACTTCCTTAATTATAACTAAAACTTAATGTTCCAAATGATAATATAAATGATGCAAATAAATATCCTAACGCTACTGAAGCAACAATAAAGAATATGTAAAATTCTTTTATTTTGGTTGGTTTAATATAATTTTCAAATCTAAAACAACTTAAACCAATCATTGATAAAGCAATAGATATAATATATACCACAACATTAACAATATGATAAACCATACTTTCACCTCTATTCAAGTTTTAAAATCTTATCATATAATGAGACACAATAACCAATACAAAAAGCATTTATAACTGTACCAATCCCTACTCCTACAATATAACCTTTAAAAATAAGTCCTAATAAACAAGATAATGCAATAGTACTTAAATCAAAAGTTATTTTTAATCTACCAAAAGGTTGATGAAAAACTTGAGCTATTGTTTGGACAATCCCATCCGAAGGATTTAAAACAATATCACCTTTTAACATTAAATATACTCCTAAAGCTGTTAATAAGGTTGCAATAATTAATAAAGATATTTGAATAAAGAGATAGGTTGCTTTTATATTCAATAAAACATCATAGAAATCAATCAATATTCCTACTAAAAAAGAAAAAGGAAATTGAATTAAAATCTTATAATCAATCTTTTTAAGTAAGCATGTCTGTATAACAACAAAAATAAAATAAAGTAATGTAATTGCATTTCCTAAAGTAAAGCTTGTAATAAAGGAAAAGACATAAGGGAGCGTTGTTATTGAACCTACACCTAATTGTGATTTAGTGTTTAAAACAATACCAATTGATAAAGCATTAACTCCTAATAAAAAATAAATAACCCGCTTTAATGTTATATCTTGTAAAGCACTTTGCTTCCATGTTATTTCTTTATTATCCATATTTCATAAAACCTTCCTTTTACTCTTTTACATTATAGTCATAATCTAGTACAATAACAACATAGGAGGAATAAATTTATGAAATATTTTCAATTACCACAAACAAATTTAAATGTTTCAAGAATCGCTTTAGGCTGTATGAGAATTGCTGATAAAAGTGTTGATGAAGTTGATGACTTGATTAAAACTGCATTAGATGCTGGAATTAACTTCTTTGATCATGCTGATATTTATGGTGGAGGAAAATCTGAAAAGGTTTTTGGTGAGGTTTTAAAGCGTCATCCTGATTATCGTCAAAAAATGATTATTCAAACGAAATGTGCGATTGTTCCTGGACAAAGATATGATTTTTCTAAGGAGCATATTTTAAAGAGCGTTGATGATTCTTTGATGAGATTGAATACCGATTATGTTGATATTTTATTATTACATAGACCTGATGCTTTATGTGATCCAAAAGAAGTTGCTGAAGCTTTTGATGAATTATATGAAGCAGGTAAAGTAAAGTATTTTGGTGTTTCAAATCATACCCCTTTACAAATTGAGTTATTACAAAAGTATTCAAAATATCCTATTATTATTAATCAATTACAATTATCAATTGTTCACTCAGTCATGATTGATTCTGGATTGAATATGAATATGAAAGAAGCTTGGGCTCAAGATAAAGATGGTGGAGTTCTAGATTATTGTCGTTTAAAAGACATTACTATTCAACCTTGGAGTGTTGTTCAAGCATCATGGGCTGAAGGAACTTTCCTAGATAATCCTGATTATCAAAAATTAAATGATGTCATGCAAGCGCTAGCTGATGAATATCATGTAACAAAGAGTGCAATTGCTGTTGCTTGGTTACTACGTCATCCAGCTTGTATGCAACCTATTGTTGGAACAACTTCACCTCAACATTTATTAGAAAGCGTAAAAGCTTGTGATGTTGAGTTGACTCGCCAACAATGGTATGATCTCTACCTTGCGAGTGAAAAGCCTCTCCCTTAAGGAGGATTAAAATGATTATTGAATTAAAGAGTTTAGATGAGATAGACCCTTGTGAATTTGCTTATTATGCTAATGATCCCAATATTAATACTTATTTAAGAAACTCATTTCCAGCTCCTTATACATTAGATCATGCTTTATCTTTTATTACTCATTCTTTACAACATCATGCTTTAGATTTTGCTATTGTTGTTGATGGAAAATGTGTAGGTTGTGTTGGTGTGACTTTTCAAAAAGATATTTTTCTTAAAAATGCTGAAATTGGTTATTGGTTAAATAGTCAATATTGGGGTAAAGGCATTATGAGTCAAGTTATTAAGATGTTATGTTCTTATCTCTTTTCAAACTATACAATTCATAAGATTTGTGCTGATGTTTTTGCTGAGAATAAAGCTTCTTGTATTGTTTTAGAAAAGAATGGTTTTATTCAAGAAGGTTATCGCAGAGAACATATTTATAAAGATGGATGTTATCATGATTTAATTTTATATGCTTTATGGAGGAATAGTGATGAATATTAGAAAATCAAATGAAAACGATGCTTCTTCTATTATGGAGCTTGTTCATCAAGCTCAAGATTATTTTCGTCGTTCAAATATTGATCAATGGCAGGATGGATATCCTAAGATTGAAAATATTTTAGAAGATATTCAAAAAGGATGTAGTTATGTTTTAGAAGATCAACAGAAAATTATTGGAACAATGTATTTTGCTATAGAGGAAGATGTTAATTATCATCATATTGATGGTCAATGGAAAACAAGTCATCAACCTTATGCTGTTATACATAGAATTGTTGTTGATGAAAAGCATAAAGGACAAAATCTTGCAGCTTTATTATTATCATATGTTGTGAATACATGTTTAAATTTAAAAGTTGCAAGTATTCGTATAGATACACATGAAGATAATCTTTCAATGCAACGTTTTTTAAAGAAGAATGGTTTTGAATTATGTGGTGGGATTACTTTACAAAGTGGTGCTCCTCGTATTGGATTTGAAAAAATTATTGAATAAATAGAATTTGACCCACATATAAATAAGTATGGAGGTCAATTCTATGAACTATTGTGTAAATAAACCATACCCATCTGTTGAACAACTTGATATGAATGTAGCCTATGGTCAGATGATGTTATCTAACCTAGGAGGACTTCACTCGGAAATGAATGCCGTTAGCCTTTATTTTTATAACCATGTTATTACTAAACAATCCTGGCCAAAGCTTGCTAAGGTTATGCAGGAAATTAGTTTTGTTGAAATGCATCACTTAGAGATATTTGCTGATATGTGTACACATTTAGCTGTTGATCCTAGACTTTGGGATTGTCAAAATGATTTTTTAGAATATTGGTCACCAGGATATAATGTCTATCCTCGTCAAATGAATATTATGTTGGAAAATGCAATTAAAGAAGAAGAAAATACGATTCGTATTTATCAGTCACAGATTGCTTGTATTGATGAACCTATTATTCAAGATGTTTTAAATCGTATTATTTTAGATGAACAATTGCATATTCATATATTTCAAGAATTATTAGATGAATATAATCAAAATAGACAAGAAAGAATGAAAACAGATTTTTATTAATCTGTTTTTTTTTGACTAAATTCTTTTTCTCACTTACAATAGATTAAAGAAGGGATTTGATAATATGGGATATAGTGAATTAATTAAACATTTTGATAGAATCCGTAATTATATGCATGAATTTTATATTTATGGATTTAAGGATAGAAATCAAATCACTCATAAAAGTAAACGTTCTTATGATAATGAAAAAAGAAGATTAGAAAGTTATTTAAAAGATTTTATGTCTTTTCAATATACTACTTCTAAAACTGTATTCTTATCCATTGATAGTCGTCAAATGACTTATAATCCATTATATAAAGCCTTTGAAGCAAAAAGCTTTACTCATAAAGATATAACTTTACATTTTTATATTTTAGATATTTTATATGATGATTCTCAATCATTAACATTTCAAGAAATATTAAATAAAGTTGATGAATATCTTGCTTTATTTCCTCAAACTATGCATTTTGATGAATCAACATTAAGAAAAAAATTAAAAGAATATGTTAATTTAGGAATACTAACAACAACTCATTTAGGTAAACAAGTCTACTATCAAAGAACAAAACCAACTGATTTATCTTCATATCAATATGCATTAAGCTACTATAGTGAAATCTTTCCCTTAGGTGTCATTGGCCATTATATGCTCAACCAACTACAATCACCACAATATTTTTCTTTTAAACATCATTATATTTCAAGAGCTATAGATAGTGAAATCATGGCTAAAATCTTTGATGCTATGAAGCAAAAGAAAAGTATTTATTTAATACATCATCATAACCAATCATATCATATTGTTCCTTTACGTCTTTATATAAGTTCACAAAATGGAAGATGTCATCTTTTAGCTTACTCTTATCGATATAAACAAATAAAAACATTTCGTATTGATCATATAAAAGATATCAAGCTTAGTGAAGATTGTGATTGTTTTGATGACTATCGCACAAGATTAAAACAAATCGAAAAGCATATTTGGTCTGTACAATGTCATGAAAAACAACCTTTAGAACATGTTTCAATGACTATCCAAATTCTCCCTCATGAACAATATGTCTTACAAAGATTACAACGTGAAAAACGTCATGGAACAATAACTCAAATCAATGATACAAGTTATGAATTTTCTATTGATATTTATGATACATATGAAATATTACCTTGGATAAGAACTTTTATTGGACGTATTTTAAAACTTAATTTTTCTAATCGAACAATTGAAAATCAATTTAAAGAAGATATCAAAAAAATGTATGAACTTTATCAAATAAAAGGAAGTGATGAATCATGATTTTTCATGAAATATATGGTTGTTATTATTTATGTATGGAAAAAATAATCAATCATGCCTTAAATCATACTTTAACTCAAGATAAAATTCTTGAGATTATCAATCAGTATGCTTTTGAAGATAGTCACATCGAAATCATGTCTCATCTCAAAAATCAAGATTGGCCTCTTATCACCCAAGATTACCATACTCCCCTCCACCATCCTTCAACTCGACCACTTACCCTTTTAGAAAAGCGATGGTTAAAATCTCTCAGTCTTGATCCACGCATTCAATTGTTTTCTATATCTTTTGATAATCTTGATGATATTGAACCTCTATTTACAAATGATGATTATCTCATCTATGATCAATATCTTGATGGTGATTGTTTTGATGATGAACTTTATATCAAAAACTTTCAAACAATTCTCTATGCTTTAGAAAATCAATTCATTTTAAAAGTGACTTATCAAAATAAACAATTGATTTGTCATCCCACAAAATTAGAATATTCTTTAAAAGACAATAAATTTCGTTTAAAAACATCTCATGATCATTTTCATAAAACCCTTAATCTCTCAAAAATAACAAATTGTGAACTTACTCAACAGACTGCTTTCCAAGATAACAAACTCTATCAAAATAAACAATCTGTTATATTGGAACTTTATGATGAAAGAAGTGCATTAGAAAGAGCAATGATGCAATTTGCTGACTTACAAAAGAAAGCAGAACAAATCAATGATAAGACTTATCGTATTGAACTTTTTTATCAAAAAGAAGATGAAACTGAATTACTCATTAGAATTTTATCTTTTGGTCCTTTGTTAAAAGTTATTGAACCACAAAGATTTGTTCAGCTCATTCAAGAAAGATTAAAATTACAACTAAGTTGTGGACTTCGTTAAGTTCGCAACTTTTTTTCCATGATAAGTATACTTTCTTTGTCTATAATAAAGGTGTCGATAAGGAGTGATGAAAATGAAAGAAATAAAAGGTATATATTCATCAGCAAAAGTCTTTACAGATATTATAGATGAGAAAGCTGTTGAACAAATTCAAACTTTATGTAATCAAGAATTTACTAAGGATGCTAAAATAAGAATTATGCCAGATGCTCATGCTGGGGTTGGATGTGTGATTGGATTTACTGCAAATTTAGGTGAATTGGTTATTCCTAATATTGTTGGTGTTGATATTGGGTGTGGAATGTTAACTGTTGATTTAAAAGATTCTCAAATTGATTTAGAAAAACTCGATCAAATTATTAGAAAGTATATTCCTAGTGGTACTTCAGTTCATTCTGGAAGAATCATGAGATTTGATAAATTACAAGAATTATATTGTTATAGAGAATTGAAAGATTCTAAAAGAGTAGAAAGAAGTATTGGGACTTTAGGTGGCGGTAATCATTTTATTGAAGTTGATGTAGATGAAAACAATCATTCTTATTTAGTTATTCATACGGGTAGTCGTAATTTAGGTAAACAAGTTGCTCAATATTATCAAAATTTAGCTTATGATTTAATGGCAGGAAAAGATGAGCTTCTTTTAAAACAAGAACAATTAATTTCTGATTATAAAAAGCAAGGTAGAAAAGATGAGCTTCAAGAGGCTATTAAGGAATTAAGAAAGAATTTTATTGCAAAAGAAGTTCAGTTACCTAAAGAGCTTTGTTATTTAAGTGGAAAGTATCGTGATCAATATTTACATGATATGGCAATATGTCAAGAATATGCTACTTTAAATCGTCAGATGATTGCTAAGATTATTTTAAAACAATTACTTGATATGTCTTTAGAAGAATTTGATTATTTTGAAACAATTCATAATTATATTGATCATGATGAAAATATTATGAGAAAAGGTGCTGTTTCTGCTAAGCTTAATGAAAAGATTTTAATTCCGATTAATATGCGTGATGGAAGTTTGATATGTTTAGGTAAAGGAAATGAAGAATGGAATCAATCTGCTCCTCATGGTGCTGGTCGTTTATATAGTCGACAAAAAGCTAAGGAATTGTTTTCTTTAAATGAATTTGAAGATCAAATGCAAGGAATCTATTCAACTTCTATTAATCAACATACTTTGGATGAATGTCCTATGGCTTATAAGTCTATGGATGATATTGTTAATAATATAGGTGAAACAGCTACAATTATTCAAGTTATTAAACCTATTTATAATTTTAAAGCTTAGGGGTGATATGATGTTAGATATAATTTTAAATAAGTTAGATGATATTGAGAGAAAAGAAAATGTAAAGATTATCTATGCAGTTGAATCTGGAAGTCGTGCTTGGGGTTTTGATTCTCAAGATAGTGATTATGATGTTCGTTTTATTTATGTAAGACCTTTAAATGATTATCTTTCTTTAGAAGATATTAAAGATACTATAGATTATGAACTTAATGATGTTTTTGATATTAATGGTTGGGATTTAAAGAAAGCTCTTAAATTACTTTATAAATCAAATCCTACTCTTTATGAATGGAAAGCTTCCCCGATTGTTTATAAGAAAACAATGGAATGGGATATGATTGATGAAGCTTTTGAACAATATTTTCAAATTCAAAGAGTTCTTCATCATTATTATCATATGAGTTTTCATGAATATAAGAATGTTCAAACATTAAAACAGTTTCTTTATTGTTTAAGAACTTTATTATGTTGTTTATGGATTATTGAATATCAATCTCCCCCACCTATTGAACTTAATAAACTGTTATTCTTATTACCAGATTATCTTCATGATACTATTTTAGAAATCTTAACATTCAAAAAGAATAATGATGAGCATTGCTCATATAATCCAGATCCTACTTTTAATCGTTATATCGAAGAACAATTAAATTATATCGGGCAACATCTTTTAAATTCTCAAAACAATCTATCTTTTAACTTACTAAATCAAACATTTGTAAATATATTAAAAACTCTGTCGCTATGACAGAGTTTTTATTCAATTGGTTCTTGATAAAAACGACCAGTAACCCCTTCAGATTTAACGATATTAACAAATACACTTGAATCTAACTCTTTTAATAAATGAATAACATCTTTAACTTCATCAGCTCCAACAACCGTATAAAGCATTGCTTTATTTTCTTTCAAATAACATCCTTGCCCTTCAATACGCGTAACCCCATGATGAGTAAAACTCATCAATTCTTGTTCTAGTAATTCAGCTTTATTTGTTACAATAAATAAGGTTGCTTTTTGATCTCTTTGATGAAATCTTTCAATAATTTGAGTAGAAACAAATTGAAATATAATAGAATACATTGCTTCTTCAAAACCAAATAATAATCCCGCTGTTGTTAAAATAACAACATTAATTCCAAAAACAAAGTTCCAAGATGGTTTCTTTAATTTATTTGATAAATATACAGCAATAAAATCAGTACCACCACTAGATGCCTTTCCATATAATGCAATAACAATAGCTAATCCATTTAATATTCCCCCAAATACAGAAACAAGTAATGGATCATATGTAATAGGTGTTACTGGTATTAAATCAACTAAGAAAGAATTTAAAATAATCATCATAACTGAATAACTTGTAAATTTCTTTCCAATCATCTTAAACCCAATAAATGCTGGTACAGCATTTAAAGCAATATTAATAAATGAATAAGGTAAACTTATCCCCATAAAATCATTTGCTGCTCTTTGTAATAAAAGTGATAAACCAGTAAAACCACCTGGTATTAAATTTCCAGCACGTACAAATGATTTAATATTCACAGACATGATAAGTGATGCTATTAAAACACAAACTAATGAAGTTACATGCTTTTGCCATTCTTCTTTTTCTTTTGTTTTAGCGTAAACCATAATATCCTCCCTAAAAATACGCACTTATTATACGCTTGTACAAACATGAATACAATATTATTTTGTAATTTATTGTCGTGTTTATAAAAACAAAAGAAGTATTGCCGAGGCAATACCCTTATTGTTTTAATCTTCCTTCTCTTAATAAACGAAGTAATTCAAGATTTTGTCTTGCACTTCCTGTATAATTTTCAATTCCATTTCTTCTTGCTATTTCACGACGTGATGCAAATGATGCATCTACTCCTATTTGTGTCAAAGCATCCACAAGTGAATCTCCACGATATGTTGGATTTGATAAATAAGTGAGTGTTCCTGTTATACTATCGTTATTAACCCAACCTAATCCATTTCCAATTAAATATGGATTTCTTGCATTAGGAACAACTCTTGTAATTGTTCCATGATTCATATATGGAATTAAAGGTATACTACTATCTGAAGAAATATAGACATGATTGAATGTGACATGATCTCCAACTTTATAATTCATTGTTGGTGGTTCTGGGTTTGGTTCTGGTCTTTCAAAGTTGTTATAGCCTCCAGCTCTTATTTCAGCTGGGAAATCACGGAAAGCATAATTTCTATCGACTGGTGCGTTGATTCCTTCAACAAAACCTTTATCAGTATATTGCCACATATCAAAACCTTCTGCTCCTAATTCTTCAGCATATCTAGCAACCCATCTTGTATAACGTGTAAATAATGCTCCAGTTAATTTAGAAGTCCACCAGTAATAAGAAGCATAGAATCCTGGGAAGTAATTATTTCTTGCTAATTCATCGGCCCATACTCTACAGTTCCTTTCAATTTGCTCATTTGTCAATCTCCCAATTCGTGGATCCTCTAAATCCAAATAAACTGGATACTCCATTTTATAATCTTTAACTAATCTCATGACATGACGAGCTTCTGATAAAGCCGCCCTTTCATCTGTTGCATAGGAATAGAGATAAACACCAAAAGGTATTCCTAATCTTGTACACTCATCAGCATTTCTTTTAAATGTTGGATCATCTTGTCCAGGTATATCCTGTCCATATCCACATCTTAATATCGCAAAATCTATATGCTCTTTTACACGTTCCCAATCTATTTCACCTTGATATTGGGAAACGTCAATACCATCTCTAACCATGCATTCACCTCCTTCAAAATACTATATGTTCTTTTGATTTTGTTGACTTGGCATTTGACACAATTTTTTAACACTTTATAATATATGTAAATGAGGTGAGAATCATGAAAATATTTTTATGTGAAGCAATTCATCAGAATGCTTATGACGAATTAAAGAAATACGGAATCATTATTGATGATTTTAATCAAATACAAGAGTGCGAAGTTTTAATAAATCGTAATTTAAAAATGGATAAACATTTTATTGATCAATGTCAATCATTAAAATTAGTTATTATACATGGTAGTGGATATGATGATATTGATGTTGATTATTTAAAACACCAACATATTCATTTATGTCATACTCCCGGATATAATGCTTTAAGTGTTGCTGAACTGATTGTAACAATGATGTTAGAACTATCTAGAAAGACTCACTTATTGCAAAATGATTATCTCGATAATCAAATCAATACAGTCGCACCTATTGCTTATCTTGGTCATGAAGTTTCATATAAAACATTTGGAATGATTGGTGTAGGAAAAATAGCACTTAAAGCTGCAGAAATTTTAAAAAATGGATTTCATATGCGAATTATAGGTTATTCGCGCTCTCTTACTCCCCAATTAGCTCAAGAATATGGGATAGAATACTGTGCCTGTTTAGAAGATGTTTTAAAAGAGGCCGACTATGTTTCTATTGGTACATCTTTAAATGAAGATACATATCATATCATAACAAAAAAAGAATTGTCTTATATGAAACCTTCTGCATATCTGATCAATACAGCTAGAGGTGCTATTGTTAATCAAGATGATTTATATTATGCCTTAGTTAATCATCAAATTGCTGGAGCTGGTTTAGATGTACTTGAAAATGAACCTGTTGAGTCATCACATCCACTTCTTCAATTACCCAATGTTGTTTATACACCACATATGGGAGCTTCTACTGACGAAGCATTACTAAGAGTTGGGTTAGCAGTTGTTGATGCTGTGAAAAAATTTAAAAATGGTGAAATATGTGAACATTTATTGTTTTAACAAATATTGGTGGTCTATTCTTAGACATTTATGTTATAATTATGAAGCAGAGAGGTGATTAAATGAAAAAAATAGTTTTAAGTCTCTTAGCTTTTTGTTCAGTTTTTGCTATGACATTGACTGCTGGAAATGTTAATGCAACTGATTTTAAAGGCAATGAATCAAAATACATAAAATTGTGTTCATCATCTTTGACAAATTCGAATAAAAAAGTTTGTCAGAAATTTAATGAATATTTAAGTAAAAAGAATAAAGATTTGAAGAAAGAAATTTCAGAGACAAAAGAAGATTTAAGTAAAACAAATGATGATATTAAAGATGTCTCATCCAAAATATCTAAACTTAATTCACAAATAACCGCTAAAGAAAATGAAATCGATTATTTACTTTCTTCTATTACAAAAATAGAAAAGAATATAGCTAAAAAAGAAAAACAAATGCAAGATCGATTATATGTTATGCAATCAACATATAATTCAAATTGGATGATTGATTTTTTATTTGGTGCTGATGATTTTACATCATTCTTTTCTCGTCTAGCAAGTATTAATGATATTACTTCTTACGAAAAAGAACTTGTAGATGAACTTACAACTCAAAAGAAAAATTTAGATACGCAAAAGGCAACTTTGCTTAATGCAAAAGCATCTTTACAATCACAGAAAAACACTCAACTTGCTTTGCAAGAGAAATTAGTTAATTTAAAAGCTGCTCAACAAAAAGAAATTTCTGACAACCAAAAAGAATCAAAGAAAGTTTCTGAAGCACAAAAGAAAATTGATGCTGCATTAACTGAGTTGATGTCTCAGGCTCCTAGCGGTGGTGGCGGTGGAGGATCATATGTTCCTGGATCTTCTGCTGTAGGAAATGCTATTGCTCAAAAAGCTTTATCAAAACTTGGGGCAAGATACTGGTGGGGTGCTAATGGACCTACTTACTTCGATTGTTCTGGTTTAGTATTCTGGGCTCACAAAGAAGCCGGTGTTAAAATTGGTCGTACTACTGCTGCTGGATATTCTAGAAGTGGAAAAGCTATATCAAAAAGTCAATTACAACCTGGTGATGTTATTACATTTAGTTATGGAAGTGGTGTTGCTCATATTGGAATTTATATTGGTGGTGGAAGCTTTGTTCATGCTGCTGGTAATGGTTCTGGTACAGTTGGTCAATATCCTAATCAATGTGTTAAAACTGCATCTTTATCTGGATATTGGGAAAATCATGCATATAACTATCGTAGATTATATTAAAAGAATTAGGAATTTAATCCTAATTCTTTTTTTACTTCTCTTTTGATTTCTCTCAATATTTCATAACTATCATCAAATTTTGCTTGATCTACACCATTTAAAGGTAATTGAACAACTTCTTTAATACCTTCTTTACAAATAATACATGGAACACCAATAAATATATCACCGTGCTTATATTCATGTTCTAGATATGCACTTACACATAATATTTTATGTGTATCATTAAATATTGATAAGATTAATTTATTTAATGAAATTCCAATTCCATAATATGTTGCTTTCTTTCTCTCAATAATTTCATATGCAGCATTTTTAACATCATCATAAATCTCATTTAAATCATTCATATCTAAATTTCTTTCTTCCACATATTCTATTAATGTCTTACATCCAACATATGTATTCATCCATGAGATAAATGATGAATCACCATGTTCCCCTAAAATATATGCCTCAATATCATCACTAGAAACATCTAAATATTCACTTAATAAATATCTCATCCTTGCTGTATCTAGTAAAGTCCCTGTTCCAATAACCTTACTTTTATCAATACCCATAACTTTATAAACAACATAACTTAAGATATCTACTGGATTACTTGCTACAATAACAATTCCTTGAAATCCACTGTATTTTATTTTTAAAGATATATCTTTGATAATTCTAGTATTTACTTTTGTAAGTTCTAAACGTGTTTGTCCTTCTTTTTGATTAGCACCTGCACAAATTACAACAATATCAGCATCTCTACATTCATTATAATTACCTGCTTTAATAACCATCTTATTCATACTATAAGGTAACCCATGATTAAGATCCATTGCTTCACCTTTAGCCTTTTCTTCATCTATATCTATTAAAACAAGTTCATCAATGCCACCCGTATTCATTAATGAATATGCCATGCTCATTCCTACCATACCTGTTCCAATTAAAACAACTTTTCTATTATCTTTCATTTTATCACCATATCTAGTATGATAAAATTATTTTATTTTATACAAAAAGGCATTAATTTAATGCCTTCTTTTTTAAAAGACTATTTAAAATTTAACGTGGTTTGAACTGACTACACATTATCGTGTGGTCTTTTTCTATTCTCCAATATTCTAGCTATAATTATTTATGGGGT
>NZ_SMCQ01000015.1 GCF_004343035.1 Longibaculum muris
ATAAAGAGAAAGAAAAAGTAACAGAAAAAAACAGATACAAATCAATACACTTTATCAAAGATGATGAAGGAAATTATATATGTCCAGCTGGACATGCATTTGAACTAGAAAAGGAGACAATCGATAGACAAGGAGAATATGAAAGAATAAATAAACATTATGTAAACAGACATTGTGAAGGTTGCCCATTGAGAAGCAAATGCACCAAAGCAAAAAATGGGAGAACATTGGTACATTGTGATAAGCTGGAAGAATATCATCAAGAGGCAAGAAGCAACGTGACAAGTGATGAAGGTATCAAGCTGATGAAGAAACGAAGCAATGAGTCAGAGGGGACATTTGGAGATTTAAAATATAATCAGAAATATGACAGATTACGTCGGCGAGGAGAAGCTGGAGTAAAATTAGAGATATATTTAATAGCGATAGGAGAAAACCTAAGGAAATATCACCGAAATAAAATGAAAGAAAAAGAAAAGAAACAAATAAACTAATAAATTTTTAAAATAAAAGAGGTAGTTCTTTTTAAGTGCGCCAAAAAGAGTAAATGAATGAGAAAAAGAAAGAGTAAAAAGGCTAAAATTTTCTCATTCATTTTAATTTACAAAAAAAGAGCTGTAACGCTCTAAAATAGTTAAAAAACTACTTACTCGTTACAGCCTATTATTCCTGAGGTATTGTTTGATCATTATTGTCATCAAGAGGTTTATCTTCTTGATCGGCAGAATTTGATTCTTGATCATCAGTTTGCTGAGTTGAAGAATCTTGTTGCTGATCTTGTTTTGATTCCTGTAATTGTTGTTGTAATTCTTCAATTTGATTTTGTTGCTTTAAATAATAGTGATAAGCCACATATCCACCAAAACAAACACCCGCAATGATTAACAAACTTAATAAAAAGAGAAAGAATGTAGAAAACCAAGAACGTTTTCTTTTTTCTTTTATAACTTTTGTTTTGACTTTATTCTTTGTCTTTTTCTTTATTTTCTTTTTGACTTTGGTTTTTGGTTTCTTATAATGCTGAACTACTTTTTGATCTTCTAATTCATGAGAATCATCATGTTTAGGGACTTTTTTCTTTTGTGGAAGGGGCTGTTTTGTTGTAGGAACAGTTGTTTTTTTATGTGGTTGGTTTATTTGTTTTGTTTTTGGTGTTTGTTGATAATAACTATCATATTTATCTATATGTGATTGATAGATATCATTTGTATCTTCATCTTCATCATTAAAAGTAAATTTCTTTTGACTCATTTTCATCACCCGCTTATAGTATTGACTTTCTTTATGACTTTAGTATTAACTTTTATTCGTAATAATTGACTATTTTTATATTTGGTATTAGAATATATTTAGTAATACTAAATAGAAAAGAGATGATGCTATGAATGCGAAATATGAAAGACAATTAAAAAAGGGTGTTTTAGAAATTATAGTATTACAGCTTTTATCAAAAGAAAAAATGTATGGTTATCAATTGATTATGACTATGAAAGAATTAAGTCAAGGCATGTTTGAAATGCGTGAAGGAACGCTATATCCAATTCTATATCGTTTAGAAGATGATGGATTGGTTAAGAGTGAATGGAGTGAACAAAAGGATAAAGAAATTTCAAGAAAGTATTATAAAATCACTGAGGATGGTCAAAAGACTTTAATTGAATTGCGGAGTTTATGGCATGATTTTTCAAAAAATGTAAATCAAATATTGGGGGATAATGATGATGAATAAAGAACAATATATTAAATTAGTTATGAAAAAATTAGGATGTACAAAGAAAGAAAAAGAAAAAATCAAAGTTGATTTGAATAATGATATTGAAATGGCATTGAAAAATGGTGAAACATTTGAAGATATTATGAAAAGAATGGGGACACCTGAAGAATTAGCACAAGAATTTAATGATAATTTAGGAGTTGTTTACAAAAAGTCACATAAGAAATTGATTATAGGTATTATTATTGGCGTGGTTGCTGTTATTATTGCTATTGTCTTGTATATTCAATCACTGATACCTGATATCAATCCATTAGGAACATCAGGATTATATCAAGAAAGTGAAGTACATCAATGGAATGTAGAAGCAATTGGTTATCTTAATCAAAATGATTATGATTCGCTTCATCAAATGTTAAGTCCAAATTTACGAGATCGATTAGATGATATTTTAAAGGCTAAAAATGATTTAGGGGAACTTGGGAATTTTGAAAAAATAACGAGTGAGCAATCTGTTGAAGCTAAACAAAAAGGTGAGTTATTAGTGGCGAGTGAAGTTGTTGCGTTATATGAAAAAAGAAGTGTGACTTATACAATTAGTTTTAATGAATCTGGTCAAATGGTTGGCATTTATATGAAATAGAAGGAGTATATATGGTAGAAATCATTTTAGGTATTTTATCTATTGCTTTGGGACTTTATTGTTTTATTCAAGGGAAAATTCCTCTGATTAAAAATTATAATGGTGTTAAGGATATCAAAAAACATGTTCGTTTAGAAAGTGGAGCGGTTATTTTTGTCGGAATGATAATATTGTTTCATGCGTATTTTCATTTCTCATCAGTTATGTTAATGGGAATGATGATTACTGTTGCTGTGCTTTGTTTAATATTAGAAGTTGTTTTGAAAGCTATTTAAAAAATTAATGACTATAAAAGGTGAGACTATGGAAAATATCATATTTTTAGCAATAGGGTTATTGCTGTTGTTTTATGCTTATCAGTTGATTGTAAAGCATAATATAAAGATAATGCATGATTATCACTATCAAAAAGTAAATGATTCACAAAAGAAAGCTTATCCACAAGTAGTGGGATTAGGACTTTTTGTTATGGGGGTTGATTATTTTCTTGTTGTTTTGCTTTATATCTTAAGTGGCAAGTTCTCTGCTATTTTGATTCTTTTAGGAACTGTTTTAGGGATAGGCATCTTGATTTATGGTTAATATCGTTATAATGGAAGTATTATGTAAAAATGGAGGATGAAGTAAGATGACATTATTGCCTAATTATGTTGATGATTCATGGAAAGAGTTATTGAGTGATGATTTTATAGAAAAATTAAATGTCATAGAAAAAACATTGGATAGGATGCCATTACACGATTGTGGTTATGCGTATTTTCCTAAAAAAGACAAGATTATGCGTTTTCTTTCGCTTGATCTTCAAAATATCAAATGTATTATTCTTGGCATGGAACCCTATCCTTCATGGTATATAAATGAAGATGGAAAAATTGAAGGTGTTGCTACAGGAAGAAGTTTTGAAGTAAAAAATGTTAAAAGCTGGCAACAAAAATTTAAACAAGCATCATTGATAAATATATTAAAAGCTATTGTCTTTAATGAAACAGGTCAAAAGAAAACAATAGCAGAAATCCGTAATGATATTGATAATGGTGATTTCCAAATGAGTGAACCTCCTGAATGGTTTGATAAACGAGAACAAAGTGGTGTGCTATTCTTAAATGCGACATTAACTGTCAAACCAGATCAGCCAGATTCTCATACACAATTATGGGAAGCAGTTATGAATGATGTTATGAAGTATATTGATAAGAAAAATAAAAACGTGAAATGGCTTTTATTTGGAAAAAATGCTAAACAAAGAGTAATTTTTACAATAGGGGAGAATAATAATCAATATCACTGTTGTCATCCCAGATTGCCGCAATTTGTTGATGAAAATATTTTTAAGAATATTGAAGAAATAAAATGGAATTTATAGATAGAGAGGAAAATAATTATGATAATAGGGTTAAGTCTTATTTTTGGGATTATGGCTATTTTCTTATTAATGGGAAAAGGTGGTTTTTTAATCGCGGGTTATAATACTGCAAGTGAAAGCGAAAAAGCACGCTATGATGAAAAGAAATTATGTCGTGTAATGGGAGTAGGGATGATGCTTATAGCTTTTGGTTTGCTTGCTACGGCATTTTTTAAAATGATCGGAGTCGTTATTATGCTTATAACAATCGCACTAGCATTGGTTGTTATGTTTGTAGGGAGTGGACATTGTTATCGTGAGGAATATCAAAAAGAAGTTGCCAAAACCCCTTGGTATAAAAACAGTCAAGTTTATTTTGCAATAATAGGTATATTGATTTCTATTGGAGTAGGAATCATGATGTTTATAGGGAATATCAATGTGAAGTTTTTAGATCAATCAGTTGTTTTCAAGGCAACTTTATCGAGAACGACTGAAGTTCTTTATCAAGATATTGAAAAAGTCAGTTATGTTGAAAATTTAGATATCGGTAAGAAAAAAATGGGGATTAATAATATGGCTATTAATGCAGGACGTTTTCAAAATGATAAGTTTGGTAGATATTTATTATATTGTTATACAAGCTGCAAAGATTATGTTGTTATGGAAACAAAAGATGGAATTGTTGTTGTTAATGATAAAACAGTAAGTCAAACGAAAGCGCTTTATGAAAAATTAAAAGATAAGTAAAAAAGGTATCATGGGATGTGATACCTTTCCTTTTTTGAGGGGAGTTAAATATTATTATATATATTATTTATTCCAGAAAAAAGATAATAACTTTGAGAAGTGAGCACAATTGAAATAACGTTCACTTTGTACCCAAGATGGGCAATAATTGCGTTCGCTAGCTAATGCATAATAATCAGATGAGATAAACATAGTCATTCCTCCTTTGAAATATTGTTTCCTTTTTAATACAATTACATTATATAACATAATCAAAATAAAAAAAGGGTCTCAAAATATAAAGATAACCCCATTATTTTGTGCGCAGAGCACAAAAAGTGTTATAATAAAAAAGAAGGGGGAAGTGATTGTTATGGGATTTACAATTGAAGATGCTTTGGTCCAAACGCAAACTCAATATCAATTAAAATTATTAGCTGGTAAAAAGGGATGTGCCAATGCGATTAGTTGGGTTCATTTGATAGAAGATACAACGATTATTAGACAATTATGGGGAAAAGAATTGGTCGTCACAACAGGACTTGGTTTTCAAGAAGCGGGTGATCTATTAGAGTTGGTTCAATATCTTGTCAAATATCATAGTGTTGGTTTGATTATTAATACAGGTAAATATATTTTTGATATTCCAAGTGATGTTATTGATTATTGTGATGAACAAGATTTTCCATTATTGACAACACCATGGAAAGTTCATTTGGCAGATTTAATTAAGGATTTTAGTATGCGTTGTCTTTATTCAGAAAAAGAAGATCGACAAGTTGCAACTTATTTTAAAAAGGTTTTTATGAATGCTCAGGATATTGAAGAATCTCGATTAGCATTAACAAGTACATTTGATGTTGATGGTACCTTTCAAGTATTATCTATTCATATTGAGGATTCTGATCAATGGGATACGATTGAAAGACGACGTATGGCTTTTCAAATTGAATTGTATTTTGAAAAGATTGAATGCCCTTATAGTTTCTTTTGGTATGATGGACGTTTTGTATTGGTAGTCAATAATTTAGCTGAAAGTGAATTTGATGAAATTATTAAAAGTATGTGTCAGCGTGCTAAAAAACGTATGAACAAATATCAAATTCATATTGGTGTTGGAACAATGGTTAAAGATTTTAGAAATATTATTTTAAGTTATAAACGTGCTTTAAGTGCGACAACTTTAGCAACTCATTTTCAACAGGCCATTCTACATTTTAGAGATATGGGGGTTTATCAAATTCTTTCTTCTATTGAAGATGAACAAATTTTAAAAGATATGTATCATCGTTTATTAGATCCTTTAATATCTTATGATGAAAAACATCATGGTGAGTTAGAAAAAACACTTTATTATTATTTGGAGTATAATGGAAGTCCTCAAATGATGGCAAAACATTTATATACTCATCGTAATACAATTAATTATCGTTTAACAAAGATTAAAGAACTGTTAAATAATCCACTATCTTCATATAATGATTTATTACCTTATATGTTAGCTTTTTATATCAAAAGAATGTTTTAAATAGGAATATGATTGTTCATTTAGGAGGATGAAATGAAGAAATATATCATTAATCCAATCAGTTTATTTATAATTGGATTCCTTTTAGGAATACTATCAAGATTATTGGATATCTATACTCAAAATTTAGGAAATATTTTTTCACAAATGGCTATATGGATATTATTTGGTGTTCTTATCTCTATTTATAGTCATACAAAGAAACAAGCAATGATTAATATTTTACCATTTTGTTTAGGAATGCTAGGCACATATTATAGTGTTGCTTATTTTAACCAAGGCGTTTATAGCAAGACTTTTATTATGGCATGGACATTATTTGCATTGTGTTCTCCAATATTGGCCTATTTTACTTGGATGACAAAAGAAAAAGGTCTTTTATCTTATATCATCCGTATTGGAATTGTATTGATATCCATTTTATCAAGTCTTATTCTTTTTGATGGATTAAGAATATATGATTTTATAATTGATGGGTTATTAATTTATATTTTGTTTTTTAAAAAGATAATACGCTAAAAACCCTGTTTTAAAAATAAACAGGGTTTTAACATAAAAAACTTCCTAATTTATAGGAAATATTATTTCGAATGGAGCGGATGATGGGAATCGAACCCACGTAGTCAGCTTGGAAGGCTGAAGTTCTACCATTGAACTACATCCGCATAAGAAATATAAAATTTTAATGGAGCGGGTGATGGGAATCGAACCCACGTAGTCAGCTTGGAAGGCTGAAGTTCTACCATTGAACTACACCCGCATAGGGAATATAAAATCTTAAATGGAGCGGATGATGGGAATCGAACCCACGTAGTCAGCTTGGAAGGCTGAAGTTCTACCATTGAACTACATCCGCATATTAAGATGGTGACCCGCAGGCGACTCGAACGCCTGACCCTCTGATTAAAAGTCAGATGCTCTACCGACTGAGCTAGCGGGTCAAATAATTGGCTGGGATACCTGGATTCGAACCAGGGAAATGACAGAGTCAAAGTCTGTTGCCTTACCGCTTGGCTATATCCCAACAAGATGGTGGGGAGGGGCGGATTCGAACCACCGAACCGAAAGGAACTGAGTTACAGTCAGCCGCGTTTAGCCACTTCGCTACCTCCCCATCAATATGGTGCCGGCTAAAGGACTTGAACCCTCAACCTACTGATTACAAGTCAGTTGCTCTACCAGTTGAGCTAAGCCGGCAATGGTGGAGGTTAACGGGCTCGAACCGCTGACCCTCTGCTTGTAAGGCAGATGCTCTCCCAACTGAGCTAAACCTCCGTATTTCTTAGTGCTTACATATAATACCATAGGAGATATTTTCCGTCAAGAAAAAATTTTAAAAAAATAAAAGAAGTAGATTTCTCTACTTCTTAAACACCAGGTTTTCCTAATAATTTAAACATGTTTTTCTTGTAAACTTCTACACCAGGTTGATTAAATGGATTGACATCTAATAAATATACTGACATAGCACATGCTTTTTCAAAGAAATAAACCATATATCCAAATGAATATGGAGTTAATTCATCAAGTGTGATTTGGATATTAGGAACATTACCAGTATTAACATGGGCATCAATTGTTCCTTCACAAGCTTTTTTATTTACATAATCAACAGTTTTTCCAGCTAAGTAATTTAAATTATCTAAATTATCAGCATCACTAGGAATTTCTAAATCAGAAATTGGTTTTTCAATTTTTAAAACTGTTTCATATAAAACTTTTGTTCCTTCTTGGATAAATTGTCCAAGTGAGTGTAAATCTGTAGAGAAAGTTGCACTTGTTGGTAAGATACCTTTTCCTTCTTTACCTTCAGATTCACCAAATAATTGTTTCCACCATTCTGCAGTCATAGCAAGTTGTAATTCATAAGTGACAAACATTTCAGCAGGATATCCTTGTTTTGATAACATTTGTCTAGCTACACCATATTGATAAGCTGCATTTTTAGCTAAATCAGGATTACTATATTCTTCTCTTGCATCAGCTGCACCTTTTAACATAGCTTCAACATCAATTCCTGCCATAGCAATTGGGAATAAACCAACTGCTGTTAATACTGAATAACGTCCACCAACATCATCAGGTACAACGAATGTTGTATATCCTTCATTAGTTGCTAAAGTTTTTAAAGCACCTTTTTCTTTATCAGTAGTTGCGACAATTCTTCTTCTGGCAACTTCTTTTCCTTTAGTAGATTCAAGTAAATCTTTAAAGATTCTAAATGCAATTGATGTTTCAGTAGTTGTTCCTGATTTAGAAATAACATTGATTGCAAATTCTTTATCTTTAACATATTCTTTAACTTGAGATAAGTAATTAGATGAGAAAGTATTTCCAACATAGATGATTTGTACATCATTTGTAGGGAATAAACCATTTAATGCTTCAATAGCAGCTCTTGCTCCTAAATAAGAACCCCCGATACCACATACTAATAAAACATCAATTTCATCTTTTAATTGTGCAGCTTTTTCTTTAATTGCTTTGACTTCTTCTTTATCATAAGCAACAGGTAAGTCTACCCATCCTAAAAAATCATTTCCTTTACCAGTTTTGTTATGGATCATATCATGAATAGAAGCAACTTGCTTTGTATATGCATCCATACTTTCAGCTAATTTAGCTTGTGATAAATCAACTTTAATCATCATTCTTCCTCCTTTTTGATGCCTTGAGCAATCCACTCAGGCAATTTTTCTTTCAATGGATTAAATCCTAAAGGTGTCTCTTGTATCTTTTCCCTTTGGTTTTTATAAGCTCGCTTATACTTTCTTTTTGCTGTATGTACAGCTTTTAAAGAAAGCTTGGCTTGATGACTTTCTTCATCTATATCAATAACTTTGACACGAATAACTTCACCAACATGGACAAAGCTTTCAACACTTCTTACAAACTTATCAGATATTTCTGAAATGTGTATTAAACCAGAAGTATGATCGGGTAAAGAGGCAAATGCACCATAAGGTTGAATTCCAGTAATGGTCACATCAATAATATCACCAGTTTTGACGCGATATTCCATTAACAGCCCTCCAATCAATGAGATTATATCACAAAAGGGTTCTACATGAAAGCGAAAATAGGTTATGTCACTTTTATATTTTAAAAATTATGGTATAATATGGAGGACGTTAGGAGGAAGAAGAATGAATCAAGAAGAAGAAATTAAGAAAGTCATTCATAAACTAAGACCATATTTACAAAGAGATGGTGGAGATATCGAATTCATCAAATTTGAAGATGGTATTGTTTATGTTCAAATGCATGGAGCTTGTGCTGGTTGTACAATGCTTGATGCAACTTTAAAAGATGGTGTTGAACAAATCCTGATTGAAGAAGTTCCTGGTGTTTTGGAAGTACAGGCTATTTAATGAAAAAATTTATTGCTGAGTTTAAAGAATTTGCCATGCGTGGAAATGTGCTAGATATGGCCGTTGGGGTTATCATTGGTGGAGCTTTTGGTAAAATTGTTTCATCACTTGTTAATGATATTATTATGCCAGTGATTACATTATTAACTGGTGCGGCTGATTTCACAAAGCTTTCATTGGTTTTAAAAGAGCCAGTGAATGGAAGTGAAGGGATTGCTTTAATGTATGGTAATTTCTTACAAAATATCATTGATTTTTTAATTATTGCATTGGTAATCTTTGTTATGTTAAAAATCATGATGAAATTATCTTCACTTCGTCAAAAAGAAGATGTTGAAGAAATCAAAGAAAAAGGACCAACAACAGAAGAACTTTTAATAGAAATTAGGGATTTATTAAAAGAAAATAAAAATTGAGAAAAATTTGAGAAAAAAACAATGAAAAATGTGTTATAATCATAGTATGTGAAAATATCTCTTGATTTATAGATATGATTAGCATATAATGAACAAAGTCTTGATTTGTAGAATAATGTCTGACGATTAGGTTAAACTAAGAGTGGTGATATTATGAATACAAGAAAGCAGGAGCAGTTAAAAATAGCTGCCATTCTTTATGACTTAGGAATAGATATGGAACTTATTGAAGCCATGACATCCTTAAGCCGTGAAGATCTAACAAAATTATATCAATAATAGAAGCTCTTATTCAGAACCACGAGATGAGGATCGATGAAGTGGTGGCAACCCTTAGAAAAGAAGGTGCCTTTACCTAGCAAGTTTACTTGAACAATAAGAGGAAAGAAAAGCTTTCCTCTTGAAAGCTTTTTTTATTGAAATGCGGGAGGAAAGAAAAAATGGAAAAGATTTTATTTACATCTGAATCAGTTTCAGAAGGACATCCAGACAAAGTCTGTGATCAAATTAGTGATGCTATCTTGGATGCATGTATTGGACAAGATCCACATTCAAGAGTGGCTTGTGAGTGTTTCACAACAACAAATTTATTGATGATTGGTGGTGAAATCACAACTAATGCTAAAGTTGATTATGAAAGCATTGCAAGAGATGTTTTAAGAAAAATTGGTTATACAAGTGATGATTTAGGAATTGATGCCGATCATTGTGAAGTTAAAGTTGTGATGGATACCCAATCAGCTGATATCGCTCTTGGAACAAATGTTGAAGTTGGTGGAGCAGGAGACCAAGGTATTATGTTTGGTTATGCTTGTAATGAAACAGAAGGATATATGCCTTTACCAGTTTCTATTGCTCATCATTTGGTACGTTATGCCACAGAAAAAAGACATGCTGGTGAATTTAAATGGGCACGTCCTGATATGAAATCACAAGTGACAGTTGATTATAGTGATCCTACTCATCCTAAGATTGATACGATCTTAATGTCAATTCAACATGATTCAGATTTTAATGAAACAGAATTTAAAGATTATATTCAAAATGTCATTATGAAAGAAGTTGTTAAAAAATATGACATGAATACAGATTACAAAGTTTATATTAATCCAACTGGACGTTTTGTAATTGGTGGACCTCATGGTGATACAGGTTTAACTGGACGTAAGATTATTGTTGATACATATGGTGGAACAGCTAGACATGGTGGAGGAGCATTCTCAGGAAAAGATCCTTCTAAGGTGGATAGAAGTGCAGCTTATATGGCAAGATACATGGCTAAGAACATTGTTGCTGCTGGACTTTGTGATAAAATTGAGATTCAATTATCTTATGCAATTGGGGTTAAAGAACCAACAAGTGTCTTTATTGAAACATATGGTAGTGAAAAAGTTGATAAAGATGTTATCTTAAAAGCGATTAAAACTGAATTTAATTTAACACCTCAAGGAATTATTGATACTTTACAATTGCTTCAGCCATTATATTCAAAAACAGCTGTTTATGGACATTTTGGACGTGGTGATTTAAATTTACCTTGGGAAAATTTAGATAAAGTTGAAGATTTGAAAAAATATTTGTAAGCTCCTATCGGGGCTTTTTTACTTTTTTTAAGGATAGGAGTGTAATTTTTATTAATTTATTGTATAATATAATTATCAAAGGAGGAATATTTATGAAAGTCATTATTAGAGGAAAAAACATTGAGCTAACTGAAGGGATTCAAGCAAAAGTCAACAAGAAATTAAGTATGTTAGACAAATACTTTATCATGAGTGATAATGTTGAAGCGAAAGTTTTAATTAGAACGTATCCAGTTGGTCAAAAAATCGAAGTGACTATTCCAACAGAATATGTATTATTAAGAGCTGAAGAAATGGATGAAGATCTTTATAATGCAATCGATTTAGTAATCGACAAATTAGAAGGGCAAATTAGAAAGTACAAGACGAGATTAAACAGAAAATCTAAAGATAATAAACTCGCATTGAACATTGCTTCTATTGAACCATTAGAAACAGAGGAGGAAGATGTTCTCGTCAAAACAAAGACAATTAGTCCAAAACCTATGGATATGGAAGAAGCTATTATGCAAATGGAATTAATTGGACATTCATTCTTTGTTTATAAGGACACTGAAACAAATTTAATTAGTGTTGTTTATAAAAGACATGATGGAAATTATGGCTTAATTGAAACTGAATAACATAAAAAGCCCAAGCTTGGGCTTTTTATTATACCAAAGAACCTTGATAAAGGTCTTTTTCTTTCATTAATTTATCAATATCATTTAAAATCGTTACTTTTTTAATAGACCATAATGGTTCAACAAGATCTTTTAATGGGGCATCACCAGTTAGACGTTCAATCACAACAGAATCAGGAATATAAGTTAATTGTTCAACAACAAGTTTTATATAGTCCTCTCTAGAAAGTAATGGAAAAGGCTTTTGCAAATACATTTTATGTAAAGCAGTATCTTTTAACATAAAGAGATTGTGAATCTTAAGACCTTGAATGTCTAGCTTGCCAACTACTTTTGCAGTTTCAATCATCATATCATAGGTTTCATAAGGGAGACCATTGATAATATGGACACAGACATCAAGATGACGTTTTCTTAAACGCTCTAGTCCTTTTAAAAATGTTTGATAATCGTGTCCACGATTAATCAGTTGAGCTGTTGAATCATGAATGGTTTGTAGACCTAATTCAATATAGAGATCACATTTTTGTGATAGTTCGTAAAGATAATCACAAATCTCCTCACTTAAACAATCAGGACGTGTTGCAATAGCAATTCCAACCACATCAGGATAATCTAAAAACGGCTCAAAGGTTGCTTTTAATCTGTCTAATGTTCCATAGGTATTGGTATTAGCTTGAAAATATGCAATGAATTTACAATCAGGCCATTTTTTTCTCATCATTGTAGATACATCTTGAAATTGTTTTTGTAAAGAATCATAGACATTTCCAGCAAAATCACCAGAACCACTATCTGAACAAAAAATACATCCACCTTTTCCTTTGGTTCCATCACGATTAGGACAAGTAAAGCCAGCGTTTAAAGAGACTTTGGCTATTTTTTGTTGATATTTATTTTTTAAATAATAGTTATATGTATGATAACGCTTGTTATCATTTGAATAAGGGAATTTGTTCATTTTTATCACCGAAATGATTATAGCATAAAGGAGGAAACAATGTTAGAGTTAAAACATATTTCAAAAAGATTTGAGGAACATCTTATCATTGATGATGTTTCTTTAGTGTTACCTGATTGTGGAATGGTAGGAATTCAAGGAACAAGTGGATGTGGGAAAAGTACGTTACTTTATATTATTGGAATGTTGGATGATGATTTTGCAGGTGAAATTTTTTATAATGGCGAAAAAGTCATGGATAGAAGTGAATTTATAAGTCAAAATATTTCTTATATGATGCAAAATAAGGATTTTATTTCTGCTTTGACAATAAAAGAAAATATTACACTTGCATCACAAGTCAGTCAGTTTGATTATTCACCAGCTATTTTACAAAAAATCACAACTCAACTTTCTATTCAAGATTTATTAAAACGTTATCCTCATCAATTATCTGGAGGACAATTAAAACGTGCCTCGATTGCAAAAGCAATGCTCAAACAATCACCAATTATTTTATGTGATGAACCAACAGGAGCCTTACATAGTCAACAAGCTCAAATTGTTATGCAAGAGTTAAAAAAACTATCATTAAAATCATTAGTAATTATTGTTTCACATGATCCTTTGTTATTGAAACAATATTGTGATAGTGTTTTGACTTTAGAAAATGCAAAATTAAAAGGTCGACTTAAAAAAACACCAATTATTCAAACAACTCATCCTCAACCCAAGACATATTCCATGTTTTTTTATTCTTTTAAACAATTACTTTATCAAAGAAACAAACTACTGTTTCTTTTTTTATTTCAATGGATTGTGATTGTGGCATTCTTTTTGATTGTTACAGCAATGAATGGCGTTTTTGATGCAATAAGTGAAAGTGAGAAAAGTTCAGTTCAAGTCAACATGATGACGATTGAGAAAAAAGATAGCAGTGCTTTTGAAGAACTGATAACTCATCTGCAGATAAAGAATGTCACTTATGATTATTCATTGGAACAATTACAATGGTCTTATCAAAATAAAGATATAACATGTTTCATTTCCTTTTTGCCAATACAAACATCTCATATTCAATTATCAAAAGGACGATTACCCCAAAATAGTCATGAAATTATTTTGAGTTTACCTTTATATCAAACATTAAAACAGCCTCAAACATTAACTTGTCTTACTGATACAAAAATAGAAATGCAGGTTGTAGGTGTTTTAGAAGAACATTTCTTTACCCAAGAAGAAATTTATTGTTCACCATTATTACAAAACGAATTATCTGCTTTTAAAGATATGAAAACTTTATGTGTAGAAGCTAAGGAGCAATCTCATCAAATGCTGTATAAAAGTTTATCTCAGGATTATTTTGTTTATAGTGATGTAATTGAAAGGGTTGAAAATTATCAATCCATTCTTTCTCTAGCAAGATTGATTGCCTATGTTTTTATAGGAATCAGTTTTTTTGTTTCTTTGCTTTTAATTGGGATTGTTGAATCAACGATTTATTATGAAAGAACTCATGATGTTGCTTATTTATTATCTTTAGGTATGAAAAGAAAAAGGTTGTTTGTTTTATCAATTATTGAAGCCTTGAGTTTAGGTATCATGATGGCAATAGGTGGTTGTTTATTATCAGCATTTTTATATTTTTATTTCAATAATGTTTATTTATTAAAAGAACATTTTGGGATTCTTTTAAGTTTACATCCCATATTATTGAGTCAATATGATTTATATGGCTTTATTTTTATTTGTTATATGTTGATGACTATGTTAGGGGCACTATTACCAACAAGAAAGATGATGAGTATCAATATGATTGATGTTTTAAGGGAGGAATAAGGATGTTAGAATTAAAGAATATTCAAAAAAGATATGATTATCATAAAGTGTTACAAGATATTAATATGTCTTTTCCAAGTTGTGGAATGGTTTCAATTGTTGGACCTTCAGGATGTGGGAAAAGTACGCTGTTACATATTATTGGAGGTATTGATCAAGATTTTTTAGGTGATCTTCTATGGCAGGGAAAAAGCGTGAAAAAGCATTTAACAAAATATCGTCGTCAACATGTAAGCTTTATCTTTCAACAATTTCATTTAATTATGTGGTTGTCAGTGAAACAAAATATCGCTTTACCACAATTTTTCCATCCTCAAGAAAAACAACAGATTCTTTTAGATATGCAAGCTTTTGAAAATGCTAGTATGTCCTCTTTATCATTAGGACAAAGACAACGCATTGCATATTTAAGAACACGTTATCATAAAAGTGATATTTTATTATGTGATGAACCGACAGGTTCTTTAGATCCTATTCATGCAAAGGAAATTATGGAGTTATTAAAAGAAGAAGCAAAACAACGATTGGTTATTTTGGTATCACATGATCAAAAATTAGTTGAAAAGTATAGTGATGAAATCTATGAAATGAAAGATGGACAAATCATAGCTCATCGTGTCTATCGACAGTCAGTGCATCAAGATCAAATGAAAAAGAAAACTAAGAGAATCTTTTTCCCACATCTTCGTTTATCAATTGAATCATTTTTATCACATAAGAAACGTTCTTTACAACTGGTTTTTGGTTTAACCCTTTCTTTGTTATGTATTGTTTTTACATTGACATTAAGTCAAAATTTAGAAAATCAAATTCATCAATATATTCATTCATTATTTCCTGCTTCCAGCATTAGTTTTCAATCAATGCATCATCAATCTTTGACTGTTGAATTACTCAATCAAATACAAGCTCATCCAGATATTATTAAAGCCGAAATGTATTTAGATGATTATGAATGTTTAGGAATGAGTTTTATAAAAGAACGCTACCAAGAATCAACAACTCTTTTTATCGGTGATGAAACATCTCCTTATGAGGATTTATCATTAAAATTAGGAAGATTTCCGCAAAATCAACATGAAATTTTAGTATCACTATCAACAGCTCAACATCTTTGTCAAAATGAAGATATTTCTTTATTAATTGATAAAGCAGTTTATGTTTATTATCAACATGGTTTAGAAGTCAAACCCATTGCTTTTCATGTGGTAGGAATCACGACACAAACAACTTCATTAGATACTTTCTATCAACAAAATCATGCTTCTTATTATCTTTTAAAAGAAGTTTATCAGTTTCCGGAGAATCCATCAGCAAGTTTAGGAATTATATATGTTGATAAAAATAAAGAAAGAAAAACTGTTTTAGATGATCTTCAAAAAACTTATCCCACTTATCAATTTAAAGAAGTTGGTACTTCTACAACTCAAAATATAAGTCAAACCATGAAACAGGTGAGAATTGTTTTATATATTTTTTCAATCTTAGCTATTTTATCTTCTTTGTTTTTAATTGGAGAGGTGATGTTTTTAAATGTTGTTCAAAAAAAGAAAGATTTAGCAATTATGAAATGTTTTGGTGCTAGTCCAATTGATATTATGAAAATTGTTTTATATGAGTCATTGGAAATTGTTTTATTTGCTCAGTTGATATGTACTTTGTTATATTATGAAGCTATTGAAATGATGAACCAAGTTGTTAAAGAGATTTTATTAAATCATCAGTTTGTCTTTTCTTTTGATATAAGATTATTGTTGATTGTTTTTGGTGTAACATATTTGTTTGTATTAATCAGTCAAATTCCACCATTGATTTATGTTTTGAAGATCAATACAGTTGAATCTTTAAAAGAATAAAAATAATGTATTTAGAATTGTTGAAGTTAATAGCAAGCTCAATAGATGGAGTTAATTAAAAAAGATTAATAGTTGAAATTATTAAATCATGTGATATAATGTTGAATAAGTAAAAATCAATGAAAAGGAATAGTAATTGTCTGTAATCTTTTAGAGAGCTTGTGGCTGGTGGAAACAAGTAGAGGAAGCAATGAACTCGCCTTGGAGATGTAAGGGTGAATCAAGTAGTCTTTACCGTATCACTGCGTTAAAGTGTTGAGGGCATACAATGATTGTATGAACTAAGGTGGTAACGCGATAAAGTCGTCCTTAGATGGAGGACTTTTTTTATTTTAAGGAGGAATGAAAGATGCCGTTTGATCACAAACAAATAGAAAAGAAGTGGCAAAAATATTGGGATGAAAATCAAACATTTTATACTGATGTTTGGGATTTCTCTAAGCCAAAATACTATGCTTTAGATATGTTCCCATATCCATCAGGACAAGGGTTACATGTTGGACATCCAGAAGGTTATACTGCAACTGATATTATGTCAAGAATGAAAAGAATGCAAGGATATAATGTATTGCATCCAATGGGATTTGATGCTTTTGGATTACCTGCTGAACAATATGCTATTAAAACTGGGAATCATCCAGAAGGATTTACTTTAGAAAATATTGAAACATTTACAAAACAATTAAAGATGTTAGGTTTTTCTTTTGATTGGGATAAATGTATTTCAACGTGTGATCCTGATTATTACAAATGGACACAATGGATTTTTAAACAACTTTATGAAGATGGTTTAGCTAGAAATGTTGATATTCCAGTTAACTGGTGTGAGGAATTAGGAACAGTTCTTGCCAATGATGAAATCATTGATGGTAAGAGTGAACGTGGAGGATATCCTGTTGTGAGAAAGAATATGAAACAATGGGTTATTGATATTCCTGCTTATGCAGAAAAATTGTTGGCTGGGTTAGAAGATATTGATTGGCCAGAATCAACCAAAGAAATTCAAAGAAACTGGATTGGAAAATCAATTGGTGCTCATGTTGATTTTAAAGTTGCTGGACATGATGAAAAATTTACTGTTTTTACAACACGTTGTGATACTTTATTTGGAGCAACTTATTGTGTTTTAGCTCCAGAACATGATTTAGTAGCAAAAATTACAACTGAAGCACAAAAACAAGCGATTGATGACTATGTGAAAGTTTGTGCGACAAAATCAGAATTAGAACGTACAGAATTAAATAAAGAAAAAACAGGTGTTTTCACTGGGGCTTATGCAATCAATCCAGTCAATGGTAAAGAAATTCCAATTTGGATTTCTGATTATGTTTTAGCTGGTTATGGAACTGGGGCAATTATGGCTGTTCCAGCACATGATGATCGTGACTGGGCGTTTGCTAAGAAATTTGGAATTGATATTATTCCTGTCTTAGAAGGTGGCGATGTGACAAAAGAAGCATGGACACAAGATGGAGTACATATTAATTCAGACTTCTTAAATGGTATGAATAAAGAAGATGCAATTGCAGCAATGACAAAATGGTTAGAAGAACATCATTGTGGTCAACAAAAAATTAATTATCGTTTAAGAGAATGGATTTTTGCAAGACAAAGATATTGGGGAGAACCAATTCCTGTGATTAATTTTGATGATGGTAGCTCAGTAGCATTATCAGATGATCAATTGCCATTAATTTTACCACCATTAGAAGATTATTCACCATCTAAGACTGGGGCTTCACCACTTGATAAAGCAACTGATTGGGTAAATGTTGAAATTGATGGTAAAAAAGGAAAACGTGAAACAAGTACAATGCCAGGAAGTGCTGGAAGTAGCTGGTACTATATGCGATATATTGATCCACATAATGATAAAACGATTGCTGATCGAAAATTATTGGATCATTGGTTACCAGTGGATTTATATGTTGGTGGACCTGAACATGCGGTTGGACATTTATTGTATTCACGTATGTGGAATCGTTATTTGTTTGACAAAGGATATTTATCTCATCCAGAACCTTTTCAAAAGTTATATCACCAAGGTATGATTTTAGGTGGTAATGGTGAAAAGATGAGTAAATCTAAAGGAAACGTTATTAATCCAGATGATATTGTTAATGCTTATGGAGCAGATACATTACGTGTTTATGAAATGTTTATGGGACCATTAGAAGCAAGCAAACCATGGAGTGAAAGTGGTGTTGATGGTGCTAGAAAATGGTTGGATCGTGTTTATCGTTTGGTTATTGAATCTGATAAATTAAGTGATGAAAATGATCATTCATTAGATTTTATCTATCATCAAACGGTTAAGAAAGTCACTCATGATTATGAAACTTTAGGATTTAATACAGCAATTTCACAAATGATGATTTTTGTGAATGAAGCTTATAAAGCTAAGAGTGTCTATCGTCCATATGCCGAAAACTTAGTTAAAATGTTAAGCTGTATTGCTCCTCATGTTTGTGAGGAAATGTGGCAATTATTAGGACATGATACAACAATTGCTTATGAAACATGGCCTACATATGATGAAGCTATGTTGGAACAAGCAACAGTTGAAATGGCTGTTCAAGTGAACGGAAAAGTTCGTGCTAAGATTACTGTTAACAAGGATGAAGATGATGAAGTTGTTAAACAAACAGCTTTATCTCAAGACAATGTGAAAACACATACTGATGGTAAGAATATTGTTAAAGTGATTGTTGTTAAAAATAAGATTGTCAATATTGTTGTTAAATAATATTTGTTAACTTATGTATTGAAGTATGACTTCTGTTTGAAGATACTCAATAATTGTAATAGGATGAAAGGAAACTTTCGTTATACAATTGTTATAAATATATTTTTGGTAAAGAGTAAGGGAGGAATCATTGTGATTCCTCTTATTTATTATCTAATAGGAAAAATTATTTGTTGTGATGAGGATAAATGCATGGTTGATTAATATGAAAGTTTTTTGTTATAATTAACTAAATATTTGGAGGAGGAATATTATGAATCATTTAGGGACAAAAGAAATCAAAACTCAACGATTAACATTAAGAAAGTTTAATGAAAATGATGCAGTTATGGCATATCGAAATTGGACAAGTGATGAAAAGGTTATAAAATTTTTAACATGGCCAGTTCATCAATCTGTTGATGTTACAAAGAAAGTTTTAAATGATTGGATTGAATCATATCAAGATTTATCATTTTATCAATGGGCTATTGTTCTTGATGAAATTAATGAACCTATTGGAAGTATAAGTGTTGTTGATATCAATGAACAAACCAACATGGTTCATATAGGCTATTGTATTGGAAGTCAGTGGTGGCATCAAGGAATTACAAGTGAAGCATTTGCGGCAGTGATTCAATATTTATTTGAAGAAGTGAAAGTGAATCGCATTGAAACTCAACATGAACCTAATAATCCTAATTCTGGTAAAGTTATGAAAAAATGTGGTTTAACTTATGAAGGTACATTACGCCAAGCTATGCATAGTAATCAAGGGATTGTCGATGCTTGTGTTTATGGGATACTTGCTAGTGAATATTTTCAAAAGAAACAATAAAAAAAGCAATTGGAACTATTTAAAATAGTTTCCGATCGCTTTTTATGATCTAATCTATAGATCTGTGATAAAAGAAGGTTTTTGTAATTTGTTCACCTGATTGATTTTAAATTCTAAAGTTGAATGAACATAAAGCTCTAATGTAATTGATACACTAGAATGTCCGAGCATTTCAGATAATGATTTAACATCAATATCATTCATAATACAGTTTGTTGCATATGTATGTCTTAAAGTATGGAAATTAATTTGGAAACCATATAATTGACATATCTTTTGAAAATGATATTGAATATTACGCGGGTCAGATATTTTATGTGAATTGGTATAAATATAGTGAGTTATATCTTTAACATCAAGTAATTCATAATATTTTCTGATATAATCTAAGATGAATTTTGGAATAGGAACAATTCTTTTTGAAGTTATTGTTTTGGGTTCTAAAATCATTAATTGTGTTTTCGTTTCACTCTCCTGAGTAACTTTTAATCTTTCAATTGTTCTATTTACACTAATTAATCCAGTGTGAAAATCAATGTCCTCCCACTTTAACCCTGCAACTTCTCCTAAACGAAAACCACCATATAATGATAATAAAACAACTAATGATATGCCTTCATAACGTTGAAAGCAATGTGATTCTAAAGATACTTTCTGCTCAATTGTTAGTGGTTTATAACCATTATTAGATTTACCTAATTTAATAAAATTAAAATTAATATTCATCGTATGATATTTCATTTGAGAATATTCTAAAATAGATTTTAATACATATCTAATACTTTTTAATGTACTAATAGAATAAATATTCTTTTCAATCAATTCATGAAAATATGTCATCACAAAATCTTCATGAATTTCACTCATTAATAAATTATCAAAAGATATATTCAAATGTGTATTGATAATATTTTCATATTTTGTATACGTTGAATATTTGATTGATAATTTCTTTAACAACAACCACTCATTTGATACTTCTTTAAAATACTTCTCTTTCTTTAAAAATTTCATTTTTTCTTACCTCCTATCTCATATTGTAACTAATATACAAAATTCGACATAAAATAATGATGTTTTATATAGAAATGAACAAAACTAAATATGTTAAATTATCAAAAAGTCATCGAATTATACAATGACTTTTTCTTTTATGTTAAAATTATTTTGGTGATAATGATGAAAGAAAGATATATTGAAACAAATTTAAAGAAGCAGGAGCTTGCTGATTTATTAAAAGAATATCAAAAAAGAAGTGATCGATTTTCAATTGTAAGGTATTATGAAGAATATATGAGTTTAGAAGAATATGAACAAATGCAATTAGAATTGAAAACATATATTATTCAAGCTCATGAAAAGCGTCTTTTAGATTATCAAAATAATCAAGATGGATATCGTGATGAATTAAATCAATTATTTCATTTTGTCGATGAAAATGAAGCAGCTGATTATTTTGATGACCTATTAAATCAAGAAATGGATATTTATGATAATTGTCAGTATTGTGAATTTGAGCATCAAACTCAAAAAAGTTTATCCTTTCCTAAAGATTATTTCATAGAAAGAAAATTGACAAGAATAACTCCAGTAACGATTGGACCGGTTTTTGAAATGTTGACATTTTCGATTGAAGCATTAGACATTGTGACTTCAAAGATGAAAAAATTATTTTCAACCTATCAAGTTTTTGGTGATGAGTTTGAAGATTTATGTTTTTATAAAGATGGAGAGGTTATATTTAAAATATGTAGTCATGAAGAATTTGCAATTGCTTATGAAGATATGTAGAAATACATGTCTTTTTTTCTTTGCTTCAGTTATAATGAATGCAGGTGATTTTATGAAAAAAATTGTTATAAAAGAAAATAAAATTCCACTTATTGTTGGGATTATTGATACATTATTTTTTGGATTCTGTTTGATTTTTTCAATGATAGATGGAATTACAAGTCATGATCTTGTACAGATTGTTTTGTGTGGGGTTATTTTTGGTAGTTTTACTTTTTTAGGAATTGGGCTTATTTTAGATGCTTTATTAAGATGTGTTGTCATAACGCAAGAAGAATGTTATTCACGTTCGTTTTATGGTGTTAAGAAATCCTTTGATTATACCGATATCAGTTATTGTTTAATGATAATAAAAAACCATCACATTCAATATCGTCTTTATCGTTCAAACCATCAAAAATTGGCTTCATTTGAAGATAATATGATTGGAAGTGAAGGTTTGATTTCGCATTTCATGAAACATAATATTCCAATTCAAAAGAAATATTCACATGCATTTCAAACTAAAAAAACTAATACTTCTATGCAAAGTCGTTGGACTTCCTTGGAACAACAAATGAAAAAAAGACTGGACATATTAAAAATAATATGCGCTGTCCTTATGCTTGTCTCATTGTTTTTCTTTAATCATTCAATAAAGCTTATTATTTATCTTATCATACCACTTATATGGTATGGACTTTATATCTATTTTTATCCAACAATGTTTTTTGATACTTCATCCAAATCATCGCATTTAGGTTTTCCTTATATCATTGTAGGAATAGATATTATTGTCCTTTTAAAGTTATCATATATGGCAAATATTCAAAATATGACTCGCTTTTTTTATATGATTGTGATGATGACAATTGTTTTATTTACTCCATTTCTTATTGTTTATCAGCGTTCAAAGAAATTAACTCGTTTATTAGGTGTGGTTATGGCTTTAATGGTTTATAGTTTTGTATCAAGTTATAGTTGGAATTGGTTATTTTGTAAAGATATTGTACATGAACAAGTTCAAGTTGTTGATTTTAAAGAGATTCATACGACAAAAGGAGGCTCAAGCTATTATTTATATATTGATACCTCACAACAAAAACATGTAAAATTAGAATGTTCAAAAAATATCTATGAAAAAGCTAAGCAAACACATCATGTTATCTTGTGTCAAAGAAAAAGTATCTTTGAGATTTGTTATTGGAATGTTCATTTGTAAAATAATTTGATGAAAAGAAAAATATTGACAGTAACTAGAAAATATGGTATAAATAGCTAGTGCAATAAATGATAGCAGCACATAGAGTGTTAGCCAATGCGTTTGTAACGAACGGATGTAAAGTATCTGGCTGCTAATAGAGAAATACTTAGTACAAACACAACCTGACGGATCTATGAATGTTATTGTTTTATGCCAAATAAAACAATAGGAGGAAAAAATAATGGCACGTTATACTGGACCACAATGGAAAAAATCAAGACGTTTAGGATTTTCTACATTAGAAACTGGTAAAGAATTATCAAAAAGACCTTATGCTCCTGGGCAACATGGTCAAAAAAGAAAGAAACCAACTGAATATGGATTACAATTAGCTGAAAAACAAAAAGTAAGACATATGTATGGAGTTAATGAAAAACAATTCCATAACACATTCAAAAGAGCAAGCAAAATGGAAGGAATCACTGGTTATAACTTCTTCTGTTTACTTGAATCAAGATTAGACAATGTTGTTTACAGATTAGGTTTCGCTACTACAAGAAGACAAGCTAGACAATTAGTTAACCATGGACATATTTTATTAAATGGTGTTAAAACTGATATCGCTTCTTGTCAAGTTAAAGTTGGAGATGTTGTTTCAGTTAAAGAATCTTCTAAATCATTAGAAATTATTAAAACTGCTTTAGCTTCTCAAACTCATGTACCTGGATTTGTAGAAGTAGATGCTGAAAAGATGGAAGGTAAATATATCAGATTACCAGAAAGATCTGAATTAAACCAAGAAATCAACGAAGCATTAATCGTAGAATACTACAACCGTTTAGGATAATCATGAAATGGACACTTTGGTGTCCTTTTTTTTACTAAGATGGTTAGTATACATATATGATTGTAATGTTAATAATTTTAAAGAGACTTATAAATATGAAGCCATGATGTCAAGAACTATAAGAGTCATATCAAAATCACAAAACTACAGCTAATGATGTCATGAATTAATATCAATAAATACAAACGCTTAAATCAATATTCTTGAGCGTTTTCTTTTTTTGTTAAAAAAACATGATTCAATTTTTTCTTGGGATGAGTTGTTGAAAAGATGATGAAATCTTACGATATTTATGATACAATAAAGGAGTGTAAAAGAAAGGATTTTGGATATATGGATGGAATCATGGAGTTTATTGAAAAAATAGGAACACGTAATCTCATCTTTGCGGGGGTAGGATTGGTTGTTTTGATTATTTTATTCCTTTTTTATCGTGGAATGAGACTTAGAAAATATAGAAAATTAATTGTTGATATTGAAAATCGTATGAATGCAATCAAATCATTGCCATTACAATATCGCTTAGGCAGAGTTCAAAGTATTTCTAAAAATATGCCTGATATTGTTGAACAATATGAAGAATATGCCGCTGAATTTGAAAAAATTAGTGATTTTCAAAAGAATGAATTGGCAGTTTTAGTCAATGAAGTTGATGAACAGTTGTTCTATGGGAAATTAAGAAAAGTATCGAAAAAAATGAAAGAATTAAATGAAATGCTTGATGTTTATGAAAATGATTCACAAGCATTACTTACGAAAATAGAAAAAATTACTGAAATTGAAAATATTCAAAGAATTGAAATTATTCGAGTAAAAGAAAAATATCGTCAAACAATTGATCAATTTGAATCCATTCGTTTTAAAGTTGAAGAATTTGTTCCAAGTCTTTTAGATATATTTAATGAAGTTGATGATTCATTTGTTCAATTAGAAGGAATGATGAATAATCAAAGATTTGAAGATGCAAAAAACTTTACTGGTGAAATTGAAGAAAGAGTTGATTGGTTGAATCAACGATTAGAAGATTTGCCAAGCTATATTGCAGTTGTCAGACAATATATTCCTAAAAAGATTAATCATATTGATACATTGATTGAAGAAATGTCAAAAGAGAGTTTTTCTTTAAATCAGTTAGAGGTTGATTCTCGTTATGATTCAATTAAAAAAACATTAGAAGAATGTGTTGTTCATATTAAACATCTTGAATTAGATGATATGGGAACTATTTTACAAGGTGAAGCAGATGCAATTGATCGTTTGATTCATGATTTAGAAGTTGAACAACAAGCTTATCATGAATTTAAGGAAAAATGGGATGCATGTTATAGTTTGATTACAGAAATCTATGATCAATATAAGCAAGCTTTGATTGATTCTAATCGTATTAATAGTTTATATGTTATTAATGAGGAACATATTGAAATTGATGAAAGATTCCAAGAGTTTGATAAAATATTAAGAGAGTCTTATGATTTAGAAGAAGAAATGAATAAGGGTGATTTTGCCTATTCACAAATGATTGCAAAGGTTGAGTTGTTAAAAGATCGCGCAAGTGTTCATCAAGATGATTTAAATACTTTCTTTGCTTTTAGGGATCATTTATATTTACAAGAACAACGTGCTATTGATGAATTAGAAAATATTAATATTGTATTATTAGAAATTAAATCAGAAATAAAAAACAAACATTTACCAATGATTAATGAATCATATAAAGATTATATTCAAGATTCTTATGATAAAGCGGCCCAAATTCAAGCATATCGGATGAATCGACCAGTTGAATTATCAGAATTGTCTAAGCGTGTTGATGGCGCAAGAGATGTCATTTATAAGCTTTATGATAATGTTCATAATTTGATTGTTACTGCGGAAATGGTGGAAGAAGCTATTGTTTTTGGAAATCGTTATCGTTCAACATTTTTAGAAGTGAATACAGAATTAACAAAGGCTGAAGTTTTATTTAGAAATGGTGAATATACAAAGGCTTTATCAACAGCTGTTGATATTATTGAAAAGATTCAACCTGGTTCATATGAAACATTAATCAAAAAATCTACTGAAAAGTCCGAATAAGGACTTTTTTAGTGGTATTTTTTCATAAAAAATGGTATATATACATATAATGAGATATGGAGGGAACCTATGATTTATTTAGATTATGTATCTACAACACCTTTAAATAAAGAAGTTAATCAAATGTATCAATCATTATTAAATGATTATTTTGCTAATGCTGACTCTTTATATTCACTTGGATTACAAACCAGTTCATTAATGGAAAAGTCAAGAAGCTTAATTGCTCAAATGTTAAATGTTAAACCAACTGAAATTATTTTTACAAGTGGTGCAAGTGAATCTAATAATACGGCAATTAAAGGTTGTGCTTTTCAATATCAAAATAGAGGGAAACATATTATTACTACTGCAATCGAACATTCAAGTGTCTATAATACTTGTTTACAATTAAGAGATGTTTTTGGTTTTGATGTGGATTTTATTTCAGTTGATCAAAATGGACATATCGATTTAGATGAATTAAAAAATAAAATTCGTGATGATACGATTTTAATTTCAATCATGTATGTGAATAATGAAATTGGAAGTATTCAACCGATTGATAAAATAAGAGAATTAATATTAAATATGAATCCTAAAATTAAATTACATGTTGATATGGTTCAAGCACTTGGAAAAATTCCGGTTGATTTGTCTTTGGTTGATATGGCTAGCTTTTCAGCTCATAAAATTTATGGACTTAAAGGAAGTGGCGTTTTATATAAAAAAGAATCCACAACGCTGGTACCATTGATTTGTGGTGGTCAACAAGAAAACAACTTACGTGGTGGGACTTCTAATACTGCTACTCATATTATGTTTGCTAAAACATTACGTTTGGCTTTAGAAGATCAAGCACAAAAATTTCAACGTGTTCATGCTTTAAATCAATATGTAAGAAATGAGTTAATGAGAGAAAAAGATATTGTTATAAATAGTCCAATTGAAAATTGCTCACCTTATATTTTAAGCTTTTCAGCGATTGGTTATAAACCCGAAGTTATCTTACATGCTTTAGAAGCTAAGGAATGTTATGTATCAACGAAAAGTACATGTTCATCACATAAAAATGATGTTTCTAGAACTTTAGCTGCAATGGGTGTGGATGATGCTATTGCTAAAAGTGCGATTCGTATAAGCTTCTCACATTTAACAACTCAAGAAGAAATTGATGAATTTTTATATCATCTTCAAACAATATTAAAAACTATTAAGAAACAGAGGTAGAAAAATGGAATGTAATCATATTTTAGTACGCTTTGGTGAATTAACAACCAAAGGAAAAAATCGAAAAATGTTTATTCGTAAATTATGTCAAAATACAAAAGAAATCTTAAAACCAATGAGTCAATTGAAATATGAGTTATCTTTTGATCGTATGTATATTATTTTAAATGGGGAAGATCCAAAGGCTGTGGCTGAGAAATTGAAAACAGTCTTTGGGATTCATTCATTTTCATTTTGTTATAAGGTGGAAAGTGACTTAGAAAAAATAAAAGAAGTATGTCTGCAAGTTGTCGAAAATAATCCGGGACAGACTTTTAAAATTGATACCAAACGTAATGATAAAGACTATCCATTACATTCACATGATATCAATACAGCCATTGCGGGATATATTTTCCATCATACAAGCAAAACTCTAAAGGTTGATGTCCATCATCCAGAAATTTTAGTGAAAGTTGAATTACGTAAAGATTATACATATGTTATGGATAATGTGATTATGGGTGCTGGTGGTTATCCTGTTGGTGTTGGTGGAAAAGCATTATTGATGTTATCGGGAGGAATTGATTCTCCGGTTGCTGGATACTTAACTTTAAAACGTGGAGTCGATATTGAATGTATTCATTATGCTTCACCACCATATACAAGTGATTTGGCAAGAGAAAAAGTTTTAGATTTAGTTGATGTCTTGAGACAATATACACATGGTAAAATTGTGGTACATATTGTTCCGTTTACTGATTTACAATTAGCTGTTTATGAACATTGTGAAGAAAGCTATGCGATGACTGTTATGCGAAGAATGATGTATCGTATTGCTCAAGGGGTTGCTCAAAAAAATAATTGCTTAGCGATTGTTAATGGAGAAAGTATTGGACAAGTTGCTTCACAAACATTAGAAAGTATGGCAACTATTAATGAAGTGATTCACATGCCAGTTTTACGTCCTGTGGCTTGTATGGATAAATTAGAAATTATTGATATTGCAACAAAAATTGGAACATATGATATTTCTATTCGTCCACATGAAGATTGTTGTACAATTTTCACGCCAAAACAACCTGCAACAAAACCAAAAAGCTATAAAGCACAAGCTTTTGAGGCTAACTGGGATTTTGAAACAATGGTTCAAGAATGTGTTGAAAATACGCAAGATATTGTGATTGATGATAGTTATAAAAATATTGAAAATTTATTTTAAAAAAAATGAATAATTTTGTAACCTTGACACAAACTAATTGTGTCAGGAGGTGAAAGTTATGAACTCAAACAATTCAAATAGAAACAAATTAGTCGTTCCTGGTGCTCAAAATGCAATCGATCAAATGAAATACGAAATCGCTAATGAATTTGGTGTTAACCTTGGACCTGATGCAACTTCACGTGCTAACGGATCTGTTGGTGGTGAAATCACTAAGAGATTAGTTGAAATGGGACAAAACCAAATCGCAGGTAGACAATCTCAAAGTCATTAAGCTCAATAAAAACCCTAGTCATAAAACCTTATGAGTAGGGTTTTTTCATGTAAAAAATGTTATCGCTTTCAAATTTTTGTTGTATTTACTCTTTATTTTAGGTAAAATAAATATATGTATGTAGGAGGAATGAATTATGACAAAAGTTATGGCGGTTAACGCAGGAAGCTCATCATTAAAATTTCAATTATTCAATATGCCAAGTGAAGAAGTCATTACTTCTGGGATTGTTGAAAGAATTGGAATGGATGATGGTATTTTTACGATTAAATATAATGGAGAGAAAAAGACAAAAACTTGTCCAATTCCAGATCATCAAGTTGCTGTAGATATGCTTTTAGAAGCATTGATTGATGAAGGTGTTTTAAAAGAATTAACAGAAATTGATGCCGTTGGACATCGTATTGTTCATGGTGGTGAATACTTTAGTGATAGTGCTGTTGTTGATGAAGATGTTGTTAGTAAAGTAGAGGAACTTTGCGAACTTGCTCCATTACATAATCCAGCACATTTAATTGGATATCGTGCTTTTAAAAAAGCTTTACCAGGAGTCGGACATGTTTTCACATTTGATACAGCTTTCCATCAAACACTTGATAAAGAAAGATATTTATATCCATTACCATTAGAATATTATACTGATTTAAAAGTCAGAAGATATGGAGCTCATGGTACAAGTCATAAATATGTTTCAGAACAAGTGATTGAAATGTTAGGAAAACCAAGAGGTTCTCGTGTGATTGTTTGTCACCTTGGAAATGGAGCTAGTGTTTCTGCTGTCTTAGATGGAAAATGTATTGATACATCTATGGGATTTACACCACTTGCAGGAGTGATGATGGGAACACGTTGTGGTGATGTTGATCCATCAATTATGCCTTATTTATGTAATAAATTAAATAAAACACCTGATGAAGTCTTAGAAATCTATAACAAAAAATCAGGGATGTTAGGAATTTCTGGCATTTCTTCAGATTCTCGTGATATTGAAAATGCTTTATTTAAAGAAGGAGATGAACGTGCTTTATTAACAAGTTTATTATATGCACGTATTGTATCTAAATATATTGGTTCATATTATGCTGAACTTGGTGGTTGTGATGCGATTGCCTTTACTGCTGGAGTTGGTGAAAATGCAGCTTATTTAAGACGTTTAATCATTGACAATGTTTCTAAAGCATTTGGTGTTTTCTTGGATGAAGAATTAAATTCAGTAAGAAGTTCAGAAAACAGAGTGATTTCACATCAATATTCACAAATCAAAGTCATGGTTATTCCAACAAATGAAGAAGTCATGATTGCTAGAGATACAGTCAGATTATTAGGATTATAAGAACCTACGGGTTCTTTTTCTTATGTTCAATAAAATATGTGATATAATAATCATAAGGAGGTGATGAGCTTGAATAAACAATGGGATAATCAAGATTTTCGAAAAGTCTTTCAATTTGCTAATGATGAGAAAAAACATAAAAAGATGCTTATTGAATCACTGAATCATCACGAACAAAATGAATTGATCTTAGAAAGAATAAAAGCCTCATTAAACGATGATTATCCAACATTTTTGGATATGATGAGTCGAGTTTATAAGGAATTAGATGAGGATGTGAAAAGACCTTTATTTGAATGGGTGATTGAACATTCTGATTTTGAAAATGAAGCAGCTCTTTTACAAGAATTACAATACTATCGTTTTTTTATTGAAACAATTCAAAATCAAAAAGAATACTTACATATCATAACACTACAACAAGTCATTGAAAATCTCTCACAAGCTGGTTTACAAGACTTAGAAACAATAACTCATTATTTGCTGGCTAGATATTATTTTGAAAAGAAAGCAAACAAAAATGACTATCTTGAAAGAAGTCATGAAAAAGGTGAAGTTCTTTATCAAATCATTGATGCATATTTTCAACATAATAAAGACTATCTTATCGTTGTTGCACAAGCATTTTTCAAAGAAGAACAACTCCTACAACAAGATCTTATCAATAAAAAAATTGAGAAAATCATGCATAAGGCAACAAAAAAATTAGATGATATTTATTATTGTCAGTTGCCTCAAGAAACAAAAATAACGCAATTAGAAGAACTTAAGGTGAAAGTTCTCCATAAACTTCCGATTGAATCAAATGAATTTGAACAATATCCCCTCATTCATCGCTTTTTACAAACTCTACAACAATATTTAGAATATCTTACTCAGCTACAACCTATAGAATATAACGAAACAATAGATTCACTACCAACTCAACCAATGCCTGATGAACAGCAATTACAATTGATTGAAGCTTTTTATCATCAACATCATCTCTATTATAAAAAATCACAAATTATTGAAGAACTATTAGAAAATCCGTTTGTTATTCAATTTTATCAATTCTATAATCAAATAGATGAATTAACAGATTGTGAAGAAATGATTAAGAAACTAGAGGAATTAATTTTAGATATTCGTGAAAGTGGTCTTAAAAATAAAGAAATCTTACGTCGTTTGTTGAGTGTTGCCCAAAAAGAAGTAGAAGACTTTATTCAAAGTGAAGAAAAAGAAGAAATAGTTGAAGAACCTTTACCAATTCCTATTCAAAATACGGATGAGGTTATGAAAATTGGGAAGTTCTATGTTTTAAAAGAAAGTGTGGAAGATAATCCGGTTAATATTCAAAAGATTGTTCAATTATTAGCTAAAGAAGATCAAAAAGAAATCGCCTGGCTTAAATCACTTGTCTATCAAATTGGCTATGATAAAGTGCATGCTTATTTATTAAAATCACCAGCGATGTCAATTGATAATTTACAAACAATTATTCAACTAGATCGTTCTTTAAGATTTGAATATCAACGTATATTAGAAGATATTGAAATGTATTTTCGTTCTAGCTTTACTTATTTTTTATCTAATAAATATGATCAAAAATATTTAATGGCTTCAACCTATCAACCTTTTTATAAGCGTGGCTATTTAATGGGAAATCTTTTTGAAGATAAACAAGAACATTATGATCAAGTAAAATTACTACGTAATCGAATTGATGATGAAATCAAAAATAATAATTTACAGATAGTTGAAGAATATCGACGTTATAAATATGCTTTGCCTTTTTCTACAGCAGCAGGAATTATGACATTTGGTTGGATGATTAATGTTTTTGAAAACTTAAATTATTATGATAAAGCAGAATATTTAAGATGTTATTTTGAACGTTTAACGCCTCAAACATTTTGGCATTGGATGATGAGCTTAAATAATTTAAGAAATCATTGTGCGCATTATCAAAGTCTCTATCGTTTATCTTCATTAAAAGAATTAAGACCAATTATGACTAAAGATGTAGATAGTAATGGTTATGATGATGATTTTAAGCATTCTTCATTATTTTATTATACTTTGATTATGATTCGTCTTTCTCCCAATGTTTTTAATGCTGAAGATTTTATTGATAGTGTAGGCATTTTATTGAGAAAAGCAGGCCGTGAAAGTGGTTTAGTTGATTTATTAAAAGATTATTCTTTTCCTAAGAATTGGCGATATGTTTTAGAAAATGAAAAGTCATCTAAAATTCATTTGGTTGATTAAATAATCTCTTTTGTTGAGGAGATTATTTTTTGTTTGTTATTTATGGTTCATATTAAGGTCATTCTATGGTAGTATATTATATAAGGTGATGAAAAATGGATAGGATATTTAAAGTAAGAAAAGAATATGATCAAATAATTATTTATCGACATGTGAATCCGGATTTAGATGCATTAGGTTCACAGTTAGGTTTGTATTGGACATTGAAAGAAATGTTTCCTCAAAAGAATATTGTTTTAGCCGGAAATATGGAAAGTGATTTATTGAAGATGTACGCTTCTTTTGAAGTTGAAGACATTCAAAAAGGTTCAACTTTAGGCATTGTTTTAGATACGGCTAATCGTGAACGAATTGATGGGGATATTACAATTTGTGATAAGGTTTTAAAGATTGATCATCATATTGTTGTTGATTCGTATGGTGATTTAAATATCGAAGATGAGAGTGCTTCATCTTGTAGTGAAATTGTTACATTACTTTTAAAAGAAGGACGAGTTAAAATTCCACTTATTGCAGCGAATGCTTTGTATTTAGGAATCATTGGTGATAGTAATCGTTTTATGTATAGTTCAACTTCAGCTAAGACTTTTGAAGCCGCTGCATATTTATTAGAAAGTGGTATTCAAATTGAAGAATTATATCAATCTTTATATATGCGTGATTTGAATGATCTAGAAGTCACTAAGTTTATTTTAAATCATTATCATAGAGATGGTAAGATTGCTTGGTATTATTTAGGTCAAGAAGATTTAGATGTACTTCATCTTACACGTGAACAAGGCTCTAATTATGTGAATACGCTTGCAAATTATGAAGAATTTGAAGTGTGGATGGCCATTACTGAAAATACAAAGGAACATAATTATCGTGTCAGTATGCGTAGCCGTCACACAGCAATCAATGAGGTGGCCAATGCTTTTCGAGGTGGTGGGCATGCCTATGCGAGTGGGGCAACGCTTGAATCATTAGATGAATTAAAAGATTTGATTGAGAAATTAAAGGAGAAAATGAATGGATAAAGTATTTGAAAGATTTTTTGGAAAGATGGGGGAAAATCATCAGAGTGACTTTTTTAATAATCGTCAGCCCCAAAAGAAAGGAACATTGAAGGCAGCTATCATTGTCATTTTATTTTTCTTGATTGCTGAATATTTTACAATGTTGCCACTTAATTTAAGATCACCAGATTTTGTGTTCTTTTTGAGTTTTTGTTTAATTATTTTTGTGGGATTAAGAAGTTTATTTCAAGCTTCTTTTGATAAGGTTGGAAAAGTCCTTGTTGGATTGGCTGCTGTATTTATTGCCTATGTTTTTATTGGACAATTAATCAGTTCACCAATTTTCCATGCTTCAAGTTATCAAAAACAATTAAATGTTGATAAGAAAGCTGATTTTTATGCTGATAACCCAAAAGTTAATTATCAATCAATACCAGTTGTTGATAAAGATAGTGCAGAACGTTTAGGTGATCGTAAAATGGGAGAAATTGTTGATTATGTTTCTCAATTTGAAGTTGATGATGAATATGGTCAAATCAACTATAAAGATAAACCATATCGTGTTACAACGATTTCTTATAGTGATTTTATTAAATGGTTTACTAATCATGGTGAAGGGTTACCTGCTTATATTCGTGTTGATATGGTTACTCAGGAAAGTGAAGTTGTTCGTTTAAAAGAAGGAATGAAATATTCTCATTCTGATTTATTTTTTAGAAATATTAATCGTCATATTCGTGTTCATTATCCAACGAAGATGTTTGAAAATCCATCTTTTGAAATAGATGATGCCGGGAATCCATATTGGATTGCTCCAACATATACTTATAAAATTGGATTATTTGGTGGTAAAGATATTACGGGGGCTATTTTGGTTAATGCGATTGATGGTAGTTGCCAATATTATAACATTGATAAAGTTCCAACTTGGGTTGATCGTGTTTATCCATCAGATTTATTGTTAACGCAATTAGAAAATTGGGGTCAATATACAAATGGATATTTCAATACAATCTTTTCTCAAAAGGGGGTTTTAAAACCTACAGATGGATATAACTATATTGCTTTAAATGATGATGTTTATTTGTATACTGGTTTAACATCAGTATCAAGTGATGCTTCTAATGTTGGGTTTGCTTTAATTAACATGCGTACAAAAGAAGCTAAATATTATGCAATCAGTGGAGCTGAAGAATTTTCTGCAATGTCATCAGCAGAAGGAAAAGTTCAAAACTTAAAATATACAGCAACTTTCCCAATCTTGATTAATGCTGGTGGGCAACCAACTTATTTCTTGTCACTAAAAGATAGTGCAGGATTAGTTAAAAGCTATGCGTTTGTTAGCGTTGAAAATTATCAAATTGTAGCCGTTGGAAATAGTGTTGCAGAAGCTGAAAAAGAGTATTATCAATTGTTAAATGATAATGGTAAAGTGAAGGTTGATTTTGAAACTAAGAGTTTAAAAGCTAAGATTACAGCGATTCAAGAAGCTGTCGTGAATGGCAATTCACATTACTATTTTAAAATTGAAGGTGAAGATAAAGTCTTTATTGCACCAATTTCTTTAAATAGTGAGTTACCATTACTAAAAGTTGGAGATCAAGTGAGTATTGAATTTGTTGATGATGATTCAGCAAGTCAGACAGTTTCAACTTTAAAAATCGGATAGAAAATAAGGAGGGGAAATAATGAATGAATTATTAGAACGTTTAAAAATGTATGAACCATTGTTTGGTCAATGGAAAGTGGATTTTATTGCGATTAATTATGGTGATATGGCTTGGGTTTATTTAAAAAATGATCGTGATGAAGAAGCTTTAATGAAAGTGAAAACATTATATTGTCCTGAAGAAGAAGTTGAAGGACGCGTCTTTGATTTAATGATGAAGTATGATGTTGTTGCTTATCCTGAACTGACAAATTCGCCTTATTTACAAGAAGAACATTATTATTTGGAAAATGATCATCATATTGAAGGTGTTGATATTTGTTTGTTATCGGTTTTACCAAAATTAGATGATGATGAAACACCGGTTTTAGAAGAAGATTTATTCCAATTGGCACTTCGTTATATGAATGGTAAAGAACGTGTGCAAGATGAATATCGTGCTTATGAGCTTTTTGAAAAAGCAGCGAAAAATAATCATGCCAAATCGATTTGTTCTTTAGGGTATATGAATGAAGTTGGTTTAGGAACACCAATGGATAAAGAAAAAGCCGTTTATTACTATCGACAAGCAGCGGATTTAGATGATGAAATTGCTTCATGTAATTTTGCGTTTTGTTGTTATGAAGGAATTGGCTGTGAACAAAATGATGAATTAGCGTTTGAATATTTTGAAAAGGCAGCAGCTAAAAATTTACCACGTGCATTATTCTATTTAGGAGAATGTTATTGTTTTGGTAGAGGTGTGGAAAAAGATGGTATCAAAGCCATGACACATTATAAACAAGCGGCTGATGCTGGTTTTATTCAAGCTAAATATAGTGTTGGTTATTGTTATGAATATGGAATTGGGGTTCCTCAAGATTTATCTCAAGCAGCTTCATGGTATCAAGAAGCTGCTAATGATGGATTAGAAGTAGCTCAGTTACAATTAGGTTATTTCTATGAAGCTGGAGAAGGTGTTGAACAAAACGAAGAAATGGCAGTGTATTGGTATCAACAGGCTTCAAATCAAAACTATGCGCCTGCTCATTGTTATTTAGCTTATTGTTATGAAATGGGAATTGGTGTTGAACAAGATGTTGAAAAAGCCAAAGAACTTTATTTAAGAAGTGCTAACATGGGATATCCTCGTGCTATGTTAGCTTATGGAAAACTCATTGAAAATGAAAATATGCCACTTGCTATGGAATATTTAAAACGTAGTGCTGATATTGGTTATGTTTATGCAATGTGTAAGTATTCTTATTATTTAGAAAATGGAATTGGGGTTGAAAAGAATGAAAATCTGGCTTTTGAATATTGTCAAAAGGCAGCTCAATATCAAGACCCTAGTGCTTTATGTACCCTTGGATATTATTATGAAAATGGAATTGGTTGTACAAAAGATTTACAAAAGGCTTTTGAATATTATCAACTTTCTAGTGATGCAGGAAGTTTAAGAGGAATGACTAATTTAGGATATTGTTATGAAGTGGGGATTGGAGTTGAAGAAAATCCTCAAAAAGCTGTTGAAATTTATCGTCGTGCAGCGGATTTAGATTATGATGTTGCGCAATGTAATTTAGGATATTGTTATGAAGCAGGAATTGGCGTAGAAAAAGATCTTCATAAGGCTAAGGAATATTATGAAAAAGCATCGGCTCAAAACAATTTACGTGCGATTTGTAATTTAGGTTTCTTATATGAACAAGGAATTGATGGGGAACCGGATTATCAAAAAGCAATTGAACAATATGAAAAAGCTGCTCAATTTGATTATCCAAGAGGTTTATGTAATTTAGGATATCTTTATGATGAAGGTATTGGAGTCGAAAAAGACATGAGCAAAGCTTTCTACTATTACAATCGTGCTAGTGATGTTGGTGATCCTTCAGCAATGTGTACAATTGGATATTATTATGAAAATGGTTTAGGGTGTCCTAAAGATGTTAAAAAAGCTTTTGAATATTATCAACGTTCAAGTGCTGGTGGAAATTTACGTGGAATGACAAATTTAGGATATTGTTATGAAGCGGGAATTGGAACTGAAGTGGATGAAGAAAAAGCTGTTGAAGTTTATCGCCATGCGGCAGAATTAGGCTTTGACGTTGCTCAATGTAATTTGGGATATTGTTATGAAGCTGGAATTGGTGTTGAAAGAGATTTACAAAAAGCTAAGGAATATTATGAACAAGCAAGTGAACGTAATAATCTACGCGCTTTATGTAACTTAGCAAATTTATATGAAATTGGTTTTGATAATCAAGAAGCCAATTATGATAAAGCTAGAGAATTATATGAACGTGCAGCTCAGTTTAACTATCCACGCGCCTTATGTAACTTAGGTTTATATTATGAAGAAGGTACAGGGGTTGAAAAAGATGAAGAAAAAGCAGTTGAATATTATCGTCAAGCAGCTGAACTTGGTGATGATGTTGCGCAATGTAATTTAGGATATTGTTATGAAATGGGAATTGGCGTAGAGGTTGATTTGAATCAAGCGAGACATTGGTATAGTGTATCTGCTGAAAGTCGTTATCCACGTGCATTATCTAATTTAGGATTGTTCTATGAACTTGGAAAAGCTTGTGAAGTAGATGAGAAGAAAGCTTTTGAGTATTATCAAGAAGCTGCTAGCTATAAATATCCTCCAGCAATCTGTAATTTAGCATGTTGTTATGAGGATGGAATTGGAACAGCTGTGGATGAAAGAAAAGCGTTTGAGTTCTATCTTGAGGCATCAAAATATAATTCATCACGTGGTTATTACAATGTTGGACGTTGTTATCACTATGGAATTGGAACAGAAGTTGATTATCAGGCCGCGATGAATTATTATCAAGAAGCTTATCATCGTCATTATATTGATGCTTATATTTCACTTGGACAATTGTATGAAAGTGGCTTAGGTGTTAAACAAGACTATATGAAAGCTTTTGAATATTATAATGAAGCTAAGGAACAAGGTTTTTCTAGAGGTTACTATGCTTTAGCAAATCTGTATAAAGCTGGTGTAGGTGTTGATAAAGATACACCTAAGGCCATTGAATATTTTACGATTGGGGCTAGTAAAGGACATGTTTCATCAATGTACAATTTAGCGGTATTGTATGATTTTGAAGCTGAAGAAAAATATCGTGATATGCCAAAAGCCATTGAATATTATAAAATGGCAGTGGAACATGGACATTATGGAGCGATGAATAATCTTGGTGTTTGTTATAAAGAAGGCGATGGAGTAGAGCTTGATTTTGATGAAGCATTTCGTTTGTTTGAAAGAGCTGCTAGAGGTGGCGATGAACATGCTTATTTAAATTTAGCGAGAGCTTATACTTATGGACAAGGAACTGATATTGATTTAGACAAAGCTTTACCTTGGTGTGAAAAAGCTGTGGAAGCTGGTTTAAATGATGCTAAGGATTTATTAAAAGAAATTAAAGGCAAATCTCAAAAGAAAAAAGGTTTCTCAATATTTAAAAAGAAGAATTAAAAGCAAAGACGATATCAATGAGATATCGTTTTTGCTTAGATAAAATATATTCTTAAAAAAATAGGATTCAAAGTGGGAAATCTCTTGATAAATATAGGAATTTATTTGTAATTATGATATAATTACACAATGAATTGAGGTGGATAATCATGAAATCTAAAATTTTAGTTGTAGATGATGAAGAACATATTAGAGAGTTGATACGTTTTTATTTAGATAAAGAAGGCTTTTCTGTGGCTGAAGCTGAAACAGGACAAAAAGCTTTAGAGATATTAGAAAATGAATATATTGATTTAGCAATTGTTGATATTATGATGCCAGTTATGGATGGTTTTCAACTTGTTGAAGAAATGAAGGAATTTAAAGATATTCCAGTTATTATGTTAACTGCGAAATCACAATCGGCTGATAAATTAAGAGGTTTTTCTTTAGGAATTGATGATTATGTTACAAAACCTTTTGATCCTGATGAATTATTAGCGAGAGTGAAAACAATTTTAAAACGTTATAGTATTAATAGTCAGAATATTGTTCAAATTAAAGATGTTATTTTTGATGGTGATAAATATGAAATACGTTATCATGATGAGACTATTCATTTGCCATTAAAACAATTTGAATTAGCTTTTGAGTTAGCTAAAAACCCTAATCAAATTTTTACTCGTGAACAATTGATTGAAAAAATTTGGGGAATGGATTATGATGGATTCGATCGTACTGTTGATGTTCATATCAAACGTATTCGTGAAAACTTAGGACATTTACCTGGATTTAAGGTTGTAACAGTGAGAGGATTAGGATATAAGATTGAGGTTGAACAATGAAATCCATCTATGGGAAATTAATCTTAGGATTTTTAGCAAGTATTTTGTTTAGTTTTTCAATTGCTGGATATTTTTCATTGCGTAAGAATTCTGATGAATTGAGTCGTTTGACAGTTGAGGAATTAGAAAATTCAACTGAATTAATTGCTGATTTTTTACAATTAATTGATAATGAAAATTTACCAAAAGTTTTAAATGGTTATGCTTCAACTTCTGAAGTTTCTTTTTCCATTGAAAGTCAAAATCATAAAGAAGTTTATGGAACATTGACGGGTCGTCAATTGACGAATAAAGAACATCAATTATTAGAAAATCAATTAGGTAAAACCATTACTTTACATGATTCTTCAATGCGTAAGTTAGCAAAATCATTTGAAGTGAATGGTCAACAATATATTGTCTTTGTCCAAAAAGATATTGGTAAAAAACAAATGATTTTTATTGATTCTGCAATGATTGCTGTTTTTTGTATGTTAATTGCGGGAAGTATTACTTTCTTGGTTATTGCTGATATTATTGTTAAACCAATTTCACGTTTAAATAAAGCAACTAATGAATTGTCTAAGGGAAATTATCGTGTTCGTGTTAATTATAGTGGAAATGATGAAATTGCTCGTTTGAATCGCAGTTTTAATCAAATGGCTCAACAATTAGCAAAACAAGAAGAAACGAGGCAACAATTTATTTCTGATGTTTCTCATGAGTTTCAAACGCCTTTAACAGCAATCCAAGGTTTTGCTACAATTTTAAAAAATGAAAAGTTAACAGATGAACAACGACAAAAATATGCAGATATTATCTTGTTTCATAGTAAACGTTTATCGACTTTATCTAGGAATATGTTACAATTAACAATCCTAGATGGTGAAGATGTGAAATTAGAAGTCAGTGAATTTTCATTGATTGAACAATTAAATCGTGTGATTGAAACACAGGATAATTTAGCAATAAGTAAGAATATTGAGATAGAATTTGATATTCCTAAAAATGATATTCTTATTGAAGCAGATGAATCACGATTAGAACAGGTTTGGATTAATCTGGTGAATAATGCGATTAAGTATACGAATGAAAATGGGGTTGTCACTATTAGTGTGAAAAAGACAACAAAAGAAGTAGAAGTAAGTATCGAAGATACCGGTGTAGGAATGAGTAAAGAAGCGATTTCGCATATTTTTGAAAGGTTTTATCGACAAGATAAATCGAGAAGTGTGGAAGGAAATGGCTTAGGGTTATCGATTGTTAAAAGGATTGTTGATTTACATCAAGGAACGATTGATGTTAAGTCAAGAGAAGATGGTGGTAGTCAATTTATAGTTAAATTACCACAAGTCAGATCTTTCCATTTGAGTGAAAGATTGATGAAAAAAGACAGAGATAATCATTCATAGGAAAGGAAAGAAATCTATGTATTTAAAGAAAATAGAATTACATGGTTTTAAATCATTTGCAGATAAATCAGTTATTGAATTTCAGCCAGGAATTACGGGAATTGTTGGTCCAAATGGTTGTGGTAAATCCAATATCAGTGATGCTGTAAGATGGGTTTTAGGTGAACAATCAGTTAAATCGTTACGTGGTTCTAATATGTCTGATGTTATTTTTAATGGAAGTGAAGATCGTAAAGCACAAAGTGTTGCTGAGGTAACATTGGTTTTTGATAATGAAGATCGTTTTATGAATTTTGATTATAATGAAGTTGAAATTACAAGACGTCTTTATCGTCAAAATAATGAAGCTGAATATTTGATTAATCGTGAACCATGTCGTTTAAAAGATATTATTGATTTAATTATGGATACAGGGTTAGGGCGTGATTCTTTATCAATTATTTCACAAGGAAATATTTCTAGTTTTGCTGATAGTAAGCCAGAAGAAAGACGTGGGATGTTTGAAGAAGCAGCCGGTGTTGCAAAATATAAAAAGCGTAAGTTGGAGTCTATTCGTAAATTAGAGAGAACAAAGGATAATTTAGATAGAGTTGAGGATATTTGTTTAGAGTTAGAAAAACAAATTGCGCCATTAAGAAGGCAAAAAGAAAAGGCTGAAGTTTATTTGGAATTAAAGGATCAATTGCAGTCTATTGAAGTGAGTGTGTTGGTTAAGGAAATTGAAAATTTATCTGCATCTTTAAAAGAATTAAATGATTCTTTGGATTCTTTAGATAAAGAAAAAGTAACTATTGAAGGTCAGATTCTTTTAAATGAACAACAAAATGAAACCTTAAAAAAGAAGATGTATGATTTGGATCAAGAAGTCAATGGGTTACAAGGACAATTATTAACAGCTATGAATAATGTTAATGAATTAGAAACTCAAAAAGTTGAAATTGATACCAATCGTAAACATATTTTAGAAAATACAGATAAAGAAGATTTACAGGCACGTATTGCTCAGATGAGAGCTATTTTACAAGATGCTGTTAATGAATATAATGATCGTGTTAATCGATATAAAGAAACCAAAGAAGAAAAGTTAGATTTAGAAGCTGCACAAGAAAAGAATCGTAGTGAAATGATGGCATTACGTCAAAATATTGAAAACTTAAATCTTCAATTACATAACAATCGAAATCGTAGAGAACAATTGGTTGATATTGTTGAAAATAAGTCTGGCTATAGTTATGGTGTCCGTTCAATCATGAAGGCTAAAGATTCTTTATCAGGAATCATTGGAGTTTTAGGTGATTTATTAGAAAGTGATGCTCAATACGAAACTGCTTTAACGACAGCTTTGGCTGGGGCAGTACAGTTTATTGTCACAAAGACAGATCAAGATGCTAGAGAAGCGATTCATTTCTTAAAAGAAAATAAATCAGGGCGTGCGACTTTTTTACCTGTTGAAGTGATGAAACCTCGAAGTTTAAGAGATGATCATTTGATGGTATGTCAAAATTTTGATGGTTATTTAGGGGTGATGAGTGATTTTGTTCGTTATCCTCAAGAGATTGAAAGTGTTGTTTTGAATCAGCTAGGGAATATTATCTTGGTTGATACTTTAAAACATGCATCAGCTTTATCACGTGCTACTTTTGCTAGATATAAAGTTGTGACAATGGATGGTGAGGTTGTTAATATTGGTGGTTCTTTAACTGGTGGAACAAATAAATCACAATCATCGAACTTTGCGAGTAAACGTGAGTTAGAGATGATTAAAGAGACAATTGTGAGTCAAGAAAAAGAAATTAATCATAAAAAAGCAAAATTGAATGAATTGGACAATTTAGCAAGAGAAATTTCTCATCATTTATTGCAAAAACAAATGTCATTTGCTAAGCTTGAAGTTGTAGTTACAAATAAGAAAAGTGAACTTCAAGTGGCTAAGAGTGAATATGAAAGTTTAACTCATCGTAGTGTTGAATTATCAGAGATTGAAAGTGGTGCTCAAGATAATCAATTGATTAATGAATTAAATGAAGCAAAGAAATTACGTGATCGTTTAACTGAATCTATTCAAGCAAAACGTGAATTACGTATGAGTTTTGTCAATGAAAATGATAAATTAGAAGAAACTCTAAGAGCATCACGTGCTCATTTAAGAGAAATTCAATCGGAAATGACTCAAAAACAAGTCAATAAAGCTAAACAAGAAACTGAGTTATCTAATTATTTATTGCGTTTAAATGATGAATATAAGATGACTTATGAATTTGCTAAGGAAGAATATACACAAGAAATCAATATGGGTGAAGCAAAAGAAAATGTTCGTTTATTGCGTCATAAAATTGATTCTTTAGGGAATGTTAATTTACAGGCGATTGAAGATTATCAAGAAGTTTCAACCCGTTATGAAACATTGAATAGTCAAAGATTAGATTTAATCAATGCACAAGATAGTATCTTAAAGGCAATTGATGAGATGGATGAAATTATGATTAGTCGTTTTGGTGAAACCTTTGAAAAGATTAATAAAGAGTTTAATATTGTCTTTAGAAATCTTTTTGGTGGAGGAAAAGCTGAATTAAGATACAGTGATCCTGATAACATTTTAGAAACTGGAATTGATATTGATGTGCAGCCGCCAGGAAAAGCCGTCCAAAATATTACTTTATTTTCTGGGGGCGAAAAGGCTTTGATTGCCATTTCATGTTTATTTGCAATCTTGCGTGTTCGACCAGTTCCAATGTGTATCTTAGATGAAGTTGAAGCTGCATTGGATGTTGCGAATGTTGAAAGATTTGCAAAATATTTAAGAGAGTTTTCAACCCAAACCCAATTTATTGTTGTAACGCATAGAGAAGGAACAATGGAAGAATGTGATTTATTATATGGTGCAACAATGCAACAAAAAGGGGTTACAAAGCTAGTCAGTGTTAAATTGAAAGATGCAATTGACTTGGCTGGTGCATAAGGAGGAATAACAATGGGATTTTTTAGTAAGATTAAAGAAGCAATTGTTGGTAATTCGGCTAAGCAAAATGAGAAATATGTTGCTGGATTGGATAAATCTGGATCATCACTTTCATCAAAGATTAATGAATTAGCAGCACGTTATCGTGAGATTGATGATGATTATTTTGAAGAATTAGAAAATATCTTGATTATGAGTGATGTTGGTGTTTCAATGGTTATGACCATTGTTGATGAAATTAAAAAAGAAGTGCGTTTACAAAATATTAAAGACCCACAAATGATTAATGATATTATTGTCGATAAAATGTTTGTTATTTATGCTAATGATTCTTATATGACAACAAAGATTAATTATGATGATAATGATTTAACAGTTATCTTGATGGTTGGAGTCAATGGAGCAGGAAAAACAACGACAATTGCGAAACTTGCACATATGATGAAACAAGAAGGAAAATCTGTTATGGTAGCTGCTGGTGATACATTTAGAGCTGGAGCGATTGATCAATTAGCAGTTTGGGCTGATCGTTTAGGAATTGAATGTATTAAAGGAAAAGAAGGTGGAGATCCTTCATCGGTTGTCTTTGATGCTTTAAATCAAGCCAAAGAAAAGAATGTTGATGTTTTAATTTGTGATACTGCAGGACGTCTACAAAATAAAGTCAATTTAATGAACGAATTAGAAAAAATGAATCGTATTATTAAACGTGTTGTTCCTGCTGGACCACAGGAGACACTATTGGTGGTTGATGCAACAACTGGTCAAAATGGTATTTCTCAAGCACAAGAGTTTTCTAAAATCACAGATATTACAGGAATTGTTTTAACGAAGATGGATGGAACTGCCAAAGGTGGAATTGTTTTATCAATCAAAGATAAATTAAATATTCCAGTTAAATTCATTGGTCTTGGAGAAAGCATGGATGATTTACAAGAATTTGATCTTGAACAATATATCTATGGTTTATGCAAGAATTTAATGGAGTAATGATATGGAATCAAATTTAGAAAAGAAACAAAGAGTAAATTTGTTGATGGATTGTTATGAGGAATTATTAACGGATAAACAAAAAGAATATTTGATGCTGTATTATGAAGAAGATTTTTCATTAGCAGAGATTGCTGAGGATTTAGATGTCTCACGTAATGCTGTTTATGATAATTTAAAAAGAGCAGTAGCATCTTTAGAAGATTATGAAAAGAAATTACATTTACTTGAAAAGCATATTCAAAGAATGGATTTAATTCAAAGGATTGAAGCTGAACAAGAAACATCAAGAGAAGAATTAAATGATTATCTAGAAATGTTAAAGAAGATATAGGAGGGTGAATTATGGCTTTTGAGTCTCTTTCAGAAAGATTACAAGAGAGTTTAAAGAAAATTAGAGGGCAAGCAACATTAACTGAAGAAAACATGGATGAGATGCTTCGTGAGATTAGATTAGCATTACTTGAAGCAGATGTTAACTTCCAAGTTGTTAAGGAATTTATTGCCAATACAAAGGAAAAAGCATTAGGACAAGATGTTTTAGGTTCTTTAAAACCTGGACAAGTTGTTGTTAAAATTGTTCATGATGAATTGGTAGAATTATTAGGAACAAGTGTTAGTGAGTTGAATTTATCAAAAACTCCAACAGTGATTATGATGGTTGGGTTACAGGGGTCAGGGAAAACAACGACTTCTGGAAAGATTGCTAAGTTATTAGTTAATAAATATAGTAAAAAACCATTACTCGTTGCAGCCGATATTTATCGTCCTGCTGCGGTTGACCAATTAAAAACATTAGGACAACAATTAGACATTCCTGTCTTTGAAAAAGGAACAGATATCTCAGCTGAACAAATTGTCAGTGAAGCTATGAACTATGCATATGCCAATCATCATGATGTTGTTTTAATCGATACCGCTGGTCGTTTACATATTGATGAACCATTAATGCAAGAATTACAAAATATTAAAGGAATCGTCAATCCAAGTGAAATCTTATTGGTTGTTGATGCGTTAACAGGGCAAGATATTGTTAATGTTGCTCAATCATTTAATGATCATTTAGGAATTACTGGGGCCGTTTTAACGAAGTTAGATGGTGACTCTCGTGGTGGGGGTGCATTATCTGTACGTCATATTACACATGTACCAATTAAATTTATTGGGACTGGTGAAAAATTAGATGCAATTGATTTGTTCTACCCAGATCGTATGGCAGATAGAATCTTGGGAATGGGGGATGTTGTTTCATTAGTTGAAAAAGTTCAAGATGTCTATGATGAAAAAGACACAATGAAAACATTCCAAAAGATGCAACAAGGAACATTTGGTTTAGATGATATGCTTGATCAGATGCATCAGGTTCGTAAATTAGGACCATTATCAGGAATCTTAAAAATGATTCCAGGAATGCCAAAAATGCCTGAAATTAATGATGAAGATACTGATAAAAAATTAAAAATGACGGAATCTATTATCTATTCAATGACTAAGGAAGAACGTCGTAATCCTGATATCTTAAATGCTAAGCGTAAAGAAAGAATTGCTAAAGGATGTGGACGTAGTGTGGCTGATGTCAATCGTTTGATTAAACAGTTTGAAGCCTCTAGACAAATGATGAAACAAATGGGTAATTTAGATCCAGTGACTGGTATGCCTACTCAAAAACCTAAACAAAACATGACTTTTAATCCTTATCGTAAAAAAGAAAGACATAAGAAGAAAAAGAAAAAATAATGTATGAAATAGAAAGCGATGGATAGAGAAAAATATAAGTTTATATCTGTTGCTTTTATTTTGTAACTCTTAAATGCGAAAGAATCAAAAACAAGAGATTATCTTCATTACCATACTTCTTCTGATAAGATACTATGTAAATATCCAACTTTCTCAGGTAGTTCAAGTTATAGCTTGTTAGATGATAAGGATAATAGAACGAGTAATATAAATATTGATAATGATTATATAAATAGTTTTGAATAGTGAGCTAAAAAGGAGGGGCTGTGATGAATGATATAATATTATGCGTTATTTCAATTTGCATATTATGTATATGTTTGCATTTTAAATGTTCATTAAAAATGACTAAGATTCTATTTGGATTCAATTTTGTTGCAATTATTGCGAATTTTATTTATTATTCTATTCAACCAAAAGTAGGTGTTGCAAGTGCATATCCAGAAGTTTATGGTTTATTATACACCTATAAAGCTATTTTTGTATTCATTATATGTGTAATTATTATCGCTTTAAAAAAACATATTGAAATCAGAAAATAAAGAGAATTATATCAAGTATCAAATAAAGGTATAAATATAGTGAATTATTCTATCACTATATTTATACCTTTTTATGGGTCTCTAAATTTCCGCGGGGTTTGTAAAAACGAGACTCAAAAATAACGTGGGGTTTTATTGACCCCACACGTGTTTAAAGTGAAGAAAGTATCATTCAAAACCATGGGGTTAAGAATGATACTTTTATTCTACAGAAACAGCCATTTCTAATGATTATTTTTTATTTTTCTTATAATTTCCTCTTTCTTTTCCAGGCTCTCTATTTGTCTTCTTTTTATTTGTCAATAGAGGTAAGGAATCTTTATTTATGCAGTACATTATACGGCTTCTTAATCTTTCAAAGTTCTTATATTTTAATGATGTTTTCAAAAGAACTTTTATTCTTCCGTTAATTGATTCTATTGGACCATTTGATATTCTTCTTTGACCAATAAGAATGAAAGAATTCAAAATTTCAGTTCTCCAGTTTTTTAAAAATCCAACAACATCCTTAAACTCATTCATATTCAATTTGACTAATTCATTATATAATTCATCATATCTCTTAGCTGCATTTTTATATGTATAGTCTTCGTTGAAGTCAAGATAGTCTTCTTTCCATTCATATGCATTTTTTAATAATGGATCAATCTTGAGCATCAATTCAAGTATTTGAGGCTTGTTTATGGCATAGCCGATTTTCTTATTGTATTGAGGAATATTATCTTCAATGTCTCCTTTTCGTTTCATGAGAAGGTGATTCCAATGTTTCAGCAAATAATAATTAACGCTGTCCTTATCTTGCTTGGACATAACATGAATTCGTACATTCTTTAATGCATCGTTAATATTTTTTACGACATGAAATGAATCGACCATGACAATACAGTTCTTAAAATGATGATAGGCAAAATCTCCGTAGGTTGTGTTCATATCAATGCTTACATATTTAACATTACTGAATTCACTTTTATTGATGTACTGCATATAAGAATAGAGCTTGAATTTTTTCCTGCTTGGAAATATATCGATAATCTGACTTGTTTCCCAATCAATGAAGATACAAGCAAATTTATTATCCCAGGTTCTGCCTAGATAAAATTCATCAATTGAAAGAACTCTAGGAAGTGGGTTAGGACGCATGGTGACATACTGATCAAAAATATTGACAACAGAAGAAGTAGAGATATGATTTTTTTCAGCAATAGAAGTAAAGGTATAATTCAATCTCTTACAGTCCTTGAGAACCTGTATAATTGTAGCGTTGGAAATTCTTTGTCTAGCAGCAATGAAAGGATTATCTTCAAGAAAAGACTTATGACAATCATTGCATATAAATCTTCTGCATCTGTAATTGATATAGGTGTTATTTGTGTTGAAAATAGAATGAGTGATTTTTTTAATCTTGTAATCTTTGATATTTGCATTTAAACTGCCACAGCAGGGACAAGGCTTAATTTTTCTGGATAAAGTGACATTAATAAAAACGGTATTATCAGTTCTTGCAATGTTTAAATCTTGAATATCATCAGGTTGTAAACCAAGTAAATTTATAGTATCATAATCCATGAGTTAAAACTTTCCTTTCATATATGGTTGTTTCTGCAAAAATATCATATCATGAAAGGATTTTTTTAATATGAAGGAGACCCCTTTAAAATTTAGAGATAAAAAAAGGGACACCCCACGGAATTGTAGACCAAAGGGTTGACCCCACACTAATTTAAATTTCTCTTTTTATTTTGTTTATTTACTTTTATAATTAGTATGTTTTTTATCTGATTATTTTATTGTTTGGAATTTATCTGCTGAATTGAGTATTGAGTTTTTATTCAATAAAAATATAATTTTATGTCTTGTTCTTGAAACTATTAGTAAATAGTAATGCAGAAAATACAAGTGTTAAGTAAAAATACTTGACAGATAAAATATTTATGGTATTATATGTAGGCAAACTAAAATAACGGAGGAAATATTATGGCTGTAAAAATTAGATTAAAAAGAATGGGTGCTAAAAAATCACCATTTTATAGAATTGTGGCTGCAGATTCAAGAATGCCAAGAGATGGACGTTTCATTGAACAATTAGGAACTTATGATCCTAGACAAAATCCTGCAGTAGTAACAATCAAAGAAGAAGAAGTTTTAGCATGGTTAAACAAAGGTGCTCAACCTTCTGATACTGTAAGAAATTTATTAAGTCAAAAAGGTATCATGAAAAAATTCGCTGAAGCTAAAGATGCTGCAAAAGCTAAGAAATAAGCTGGTGATTTTAAGTGGACTACGTAAAAACTTTACAAGATATTGCTAGTGAATTAGTAAGTGATAAAAATAAATTAGAAGTGAGACAAATGCCTTCTTTAGAAGAAGATACAATTGTTTTATATGTTTACGCTTCTCATGAAGATATCGCTAAACTCATTGGTAGAAAAGGTATGATGGCTAATTCAATTCGTCAATTAATGTCTGTTTGTGGACGCTTAAATGACAAGAAATTAGATATCAAATTTGAATCTTATGGAGAATAGATGTGATATCACATCTATTTTTTTTCAAGGAGGAAATTATGGAACAGGTCATTGTTGGAAAAATTGTAAATACACATGGGATTAAAGGTGAATTAAAGGTTAAAACTTCAACTGATTTTATTGAAGAAAGATTTGCGAAGGGAGCACATCTTTATATTGATGAAAATGGTGTAAAAAAAGAAATGATTGTAAAAAGTCATCGTTTTCATAAAGGCCATGTCTTGGTTTGTTTTGAAGGATATCAGGATATTAATTTGGTAGAAAAATATAAGGGATGTTTGCTGTATGCTGATAAAGATGTTGATTTATTGGATGAAGGCGAATATTATGTTGGAGATTTGATTGGTTGTGAAGTTTATAATCAGGGTGAATTGATTGGTAAGGTAAAAGATATTCAGCTCTATGAACATCATGATCTTTTGGTAGTTGAAGGAAAACAAAAGATTATGATTCCTTATGTTGATGCATTTGTTGAAGCTGAAGATATTGAAAACAAACGTATTGATGTTCATTTGATTGAGGGTTTTTATGATGAAGATTGATATTCTTTCTTTGTTTCCCGAAATGTTTGAAGGCTTTTTGAACACGTCTATTATTAAAAGAGCAATTGATGCTAAAGTTGTTGAAGTGAATGTGCATGATTTTAGAGAATTTGCTGATAATAAGCATAAGAAAGTTGATGATTATCCTTATGGTGGAGGACAAGGAATGGTCTTGATGTGTCAGCCTATCTTGGATTGTCTAAAAACTTTGGTAACTAAGGAGTCATTAGTTATTTTAATGTCTCCACAGGGACAAACGCTTAATCAGGCTTATAGTCAAAAATTAGCCCATGAGCAGAAACATTTGATAATTATTTGTGGACATTATGAAGGATTTGATGAACGAATTAGAGATTATGTGGATGTTGAATTATCAATTGGTGACTATGTTTTAACAGGTGGCGAATTAGCCAGTATGGTTGTTTGTGATTCTGTGATTCGTTTATTAGAAGGCGCTATTCGAGAAACTTCTCATGAAGATGATTCTTTTAGTGATGGACTTTTAGAATATCCGCAGTATACTCGTCCTTATGAATATGATGGAAGTGTTGTTCCAGAAGTTTTAATGAGTGGTCATCATGAAAATATTCGTAAATGGCGTTTACATCAGTCACTTTTAAAAACATATCGTAAAAGACCTGATTTGTTACAAAATAGAGAGTTTAGTGAAGAAGAATTAAAAATTTTACAAGAAATTCAAAAAAATGATTGATTTTATAAAGAAAAAATGATAATATATTTCAGTCTTTGGACGCAGAAGCTCCGCTGGTTATAAAACGTATGAACTTCGTAGACTAAATTTTGTGAAGGAGGAAGTCATATTATGAATATGCAATTAGTACAAGAAATTACTAAGAAACAATTAAGAAAAGACATCCCTGATTTTAAAGCTGGGGATACAGTAAAAGTTTATGTAAAAATTCAAGAAGGTGACAAAACACGTACTCAGTTATTTGAAGGTGTTTGTATCGCTAAAAAAGGTGGAGGAATTTCTGAAACTTTCACAGTAAGAAAAATCTCTTACCAAGTTGGTGTAGAAAGAACTTTCCCAATTCATTCACCAATCATTGATAGAATTGAAGTTGTTAAAATCGGTAAAGTACGTAGAGCTAAATTACATTACTTACGTGGATTATCTGGTAAAGCTGCTAGAATTAAAGAAATCCGTAAATAAGAAGTATGGGGAGATCCCATACTTTTTTTCTAGTTTTTTAGCTTATTTACATGTATAATAGGAAAAGGTGATGATGATGGATAAACAAAAGAAAAAATGGATAGCTTCTTTATTAGAAATGCTTGGAGTCATAGTTTTAACAGTTGCAATATTTAAGTTTGTTGTGATTCCTGTACGTATAGATGGAATTTCAATGGAAAATACTTTACATGATCAAAGCGTGGCTATGATTAATGCTATTGGTGTAAGCGAGGAGAATATTCATCGTTTTGATATTGTTGTTTTATATAGTGATAAGCTAGATGAAAAGATTATTAAAAGAGTGATTGGAATGCCTGGGGATACAGTTGAATTTAAACAGGATGAATTGTATATTAATGGTGAGAAAATGAATCAGGATTTTTTGGATTCTGATTTTGTTGAACAATCTAAAATTACATATAATGTTTCTCAATTTACGGATGATTTTAAAGTGAAGGTTGATGAAGGAAAATATTTTGTAATGGGAGATAATCGTTTGCGTTCAACTGATTCTAGGGAATTAGGAGCGTTTACTTTGGATGATATTATCGGAGTAAAAGGATTGGTGATTTATCCTTTTAGCGATATTCAATGGATAGATTAGGAGGATTCATATGGCACAGATTCAATGGTTCCCTGGTCATATGGCAAAAGCCAAAAGGGAAATAAGTGAAAAGATAAAGGTTATTGATATTGTGATTGAATTGGTGGATGCAAGAGCACCTTATTCATCAAAGAATCCAATGATTAATGACATTATTAAAAATAAACCACGTTTAATTGTTTTAACTAAAAAAGATATGGCAGATGAAAATCTTACAAAACAATGGGTTCAATATTATGAATCATTAGGTTATCAGGCAATGAGTGTTAATCTTAAGAATTTTAATGAATATCAAAAGATTATTGATAAATGTCGACATGTTTTAAAAGAAAAAATGGAAAAAGAACTTGCCCGTGGATTAAAACCACGTGCGATTCGTGCAATGGTTTTAGGAATTCCAAATGTTGGGAAGTCAACTTTTATTAATCGTTTAGCTAATCGTAAAGCGACAATCACAGGGAATAAACCAGGTGTTACAAAAGCTCAGCAAATCATTAGAGTAGCTAAAGATTTTGAATTGTTTGATACTCCAGGGGTTTTATGGCCTAAATTTGAAGATGAACATATTGCTAAAAATATTGCAATGATAGGTTCTATTAAACAAAATATTTTACCATTAGATGATTTATTTATTGAAGCGATGACTTATTTAAGTCAAAATTATTCTTCAATTTTAAAAGAACGTTATCAACTGGAAATTGATTTAGAAGATCCTGACTGGGTTTTAAAGACATTTGATCACATTGCTCAGTTACGTAAGATTAAACCATTAAAGGGTGAAACAGATTATGACCGTGTGATTGAACTATTCTTTAGTGAAATTAATGATGGTAGTATTGGAAGAATCACATGGGAGGATACATCATGTGTGAAAGATTAAAATTTGAAAAAATGGCTTATGATTTAGGGAAACAATATGTGATTGGACTTGATGAGGCAGGACGTGGTCCAATGGCTGGGCCTTTAGTTGTAGGTGGAGTTATTTTTGAAAAAGGTTATTATAATGAATTGATTAATGATTCTAAACAATTATCAGAGAAAAAGCGTGAAGAATTGTATGATATTATTATTCGTGATGCTTTAGCGTACCAAATTGAAGTGATTGATGTTGAGGATGTAGATCGTTTAAATGTCTATCAAGCGAGTAAAAAAGGGATGTTAGATGCGATTGAGCATATTGCTATAGAGCCTGATTATGCATTAAGTGATGCGATGCCTTTAGGTGATCAGATTGAACACTTAGCCATTGTTAAAGGAGATACTTTATCAATGAGTATTGGTGCAGCGAGTATTTTAGCAAAAGTGACACGTGATCGCATTATGAAAGAATATGATAAAATTTATCCTGAATATGGCTTTGCCAAGCATAAAGGTTATCCAACCAAACAACACAAAGAAGCTTTAAAACAATATGGAGTTACACCTATTCATCGTCGTTCTTTTCAACCTGTCATTGATGTTTTAAATGAACAATTAACCCTTCCGATTTAGAAAATTATACAAAAAGTATAATTTTTTTATTTTTTTTCAATAAAAAAAAGAAAAATGAAAATTTTTTGGGTATATAGTAGTAGGAGGGAAAATATATATGGAAGAATTATTATTGTATTTCGCATTAAAGTATGAAGGTGATTATAGGAAAATCTATGAGGCTTTAACCAAAAAGGAATTAGTTGATGATGCTTTAAAGTTTGAACTTAAGAAGAAGTTAAAATGTCAATATACGACAATCTTTAGTGATGATTATCCAAAAAGACTGAAACAAATCAACTGTCCACCATTTATCTTATTTTATTATGGGGACATTTCCTTAGTTAATCAAAAAAACATCGGTGTTGTTGGAATGCGTGAAATGAGTGATTATGGTAAAAAAGCAACTGAAAACTTTACAACTCAGTTGGTCAAAGAAGGCTATACGATTGTAAGTGGGATGGCTCGTGGGGTTGATCGGATTGCACATAAAAGTGCAATTGCTGCTAATGGAAAGACGATTGCTGTTTTAGGAACTGGGATAGATTATTGTTATCCTAAAGAAAATCGAGATATTTATGAAGAAATGAAAAAGAATCATTTGGTATTGAGTGAATATCCATGGCTGGTTGCTCCACAAAAACGCTTGTTTCCATTTCGTAATCGGATTATTTCAGGATTATCAGAATCTTTGCTGATTAGTGAAGCGAGAGTGAAAAGTGGAACGATGATTACAGCTGGTTATGCCTTAGAACAAGGCAAAAATATTTATTGTGTACCAGGTCGTTTTGATGATTTTCAGGGTTGTAATGAATTGATTAAACAAGGTGCAAAATTAATAACAAATATTCAAGATATTCTGGAAGATGAATATTTTGGTTGACAAATTGAAAAAAAGACCTAATAATAGAGTGAACTAGGAGGTAGATTAATGGGTAAGAATTTAGTAATTGTCGAATCACCTTCAAAATCAAAGACAATTGAAAAATATTTAGGCTCTGATTTTGAAGTGACTTCCTCAAAAGGACATATAAGAGATTTGGCCACAACGGGAAAAGGTGGTCTTGGTGTAGATGTAGAAAATAGTTTTAAACCAAACTATGTGATAAATAAAGATAAGAAAGATGTTGTCAAGGAATTAAAGAAATGTGTAAAAGATGCTGATTATGTTTATCTGGCAACCGACCCTGATCGTGAAGGAGAAGCCATTTCTTGGCACTTGGCAGAGGTTTTAGGGATTGATCAAACACTAAGCAATCGAGTGGTTTTTAATGAGGTCACACGTGATGCGGTTATTGATGCTTTAAATCATCCTCGAACAATTGATCAAAATCTTGTGAAATCTCAAGAAACAAGACGTGTTTTAGATCGTATTATTGGATTTAAGCTTTCTAAATTATTACAAAAGAAGATTAAATCAAAATCAGCGGGTCGTGTTCAATCAGTAGCTTTAAGACTTATTTGTGAAAAAGAAAAGGAAATTGAAGCATTTATTCCTGAAGAATATTGGAAGGTTAAAGCATTATTTGAAAAAGATGATATTTCTTTTGAAGCGGAACTGGCTAAATATCAAGGGAAAAAGATTGAATTAAAAAATGAAGAACAAACGCTAGCTGTTTATGAATCATTGAATAAAGAATTTATTGTTTCTGATGTGAAGAAAACACAAAAGAAACGTGCCTCTAAACCACCATTTATTACTTCAACGTTACAACAGGAAGCTTCTTCTAAGTTGAATTTTAAAGCAAAGCGTACAATGATGATTGCTCAAAAGCTTTATGAAGGTATTGATATTGGTGAAGAAACTGTTGGTTTAATTACTTATATGAGAACCGATTCAATTCGTTTATCAGATACATTTATTGAAGAAGCTAAAGACTATATTGAAAAGAAGTATGGAAAAGATTATGTTGGAAGTGTTAAGGTTTCTAAAAAGAAAGAAAATGTTCAAGATGCCCATGAAGGGATTCGTCCAACAAGTGTAATGCGTACACCAGAAAGCATGAAAGAATACTTAAGTGCTGATGAATTTAAATTATATTCTTTAATCTATGCACGTGCTGTTGCTTCTTTAATGGCACCAGCAAAATTAAATTCAACAAGTTTAGCATTAGATAATAATGGTTATGAATTTAAGGCAAGTGGATCAATCATTACTTTTGATGGGTATTTAAGAGTTTATGGAAGTTATGAAAAACAAAGTGATGAAATTTTACCAGTGGTTGTTGTAGACGAAAAATTGATGAGTCAAGATATTCAAAAGAGTCAACATTTTACTAAACCACCAGCAAGATATACAGAAGCTAAGTTGATTAAGGAATTAGAGGAATTAGGAATTGGTCGTCCAAGTACTTATGCAAGTATTATTGATACAATTGTGACAAGACAATATGTTGAAATGGTTGATAAAGCATTTAAACCAACTGAATCTGGAGTTTTAACAAATGATAAATTGGTTGAATTTTTTGATAGTATTATCAATGTAGAATATACAGCATCAATGGAACAAGAATTGGATGAAATTGCTGAAGGTGAAGATAATTATGTGAATGCTTTGACAAAGTTTGAGGATAAGTTTGAACCTTTACTTGAAAATGCTTATGATAAGATGGAACAAATTCAACCAGAAAAAACTGGTGAACAATGTCCTGAATGTGGTGGGGATTTGGTTATTCGTAAAGGACGTTATGGAACATTTGTAGCTTGTTCAAATTATCCAACTTGTAAGTATATTAAAAAAGAACCTGAAAAGATTGAATATACTGGAGAGACTTGTCCAAAATGTGGAAGTCCAATGATTTATAAGACAGGTCGTTTTGGAAAGTTTGAAGCATGTTCAAATTATCCTGAGTGTAAGTATATTAAAAATGAGAAAAAAAAGGCTGAACCAGTGATGACTGATGAAGTTTGTCCAAATTGTGGAAGCCCAATTGTGATTAAGAAAGGTCGATATGGTGAATTTAAGGCATGTTCAGCATATCCAAAGTGTAAAACAATTATTAAATAAAAAGCCCTTGATGGGGCTTTTTGAAATGAAAGAGAGTTGATAGTGATGGAAAAAGTAAATGTTATTGGAGCGGGACTAGCTGGAGTTGAAGCTGTTCATCAGCTTGTCCGTCGTGGGATTCCAGTTCGTTTATATGAAATGCGCCCAGTCAAAATGACTGATGCACATAAAAGTGAATATTTTGCTGAATTGGTTTGTTCAAATTCATTGCGTGCTGATGGGCTCAATAATGCGGTTGGAGTTTTAAAAGAAGAAATGCGTATGAATGATAGTTTGATTATTAAGTTTGCTAGAGAACATCAAGTTCCGGCTGGAGGATCTTTGGCAGTTGACCGTGAAGGGTTTGCTAAAGCAATTACTGAATATATTAGTTCACATCCTTTGGTTGAAGTCATCCATGAAGAAGTGACTCAAATTCCTGAAGGTCCAACGATTATTGCTTCTGGTCCTTTGACAAGTGAACCATTATCAAATGCAATTAAAGAATTATTACATGAAGATTATTTCTATTTTTATGATGCAGCTGCTCCAATTGTAACAAAAGACAGTATTGATTTTGATAAGGCTTATTATAAATCACGTTATGATAAAGGTGATGCTGAATATATCAATTGTCCTATGACTGAAGAAGAATTCGATGCTTTTTATGATGCATTGATGCAAGCTGAAGTTGTCAAACCAAAAGATTTTGAAGAAATCTTCTTTGAAGGTTGTATGCCTTTTGAAGAAATGGCAAGACGTGGGAAACAAACCCTTCTATTTGGTCCGATGAAACCAGTTGGATTGGAAAAAGATGGTGGTAAAAGATCACATGCAGTTGTTCAATTAAGACAAGATAATGCGGTTGGGTCACTTTATAATATTGTTGGTTTTCAAACTCATTTAAAATGGGGTGAACAAGATCGTATTATTCATATGATTCCTGGTCTTGAAAATGCTAAGATAGTTCGTTATGGAGTGATGCATCGTAATTGTTTTATTTGCTCACCACGTTACTTAAAACAAACATATCAATATATTGATCGTGATGATTTATTCTTTGCAGGGCAAATGACTGGGGTAGAAGGATATGTTGAATCGGCACAAAGTGGGATGGTAGCAGGAATGAATATGGCGCGTTATTTAAATCAACAATCATTGCTTGTTTTTCCAAGAGAAACGGTGATGGGGTCTTTAGCTTATTATATTACCCATGGCGATGAGTCACATTTTCAGCCGATGAAAGCAAATTTTGGAATTTTACCAGATTTAGCAACACGTGTGAAAAAGAAAGAAAAGAAACAAGCTTATGCAACACGAGCAATTGATACAATGAAGGAGTTTTTAGCAAATGTCTGATTTTAGAGGACGTATGCAAGAATATCTTGATGTTTTAAAATACCAAAAGAATTATTCGGATTTGACAATCCAAGCTTATCAAAGAGATATTGAACAATTCTTTCTTTATTTAAGAGAGGAATGTATTGAAGATTTATCTGAAGTTCAATATTCTTTTTTAAGAGGTTATTTATCATCTTTGCATCAACAAAATCTATCAGCGAAAACAATTAATCATAAGATGAGTAGTCTAAGAGGGTTTTATCGTTATTTACAAAATCAAGAATATATTAATGATAATCCCTTTTTATTGGTTGATTCATTGAAAGAACCTCAAAGGAATCCGGATTTCTTATATATTGATGAAATGGTTGCTTTACTTGATAGTATTGATATAACAGCACCACTAGGAAAAAGAAATAAGGCAATGTTAGAATTAATGTATGCTTCAGGGTTGCGTTGTCGTGAAGTTGTAGAGTTAACATTAGCACAGATTGATTTTTCCAGACAGTTATTATTGATTCATGGGAAGGGGAAAAAAGATCGTTATGTGCCTTTTCATGATTTTGCTAAAGAGTGTTTACAAGATTATTTAGAAACTGAACGACTTGAATTGATGGCTAAAAAACATCAAGAACATCATTTTGTTTTTGTTAATAAATTTGGTGGACAGATGACTAATCGTGGTATTGAGGATATCGTGAATCGTGTGACTCAAAACTACGATCCAACTAAAAAAATTCATCCGCATACTTTCCGTCATTCTTTTGCAACACATTTATTACAACAAGGTGTTGATATTCGTCTTGTTCAAGAATTACTAGGGCATAGTTCTCTTTCAACAACCCAAGTTTATACGCATGTGACGAATCAACATTTAAAAGAAGTGTATGATCATGCACATCCTAGAAGCCAATAGCATCTTTAAGGTGCTATTTTTAATATCTAGAAAAAGATGGGAAAATTATTTTGAAAAAACATTGACGAATTCACTTGAAAATGATAATATACAAATGTTGTAGACCTCTAGCTACAACCGCACATAAAAGGTATTAAAGCTTAGCTGCCTTGGTTGGCGAGTCTGAGAATATTACAAAAGAAGGAGGTACATCATGTACGCAATTATTGAAACTGGTGGAAAACAATTAAAAGTTGAAGTTGGAGATACTATTTTTGTAGAAAAATTAGATGTTGCTGAAGGAGAAACAGTTGTTTTAGACAAAGTTTTATTCATTGGTGATAAAACAAATAAAATCGGAAATCCTTATATCAAAGGTGCAACTGTAACAGCAAAAGTTGAAAAACAAGGAAAAGAAAAGAAAGTATTAATCTACAAATACAATCCTAAAAAACATTATCATAAGAAACAAGGTCATAGACAACCTTATACAAAATTAGTTATCGAAGATATTAAGAAAACAGCTAGAAAAGCTGCTGCTAAAAAAGAAGAAGCTGCAACTGAAGCTGCTGAATAATGATTCAAGTTATAATTAAAGAAAACAATCAACAAATCTTAGAAATTCAGGTTTCAGGTCATGCGGATAGCGCTAAATATGGAAAAGATCTTGTCTGTGCAGGAGTTAGTACAACTTGTGTTGGAATAGCAAATGCGTTGGTTAACAATCATTTTCTAGATCAGGGACGTGGAACAATTGATGTTCAAGAAGGTTTTGTTAAGATTAAGGTAAATCAATTTGATGAAGTGATACAAGTGGTACTAGAGACATTTGTAACGATACTTGAAACAATTGAGGAGTCTTATTCAAAATACATGAAAATCACAAAGATGGAGGTATGAAACCATGATGTTTAAATTAGATTTACAATTATTCGCTTCTAAAAAAGGAGTTGGGTCAACTAAGAATGGTCGTGACTCTGAATCTAAAAGATTAGGGGCTAAATTATCTGATGGACAATTCTGTACAGCTGGTTCTATCATTTACAGACAAAGAGGAACAAAAATTCATCCTGGTGTAAATGTTGGTAAAGGTGGAGATGACACATTATTTGCAAAAGTAGATGGTGTTGTTAAATTTGAAAGATACGGAAGATCAAAAAAGAAAGTTTCTGTTTACCCAGTAGCTTAATGGGGAACCCCTTATTTGGGGTTCTTTTTTTGAAAAAGAAAGGAAGAAGGTGAAAATGTGAAATTTATAGATAAAGTTAATATTTATGTAGAAGCTGGAAAAGGCGGAGATGGTGTTGTTGCCTTTCGTCGAGAAGCTTATGTACCTAAAGGTGGTCCTGCCGGTGGAGATGGTGGAAAAGGTGGAAGTATTATATTTGAAGCCACAACATCTTTATCAACACTTTTAGATTTTAGATATCATCGTGAGTATAAAGCCAGAAGTGGTGAACAAGGGATGGCGAAAAAGATGCATGGAGCTGATGCCGCTGATATGATTTTAAAAGTTCCTGTTGGAACAGTGATTTATGATGAAGATACTGGTAAAATTTTAGCTGATTTAACTCAGGATAAACAACATGCTGTGATTGCTAAAGGGGGACGTGGAGGTCGTGGAAATGCACGATTTGCAACAAGTCGAAACCCAGCACCAACTATTTGTGAACGTGGTGAACCTGGTGAAAAACATAATTTAGTATGTGAGTTGAAATTGTTAGCTGATGTTGGTCTTGTTGGATTCCCATCAGTTGGAAAATCTACTTTCTTATCAGTTGTAACGCGAGCAAAGCCAGAAATTGCTGATTATCATTTTACGACAATTGTCCCTAATTTAGGTGTTGTTCAAGCCAAAGATGGTCGTTCTTTTGTAATGGCAGATTTACCAGGATTAATTGAAGGGGCAAGTCAAGGTAAAGGATTAGGACATCAATTTTTAAGACATATTGAAAGATGTCGTGTTATTGTTCATGTTGTGGATATGGGAGCAACTGAAGGACGTGATCCTTATGATGATTATGTTGCGATTAATAAAGAACTTGGTGAATATAAATATCGTTTATTAGAAAGACCACAAATTATTATTGCTAATAAGATGGATGAACCGGGTGCTGATGAAAATTTAAAAGCATTTAAAGAAAAAATTGGTGATGATATTCCAGTTTTTCCAGTTATTGCTTTGATTCATGAAGGTGTTGATTTACCATTATATGCAATTGCTGATTTATTAGATAAGACACCATCATTTGCAACTGAGGAAGAAGAAATTGAAAATAGCGTTCTTTATACTTATGAAAGTGAAGATGAAGTTGGATTTGAAATTCATAATGAAGGTAATGGTTATTGGCGTGTCACAGGTGCTAAAGTTGAACGAATCTTACAAATGTCATCTTTAGGTAGTGATGATGGAGTTAAACGTTTTGCGCAAAAAATGCGTAATATTGGACTTGATGATGCTTTACGTGTAGCTGGAGTCCAAGCGGGTGATACGGTTGCAATATTGGATTTTGAATTTGAATTCTATGAATAAATAGGGAGTAAAATGTATGTTAGGAACATTAGTGAATACAATTTCAGTTTTAGTGGGAAGCACAATTGGTATGATTGTGAATAAAGGAATCCCTCAACGGATTGCTGATCAAATGATGAGAGCGTTAGGATTATGTTCAATCTTTATTGGAATTCAAGGAGCATTCAAAGGTGAAAATACACTTATTATGATTATCTCAATGGTTATTGGGGTTGTGATTGGTGAGGGTATTGATATTGATAAACATGTGACCAATGGTGTGAATTATTTAGAAAAGAAGTTTGTTAAAAAACAAACTGGAAAACATACAATATCTGAAGGGTTAATTACTTCAAGTTTATTGTTCTGTGTTGGTTCTATGACAATTGTAGGATGTTTAAATGCTGGAATGCTTAATGATTATACAATGCTTTATACAAAGTCCACTTTAGATTTTTGTTCATCAATGATTTTTGCTTCAACATTAGGAGTTGGAGTGATGTTATCGGCGGTTGTTATCTTGATTTATCAAGGTGGATTGACACTTCTTGCAATGTTTGCAGCCCCTCTATTAACGACAGCGGTTATTAATGAGATGACATGTGTTGGATCACTTGTGATTATTGCAACAGGTCTTAATTTATTGGGTGTGACAAAGATTAAATTGATGAATTATATTCCAGCAATGTTTCTACCTATTATTCTTTGTTTATTTATGTAAAAAATGAGAAAAAATTTTCTCATTTTTTAATTTCTGTACTTTTCTATGCTATAATAGAAAAGGTTTAAGAAAATAGGAGTTAGATTATGTATAGTTATATTAGAGGTGTGATTGTTGATATGGCTAGGGATCATATTGTTGTTGATAATCAAGGAATTGGTTATTTGCTTTATGTTTCTAATCCATATCAATTTACTAAGGGAAAAGAGACTTTGGTTTATGTTTATCAACAAGTCAAAGAAGATGGCATTTTACTTTATGGATTTTTAACCAAGGAAGAAAAAGAATTGTTTTTGAAATTGATTTTAGTAAAAGGAATTGGTTGTAAAACAGCGATTGGTATTTTAGCAACGGGTGATGTGAATGCGATTATTCAAGCTATTGAATCTAAGAATATTACATATTTAAAGAAAATTCCTGGGATTGGTCCAAAGGCTGCTCAACAGATTGTTTTGGATTTACAAGGGAAGTTCAATGCTGTTGCAACTGATATGGTTTTAACTTCAGTTGAATATGATGAAGCGATTGAGGTTTTAATTGCTTTGGGTTATAAACGACAAGATGTTGAACGAGCAATGAATTCTTTATCACATGAACAATTAGATACAAATGGTTATGTGAAAAAAGCTTTAAGTTTATTAGTTAAATTATAGGAGGTGAATTTATGGATAGAGATCTTTTAGATACTCAAGAACATATTGAAGATGATGAAAGTCAACTTCGTCCGCAATCCTTTGATGAATATGTTGGACAAGCAAATTTAAAAAGTAATTTAAAGGTTTTTGTTGGTGCAGCAAAATTACGTGATGAATCATTAGATCATGTTTTGTTATATGGCCCTCCAGGACTTGGAAAGACAACTATGTCAATGATTATTGCCAATGAAATGGGAACACATTTAAAAACAACAACAGGACCAAGTATTGAAAAAACTGGTGACTTAGTCGCAATTTTGACTTCTTTAGAACCAGGTGATGTTTTATTTATTGATGAAATTCATCGTTTAAATAAGGTAGTTGAAGAAATATTATATCCTGCGATGGAAGATTTCTGTGTGGATGTTGTGATTGGTAAAGAAGCATCAACGAGATCAATTCGTATAGATTTACCACCATTTACGCTTGTTGGCGCAACAACGCGTGCTGGGGATTTATCAGCACCACTAAGAGATCGTTTTGGAATTGTTTCAAAGTTAGAGTATTATAATGAAGAAGAATTAACGAAAATTATTGATCGAACGAGTCAGGTTTATCATATGGTCATGGATGAAGAAGCCAAAAGAGAATTGGCCAAACGTTCAAGAGGAACTCCAAGAATTGCGAATCGTTTATTTAGACGTGTGAGAGATTTTGCTCAATATAATGGTGATGAAACAATTACAAAAGAAAGAACAATTGAAGCTTTACAACGCTTAAAAGTTGATGAGTTAGGCTTGGATGATGTCGATCATAAATATTTATTAGGAATTATTCATCGTTTTCGTGGTGGTCCAGTTGGTTTAGAAGCAATTGCTGCAAGTATTGGTGAAGAACCGATGACTCTTGAAGATGTATATGAACCTTATTTATTGCAAACAGGGCTGATAAAAAGAACACCTAGAGGTCGTGTTGCGACAGAACTTGCTTATGAGCATTTTCATATTGTTAAAGAAAAATAAATGATTGCATAGGGATGAAAACTATTCATCTCTTTTTTTGTTGAAAAGGTGAGAAAAATGAAAAGAAAGTATCAAATTATAGGATTGATTATTCTTATTATATGTTCTATTGTTTATGATTTTCAAAAGCCCAGTGTTAAAGATAAACAGGAAAAAGTTTATTCATATGTGATTTTAGAAGGAGAGTTTTTGAAAAATGGAAAATATGAATATGAGGGTGAAAAGTATGTTTCAGATTTGGTGAAAGAAGTAGGAGTTAGTAAGCAGGCTAATTTAAAAGCTTTGTCATTAGATATGTTAGTAGAAGATGAATCAAGATTATATTTACCTGCTCAAAATGAAAAAGCGATTTCTTTAAATCAAGCAAGTAAAGAAATGTTAATGAGTTTAAAGGGAGTGGGGGAGAAAACAGCGCAAAAGATTATTGATTATCGAAAAGTACAACCGTTTTTAAAAATTGAAGATATCATGAAAGTGAGTGGGATAGGAGAAAAAACATATTTAAGATTGCGAGAATTTTTATGTTTATAAGATATCATTTATTTTATTATGCGATGGGGTGTTTATTGCTTGTTTTAGCTCAATATTTTCATCCGCTTTTTTATATCTTTTTATTTTTATATGTACTTTGGTTGATAAAGAATTGGGATAAGCGAATTGTTGCTTTTTTATTTATTATTTTATTGATGCTGTATTATAGAAGTATAACCATTCATCAATTGCCGACACAAATTACCGGGACTGTGATAAAAACAAGTGAAAAGTACTGTTATGTTCAAACCAATATTGGAAATGTGAAACTATATCATGAAAATGATTTACACTTTCAAGATGAAATAACGGCTTCTATTGAACCCTTACAAATCAATGAAAATAGTAATGATTATGCTTTTAATGAACGAAATTATTTGTATGGTCAAAAAGTTTTTTATAAAGCACAGTTAAAGAAATTATTACAGCATAGTCATCATGAAGGAATATATGCTTATTTGCAAAAGCGAATGGCTAATGATGAAACGATTAATGATTATCAAAGACTTTTTATATTTGGTGAAAAAAGTGAGGGAATCACAGATGATTATCAACAGTTGAGTCAATTGTCATTGGTTCATTTGTTTGCTTTATCTGGTATGCATATTCATCTTTTGTATAGTCTTTTAAAAGGATTTTTAGGATATTTTTTTGAAGAAAGACTTGTTAAAGGGATTAGTTATTTAAGTCTAGCTATTTATATTTTTTCCATTCCTATGCAAATTTCTTTGTATCGGGCCTTTTTTGTTTTGGTGTTATATGATTTATTAAAGAAGTATTTTAATGAATTAGATATCTTATCTTTATTAGTTATTCTTTCTTTATTTTATAATCCTTATATCATTTATAATATTTCATTTGTTTTTTCTTATTTTATTTATTTTATTGTCTTATTAACAAGAAATCTTAAATATTCTTCATGGTTTATTTATCTTTCTAGTGTTCCTCTTGTACTATCATTAAATGCTCAAATTCCACTTATAACTTATTTTATGGGTTATTTTTTAACACCATTTATTGAATTTTTTTATTGTTTATGTTGTTTTTCTATGTTATTTCCTTTTTTACAATCTTTTCTTTCAATGAGTATTTATTTATTAAAAAGTCTTTTACATTTTTTAGATTGGTTAAATATATTTCTTGTTTTTTCTAAACCATCTTTATTCTTTATAATTGTTTTTTATATTTTGTATTTTCAGATGATTTGTCAGTTAGAACTTAATAAATCTATTCAAAAACAAGTTTCTATCATGATTGCCTTGTTTTTGTCTTTTTCTCTATATAGTCAGTATAAAATATATACTGAAATAACAATGATTGATGTTGGACAAGGAGATTGTACCTTGATTCGTTTACCGATGAATCAAGGTAATGTTTTAATAGATACAGGTGGTCAAAAAGATTATGATCTGGCAAGAGGAACAATTATTCCTTATCTTAAATCTATTGGAATTCAAAAGTTGGATTATGTCTATATTTCTCATAGTGATTTTGATCATTGTGGAGCATTGGATTCATTAAAAGAAAATTTCTCGATTGGTCAAGTGATTGATAAGTATGAAAAAACAAGAACTATTGGTGATATGAAAGTAGAAATGCTTAAATCATCTAATGAATATATGGATGAAAATGATCAATCATTAGTGATGTATGTTTCATTACCCTATCAAAAGATATTGTTTACTGGAGATGCATCAGTTCATGTTGAAAAGGATTTGTATGCTCAATTGACAAAATATGATGTAGATATTTTAAAAGTCTCTCATCATGGCAGTCAAAGTGCAACATCGTCTTTATTGTTGCAAGCTATTCATCCAGATATTGCAATGATTGGAGTCAAAAAGAATAATATGTATCATCATCCTTCTATAAGTGTTATTGAAAGATTGAAACGTAAGAATATTGAAATATTAAGGACGGATGAAGATGGGATGTTTCATATTCGATTTTATGGAAAATCTCGTTACATTTTTAGATGATTCATGTATAATGAAGAAAGTGAGGTGGTACGATGAATTATGTCATTTATGGTGAGGAAAAGCTTTTAATGGAACAAAAGTTAGCATCTTTGAAAAAGAAATATGCAATTTTAGAAGAAGATATGAATATGATGACATATTGGTGTAATGAGACCTCAATGTCAGCCATTATTGAAGATGCTTTAACACCACCATTTTTAACTGAATATAAGATGATTGTATTAAAAAATCCAACTTTTTTAACAACTCAAAAACAAAAAGATATGAGTGATGAGGATATAAAAATGTTTTTAGATTATCTTGCACAAGATAATCCTACAACGGTATTCGTTATTTATCATGATCAAAAGAATTTTGATGAGCGTAAAAAAGTTGTTAAACAATTAAGAAAACATACCCAGTTTATTGATGTAGAAAAAATGGATTATCATCAACTCTATAAAGCAACCCACAAGGCAATAAAAAGTCGAGGTTGTGAAATAGATGAGGATGCTTTGGAATTGTTTTTATCAAGGATGCCTAATGATTTATTAGAGATTTCTCAGGAAGTGAATAAGATATGTTTATATAGTCATCATATTGATAAAAAGACAGTTGACTTGATGGTTGTAAAACAAGTAGAAGAAAATGTTTTTGAATTAACTAAAGCTATTTTGAATAAAGAAACTGCTAAAAGTATTCAAATTTATAAAGATCTTATTATGAACAATGAAGAACCAATTAAATTAATTGTTTTAATTGCAAGTTCAATGCGTTTGCTTTATCAGGTAAAATTATTGGATCGTAAAGGTTATAATGATCGCGAAATTGGTTCTATTTTATCTTTAAATCCTTATCGTTTAAAATATATAAGACAGGATGGTAAGGATTTTGATATTGGCGAGCTGTTGAAAAAATTAGATGAATTGTCTGAGCTAGATGTTGCGATTAAGACTGGTAAAATAGATCGATTTAGAGGTTTAGAATTATTTTTAATGCGAATGGGAGGAAATTATTGATGGAATCATTGAGAGAATTATTTAAGGTTGGGGTTGGACCTTCTTCGTCACATACGATGGGACCTCAAAGGATTGCTAAAAAAGTTATGGAAATGTATCCAGAAGCTCATCGTTTTCATGTTGATTTACATGGTTCTTTAGCTTTGACGGGGAAAGGCCATTTAACTGATTATATTATTGAAAAAACATTTGCCCCTATACCAGTGACTTTTTCATTTAAAAGTGATGCTTTACCATTTCATCCTAATGGAATGATTGTTCATGTTTTTGATGAATTAGATCAGGAAATAAAGGCAATTGAAGTTTATTCAATTGGGGGTGGATCGATTCTTTTTAAAGGTGATATGGAAGAAACACCGGTTGAAGTCTATCCACAAAATACGATGGATGAGATTTTAAAATATGTTGATGAAAAAGGAATCTCTTTATATGACTATGTTTTAGAGTATGAAGGTGAAGATTTTGATCATTATCTTTCTGATATTTTAGAAGCAATGTTTTTTAGTGTTGAAAATGGGCTTAAAAAAGAAGGCATTATTCATGGAAAATTGAAGTTAAAAAGAGTTGCTAAATCAATGTATCAGCAAGCTCAAAATACGCGTCGAGAAGCTGATCGTGAAAGATTATTTATTTCTAGTTATGCTTATGCTGTGGCAGAAGAAAATGCTGATGGAGGTCAAATCGTAACTGCTCCAACATGTGGAGCAAGTGGAATTATGCCAGCTATTTTATATTATTGTCATAAACAGCTACATATTGAAAAGAAAGATTTGATAAAGGCTCTTGCGATTGGTGGGTTATTTGGTAATGTTGTGAAGAAAAATGCAACAATTTCTGGGGCTGATGGAGGTTGTCAAGCTGAAGTAGGAACAGCGTGTGCAATGGCAGCTGCAACTATGGCATGGATTTATGAATTAAATAATTCATTAATTGAATATGCTGCGGAAATGGGCTTAGAACACAATCTTGGATTGACTTGTGATCCTGTAGGTGGATATGTTCAAATTCCATGTATTGAAAGAAATGGCTATGGGTCATTGCGTGCTTTGGATGCAGCGATGTTGGCTAAACAACTTGGTTATTTACGTAAAAATAAAGTCTCTTTTGATGCTATTGTACGGGTTATGAAAGAGACTGGAAAAGACTTGTCAAGTGCTTATAAAGAAACCTCACTTGGTGGTTTAGCAAAGGAATTTGGTTTATAATGAAGTCTTTATATGTTCATGTTCCTTTTTGTGATCATATTTGTAGCTATTGTGATTTTTGTAAAGTTTTTTATAAGGAAGATTGGGCTAATCAATACTTAGAAGCGTTATCATATGAGATAAAAGATAAATCTATTCATGATGATTATGATACGATTTATATTGGTGGAGGGACACCAAGTAGTTTATCGCTTAAACAATTAGATACATTATTCAAAATGCTTGAGCCTTTATCTATTCAGGTAAAAGAATACAGCATTGAAATGAATCCTGAATCGATCAATGAAGATAAGATAGATTTATTGATAAAATATGGGATTAATCGAGTGAGTATCGGGGTTCAAACATTTCATAATTCATTATTAGAAAAAATTGGTCGATATCACACATCTCAACAAGCGATAGAATGTATAAAAATGTTGCATGCAAAGGGAATAGAAGATATCAATGTTGATTTGATTTATGGATTGCCTAGTCAAACAATTCAAGATATTGATGAAGATATCGCATTAATAAATGATCTTCAAATTTCACATTTGTCCATTTATTCTTTGATTTTAGAAGAACATACCATTCTTAAAAATCAGGACTATCAGCCATTGGATGATGAAGCAGATGCATATTGGTATGAACATATCAATCAGAAGCTTAAAGAAATAGGCTTTATGCATTATGAGGTCAGCAATTACTATCGTCAAAAACCTTCGTTGCATAATTTAGTCTATTGGCATTATCAAGATTATGATGGTATAGGGATATCAGCTCATTCATTAAAAAATCATCATCGGTTAGAAAATACCAATAGTTTAACACAATATATCAACCATCATTATTTAAAAGAAGATGTTCTTTTATCAAGGGAAGATGAATTGTTTGAAAAGATAATGATGGGATTAAGATTGGTTGATGGTATTTGTATTGATGAAATCAATCAACAATTCGATATTGATTTTTTAAAGCAGTATCAACATACAATTGAAAAATATAGAACCTTGAAGATGTTGGAAATCAAAAATCATTATTTAAGAACAACAGCTTTAGGAATGAATTATTTAAATACAATTTTAGTTGATTTTTTAGATGACGAGATATGATTTTCATATCTCTTTTTTGCGTTGATGAAATCATAGAGGATAAAAAAGCTTATATATGATGCTTGTTATTGTGATGATAGCTTCATTTTGACTTAGAAAAGAATTTTATTTATATTTTTTAGCACAAAAGGGTTGACAGTGCTAAAAGGATGAGTATAATGTAATTAGCACAAAGGTAAAAGGAGTGCTAAAGGAGGTTGGAATATGCTGACAGCTAGACAATTACTGATTCTCAAATGTATAGTTGAAGAATTTGTAGAAACAGCTGAACCAGTTGGTTCTAAAACATTAATGGCAAAGTATCAGCTTCCTTATTCAAGTGCCACAATACGAAATGAGATGTCTTTTCTAGAAGAACATGGTTTCTTAGAAAAAACGCATACATCTTCAGGACGTATTCCTTCGACTGAGGGATATCGCTTCTATGTTAATACTTTGATGCAACCAAGTGTTGATGATGAAGTTAAAAATCAGGTGGCAACGATTTTAGGTGATCGACATCGTTCTTTAAATGAAATTATTAAAGAAAGTTGTCAAATGTTGAGTGAGTTAACTCATTTAACAACGGTTGCTCTTGGTCCAAATTCTGGCTATGAACGATTGCAGAATATTACACTTGTTCCTTTAACTGAACATAGTGTTACAGCAATTATTGTTACGGATAAAGGACATGTTGAAAATCGTAATTTTAATGTTAAAAACAATGCGTATTTAGAAGATTTAACAAGTTGTGTAAATGTGATGAATGAATTGTTGGATGGAACGCCTATCAATCAAGTCGCATTTCGTTTAGAAAGAGATGTCAAACCAATACTGAGTGCAAGAATCAAAGAACATGAAGTTTTGTTCAATGCATTCTTAGAGGCATTTATGAAATTTGCCAACAGTCATGTTTACTTCTCTGGTAAAGAAAACTTATTATATCAGCCTGAATATAATGATGTTAATAAGTTAAGACGGTTAGTAACAGCATTTGAAAATTCGCAATCTTGGAAAAGTTTAGAACCAATTGCATTAGAAGAAGGTGTCAGTGTTCGTATTGGCTCTGATTCACCGATTGAAGATTTAAATGATGTTTCTGTTATATCCGCTTCGTTTAAAACAGGCAATGAATCTAAAGGATCAATTTCTGTCATTGGGCCGACGCGTATGCCTTATGAAAAGGTGGTTTCTTTAGTTGAGTATATTTCGCAAAGCTTAGAGGAAGTGTTGCTAAGTGAAGAAGATGAAGATGATGAATAGAGGTGAAAAAATGGCAGAAGAAAAAAAGGAAGAAGAAGTTGTTGAAGAAACTGTAGATAACCAAGAAGAAACAGTGGAAACAACGGATTCAAAAGAAGAATCATTAGAGAGTCAAATGGCTAAACTACAAGAGGAAGTGAATACATGGAAAACTGACTATTATAAGGTCTTTGCTGACATGGAAAACTTAAAAAGAAGATTGGAAAAAGAACATCAGAATTCATTGAAATTCATGATGCAATCATTTATTGAAGAATTACTTCCGGTTGTGGATAATTTTGAACGTTCATTAAATGTTCAAAATCCAAGTGAAGAAGTCAAAACATTCTTAAAGGGTTATCAAATGATTTTTGATCAATTGATGAACATTTTACAAAAGAATGGTGTTGAAGTGATTGAAGCACAAGGTAAAGAATTTGATCCAAACTTCCATCAAGCAGTCATGACTGCAAATGATGAAAATTTTGGTCATAACATTGTTGTGGAAGAACTTCAAAAAGGATACAAATTGAAAGATCGCGTTATTCGTGCATCTTTAGTAAAAGTAAATGAATAAATTTAAGGAGGATGAATTTTATGGGAAATAAGATTATTGGTATTGACTTAGGTACTACAAACTCATGCGTAAGTGTTATGGAAAATGGAGAAGCTAAAGTTATTGCTAATCCTGAAGGTTTAAGAACAACTGCTTCAGTTGTATCATTTAAAAATGGTGAAATTGTTGTTGGTGAAGCTGCTAAACGTCAAGCTGTTACTAACAAAGATACAGTTATGTCAATTAAAAGACATATGGGTACAAGTTATAAAGAACATGTTAATGGTAAAGACTATACACCTCAAGAAATCTCTGCAATGATTTTACAAAACTTAAAAGCAACTGCAGAAGCATATTTAGGTGAATCAGTAACAAAAGCAGTTATTACTGTTCCTGCATATTTCAACGATGCACAACGTCAAGCAACAAAAGATGCTGGTAAAATCGCTGGTTTAGATGTTGAACGTATTATCAACGAACCAACAGCAGCAGCTTTAGCATTTGGTGTTGATAAATTAGATAAAGAACAAAAAGTACTAGTTTATGACTTAGGTGGAGGTACATTTGACGTATCTATCTTAGACTTAGCTGATGGTATGTTTGAAGTTTTAGCAACTGCTGGAGATAACCATTTAGGTGGGGATGACTTCGACGAAGCTGTTATGAACTGGATTGTTGCTGAATTCAAAAAAGATCAAGGTGTTGATTTAAGTACTGATAAAATGGCTATGCAACGTGTAAAAGAAGCTGCAGAAAAAGCTAAGAAAGATTTATCTGGTATGATGCAAACTCAAATTTCATTACCATTTATCTCTGCTGGTCCAGCTGGTCCATTACACTTAGAATTAACATTAACAAGAGCTAAATTTGATGAATTAACAAAAGATTTAGTAATGCGTACTGAAGGACCAGTAAGACAAGCATTAAGTGATGCTAGTATGAGTGCTAGTGAAATTGATCAAGTTTTATTAGTTGGTGGTTCTACTCGTATTCCTGCTGTTCAAGAATCAGTTAAGAGATTATTAGGAAAAGAACCTAATAAATCAGTAAACCCTGATGAAGTTGTTGCTATGGGAGCTTCTATCCAAGGTGGAGTTATCGCTGGTGATGTTAAAGATATCGTATTATTAGACGTTACACCATTATCATTAGGTATTGAAACTATGGGTGGAGTTATGACTGTATTAATCGAAAGAAATACAACAATTCCAACAACAAAATCTCAAATCTTCTCTACTGCTGCTGATAACCAACCAGCTGTTGATATCAATGTATTACAAGGTGAAAGATCAATGGCTAAAGATAATAAACAATTAGGTTTATTTAAATTAGATGGTATCGAACCAGCTCCAAGAGGAGTTCCACAAATTGAAGTTACATTCAGCATTGATGTTAATGGTATCGTTAATGTTAAAGCTAAAGATATGAAAACTCAAAAAGAACAATCTATCACTATTCAAAACTCAACTGGTTTAAGTGATGAAGAAATTGATAGAATGGTTAAAGAAGCTGAAGCTAATAAAGCAGAAGATGAAAAGAAACGTAAAGATATTGAAACAAGAAATAAAGCTGAACAAATGATTAATGAAATTGATAAAGCATTAGCTGAACAAGGTGATAAGATTGATGAAAATCAAAAATCACAAGCAACTGCTTTAAGAGATGAATTAAAGAAAGCATTAGATGAAAATGATATGGCTACACTTGAAGCAAAAATGACTGAATTAGAACAAGTTGCTCAACAAATGGCAGCATATCAATATCAACAATCTCAAGGAGCTAATCCAACAGGTGATGCTGGTACAGCATCAAATGATGATGACGTTGTTGATGCAGACTTTACAGAAAAAAATTAAAATAAAGCCAAGGCTTTGCCTTGGTTTTATCTAATGAGTGAGAGGTGAGAATATGGCTGATAAAAGAGATTATTATGAAGTGCTTGGGGTTTCTAAGAGTGCAAGTGCTGATGAAATTAAACGGGCATATCGTAAGATGGCTAAAAAATATCACCCTGATGTCAATAAGGATCCTGACGCTGAAGAAAAGTTTAAAGAAGTTCAAGAAGCTTATGACGTTTTGTCAGATGACAATAAAAAGGCTGCATATGATCGATATGGTCACGCTGCATTTGATCAAACTGGTGGATTCGGTGGAGGAGCTGGCGGATTCGGTGGATTCGGTGGCTTTGAAGATGTTGACTTAGGAGATATCTTTGGTTCTTTCTTTGGTGGAGGTGGATCTCGTCAAAGAAAAAGTGGACCAATGCGTGGTGAAGATCGATTTGTTCAATTAGAAATTGACTTCATGGATGCAATTAAAGGTAAGAAAACAGAAATCAAAATTAATTATGATGAACAATGTCCACATTGTCATGGTAGTGGCGCAAAAACACCAAATGATGTTCAAACATGTCCTAAATGTGGTGGGACAGGAACAATTAGAACACAACAACGTTCTCCATTTGGTACCTTTGTGAATCAAACAACTTGTCCAGATTGTCATGGTACAGGAAAAGTTGTGAAAGAAAAATGTCCACATTGTCATGGAAATGGATATGTTAATAAAAATATTACGGTAGAATTGAATATTCCAGCTGGTATTAATACACATCAACAATTACGTGTTCAAGGAAAAGGACATCGTGGAGCAAACGGAGGTCCTAATGGTGATTTGTATGTAGAAATCTATGTGAAACCACATCAACACTTCCAACGTGATGGTAAAAATATCTATATTACAATTCCAATTTCAGCAGTTGATGCGACTTTAGGTTGTGAAGTAGATGTACCAACTGTTTATGGAGATGTGACATTAAAAGTTCCTGAAGGAACACAACCAGGAACAACTTTACGTTTAAAGGGTAAAGGGGTAAAAGATTTACGTAGTGATAACTATGGTGATCAATTTGTTAAGATTGATGTGAAGATTCCAACAAAGTTGTCTCGTGATGAAAAAGATTTATATGGTAAGCTTAGAAAATCTGCTAAGAAAGAATCAATCTTTGATCAATTTAAAAAAGGTTTTAAAAGATAACAGAAATGTTATCTTTTTTTGTAAATATTATTGAATTAATGGTATCATAGAGTTATGGAGGTAGCTATATGAAACAAATTATGAAAAATATTGATAAAAGTTGTGTATTAACGTTGAAAGATGAAGTTGCTTATTTACCACATCAAGTTGTTAGTAAAACACTTATTCAAAATGATGCTTTGAGTATAACATTATTTGCCTTTGATAAGGATGAAGAAATTAGTACGCATTGTTCATCAGGTGATGCTATGGTTTATTGTTTAGATGGAGTAGGGTGCATTACGATTGATGGTGAACCTTATACTTTAAATGTTGGAGAGACAATTGTTATGCCAGCAGGACATCCTCATGCTGTATATGGACAAGAACAGTTCAAGATGTTATTAGTCGTTGCTTTTGAGTAACGACTTTTTAAAAGTATAATAAAAAAAGCATCCAAAGGATGCATTCTTTATAATTAAGCGCTTTTTCTAAGACTTCTTAATTCTCTCGCTGAAATTTTTACTTTTTTTGGTTTACCATTGACTAAAATAGTAGCTTTTTGTAAGTTTACATTCCATTTTCTTCTTGAAGAATTCAATGCATGAGAACGAGTATTTCCAGACATTGGTCCTTTACCACTAACTTCACATTTTCTAGCCATTTTTTTCACCATCCTTTACAACTTGTGATTCACATACTTTAGTATAATAGCATTAATATTTAAAAAATGCAAACATTTTTTTCACTTTTTTTACCAAGTTAAAAGAAATGTTTTTTATCTATGCGAGATAATCATATACGAAAACTATGAATATTTCAACATTTTTTTGTTATTTTCATTTACAAGTGATTTTAAGTGGGTTATAATGCGTATGCATTATGTGGGAAATGTTTGTCAATAATTTAAAAATAAGATATAATATAGATAACTATATATAAGTGTAAAAAGATCGGAGGAATAGGTATGATCAAAAAAACAACTGATTTAGGTGACATCAATCTTTCATTAGATGTTGTTGCAAGTATTACAGGCGGGGCAGCGACTGAATGTTATGGTGTTGTCGGGATGTCTAGTCAAAAAATTATGAAAGATGGTTTTTATGATTTGTTAGGGAGAGACAATTATGCTAAAGGAATTGTCGTTGAAGATGGCGAAACAGGCATTATTTTAAATGTATATATTATTGTTGGATATGGAGTTAAAATTTCTGAAGTTGTTTATGAGGTTCAAAAGAAAGTGAAATATGTATTAGAAACAACTTTAGATATTGATATTGAAGCCGTGAATGTTTTTGTACAAAGCGTTCGAGTGATTGATTAATTGATGGAGGTTAAAGATGAAGAACATAGATGGTAAGCTGTTTAAAGAGATGGTTGTCACAGGGGCGATAGTGCTTCACAATAATCATCCTGAAATCGATGCGTTAAATGTTTTTCCAGTGCCTGATGGGGATACTGGAACAAATATGTCATTAACATTTAGTGCTGGAGCAAGTGAAATTGAAAAACTTGATTCAACTGATATTTATGAAGTTGCAAAGAAATTATCTAAAGGTTTATTGATGGGAGCAAGAGGAAACTCTGGAGTTATCTTGTCACAAATCTTTAGAGGAGTTTCTATGGCGTTTGAAGGGAAAAAAGAAGTTAATGCTGTAGAATTAGCCCAAGCATTTAAAAACGGTGCTAAGGTGGCTTATAAAGCTGTTATGCGTCCTGTTGAAGGAACAATCTTAACGGTTATTAGAGAAGCTAGTGATGCTGTTGTTCAATATGCTCAAGAGGGTATGGAAATTGAAGATGTATTTTCGTATTTTGTAAAAGAAGCTGAAGAATCACTAGAAAGAACACCTGAACTTTTACCAGTTTTAAAAGAAGTTGGAGTTGTTGATAGTGGTGGAGCAGGATTGCTTTTAGTCTTTACTGGATTCATGGCTGCATTAGCTGGTGAAGAAATTGAAAGAGTAGAAATTAAAAATGATTCTACTAAAGAAGCTTTAGTAGATGTGGAATCTGATGGTGAAGAAGGTTATGGATATTGTACTGAATTTATCTTTAGATTAGATCCAGGCAAAATCAAAGCCTTTAAAGAAGAAAGTTTAAGAAATGAATTAGAAAGACTTCCAGGTAATAGTATTGTCGTTGTTCAAGATGAAGATATTGTTAAGGTTCATGTTCATACATTAAAACCTGGTAATGCCTTAAATGCTGCACAAAGATATGGTGAATTTATTAAATTAAAGATTGAAAATATGCAAGAACAACATAATTCAATCTTAGAAGCAAATGCCACTCCTGCTGCTAAAGCAACACCAATTGTTCCAAAACAAGAAGAAAAAGAAGTTGCTATCATTAGTGTTGCTGCTGGTGATGGGATTAAAGATATGTTCTTAGAATTACATTGTGACTATGTTGTAAGTGGTGGACAAACAATGAATCCTTCTGCTGAAGATATCGTTCAAGCAATTCGTGATGTTCATGCAAAACATGTCATTATTTTACCAAATAACTCTAATATCGTTATGACAGCACAACAAGCTGCAATTATCTTAGAAGATGAAGTAGATGTTCAAGTTATTCCAACAAAGACAATTCCTCAAGGATTATCTGCATGTATTATGTATAATCCAGAAGTTTCTTTAGAAGAAAATCTTGATGAAATGAATGATGCAATAGCAAGTGTAAAAACTGGACAAGTAACATTTGCTATTAAAGATACTAATATTGATGGTGTTGACATTAAAGCTAATCAATATATGGCATTATGTGAAAAAGAAATTACAGCGTGTGTACCAAGCAAGGTTGAAGCTTTAAAAGAAACTTTAAAAGGTTTAGTTGATGATGATTCTGAAATCATTACATTAATTTATGGTGAAGATGTTAGTGATGAAGAAGTTGAAGAAATTGAAGCTTATGTTGAAGATACTTATGAAGCTGAACTTGAATGTGTAAATGGAAAACAACCTGTTTATTCATTTATTGTTGGTGTAGAATAATAAAAGCAATGAAAAAGCGCCCCTATTTATCGGCGCTTTTTGTATATTAAAGTTATTCAGGGTCTTATTAGGGGCTTAAAAACGCTTGAAAGTACTGAATAAGAGTAAATATAAGTGAACTTTTTAATCATACAAGGTTAAATTCGATCAGTTGTGCTACCATTTGTTGTTGAGATTTTAAAACATCAATATAGAATTTTACAATGATTACAAATTAGTAATACTAAATATTTTTTTAATCTAATAACCTTATCATATCGTTCAAAAGAATTTTGCTGTATAATAGACGGTAAGAAATGATGATAGTATGAGCAAAACAATTGAGCAACTTATCGAAAGTTTGGATACAATACCATTTTTATTTGTTGGGTCAGGGTTATCAAGAAGATATTATAATTTACCTGATTGGATAGGATTATTAAAAGTAATGGTTGATAAATTAAATAAAGATTCATTTGCATTTCGTTCTTATGAAGATCGAGCATCTTTTGAAAGTAATCCATATGGTATAAACCCTAAAATAGCTTCATTGATAGAAGAAGATTTTAATAAGGAATGGTTTCAGAACCCTGCAATAAGAAACTTAGACGAAACTTATCTTGAAAAAGTAGAGAAGGGATGTTCTCCTTTTAAAGCTGAAATGAGTTATTATTTAAAACAAAAATCAGTGTTATGTTCAAATTTAAAAGATGAAGTTACTTTATTGAATAATATTGCGAAAAAATCAATTGCTGGAATTATTACAACAAACTATGATTTGTTTTTTGAAACATATTTATCTGAGTATAAAGTTTATATAGGGCAACAAGCACTCTTGTTTTCTCAATTACAAGGTATTGCAGAAGTTTATAAAATACATGGTTCATTAAATGATCCTCAGTCTATTGTTATAAATGAAAAAGACTATAAAGAATTTAAAGAGAAACGTGAATATTTGGCTGCTAAACTTCTTACGATATTTATGGAGTATCCAATTATTTTTATGGGGTATTATATTTCAGATTCTAATATCAGAGATATTTTAAGTTCAATCGTTAAATGCATGTCAAATGAACAAGTTAAATTACTGAAAGAAAAATTTATTTTTATTGAATATGATTCTGAAATAGAAGGATATGAGATAGGTGAATCATCATTTGCTTTTGAAGATGATAAAATGATTACAATGACAAAGATTACCTTATCTGATTATTCATTGATTTATAACGCAATTGGGAAAAAGAAAATGAAAATACCTGTTCGTCTACTAAGGGTACTAAAAGATGAATTATATTTATTCACATTATCTAATGAACCTACTAAAAATATTAAAGTAGCTACAATTGATGATGATCGAGTTGCAAATGATGAATTAGTCATTTCTATTGGGACAACAGAAACAGTTAACTTAAATGGTTTAAAAGGTATATCTACAGATCAATGGTATAGAAATATTGTGATGCAGGATCTTAAATATGATACTAAAGACCTACTAGCTTATGCTCCAACACTAGCAAAACAAGTTTCTGGTATATTACCTATCAATTCATTATATGAGGATAAATTTAAAGATATAGAGGGAATCGATAAGTTGTTTGTAAATGATTTTGAAGATATTATCTCTAAAACAATAGAAAGAGAACGTCGTAGACATCCTCAAGTTGATATACAAAGTATTTTGAAAGAAATAACTGATATAGATAAACAAATGCTTAATATTGCGTATTTGAAAAAAGAACAAATAAATTTAAATGATTTAGAAAATTATTTAAAAAGCAAGTTTGAACAGGATAGTGAGATACTAAAATCATCTAAACAATCTACTCGTACAAACTTAAGAAGATTGATTAGAATTTATGATTATTTAAAAGGAGAAAATAAAAAAGCCTCTAATTAAAGCGACCTTTACAAGGACACCATTAGAAGTTTCTTTCTCTTCATGAAAACATTCCAACAAGGCTACTTTATAAAAGCCACCCTATTCTCCTGCTCTCTTACTAAGTATTATACACTTTTATCAGAAAATTACAATTAAATATCGAAAAATTAAGAAGATTAGTAAAGGAAAAGAAAGTTGTATTTTTTATGAGTGGTAAACGTGCCTATATCAATTATCCAGTTTCTATAAAAAACTTTGGGTAAGTGAAAACAAGTGATAAAAAATATGATTGATTTCAGTTTTGGGGTTTATTTGGAGCTGAAAACTTCAAAAACTACTCAAATACAGTGAATAACAAGGAACAGTAGCATTCAAAATAGTGTTTATTTATCAATAAAAATAGAAACGATTTAATTCTAGGAAACGGGTTATAAAATTGGTTTCGAATAAAATTAGAAGTTAAATTTTAGGACGCTTAGAAATGAGCGTTCTTTTTTGTTGTGAAAGGGAGTGAGATAGTGATAAAAACTAAAGAAAATAGTATTAAACAAGTTGCTGTTAAAGACAGATTAATTGATACTTCAGTAAGTAATAAAATTAAGTAAAGACAAAATAGCAAAAGAAAATGTGGATACAAGTAAAAATGCTATAAGTTCAGTTGAACATATCGGTGAAACAACTGCGTTTGAATCAACTCGCAGAGCTAAAAATTATGTTATCAAAAAGCATCGTGAAAAGAGAAAATGAAAATACTAATAGATAATGAAAATAACAAATCTGTTCTGAATAATACAGTTCACAGTAAAAGAAATAGTCAAATTAAGAATGGACTATCTTTTAGAAGAACAACTAATTAATCATTGCATATGAAACAATCAAAAGAATTAATAACATATAAATATCGAAAGAAGATACAACATTCTTCTAAAGGAGTAGAAAGAATCCATAATAGAGTGAATACTGTATCAAATGTTGTTGGTAAGTCATTTAGTTTTATCAAGAGAACTGCAATGAACTTTAAAAATCTTGTGAGTATGGGGATAGGGTTATTGTTAATTACTTTTATTGTTTTATTTATTGGAATATTTGCATGTTTGTCTTATGATTCAACTGTTAATTCAGCAACTGAACCATTAAGTGTTAAAGTCATTGAATACAAAGAAACAATTGAAAAATATGCAAAACGATATGATATGGAGAATATTTCTTTAATGCTACAGGAATATAACTATGGCAAGAAATATATTACATGGGCACAAGAAAACTTTGGTGGATATACAAGGGTTAATACTAAAGTTTATTATGATGAAAAAGTATTAGAACTTCAAGTATCTAATTTTGGTGATCCAAAATATGTAAGTCATATATTAAGATATTACCATGTAGGTATTGTTGAAAAAGTAGAAAATAATTATATAAATACGATTGAGGAAATAGTAAAGATGAATGTAGAGAAAGAAAATACAAACCGAATAATAAAAATATCTTTGGATACGGAATAGTGTATCAATAAATTAATCCAATGCCATATGTACTTATGCAAGAGTACATATGGCTTTTTTGGTGTGCCGGGCATGGCACTAATTCAGTTGGAGACAAACCAACCACAGGTAGTTACCGCCAAGTGTAGTGAACCACAAGTCGTTAACAGTAATGTTATGGATGAAGGAAGTGGTGTAGCGACTCTTTTGAGCGTACGAACAGAAACTTGATATAAGGCTAAATGGTGGATAAGATTGCCGAACAAATCGAAGTCCAAAAGGTAAACGTAAAACCAAGACAGTAAATCAAGGCGTTGTGAAAGAGATAGGATTAGTGAATTACCCCGGGAGATCCCTTAGACGATGAAGTCCAATAAACTTTAAAATCAGCAATGGTACCATCGGTCGAAAATGGTTAACTAAGGGAAGTCAGCTGAGGTCGTAGTAGGTATCTCACCAATATCAAAGGACCTAATGTTTATATGGTGTTACTCACCACAAGCAATGTTTGGACAGTTCGAAATCGAGGATAATCCTGTAATTAGAAAACGTAATTCTATGAGGATGAAGGTAGAGGGAATGGTTCCAAATATATTTACAAGAGGAAGGAGAAACAGCAACATGGAATTAATAAAAGTGATTTTAAGTGATGAAAACTTAAATGAGGCAATCAAAAGAGTCAAGAGTCATAAAGGTGCAGCGGGAGTTGATAAGATGACAGTATATGAAATTGATGAATACTTTGAAAAGAATAAGGAAAGTATCAAACAATCCATTCTAGAAAAGAAGTATAAGCCTCAACTGTTAATGGTAAAATAAAGATAACCAAAAAGGTTGGTTTAACAATTACCACTTATGGTAATGACAAACTACCAGCTGGTTATCTTTTTTGATAAA